>JAWKWD010000001.1:0-1665 GCA_041397805.1 Hyphomicrobiaceae bacterium
CACCAGTTACCGATACACACCGGACCGTCGACAACGATCGAGGTCGGCTTGTAACCGTTCAGCAGCGCAGTCGTGTAGACATAGGGTTTGAACGATGAACCAGGCTGCCGATAGGCATCGGTGGCGCGGTTGAACTGGCTGGCGCCGTAGTCGCGCCCGCCGACCATGGCGCGCACGCCGCCGTCGAGATCGGCGACCACGGTTGCCGCCTGCGTGGCGTGATAGTCGCGGCCGAACTGGCGGAGCTGGTTTTCGACTGCACTCTCCGCGGCGCGCTGCAGGTTCATGTCGATCGTGGTGCGTACCACGAAGACGCGCTCGGTGTAGGACTTCGGGAAGGTATCGACGAGCTTGCGCATCTCCTCGAAGGCGTAGTCGAGATAGTAGTTCGGCGAATTCTCGTCGCGGCGGTCGACGGCAAATGCCGGATTGCGGCGGGCGCCGAACACCTGGCCCTCGGTCATGAACCCGGCATCCACCAGGTTGTCGAGCACCACGTTGGCGCGGGCGCGCGCGGCGGGCAGGTTGATGTGGGGCGCGTATTTGGTCGGCGCCTTGAACAGGCCGGAGAGCATCGCGGCCTCCGCAAGGTTCACGTCGCGCGCCGACTTGTTGAAGTAGAAATGCGCCGCGCCGTCGACGCCGAAAGTGCCGCCGCCCATATAGGCGCGGTCGAGATAGAGCTTCAGGATCTCGTTCTTGGTCAGCCGCGTCTCGAGCCACACCGCGAGGAACGCTTCCTTCACCTTGCGCTCGATCGTGCGCTCGTTGTTGAGGAACAGGTTCTTGGCGAGCTGCTGCGTGATCGACGAGCCGCCCTGGCGCACGCCGCCGGCTTGCGCGTTGGTGACGAGCGCGCGCGCGGTGCCGGGGATATCGATGCCGAAATGGTCGTAGAAGCGCCGGTCTTCGGTCGCGAGCGTCGCCTTGATCAGCACGTCGGGAAAATCTTCCAGCGGGATCGAGTCATTGTGCTTGATGCCGCGGCTGCCGATCGGATTGCCGTAGCGGTCGAGGAAGCTCACCGCGAGGTCGGACTTCTTCAGCCAGTCGTCGTCGGCGGTCTCACGGAAGGCCGGGATCGCCAGTGCGAGCATCAGGATGAGACCACCGAGACCCAGCGTCGCCGCTTCCGACAGCGGCTCGACGATCACCCAGCGCTTCCAGCGGCCGACGTAGAAGCGATCCATGAAGGTGGAATAGCGCTCATAGAGCTCGCGCAGGCCCTTCGCAGAAGAGAACAGCGTGGAATCGATGCGCGCATCGATGTCCAGCAACACGTTCTGGATCTTCTTCTTCCACCTGGTCGGTATGATCCTGCGCACCGGCTTACTTCATCGGTTCAAAAGCGCCGCGGCGGGCCGGCGGCCCTGCCACGAGACGTCTTGCGGGATTGTTGCGGCAAACCCAAGGCGCTCAACAACGCATTCGGGGACTCGGTTGTAGTTCTATCCGAGCGGGGGCGATAAACCAATGGTGTTGCAGCGATTTTGAACGGCGGGCATGGTGCGGCCGGACCCGCTTGCGCCGCCGGTCGGGAGCCCCCTAGAAGGGCGAATATCCGGCGTGATTCCAGGGAAAATCAGCCTCATGACCGCACCGCCCAGACGAAGCTCGGGCCAGGAGGGATTCTTCTGGAAAACCAAGACGTTGGAGGAGATGTCC
>JAWKWD010000002.1:0-1537 GCA_041397805.1 Hyphomicrobiaceae bacterium
ACCGAAGAGCCCGATGTGGTGAAGTTCTCCATCGACGGCATCGAGACCGGGCAGACGACGTACGGTCACCGCTTCATGGCGCCCGGCGCGATCGCCGTGCGCCGGTTCGAGGACTACGACGCAAAGCTGCTTGCGGCAAAAGTCGTGCTCGACCCCGACAGGCGCAAGGATGCGATCCTTACCGACGCCAAGCAGTTGGCCTTCGCGCAGGGCTTCGAGCTGGTCGAGGACCAGAACCTGCTGGATGAAGTCGCGGGCCTCGTCGAATGGCCGGTCGTGCTGATGGGCTCGTTCGATGCGGACTTTCTCTCCATTCCGGGCGAGGTGATCCGCGCCACCATCCGCAACAACCAGAAATGCTTCGTGGTGCGCGATCCCAAAACGGGCAAGCTCGCGAGCAAGTTCATCCTCACCGCCAATATCGAGGCGACCGACGGCGGCAAGGCCATCGTTGCCGGCAACGAGCGCGTGATCCGCGCGCGGCTGTCGGATGCGAAGTTCTTCTACGAGACCGACCTCAAGACCAGGCTCGAGGACCGGCTGCCGAAGTTCGACAGCATCGTGTTCCACGAGAAGCTCGGCACGCAGGGCCAGCGCATCAGGCGCATCGAGCGATTGGCCGCCGAGATCGCGCCGCTGGTCGGCGCCGACGTGGAAAAGACCAAACGTGCCGCGCGGCTGGCCAAGGCCGACCTGTTGACCGAAGTCGTCGGAGAATTCCCCGAAGTGCAGGGCCTGATGGGGAAATACTACGCGCTGGCGCAGGGCGAGGATGCCGCCGTCGCCGCCGCGTGCGAGGAACACTACAAGCCGCAGGGGCCTGCCGACCGCGTGCCGACCGATCGCGTGAGTATAGCGGTGGCGCTGGCCGACAAGATCGATACGCTCGTCGGCTTCTGGGCCATTGACGAGAAGCCGACGGGCTCGAAGGACCCGTTCGCGCTTCGGCGTGCGGCGCTGGGCGTGATCAGGTTGATCGCAGAGAATGCGCTTAGACTGTCGATTTTGAATGTGGCCAAGTCTGCTCTATCGGGGCTGACCGCCAAGGTTGCTACCGATGCCGCAAAGCTTCCAGCCGATCTTCTCGCATTCTTCGCCGATCGCCTGAAAGTGCAGCTTCGCGATCAGGGCGCGCGGCACGATCTCGTTGACGCCGTCTTCGCCCTCGAAGGCCAGGACGATCTGCTGATGGTGGTCCGCCGCGTCGAGGCGCTCGGCAAATTCCTCGACACTGACGACGGCAAGAATCTGCTCGCAGGCACCAAGCGTGCCAGCAATATCCTTTCCATCGAGGAGAAGAAGGACAAGCGCAGCTTCGACGGCGCGCCTGATGCCGCGCTCTATAAGCTCGATGAAGAAAAGGCGCTGGCCAAGGCGATCGATCAGGTGAAGAGCGAAGCGGCCGCGGCGGTTGCCAGGGAAGACTTTGCCGCCGCGATGAGCGCGATGGCCAAGTTGCGGCCGGCGGTGGATGCGTTCTTCGATAAGGTCAAGGTCAACGACGATGACCCCAAGGTGCGCGAGAACCGGCTGAAGC
>JAWKWD010000003.1:0-424362 GCA_041397805.1 Hyphomicrobiaceae bacterium
CGATGCGCCTTCGCGCGTGCTTGTGAAAGCGTGGTGAACGGGTAGCGGCCGAGGCAGAGGCGGCGGCTCCGGCCGTTGTGCCGATAGGTCAGATAGAACGATCGGATGCCGCTCGAATAGACGCGCAGGCCGAAGCCAGGCAGGCGGCCGTCGGCTACCTGCACCGCACCGGCCGGAGGTATGGCGGTCTTTCTGATGACGAGGTCGTTCAACATGGCGGTTTTCAAGGCTTCGGAGCGGAGTCTGTTTGTCTTAAAGGACGCACCAAGGACGCAGATCAAGCGGCGTCTCGATGTTACGTCTCGGTATTGCCTAGCACGTTAATGCGTTGAATCTGTGTCCGTTTTTCCAAGGCGTCGGGATGCCATGGTACGGCAGGAAACACCGAAAAAGAAAACTCTGACTCTGCCTGTCTAGGTTCGAATCCTAGTCCCCCAGCCAACTCACAAGCCAAGAGGTGCCGCGGACGGAGCGTGGGCTCCGATGGTGCGTGGGTTCTTGTCTTCTGGGCATGTCGCTTGGTCCGGCTCAGACGGTCAGGAAGCGGGTCCTGATCTGTTCCTCCTCGGCGCGGAACTGTTTCGGGTCCGCCGAATAGACGAGGCGCCCCTTGACCATGATGTGCAACTCGTCCGCCACCGCCTCGGCAAGTTTCATGTTCTGCTCGATCAGCAGAATGGTGACGCCGGCATCGCGCAAGAGCTTGATGATGCGGGCGAGCTCGCGCACGACCAGGGGTGCCAAGCCCTGGCTGGGCTCGTCGAGCAGCACGAGCTTCGGATCGCTGACGAGGGCGCGGGCGATGGCCAGCATCTGCTGCTCGCCGCCCGAGAGCTGTGAGCCCTTGTTGGTGCGGCGCTGGGCGAGCGACGGGAAGAGATCGAGCAGGCGTGTCACGGTCCATTCACGGGCCGGCGCGCGTTCCGCGACCTTGATGTTCTCTATGACGGTGAGGTCGGGGAAAATCAGCCGCCCCTCCGGCACGTAGGCGACGCCGGCTCGGGCGATGCGATGCGCGGGCCAGCCGGCAATCTCGTTGCCGTCGAGGCGCACGGAGCCGCTGCTCGGCGGAACGAGCCCCATGATCGCTTTGACCGTCGTCGTCTTGCCGACGCCGTTTCGCCCCAGAATCGAGGCTATGCGCCCCGCGCCGAGCGCGAGGTCTACGCCCTGCAGAATGTGGCTCGCGCCATAGTGCGCGTTGAGGCCTTCGATCGCGAGCATCAGTCCATGCCTCCGAGATAGGCCTCCTGCACCCGCGCATCGGCCCGCACGGCCTCGGGTACATCGTCCGCAATGACGCTCCCTCGATGGAGCACGGTGATGCGGTGCGCCAAGCGGAAGACGACCTCCATGTCGTGCTCGACCAGAAGCACCGTGAGGCGCGCCGATTGCAAGAAGCGCGCTAGCGTCTCGACAGCCTCGGCTGTTTCCTCGACGGACAAGCCCTGGGTCGGCTCGTCGAGGATGAGGACCTTCGGGGCCTGCGCCATTGCCATCGCCACCTCGAGCAGGCGCTGGTCGCCGTGGCTCAGCAGCCCGGCCGGGCGGTCCGCGATGGGGCCGAGCGACAACTGCTCGAGGGCTGCGTCGCCGGCGCGGCGTGCCTCGGCAAACACGTCCGAGCCGCCGAACGGCAGCCAGCGGCGGGCATGGCGCGCCTGGGCGGCCAGGGCGACATTCTCGCGCGCCGTCATTTCCGGAAACAGCGACGTGAGCTGGAACGTGCGCGACAGACCGCGCTGGCACACCGCGTGAGCCGGAAGCCGCGTAATGTCCTCGCCCGCGAAGCGCACCTGGCCCGCGGTCGGCGCGACGACGCCGGAGATCAGATGGAACAGCGTCGTCTTGCCGGCCCCGTTGGGGCCGATGACGGCCCTCACCTCGCCGTCGGCAACCTGCATCGAAACGTTGTCGACGGCGACCAGGGCGCCGTAGCGTTTGGTGAGCGAGGAGACGTCGAGCAGCGGTGCCTTGCCGGCACCGGCGGTCGTTCTCGTCGAGACCGCCTCAGCCATGGCCCAGCTCCTTCGCTGCGTCTTTGTCCCGCTTCTGCCAGGCGCTGGCGAGGCCCCAGATCCCTTCAGGCGCGAACAGCACGAAGGCGATGAAGATCAGACCGAAGAACAAGGCCCAGGCCTCGGTGTACGACGAGAGCTGATGCTCGAGCAGCATGAAGAAGGCGGCGCCGAGGATCGGACCGAAAAGCGTGCCCGATCCTCCGACGATGACCATGATCAGGACCTGACCCGAGAGCAGCCAGAAGAGGAGCTCGGTGTTGGCAAAGCCGGCGAACGGCGCGTAGAGCGCGCCGGCGAGGCCACCGAGCGCATAAGACATGGCGACGACCGCGATCTTGTAGAGGCGGGTGTTGTAGCCGAGCGCCACGGCCTTGGGCTCGTTCTCGCGGATGCCTCGAAGAACGGCGCCGAACGGCGAGGCTACCAGCGCGCGGCTTATCGCGAGAGCGCCGAGCAGGCACGCCAGCGCGAAGTAGTAAAAACCGGTCTTGGTGGTCAGGGCCTCGATGCCGAAGGGCCCCGGGCGACGCGGGATGCCGGCGAGGCCGTCCGAGCCGCCGGTGACGGAGGTCCACTTGAAGGCCACGGCGTAAAGGAGCTGGGCGAAGGCGAGCGTCAGCATCGAGAAGGAAACACCTGTCGCCATCGTGCACACCCAGCCGACGCCGATGGCGACAACGCCGGCCAGGGCCGTCGCGAGCGCCACCGCGAACGGAAGGGACAGCTCGGTGTGCAGGAGGATGTAGCCCGAGGCGTAGGCCCCGAGGCCGTAGGCGGCGGCGTGTCCGAACGAGACGAGCCGTGTGTAGCCGACCATGAGGTCGAGGCTCATGGCGAAGAGGCCGAGGATCACGAGCTCGGTCAGCAGCGTCATGGCGAAGACCGGCAGGCCGAACGGCGCGGCGATCAAAAGGGCGAGGACGCCGAGGCCAGCGAGCAAGGAGGCGCGCATCTGCTCATGCCTCCTTACCGAGGAGGCCGCCGGGCCTCACCATGAGCACGAGAAGCATGACGAGGTACATGAAGGCCAGCGCGAGATCCGGAAAGTAGTAGTTGCCGAACACCTGCACGAACGCGACGAGCAGGGCTCCGATGAGCGAGCCGAGGAAGCTGCCCATGCCGCCGATGATGACGATGACGAAGGCGTCGATGACGGCCGAGAAGGCCATGCCGTGCGAGGCGGTGACGAGCGGTGCTGCCAGCACGCCGCCGAGAGCCGCGAGGCCGCAGCCGATGCCGAAAACGGCGGAGCGTATGAGTTTCACGTCGGTGCCGAGCGCGTGCACCATCTCGGCGTTCTGCGACGTGGCGCGAATGAGCAGGCCGAGCCGTGTCCGCTCGAGCGCGAGCCAGATGGCGATCGCCATCACGACTCCGGCTCCGGCCAGAAAGAGCCGGTAGACCGGGAAAGGCTCGTCGAGCAGGAACACAACGCCCGAGATTGCAGCCGGCGGTGGCACCTGGAGCGCGTCAGGCCCCCAGCCGAGCCGTACCGCCTCTCCGACGATGAGAGCGAGGCCGAAGGTGACCATGAGAAAGGCGTGGGCCTCCCTGCCATAGAGCCGGCGCAGGATGGACAACTCGAAGATCGTACCAAGAAGCCCCACGGCGAGCGGTGCCAGAACAAGTGCCACCCAGAAGCTGCCGGTCAGGTGCACGATGCTGAAGGCGACGAAGGCGCCCAGCATGTAGATGGTGCCATGCGCGAAGTTGACGATCCGCATGATGCCGAAGATGAGCGTCAGGCCAACGCCCAGGAAGAACAGCAGGGCTGCCTGCGACAGGGCATTGACGCCCTGGGTCAGGAAGAAGGCGAGGGTGGACATGGGCCTCCTGTTGCTGCTCTCGCAGACTGGCGCGCCGCATGACGGTCGGTTGCCTCGTGCGGAGCCGGGATCGGAAAGGAAGGGCAAAGAGCTACGTGCGGGTTGGACTGGGCGCCGGCTCGTCGCCGCTGCCTCCGAGCCCTCGGCCCTCCCGCCCTTCACCGAGAGCGGAGGGCGGCGAGGCCGGTTTGTGTCAGTCGTCGTAGGTCATCTTGTTGCAGGGCGGGGTGACGCGGTCGGCGGGGAGCTTCGCAATCACCTCGGGCACGGGGTGGTTGAAGCCCTGGCGCTTCGTGGCTTTCACGATGAAGCCCTGCTGCACGCCCTGGTGATCGCACTTCCTGATGTGCACTTTGCCCTTGATGTCGTCGATGACGAGGTCCTCAAGTGCGGGGCGCAGCTTGTCCGCGGCGATGTCGCCCGCCTTCTTGATGCCGGCCTCGAAGACCTGCTGGCACTGCCACTGCTCGCCCTCGAACTGGTCCGGCACCGCGCCGCCATGCTCTTTCTGCCAAGCCTCGACGAAGGCCTTGTTCTTCGGATTGTCGATGGTGAAGGCATAGCGCGAGGAGACGATCATGCCGAGGCAGGCGTCGCCGACGGCGCGCATGGTCGACAGCTCGAGCTGCTCGGAGAGCATCGCCATGCGCGAGGCGAGCTGGTACTGGGCCGCCTGGGCGATGAACGCGTTGTTGTCGTCGCCGGCGAGCACCAGGTAGACGGCATCGGCACCGGACTGGCGGATCTTGGTGATGTAGGTCGAGTAGTCCTTGGTCCCGGTCGGTGCGAACACCTTGCCGAGGAACTGGCGACCCATCCGTTTGACCTCGTTCTCGAAGACCTGGACGCTGTTGTGTCCCCAGGCGTAATCGAGCCCGAGCGCATAGAACTTCTGCAGCTTCTTCTCGTCGCGCAAGTAAAGGGAGACAGCTCGCGTGCCCATGGGGCCCGAGGTGTTGGCGCGGAAAAAGTTCGGTACGAAGCTCGCCGCCGTGAGGCGGCCGTCGCCGTTGTCGGAAGAGATGAAGATCGCGTTCCACTCGGCAAGCTTCGGCACGACTGCCAGCGCTTCCGACGAGAGCGTGATGCCGGTGAAGAGGCGAACATTGTGGCGCTCGACCATCTCCTGGGCCTTGCGCACGCAGTTGGCTGGGTTGCCGGCCGTATCCTCGATCAGAAGCTCGACCTTCTTGCCGAGAATGCCGCCCTTCTCGTTCAGCATCTTGGTGTGGAATTCGGCGCCGCGCTTCTGCTGCTGGCCGACCGAGCCGAGCGGGCCCGTCAGCGTCAGGGGCATGCCGATCTTGATGGTGCCGGCGGCCTGAGCCTGTGCGCTCGTCCAGATGTTGGGCGCGGCAACCGCGGCGCCGGCGCCGGCCAGCACGGCGCGTCGCGTAAGACGATGCTTGGTGGTCATTCGCTTCACTCCCGTTTGGGGCCGCTTGTCGGGCGCGGCTGTCCGGACAACGCTAGCGGCGAGGGGCGGCGGAGGCAACACCTGCCCCGCGGCCGACCGGCAAATATCACTGCTTCGGAGAGGTTGCGGCAGTTTCCTTGCCAATCTGCTCGGACAACACATGCCGGCGCAGCTTGCCGGTTGCCGTAAAGGGCAGCTCGGCAACGATATGAAGCTGCTCCGGCAGCTTGTAGTCGGCAACCTCGCCTTTGAGGTGGGCGATCATCTCGTCGAGCGTGACCGTCTGCCCTGCCTTCGGGATCACGCAGAGCGCGTTGCGCTCGCCGAGACGTGCATCCCGAACGCCGACCATCGCAGCATGCATCACCTTCGGGTGCGTGTAGAGGATTTCCTCCACCTCGCGCGGGAAGAACTTCTTGCCGCCGCGATTGATGATCTCCTTGCGGCGACCGACGATCGCGACATTGCCCGCCTCATCGACGACTTGCCCGAGATCGCCCGTGCGGAACCACCCGTCTTCGGTAAAGGCTTCCGCATTGGCTGCGGCATTGGCGTGGTAGCCCAGATGGACGCTCGGCCCGAGCGCTGCGATCTCGCCGACCTCTCCCCGGGGCACCTCGGCTCCGGCCTCGTCCAGGAGTTTCAGTTCCATGCTCGAGACGACCCGGCCGATGGTTCCGTTGACCTCCGTCGGATCGTCCGAGAAGCGGGTATAGGTGTGAAAGCCGGTCTCCAGCATGCCGTAGAGCTCGATCAGATGGCCCGGCATGCGGGCCTGGTAGTCGCGGATCGTCTCGATCGCGGCGGAGGCTCCGCCGGTGATGACGACGCGCAAGGACGAGACGTCGCGAGCCGCCAGGTCGGGCTCGTTGAGCATGGCCACGATAGAGGCCGGTGCCGTCGCGATGTAGCTGACGTGCTCGCGTTGAATGAGGTCGAGGGCCGCCTTGGCGGAGAAGCGCTCGAGGAGGACGGCACTGCTGCCGGAGAGCACGGCCTGCAAGAGGCAGAGATAGCCCCAATTGAGGCAGATCGGCAGGTACACGAGCTGCACGTCGTTCTCGGTCACTGCCATGTCGGCGTTGATCTGGCGCACGGCCGGAAGCGTCGTATTGAAGGAGTGGAGGACGCATTTCGGATTGCCCGTCGTCCCCGACGTGAAGGCCATCCGGAAGATCTCGTCGGGGCTCATGCGCACGCGCTTGTCGCGGTCGAGTGGCGGCGTGCCGGCGATGCCTGCCGAAAGGCTGAATGCCTCTTCCGCTTCTCCGCCTGCCACGACGAGGTGAGTGAGGGCGGGAATGGAATCCCGGAGCTGGCGTGCCATACCGGCGTAGTCGTGACTTTTGAAAGCGGCGGGAAAGACGAAGGCCTTGCTTCCGGAGAAGCGCAAAATGTAGTCGAGCTCCCGCAGACGGAAATCGGGGTTCACCTTGTTGGCGACGGCTCCAATCAACTCGAGCGCGAAGAAGACGATCGGCATGTCGATGCGGTTCGGAAGCTGGATCGTCACCACGTCGCCGCGGCCGATGCCGATCTTGCGCAGGAACGCCGCGCAGCGCTCGACCTTGTCCTTCAGGACGCCATAGGTGATGCGGCCCGTTGCATCCACGAAGAGCTCGCGTTCGGGATGGGCCGCCGCGCGCTGCTCCAGGATGTCGAAGAACGTCTCGTTGCCCCAGTGGCCTTCGCGACGCCAGCGTGCCGCGAGGTCCGGCTTCAGCACCGTCTGGAATTGCATGTGCCGCTCTCCCTTCGGTTAGGCTCAGCGCACGGCGCGCAGCAGTCCGCCGTCGACCTGAATCGTGGCACCGGTAACGTAGCGGCCACGCGGCGACACGAGGAGTGCCACGAGACCCGAGATGTCCTCGACTGTGCCGATGCGGCCCATCGGCACCTCGGCCTCGAGCTGGCGGCGCATGACGGCCGGATCCTCGCCGCCCGCAGCGAACACCTTCTCGAGCCGCTGGGTTTCGATGTAGCCCGGACAGATCGTGTTGACGTTGATGTTGTCGCGCGCGACCTCGAGCGAGAGGGTCTTGGCGAATCCGATGACGCCCCCCCAGGTCGCAACCGAGAGGCCGAAGCCGGCAATCGGCTGGATTGCTGAAATCGCGGTGATGTTGAGAATGCCGCCGCCGCCGCGCGGCTTCATGTGGGGGAGTGCCGCCCGGGTCATGCGGACGACGTACATCAGGTTCTGCTCGATTGCCTTCGCCCATGCGGTGTCGTCGAACGATGCGAGAGCGCCGAGGGGCGGCGCGCCGTCGTTGTTGACGAGGATGTCGATGCCGCCGAACGCGCTCAGCACAGTCTCGACGACGCGCGCGCAATCCTCGGCGCGGCGGCAATCGGCCTGGATGGGCAGGATCTCGGCACCAGTCTCGGTGCGCAGCGTCTCCGCCGCCTTTGCCAAGCCGGGCTCTCGCCGGGCCGTGATGGCAACGCGCGCGCCGTCGGCCGCTAGCTGGCGTGCGATGCCGTAGCCGATGCCCATGCTGGCACCGCCTACAATGGCGACCTTGCCGTCGAGTCCGAGGTCCATGGCCGCCTCAAGCTCCGATGCCGACGTCGGCGAGGAAGCGCTCGGCGTTCTTGTGGAAGACCTTATCGAGGATCTCCTCGCTGTAGCCTTCTGCCTGCCAGTCGCTGACGAGGCGCTCGTAGGTGAAGAGCGGGTAATCGCCGCCGAACAGGATGCGGTCCTTCAGGCGGCGCGGGATCTCGTGCTTCAGGTCGGGTGTGTGATACTTGGGCGACCAGCCGTGCAGCTCGTACCAGATGTTGCGCTTGTGCATGAGCACGGCAATCGTTTCCGCCTGCCAGGGCCAGCCCGGCCGAGCGGCGACGATCTTGAGGTCCGGGTTCTTCGCGGCGACATAGTCGAGATGGCGCGGGTGGCACCAGTCGAGAATGACGCCGTCACCGCCGGGAAGTCCCGCGCCGAGGCCGGTCGTGCCGACGAAGATGAGCACGGGTATGCCTGCCTCGATGCAGAGCTTGTAGTAGGGCTCGTAGCACGGCTCGCTGGCGGGTGGCGTGAGCGATGCAGAGATCGCGAAGCCGAGGAAGCCTATGCGCTTGTCGATGCAGCGCCGAAGCTCCTTCACACCTTCGGGGCCAGCCCGGGCCGGGTCGATGTGCACCCAGTGGCCCAGGATCACGTCGCGGTGCTGTGCCTCGGTCTCGAAGGCGTAGTCGTGCAGTGCGCTGGTCTCTTCGAGCGGCATGTACTTGGCGAAGCCGAGGTCGAGGATGGCTCGGACACCGGATGACCGGAAATAGTCCGCCATCTCTGCTTCCGTGTGGTAGCGGGTCTCCGAGTTCCAGGTATGGCGCTGCTGGGCTAGCTCCTTCTCGGTCTGCAGCGGGTAGCCGCGCCGCGTTCCCCAGTGCGAGTGGACGTCGATGAGCTTCATGGCGTGTCCCGTGGTGTCTCCGAGCCGTCGTGGCACGCCCCTCGGGCGCGCGCGGACGGGCTATCGCCTTCGTTGCCGCAGCCTGCGCGGCCTTTCGCTGGCCCGGGCCGATGCTATCGGGCTCACTGCGGCTGGCAAGTCCGGTCGCGCTGGCCGGGCGCCGCGGTAGCTGCCTTCCGGGGAGAGATCTGTTGGGGCCACGGGGCAGTCGGCGTTCGGAGCATCGTCAGGATCACCTTGTAAAAACAATCACTTGCGGCGTCGTCAGCCGGATTTTCTGCCGATCAGCTCGATGATGGTCGGGAAGTACTTCTCGCCGAGGCCTTGCTCGATGGCTGCTGCGTAATACGTCTCGACGAGCTTCGGCAGCCTCGGCTCGACGCCCACGCTTTCTGCGAGCTCGATCGAGTAGCCGAGGTCCTTGAGGACGTAGGTGGAGGGGAACGCCTTTTCCGGAAAACTGCGCGGCACCATCGCCTTCAGGCCATGATTGCGCAGGACGAAGCTGTCTCCCGATCCCTTGGAGACCGCCCGGGCCAGCGTCTCGGGGGCGACGCCTGCCCGCTCGGCGACGACCATCATCTCGGCAAGGGCCGCGACATGCTCGAAGACGAGCGTGTTGTTGATCAGCTTGACGACCTGCCCGCAGCCGATGTCGCCGCACCGGGTGACATCGCTGCCCATGTAGGAGAGCAGCGGCTCGATACGGCCGAAGAGCTCGTCACTGGCGCCCACCATGATGCTCAACGTGCCGTCCTGCGCCGCCTGCCGCGTGCGGGCGACGGGAGCATCCGCAAAGACCAGGCCCTTTTCCGCGAGCTTCGCGCCGATATGGCGGGCTTCCGCCACGCTCGTCGTGCTCAAGTCGACGACGACGGCGCCGGGCCTTGCCGCGCTTGCGATGCCGCTCGGTCCGAGGCAGACGTCTTCGACCTGTCTGCCCCCCGGCAGTGAAAGGAAAATGATGTCAGCGGCAGCGGCGACGTCGGCGACGGAAGATGCCGCGACGGCACCGGCCTGTACGACGGCGTGAACCGCAGCAGCGCTCATGTCATGGGCGTGAACGGGCGCGGCGTGCTTGCGCGCGACGTTGCAGCACATGGGGCCACCCATCACGCCGAGGCCGATGAATCCGAGCGTGGGCGCTTTGTCTGACATGCCTTGATCCTTGCTCTTCTTTTGTCTTCGCGTTCACATGGCCAGGGGCGAATTCGGGAGGGTGGGCTCGTGCAGTTCTCACGCGAGCGCCATCCGGGCGGCGGCCATGGCTGCTGCCGTCGCCTCACCGACAGCGTGCGTGAGGCGTCCGCCATAGCCTTTCCGAACGGCGCCTGCTGCGAAGAGGCCCGATGTCTGGGTCTCGAAATGTGCGTCGGTCGGCACGAGGCCGTCATCCGTCAGAGGGGCGCAACCATTCAGCCACTCGGTGTTCGGCTGTAGGCCTACGTAGACGAAGACCCCTGCGCATGACAGTGCATCCTCGGCGCCGGTGGCGCGGTCGCGCAGGCGTACGCCCGAGACTGCGTCGGCGCCGGCGATCTCGAGCACGTCCGTCTCCCAGCGGAAATCGATGCGCTCATTGTCTGCTGCCCGGGTCACGAGGGAAGAACGCGCGCGCAGGTTCTCGCCGCGCGTGACGATCGTGACGCGCGAGGCGAACTTGGTCAGGTGCAGGGCTTCCTGCACGGCGCTGTCGCCACCGCCGATGACGACCACCTCCTGGTCGCGATGCAGGCTGCCATTGCACCAGGCGCATTGCGAGACGCCCTTGTCGAGAAGGCGCGCTGCGCCCGGGACGTCGAGCATGCGCAGACGCGCTCCGGTGGCAGCGACGACCGATGCGACATCGCGGGCGCCACTTTCCGATACGATAAGAAAGCGGTTTCCTGTCTTCTCGATCCGAGTGGCGTCCTCGGGAACGACCTCGACGCCAAGCCGCCCGTTCTCCTCGGTCAGGCGCAGGGCGACGTCGAGTGCCGGCAAGGGGCCGGCCGCGGGGAAACCCTCGAGATCGCCGACATTGGCGACGAGCCCGCCCGGCACGCCACTCCCGATGAGATGCACAACCGCCGCCCCCTCGTGAGCGGCATGATGCGCTGCCGTCAGGCCGGTGATGCCGCCGCCGACGACGGCCACATCGAACTTCGCAGTCTTCATTCCGTCTCTCCCTGGAGCGCCTCGGCGTGCAGGCGGTCCCAATCGCGAGGTAACGCAATGCCTTTCGTGATACGAGCCGGCGGAAATCCCCACGAGGGACAGTAGGCCTGCTGCGCGATAGGAATGTCGCCGCCGGCCACCACGATGGTGATGTCCTCAGGTCTCGCCGTCGGGGCAACTGCGCCCTCCGCCGCCGAAGCGTGGACCCAGTCGGCCCACCTCTCAGGCCCCGCCACGGTCTGGTAGAGCCAGGACTTGCGCCATTGATCCGCAGGCCAGCGGCCGTTTTGCCAGAGCCAATCGGCGACGCCCGCCTTCGTCATGTTCTTCTTGGCAAGATCGCTGGCGGTTGCCGGGGACAGTAGAACAGTTGCGATGCCGCCCCACAGGATCTGGAACGCCGAGGCGGCCGATCCCATGACGCTCGCGATTTCGGCTAGACCGCCTGTGACGTTGATGACCGATTCGGCACGCAGAACAGTGACCGAACTCGTGCCCGGCGTCGCGCCTAGGTCCTCGTGCAGCGGCGACCACGGGCTTTGGGTTTCGTTTTCGGCAATGCAGAGCGTGTAGCGGCCCGGCTGGCCGAGGCCGGCGAACGACACGGCCGCGGGCCAACCGCCGCCGACATTGTTCAGAACGAGCCGCATCGCACGGCCGATGGTTGCGTTGGCGCGCCATCCGGGACCGAGCGCGCCGAAGCCGCCATTGATGTCGAGTGCGTGCGTGATCGGTCCATTGACGACCACAAGAGGTGTCGCGTTCTCGTCGGTGGTCTGCAGGCCACGCAGATTGAAGGCCGGATCGAGCATGGCCTCTACGGCCGCCAGCACGACCGGGAAATAATCGGCGCGGCAGCCGGCCATCACAGCGTTGGCTGCGATCCGCTCAACGGTGGCGAGTCCCTTCAGTGGCTCGACCTCTCCCAGGCATTCGGCGGCTTGCCGATCGGAGAAGCGCAACATGTCGCGGACACGGGCAACGGTCGGCGGCACGATCGGGAAGCCGTCGGTCCAACCTCGTGCATGGTAGAGCGCGTTGGCGCGCGCGTCGCTGTCGGGGCCGTGCACGACCTCGACGCGCTGTCGCGGGAATTGCGCGGCGAGGGGCGTGCGGGCGAGCAAGTTCTTTTCTGCCGCCCGCTCGCGTAGCGTATCGTCGATCCAGCCGCCCGCCGCCGTCTCACCGGCGGGAACAACGAGCCAGAGGCTGTCGCTGCCGGACGCCACCACATCTATCCTTGCGCACGGCGCAGCTTCTGGCGCCAACCCTGCGGCAATCGGATCGGCTTCGTGGTCGGGAAGCCGAGCATTCCGTTGTGCACGAGCAGGTGGCAGTTCGAGCGCATCGGATCGCCTGCCACGGCGATCATGATGTGCTCGGGCTCGGTGACGACGGGCACGAGCCGGTTCGGGTCGCTGCCGCCGAAGACCTTCGGCGCCTTTCGCAACCGCACCCAATCATTCAGCGAGCGCCGGCCGGGGACGAGATTGGTCCAGCCCCAGAGGTACTTCTCGAACTGGTGCGCGGGCATGCGTGCTTCCTCGAAGAGGGCCTTCTGCAGATCCGCCTTGCTCCACCCAGAGCGTGCAATGGCCTCCGCGATCAACGGCGAGAGCACGAGAAGGGGACGGTAGGTGCCGGTCGCCAGGCCGACGGTGAAGATCACCTCCCAGGTCGTATGCGTGACGATGGACTGCGCCAGATAGGGAACGAGCTTCGATGCCTCGTCGCCGAAGACGGAGACGACCGCATTGGTGCCGGTGAAGCGCGAGATCGTTACCGCGCCGTCCGCGGCGTCGCGCAATCCCTGATCGGCCGCGATTGTCGGCCAGCCCATTTTGGCGAGGCTGTCCTCGTTCTCGGCGAGCACGACGCGCCAGGTGTTGCCGAACGTGCCCTTGTCGTTCTGGTGCAGGAGGAAGCCAGCGACGTTGCGCTGATAGAGCCGCCAGAACCGGCCGATGGAGGTATTGGGCTGGAAGCCATCGCGGAGCGAGCCCTGCTCGTAGTTGAAGCCGAGCTCCTTGATCAATGGCCCGTTCAGTATGATCAGCGTGTCGGCGCCGGGCGTGTTGCCTGAGTGCTCGACGCCGTAGGCCGGATCGGCCATGGCTTCCACCGCCGCCAGCAGGATCGGCATGTACTCGGGGCGGCAGCCGGCCATCACGCCGTTGACGGCCACGTTCCAGACCGTGGCTTTGCGATTGTCGGGCAGCAGGGTGCCGATCAGCTCGTCGGGTTCGCGATCGGTGAAGCTCAGGAACTCGGCGATCTTCTCCTTCGTCGGCGGCACGATGGGCAAGCCGTCGGACCAGCCGTTCTCGATGAAGAGCCGGTTGACGTCCTCGAACGATCCCTCAAACACAATCTCGTGCGGATCCGGATCGCGGGAGATTGCAACAGCCGCAGTTTCCGCCGTCAGATTGCGAATGACGTGCTCCACCGTGATCTCGAGCACGTTCTTCTCGAGATCGGCAGCGGTCTGCACGTCGACGTGGCCCGGCACGACGGCAAGCGGCAAGTTCGGGTATCCCAGCCCGACGGACGTGGTCTTTGCCTGACCGAGGAACCCCTCGCAGCAGAGCGATGCGGTGGGAACACCGGCGGCTTCGGCAATTGCGCTGACCCGCAACACGGCGGGTGTGCAGGAGCCTCAACAACCCATGCCGGAGACGACGGCATCGATTCCGAGCGTCCTCAGCTTGCCGGGAAGCTCGGCGAGCACCTGATGCTCCTCGTCGCCGTGCGTCGAACCGAACTCCTCCCAGCCGATGAAACGCATGCCGGGAAAGCGCCTGCCGAGCTCGGCGGAGAGCACCGGCCAGATCTCGTCACCACGGAAGAGATAGTCCCAGAGGAAGGCCACCGTCTTTCCCTCGAGCGAAGGCAGGCGCGGCGCCAGGGGCTTGACATCGATTGTACGTGCGCTGCGCGGCCAGACCACGGCGTAGTTTGCGCTCATCGTTCTCGCTTCCCTTGTCGGTTTTCGATTGCGCCGCTCATGCGGCTGAGCGGGACGGCAGCTCTACAGTGCCGGTGCCGAGGATAGACAACTCGCCGTCCTGGTTCACGGCGGATTGCTCGATATCGACCAGATGCCTGCCGTTCTCGGTGCGCTTGCCCGTGACCTTGCCATCGATGAAGAGGAGATCGCCTTCGGGGTTGTGGCGGCGGATCTTGCTGGTAGCGCGGCGCAGGAAGCCGTCGTCGCCCATCCAGTTGGTGAGGTGATGCGTCAGCCACGAGCAACGCTCGGGCCCATAGTCGTAGGCTCCGGGGGCGCCGACCATGTGGGCGAACTCTGGCTCCCAATGGACGCGCTCGGGGCAATCGGGAATGCCGAAACGATTTGGGATGCCGAGGCCCTTGTGGCGATGGATCATCTTCCAGGCCAGCTTGTTGGCGCGGATGTAGAGGCCGCCCCAGCCCTGGGCGTAGGCGATGAAGCCGGTGACCGTCATCGGGCCCTTGGCCATGGTGGGAAGCGCTTCGCCGACGGTGACGTCCTCGAAGTAGCGCGGCGTGGCGCCCCTGACCTCCTCGTTGGCATAGAGCTGCCAGACTTTCTCGAGCTCGGCCTCGGTGTAGCGGCGCTGCGGCTTGTCCTTCAGGTCCTTGTACTTGGTGCCTTCCTCGCGCGCGAAATCGCGATCGGTGCGGAAGCACCAGCTGTCGGCTTCAGCAACCAGCTCACGACGCTGATTGTAGAATTTGACGTGGTAGATCTGCTGCACCGCGCGGCCGGCGAAGCGGGTCTGGTGCTCGATCAGGTCTTTCAGGTGCGCCTCGGTGGTCACTTCGTCATTGCGCTTCAGGGGAAGGTGCCACGTCCAGTCGGCGCCGGACCACATGGCATGCACGCCGGGCAATCCTCCGACGTAGCCGGAGATGATGCGGTCGCACGAGAAAAGAAAAGAGGGCGGCGCGATCACGGTGCCGTATCGCGTCTTGGCCGCATAGTCGGGATCGCACCACAGGGGATTATCGTCGCCGATGCCGTGGGCATAGTGACGAATATTGTCCCGTGTCGCCTCGTGGCACCAGGGCTCGAGCGTGTCCTTGATCGGCATGCCGATGCGCCGACGCAAGTCGCCCAGGGCTTCCTCGGTGATCTTCGGAAATTGCCGCTCTTTCGACGTCATGGAGTCCTCATGCCTCGTTTGTCGGGCGCGCGATGCCTTCGCGATCGCGCAGGATCTTGCGATTGACCTTGCCGGCCGGCGTTTTCGGAAGCTCGGCGACGAATGTGACGTGGCGCGGATACTCGTGCGCCGACAGCCTTTTCCTGACCAAATCCTGAATCTCGGCGACGAGTGCGTCGTCTCCCGAGCGGCGCGCGACCACGAACGCCTTGACGACCTGGCCGCGAACGTCATCGGGCACACCTATTGCAGCGGCCTCGGCAACGTCGGGATGCTTCAGGATCGCGTCCTCGATCTCAACGGCGCTCATCGTCCAGCCGGCCGAGATGATCACGTCGTCCGCGCGCCCTGCGTGATAGAACCAGCCCGCGTCGTCCATGCGGCCGAGGTCCTTGGTCGGCACCCATCGGTCGCGGCGCCTGACCTTGATCTCACCGACCGTCCCGGGCGGGCAGGGCGCGCCTTCGGCGTCCTGGATCTCGACGCGCATGCCTGGCATCGGAAGACCGAGGGCGCCATCGGGCATGGTAATGTCAGCTGCCCCTGGATAGCTCGCGAGGATGACGCCGATCTCGGTCGTACCGTAGAAGCTCGCAGGTGCCTGCCCGAATGTCGCGACGGAAAAGGCGCGTGTCTCGCTGTCGAGGGGCTCGCCGGTAAAGGTCAACTTTTGCAGGCAGAACCGGAAACGGCCTGCGCCGCCCGAGTTCTTCATCATACGGTAGTGGGTAGCGGCAGCCGAAAGATTGGTGACGCGGAAGTCCTGAAGCGCCTGCATGAGGCGCACGGCATCGAAGCGCCCCGAGTACGTCCCGATGGTGAGTCCGAGCGCGAGCGGCGCCAAGGTGCCGTGCCACATGCCATGGCCCCAGGCCGGAGACGAGGGGCAGAAGAATTCCTCGCCGGGACGCACGCCTGTCGCGTAGAGCGCGGCCAGCATGACCACCACCACGGCGCGATGCGTGTGACGTATGGCGTCGGGCAATTCGCGAGTCGTGCCGGAGGTGTACTGGAAGACGGCGAGATCGTCGGCTTTGCTCTCCCATTCGAAATCTGGGGGGAAGCCGTCGAGCGAGGCCAGGAAATCGTCGTCGGCGATGACAACCTGAAGTCCCTCGATGGCGTCCGCGATCGGCGCCTTCTCGGCGTTGGTCAGGAGGACTTTCGGGGCGCAGTCGTCGATGCGAAGCCGCAGCCCGTCCGGACCGAAGAGCGTAAAGAGCGGTACAGCGATGGCTCCTGCCTTGATGGCGCCGAACAGGCTCGCGTAGAAGGCCGGGGTCGGCTCGAGCATGATTGCGACGCGATCGCCCGGCTGGACGCCACGCGTCCGCAGGAAATGCGCCATCCGGGACGACGAGTTCTTCAGATGCTCGAACGTGATGTGCTCGTTCTGACCGTCCGCATAGGCGATGCGGACGGCGACGCGGTCGGGCGAGGTGGCGTGCCGGTCGATGCATTCGTGCGCGAGGTTCAGGCGGCTTCGATCGCCGTCGAACAGCTCCCACAGCTTCTCCGGCGCGTAATGGCGCTGGGCGTCGGCATAGCTGGAATACTGGGTGAGCTTCATCGACACCGGACCCTCCAGTGTGACGGGATGCGGGTGCCAACCGGCACGCCGTCACGTTGCCTATGTACAAATCGCGTTGCGGGCGCGCAACCCAAATCATTGTCTATCGCCAATGCATATTGTATGGAGACAATATGACTGGTCGCACTTCTGGCTCGCGGGCTCGGGCCGCCACATCAATCTCCGTCGCAGCAACAGAGACCGCCGGTCCTGTCATGCGCGCCGTTCCCGCGGTGACGCGAGGGATCGCGATCCTTCGCCATTTGGCCCGGAGCGACGAGCCTCTCGGTGTCAACGCGATCGCCCGTTCGCTAGGGCTGGTGCCGAGCACGTGCCTGCACATCCTGCGGGCGCTGGTTCAGGAAGGGCTCGTCGGCGTCGATCCTGTGAGCAAGCGCTATGTGCTCGACGCAGGCGTGCTGACGCTGGCACGAAGCGCGCTCAGGCAGGACGGCTTCGCACAGGCCGCGCAGTCGGAGCTCGACGCCATCGCGAGGCGCTTCGGGGTGACGGCGATCGGGGTCAGAGTCATCGGCCTCAAGCACATGATCGTCGTCGCATTGTCGCGATCGGACGCCGCGTTCCGCCTGCATGTGGATGTGGGCAGCCGGTTCCCGGCTTTGATCAGTGCGACGGGCCGCTGTCTGGCGGCGTTCGGGCAACATTCCGATCGAGACATAGAGCATGCTTTCAAGATGCTGCGCTGGGACGCGGCGCCGACATTCAGGGCATGGCAAGCGGAAGTGGCCGAGACTCGTCGCATCGGGTTCGGCATCGATCGCGGAAACTATATTCGTGGCGTCACGATTGTGGCCGCGCCGGTGCTCGGGCTCGAAGGCTGGATGAGCCACGCCGTGGTTGCGGTCGGGCTTTCCGATCAACTGACGGCGAAGCAGGCGCAGGCGACCGGTGCTGCCCTCAAGGCTGCAGGGGATCGTTGCTCGTCGCGTCTCGGCAGCCCGCTGTCGCAGTCTGCTGATAGGCCGTCTTCGGGACATTAGGATGGGCAAGCGGGGCGCAGGGCGCTTCGTGCAACGAGTTCCATTCGCACCATTTAGCTTCCCCGGATGATGCGCAATTAGTGCGTGACATCATGCGGGAATGTCACGATAATCGCCTCCGTTGCCGGGTATCCGTCCGCAGGTAGGACTGCCGCTGTCGCCGTCATGGCGGCCAATGAATCGGCGCTATCCCTTCCCGGCATAGAAACCAAGAAGCCAATAATGGCTCAATCAGGGAGGAACTCGCATGCATCTGCATCACCATCGTCAAGCGATGGCTTTGGCGTCCGACGATGGGCCATTCCAGGCAACGTCAGATCACCGGCTTCGCAAAGCCGCCTGCCTCTAGAGCAGTCGAAGAGATCTGTGGCGCTTAGGCGCGGTCGACGTTGCTCAGCTTCTCACTGACTTTCGTCACGCGCCGCATAGTTCACCGGGAGGACCTCAACGGTTTTTCCGGCGCGATGTGTTGCGTTCTTGGGCTTGCTGCCGGTTCACATGCATCCGCTGGGCGAGTCCCAAATCAGGCTGTTTCGCCACTCATTCGCGATCAGCCGACAAAATCAGGGAGAACTGCCTATGAGACGAGAAACGCTATTTCGAGCGGCCATTGTCGCACTCGGCGCGTCGGTGGCTGCGAGTGGCATGGCCTTCGCGAAGGAAGAGCCGAAGCAGGGGGGTATTCTGAAGTTCGTGGTCCCGGCCGAGCCGCCGAGCTTCGATGGTCACAAGGAAACGACGTTTGCCCTGATCCATCCGATCGCGCCATTCTACAGCGTGCTCATCCGGGTCAATCCCGACAATCCCGCCTCGCTCACCGATTTCCGGTGCGACCTGTGCACCGAGATGCCGAAGCCGGCCGATGGCGGCAAAACGTACACCTTCAAGATTCGCAAAGGCGTGCAATTCCACGATGGCACGCCGCTGACAGCGAAGGACGTCGCGGCGACGTTCTCGCGCATCGCGTTCCCTCCGCAGGGGATCTCGAGCGCCCGCAAGGGGCAATGGGCGATGCTCGACAGCGTCGCGGCTCCGGATGACGAAACCGTGGTGTTCAAGCTCAAGTTTCCGAGCGCCGCGTTCATTCCGGTTCTCGCGAACCCCTACAACTTCGTCTACTCGAAGGCGAAGCTCGATCAGGATCAGAAGTGGTACGAGACCCACATCATGGGCTCGGGGCCATTCGTCTTCGAGAAGCGCGAGGCCGGTGCGCGGATCACGGGGAAGGCGAACAAGAACTATTACCACAAAGGTAAGCCCTACCTCGACGGCTTCGAGGCCATCTTCGCAAAGAAGCAGTCGCTCAGGGTCCAGGCCGTGCGCGGCGACCAGGCTGCGATCGAGTTCCGAGGCTTTCCGCCGAAGAGCCGAGACGACCTGGTGCGTGCGCTCGGCAAAGACATCACCGTGCAGGAAAGCGATTGGAATTGCGGCCTCGTGCTGACGCCGAACCACTCGAAGAAGCCGTTCGACGATCCACGCGTCAGGCGGGCACTTACACTCGCGCTCGATCGCTGGGGCGGGTCGAAGGACCTCTCCAAGATCGCGATCGTCAAATCCGCCGGTGGGCTGGTCTTCCCGGGTCATGAACTGGGGCTTTCCAAGGCGGAGCTCGAAAAGGTCGCCGGCTACTGGCCCGACATCGAGAAATCGCGCGCCGAGGCGCGTCGCCTTCTCAAGGAGGCGGGCCATCCCAACCTGAGCTTCACGTTCCTCAATCGAGCGACCGACCAGCCCTATACGATCGTGGGCACCTGGATGATCGACCAGTGGAAGAAGGTCGGGATCACGGCAAAGATGCGCAACGAGGCGACGGCCGGCTGGTTTGCGGGATTGAGGGCCGGTGATTTCGAGGTGGGCGTGACAGCCAACTGCCAGTCCGTGGTGAACCCACTTCTCGATGTCGCCTACTATCTGCCGACCGGCCGCTCATCGCAGCAATACGGGAAGTTCAAGGATCCCGAGCTCGAGAAGATCTACGACACGATGGTGCGTGCGACTGATCCCGCCGAGCAGAAGAAGCTGATGGGCCAGTACGAGCGGCGCGTCATGGATGAGCAGGCGCACAACTTCCAGGTCTTCTGGTGGTACCGGATCATTCCGTATCGCAGCTACCTGAAGGGCTGGAAGATCTCGCCGAGCCATTACCTCAATCAGGACCTTTCGGGACTCTGGCTCGACCGTGATTCGTGATTCGGCGGATGAGTCTGGCCGGCCCCTTTTCGGGGCCGGCGCCCTCTCGTCCTGGTGCAGGGCCGATTTCCCGCTAGCGGATCTGTGACAATGATCAATTACGTCATCAAGCGGCTGTTTTTGATGATTCCGACGCTGTTCGGCGCGGCGGTGCTGGTCTTCCTGCTGATGCGCGCCATACCTGGCGACATCTGCTATCTGCGGATGGCCGGCGGTGGCGGCACCGTCGATCTCGACGTCGTTCGCCAGTGCAGGGCCGACCTGGGGCTCGATCGAACGCTCTGGGTGCAGTTCTGGGACTTCATATCCGGGTTCGTCGTCGGCGATTTCGGCAAGTCGATGTGGACCGGCCAGCCGATTTTCGACGAGGTGGCGCTACGCTTCCAGCTTTCGCTGCAGATCGCGATCATGGCGACGATCGTCTCGATCCTGATCGCCATTCCTTTCGGCACGATCTCGGCGGTGAAGCAGGACACCTGGGTCGATTATGCGGTGCGGACCTTCTCGATCGCGGGCATCGCCATTCCGTCGTTCTGGCTCGGCATTCTGATCATTCTCGGAATTCTCATCACTTCGAAAGCCTGGTTCGGGCAATCCTGGATGCCGCCGATCACGTACCGGCCGATCTGGGTCGATCCCTGGTACAATCTCTCGATGCTGATCTGGCCAGCGCTGGCGACCGGCTATCGCTACTCGGCGGTGGCCACACGCATGACGCGGTCCGCGGTGCTCGAAGTTCTGCGCGAGGACTATGTGCGAACGGCGCGCGCCAAGGGCGTGTTCGAGACACTCGTCATCCGCAGGCATGCGCTCCGGAACGCGCTGCTGCCGGTGATCACCGTGATCGGCATCGAGTTCGCTTTCCTGATGGGCGGCCTGGTGGTGACCGAGCAGGTCTTCAATCTCAACGGCATCGGAAAGCTTTTCGTCGAGTCGGTCGAGAACCACGACTACAACATGACCCAGTCTCTGGTGATGCTCGTCGTGGCGATCTTCGCGTTCACGAACTTCTTCGTCGACATCTTCTATGCGTGGCTCGATCCGCGCATCCGCTACGTCCGGTGAGGTGACCGAGATGACCACCGCTCAAGACTTCTCCGTCGCCGATCGCGTCCCGGGACGTACCTCCTGGGTGGCCGGGGCGTTGCACTTTGCACGCAAGAACATGCTCGGCACGGCCGGCGCGCTTCTCGTGCTCATCATGATCTTCATGGCGATCTTTGCGCCGTTGATCACCAGCTACGATCCAACGGCCAACGACTTCGGCGTGATGCTCGAGGCACCGAGCCACGAGCATGTGCTCGGGACCGATCAATACGGGCGCGATCTCTTCACGCGCATCGTCTACGGTGCGCGTACGGCTTTGCTCGTCGGTTTCCTGTCTGCGTTCATTGGAGCGACCATCGGGCTCGTGATGGGCGTGACGAGCGCCTATTTCGGCGGCACTTTCGATCTGCTCTTCCAGCGCGTGATGGACGTGCTCATGGCGTTCCCGCTCATCATTCTGGCGCTTGCCGTGGTTTCCATCGGTGACGCTTGGCCGGTGAGCGATACGTTCAAGGTCATTCTGGCGATTACTGTCCCGTTCATTCCGCGCTGCGCCCGCGTGGTGCGCTCGAGTGCGCTCGCTATCCGGGAGATTCCTTATATCGATGCTGCGCGCGCATGTGGTTTCAGCCACCCCCGCATCATCCTCCGGCACATGGTGCCGAACGTCATGGCACCCTATCTGATCATTTTCACAGCTTCGGTCGGGCAGGCGATCCTCATCGAAGCGTCGCTTTCCTACCTCGGCCTCGGGGTGCAGGAGCCGACGCCTGCCTGGGGACTGATGCTGAGGGGCGGAGCCGAGGAATACGCCGAAAGCGCGCCGTGGGTCGCCATCTTTCCGGGGCTTGCGATCACGCTTGCGGTGTTCGGCTTCAACCTGTTCGGCGATTCCGTGCGCGATGCGCTCGATCCGAAGTTGCGTCAGATGTGACGCGCGTGACGGCAGCGTCGCGCGATGGGCCGGTGAGGATCAGGTATTCCGCTTGTCGCCGGCGAGGTCACGCCGCGCTGTCATGTGGGCGCGGGGCGCATTGACGGCATCGACGCAGAGCAGCCTGTCGCCGTTGAAATAGGCGAGAGAGAAGCTGCCCGAGGCCGGATCTCCGGTCGTCTCCGTCCGGTCGTGGCCGTGGTTGAGCCCCGCGATCTGCAGCTTGACGTGATACTGGTCCGACCAGAACCACGGTACCGGATCGTACACCTCAGACGTGCCGAGCATGGCGGCCGCTGCGGTACGGGCCTGGTCAGTCGCGTTCTGGACGCTCTCCAGACGAATAGATCTTCCATATCGTCGAGAGTAGAAGCGGGTGCAATCGCCAGCGGCGAAGATGGCGTCGGCTGCGCGCGCGCTGTCGTCGACGAGGATGCCGTCATTGGTTTCGAGGCCCGACTCGCGTGCCAGCTCGTCATTGGCGACGCTGCCGGCTGCGACCAGCACGATGTCGGCTGGATGGAAAGCCTCCGTCGTCTCGACGCCTTCGACGCCGCTCGTCCCCACGATCCGGCGCACGGAGGCACCGAGGCGAATGTCGACACCGTTCCTCGTGTGCAGGTCGTGGAAGAATGCCGAGATGTCCGGGCCCGCGACCCGTTGCAGGAGGCGGGCTTGGGCTTCGATAACCGTAACGGGGTTGCCCATGGCGCGCAGGATGGCAGCGACCTCCAGGCCGATGTAGCCACCGCCGACGATTACGACGCGACAGGCGCCATGACGCACGGACTGCAACGCGAGAACGTCGGCGATCGAGCGCAGCGTGTGGACGCCGGGAAGTGCCGTTCCCTCGATCGGGGGGATGCGTGGTCGTGAGCCTGTCGCGAGCAGGAGTTGCGCGTAAGGGAAGTGGCGGCCCGAGGCAGCTGCGAGCCGTTTCGACGGCCGATCGATCGCGAGAATGCGCTCGCCTGTCACCAGCTCGATACCCAGCTTGTCGTAGAAGCCCGGTCCGTTGAGCCAGAGCTGGGACGCTTCCATTTCGCCGGCAAGATACTTCTTGGACAGCGGGGGGCGCTGATACGGCTCGTGCGGCTCCTCCCCGATGAGGAGGAGATCGCCGTCGTACCCGAGCCGGCGAAGCGCCTCGGCAGCTTTTGCACCGGCCTGGCCCGCTCCGACTATGATGATCGGCTCGCTCATCGTCACCCCATGCTTCTCGACGGTGGCCGCAGACTCGGGAGCCGGCGCATTCCACGTCTTGGGCACGGCAGTAGATGATGGCGGGCAGGGTGGGTCAATGGCCGAGCCGAGCGCCCAATGGACGCTGGCGTCAGTGCTCCAGGGCGCGCGGCAGCCAGAGGGCAATCTCGGGGAAGATGGCGAGGAGCACGGTGAACATGACGAGGATGCCGAGAAACGGCAGCGTCATGCGGGCGATGCTGCCGAGGCTCTCTCCCGTCAGAGACTGGATGACGAACAGATTGAAGCCGACGGGTGGTGTGACCTGGCTCATCTCGACCACGAGAACCAGGAAGATGCCGAACCAGATCGGGTCGTAGCCGGCATTGAGGACGATCGGCATGACGATGGGCAAGGTCATGACGATCATCGAAAAGCCGTCGAGGAAGCAGCCGAGAAGCAGATAGACCGCCACCAGGGCAACGATAAGCATCATCGGCGAGAGGCCGAGGCCGGCTACGAACTCGGCGATTGCCTTGGGTATGCCCAGGAATGCTGCGGCATTGCCGAGGATCGAGGCGCCGAGGACGATCAGGCCGATCATGGAGCAGGTGAGGGCGGCGCCGCGGCCGATCAAGCCGAGCGAGGCCGCTGTAAGGTCGCCTTGCACCCAGCTGATCAGCAGCGCGCCGAGAACGCCGACGGCGGCTGCCTCGGATGGGGTCGCGATGCCGCCATACATCGAGCCGAGCACGCACATGATGAGGAAAACGGTGGGGCCAAGGTCCTTCAAGGCGGCGAAGCGCTCGGCCCAGGACACGTGCCGCATGGCGTGCTCGCTCTCGGGCACCAACTCGGGCGAGATCGTCGTGCGGATCATGATGTAGAGCATGAAGCTGGACGCCAGCAGCGCGCCGGGAATGAAACCGGCGGTGAACAACTTCAGGATGGAGACCTCGGCAAGCACGCCGTAGATGATCAGGATATTCGACGGGGGGATCAGGAAGCCAAGCGTGCCGGCGCCCGCAAGGCTGCCGATGGCGATCTCGCGGGCATAGCCGCGGCGCGTCAGCTCATCCAGCGAGATGCGCCCGACGACCTGTGTGGTGGCGGCCGACGATCCGGAGATCGCGGCGAAAAGGGTGCAACCCACGACGTTGACGTGAAGCAGGCGGCCCGGCAGAAGGCCGGCCCACGGGGCGAGGCCCTTGAAGAGGGAGCTCGCTAGGCGGGTCCGGAACAGTATCTCGCCCATGATGATGAAGAGGGGAAGGGCGACGAGCTCCGAGGTGGTGAGGATGTTCCAGGCGTACTGGGGCAGCAGCTTCTCGAGTGGGATCGAACGGAAGGCCCAGAGCAGGCTCAGGGCCGTCAACATGAGGGTGAGGCCAATCCAAAGACCGCCGGCTAGAGCGGTGAAGAGGACGCCGAACAACGTCGCGACGATGCTGCCCACGTTGAGTGTCCCCTCAGGATGCGGCTGTGACGTTTTGGAGGGCGGGCCTGTTCCCCCGACGTGTCGATGCGCCGTTCATTCGCCGGGTCCCGCGATCTTCAAGCGCTCATCATCGAGCGGCAGCCCGAGAGCCGCGTGAATGGTACGAGCGAGCATCTGGAGGCACAGGGTCGCTGCGCCGAAGGTGATCGCGGCTTCCGGTATCCACAACGGGATGTCGGACGACGGCGATGTCTGTCCACGATCGAAGCTCGACCACGTGAACCAGACGAGCGAATAGACAAGAAAGCCCGTAAGCGCGAAGCCGAGCAGCGACGACGCTAGATCGAGCAGGCGGCGACCGTGGGGCGGCAGCTGGGCCATGAGCACCGCCACGCGAATATGTCCGCCGGCGCGTAGCGTCATGGCCGAGCCAGCCATGAAGGCGATGCCCATCAGGTAGGAGCTGACCTCCCAGGCCGTCGGGATGCCGGCCGGCAGGCCGGGCACATAGCTCGAGAGGAGTCTGACCGTGATCTCGCTCAAGATGAGAAGCGTCAGAGCGGCCAGGGCCAAGGCGGCAATCCAGCCACTGAGGCGGCCCAAGGAATCGATAACGTTCAGTGGGCCACGAAGCCACGATGGAGCCTCAGCGTTCGGCTCCATCGTGGATATGGGTGGGGTTGCACCGGCCGAGCCGGCAGGCGCGCCGTTCGCCCCGGTGCCAGCTCGGGGCTCGCGGCTGCCAGATGTCACCGGTTCATCTCTTTCAGGTACGCCATCACGGGCTCTCTCGCCGCCGGTGCCTTCTTGAAGAAAGCTTCCATCTGCGTCTTCGTACGGCTGCGCAACTCGGCGAGCATTGCTGGCGGTACGCTGACGACCTCCATGTTGTGCGACTTGAGCTTGGCGACGCTGTCCGCGTCGGCCTTGGCCGATTCCGCCCAGAATTCCGGTTCCAGCTTCTTCGCGAGGTCCACGATGGCCTGTTGATGCTCGGGTTTCAGCTTCTTCCATTCGCCGAGGTTCACAGTGACCATTTGGGATGACCAAGTGTGATTGGTCGCATGGGAGGCCTTAAGAAACTCCCAAAACTTGCCGTCGACCCCCGAAACGGCCGATGTCGCGACTCCATCGACGGCGCCCGACGCGAGCGCGGGGACAACTTCGCCCCAGGGGATGAGCACGGCGTTCATTCCAACAGCGTTCAGCAAATCCTGCGCACCCTTGTCTGGAACGCGGATCTTGATGCCCTTGAGGTCGTCGATCGTGTTCGCCTTGATCTTCAGGTGCAGGTACTGCGTCGGCCAGGGCACCATGTAGAGAACCTTCTGGCCGTTCTTCTCGCTGACCTTCTCGTAGATTGGGCGAAGGTGCTTGTGCAGCACTTTCAGCTCGTCGGCTGAGCCTGCCAGAAAGGGAATGCCCTCGGTGGCAAGGATCGGCTCATCGCCGATCTGCTGAATGTTCAGAATGTCGGCCATCGGTACGAGGCCGTCGCGCACGGCGCGCAAGTGCTCCGGGCCTTTGAAGCCGAGCTGTCCTCCCGCCTTCACCGTGATCTCGACGGCGCCGGCGGTCGCTTTCTTGACCTCCTCGGCAAACCGCTTCGCGTTCTTGGTGTGGAAGTTGCCATCGGGCCAAGTGGTGGAGAGATCCCACTTCACTTGCGCCGTGGCTGCGGGCGCCTGCAGTCCTGCGATGCCGAGTGCCAGAGCTGCGGCGAGGAGAGTTCGGACCAACATCAGCTTTTCATTCCTTTTGCTCGGGATTTTCCGTTCATCCCGGACTGCTGGGGACTTTGGCGCAGGTCGCTATGTGCGTGCGAGACCATAGGTCGTGCTTAACGCCTCTTCGCTGACCAGACCGGCACTCCGGTCGCGCTCGATCGCAGCCGGGTCGCGCTCCCGAGGATCTCCAATCCCCCCGCCCCCCGGCGTCATCACAACGAGCCGCTCGTCGGGCGGCACCAGCAGGAAGCCCTTACCCTTGAGCTTCTTGCCGCTCTTGAAGGCGACACTTCCGGCTGCACCGTTCTTGCCGCCATCACGCCCCCTCGGCGGATGAATAATCCTATCATACGCAGCCAGAAGTTCGAACGGCTCGCCGATGCGGCTTTCTATCTCGATAATCTGGCCATGGCCGCCTCTGGTACGACCCGCGCCCCCGGAATCGGGGCGGTATTCTTTTCGCCAGAAAATCAACGGCGTGATCTGCTCGGCAATCTCTACGGGCGTGCCTTTGACCCCGGATGGATATGCCGTGGCCGAAAGCCCGTCGGATTGCGGGCGGGCGCCTGTGCCGCCGTTCGACGTCACCGCCATCGAGAAGCCGTAGTTGCCGCCGGCGCCGCCTTTCACTCTGCCGCGTACGTTGAGGTTCCAGAGGCAAGAGGTGCCTTCCGCTGGCACACGGTCCGGAATGGCCTGGCGCAAGCAGCCGAATACGACGTCTGGCAGCATCTGGCCGATGACGTGGCGGGAGCAGACCGGGGCCGGCTTCGGAGCGTTCAGAATGCAGCCTTCGGGGGCGGAGACCGTGAGCGGCTCCAGCGACCCGGCGTTGTTCGGAATACGCGAGCCAACGATGCAGGCGAGGCCGAACACGGTATAGGCGGTCGTGTAGGAATGGGGAACATTGATGCCGCGCGGCGCGACGGGGCTGGTGCCCGAGTAGTCGACGTGGATGCCATGATCGGAAACGGTGACCGTGGCGGTGAGCTCGATCGGCGTGTCGTAGCCGTCGGTCACCATGGTATTGGTCCAGCTGCCTTTCGGAAGCTTGGCGACCTCCGCCAGAACCGCTTCGCGAGAGCGATCGCAGATATAGGCGCCGAGCTCGTCGAGGTGGTCGAGGGCGAACTCGTCCATCATCTCGACGAGGCGTCGGCAGCCGACGTCATTGCATGCTGCCAGTGAATAGGTGTCGCCGATCGTATCGACGGGCAGCCTAGTGTTGGCGCGAATCATTGCGACCAGTGTCTCGTTGACCTGGCCTTCCTCGATCAGCTTCAAGAAGGGAATGTACAGGCCTTCCATGAACACGTCCGTGCCATCTGGGCCGAAGCCGATGCCGCCGATGTCGATGAGGTGGCTCGTGCACGAGAAGAGCGCGACGAGGCGACCCTTGTGGAAGCACGGCGTCGTGATGACGAAGTCGTTCAGGTGACCGGTGCCCATCCAAGGGTCATTAGTGATGTAGGCGTCGCCCGGCTTCATCGTGTCGAGACCGAAATGCGCGATGAAGTGCTTCACCGATTCGGCCATGGAGTTGACATGACCCGGGGTGCCCGTCACGGCCTGGGCGAGCATGCGGCCCTGAGTATCGAAGACGCCGGCCGACAAATCCCCAGCCTCGCGGACGATCGGCGAGAAGGCGGTGCGCAAGAGAACCTGGGCCTGCTCCTCGACGATGGCGATAAGGCGGTTCCACATGATCTGGCGCTCGATGTCGCCGGTAGCTCTGTCGGCCATCAGTAGGTCTCCTTGCGCGTCAGAACGAGGGCTCCGCCGGCGTCCACGTGAGCTGCGAAGCTCGAGGAGACCAGCGTCGAGGTGCCCTCCTCGATGATGATGGCCGGGCCGGGTATTCGCTCGCCCGCGTGCAGTTCCTCCCGGTCGTAGGTCTGCGCTTCCACCTCGCGGCCGAGCCCGGCGTCGAAGACGATACGGGAGCCGATCGCGACGGCCTCGGTACCCGCCGGTATCTCGGCGATGCGATGTCGGGCCGCGCTCTCGGTTGTGACGGCGACCGACCAGCTCATGATCTCGATGGCTGCATTCGGGATGTGGCGCTCGAAGAGCCGGCGGTATTCCGCTTCAAAGATGGCGCGAAGCTCAGCGGCGTCGCCGGCAGTGATCGGGCGTGCAGGGAGAGCGACGTGGATCTCATGACCCTGGCCGGCGTAGCGCATGAAGGCGCCATGCTGCGTCTTGAGGGGGCGGTCGCCTGCCGCGGAGCGCGCCCGCTCGGAGGCCTCTCGTGCCATCTCGGTGAGGAGATCGTTCACGGCCGCGGCATCGAGGGCGTCGAGGAGCATGTAGCGGGAGCGGACCAACTCGTAGGCCGCCGGAGCCCTGAGAAAGCCGATGGCAGAGCCGACGCCGGCCCCGCGTGGTACGACGATCCGAGAAATGCCGAGCTTCTCGGCGAAGCGCGCGGCATGGAGGGGGGCGGCGCCTCCGAAAGCGATGAGGGTTCGTTCCGAGATGGCTACGCCGCGCTCGACCGCGTGAACGCGGGCGGCGTTGGCCATGTTCTCGTCGACAATCTCAGCCACGCCGTAGGCCGCGGTCTCGGTCGGCATGGCGAGCGGTTTGCCGATTGCGCTTTCGAGCGCGGCCTTCGCCTTATCCGGGTGGATGGGGATCTTGCCGCCGGCGAAGCGGACGGGATCGATCTTGCCGAGGGCGACGTCCGCGTCGGTGACCGTCGGTTCGGAGCCACCCAATCCATAGCACGCGGGGCCCGGCTCCGAGCCGGCGCTGTCCGGGCCGACCTGGACGCGTTTCAAGGCGTCAATTCTTGCAATCGAGCCGCCACCGGCGCCGATCTCGACCATCTCGATCACGGGAATGCGCAAAGGGAGCCCGCTGCCCTTCAGGAAGCGCGATGCGCGATCGACCTCGAACGCCCTTGCCTTGAGGGGCGTGCCATCCTCGATGAGGCAGATCTTCGCGGTGGTGCCTCCCATGTCGAAGGACAGGATGCGCTCCTCCCCCCGCTCCTCGGCGATCCCGGCTGCGAGGATGGCGCCTCCAGCGGGGCCCGATTCCACGAGGCGAGCGGGGAAACGGGTTGCGGTCTCGAGGCTGGCGAGGCTGCCGCCCGAGGTCATCAGATGGATCTCGTTCCGGTAGCCAGCCTCGGCGAAAGCCTTGGCCAATCGTTCGAGATAGCCGGCCATGAGGGGCTGGACATAGGCGTTGGCGACGGCCGTCGAGGTGCGCTCGTATTCCCGTGCCTCGGGACAGGCTTCACTCGATAGCGTTACGGCAAGGCCGGGGCATTCCTCCCGCAGGATCTCTCCTGCGCGGATCTCGTGGGCCGGATTGACGTAGGAATGAAGAAACGCGACGGCCACCGCCTCGATGCCGCGCTCCTTCAGATTGCGGGCCACTGCCCGTACGGCTGGCTCGTCCAAGCGGAGACGCACTTTTCCTTCGACGTCCATGCGCTCGGGAACGGTGAAACGCAGCTCGCGCGGGACGAGCGGCTTCGGTTTCTCGATGAAGACGTCGTACTGGTCGTATCGGCTTTCGTCGGCGATCTCGATGACGTCACGGAAGCCGTCTGTCGCAATGAGCGCTGTTCGTGCGCCCTTGCGCTCGATGACGGCGTTCGTGGCGAGCGTCGTGCCGTGCAGGAAGACAGAGATGTCCGAGAACCCGAGGCCGGTTTCGGCCAGGATCTGGCGCGTTCCCTCGATGACGGCCTGCTCGGGCGCACGCGGTGTGGTCAGCACTTTTGCGGTGTAGAGCCGGTCGCCCTGCTCGAGCACGATGTCTGTGAAGGTTCCACCGATGTCTGCGGCGAGACGCACTTCGGGGCGGTTCGGGGGCATCGGCGGTCGGGCCTCTTCCGTGTTCGGGATCGACTCTCAGGGCCGTCGGACGTGATCCGGCGTCCCCTGGAGGTGCGGCAGTCGCGCCCGCAACAGAGAGTAAACAGGGCGCGCGATGTCGTAGAGCTTGTGCGTCCGGCTGGCAACTGCGGCCATGCCGCGTGTCGAGGCACATCGTGTTCAATCGTCGGGCAAACCGGTTGGCCCGGTTCCCCGAGCCGCCCGGGGCGCGAGATCGTCGCCCGATCGCGCAAGGCCTCCTTGGCTCCCTTGGCAATCGCAGGAGCATTTTCTCTGTCGAATTCTCGCCAAGTTGGACTGCGCTTTGTCGCTCTCGGTCGTGGGGAGACCGCAATGCGCTTCGGGGACGGTCCGGGCAAGAACACGAGGGATTGCCCGTGCCTGTGCGTCCGAGGCGGTTTTCCATTTCTGTCATCTTGGTCGCGACCACCTTTCACTTGCTTTCGGTTGGCGTGGTCTCGGCAGGTCGCGAAACGCTCGCGGAAGTGCTGGAGGCTGCGCGGCAAGCGAATCCGCGGCTTGCAGCGGCGCGGGCATCGGCTGCGGCCGGGCGCGCCGGCGTTTCTGTTGCCCGCGCCGGATGGCTGCCGACAGTCACGGCCTTCGCAGACGCCGGGGTGGCGACGGATCCGAGAGCGCCCACGCTTGCCGCAGGCGTGGGGCAAAGGCCCGCCGGATTCGGTGCGACGGTCAGCGTTCCGATCCTGGATGGCGGGCGGACGACAAGTGCCGTCAAAGCTGCCGGGGCCAATGCGTCGGCTGAGCGCGAGACAGCCCGCCTCACCGATCAGCAGGTGCTGCTCGCCACCGTTTCCGCGTTTGCTAACGTTCGCCTCTCGCGTCGGCTGGTGCGCTTGAACCGCGCGGCTGTCGGCCGTCTCGTCGCGACGCAAGAGGCGACCGTGAGGCGCGTGGCTGCCAAGGAGGCGACCGTCGCCGATGTCGCTCAGGCCGAGGCAGCGCTCGCCGGTGCTCGCGCACGACACGAACTCCTCGCGTCGCAGGTCGCGGGTGCCGAGGCAGCGTTTCAGGCATTGGTGCAGCGGCGACCGGGTGACCTGGCGCCGCCGCCGACCGTCGACGGTATCGTGCCTGCTACGGCTTCTGAGGCCATAGGGGAGGCAGTTCGCGCGGGGCCTTCCGTCGCGGTTGCACTCTATCGCCAGCTTGCTGCCGAGTATGCGGTCGCCCGGGCGAGGGCGGAGCTGATGCCGACGCTTTCGCTCGAGGGGCGCTATTCGAGGCGATATGACGTGCCGACCATCGCGGAGGATCCGACAGGCCTCTCGGCACGTGCGGTCGTCACCGTGCCGCTATCGGCCAGCAACATTGCTGCCGTCGATGTGGCGGTGCATGCGCACGCAGCCGCCCGCCTACAGGCCGAGGATGCAAAGTCCGAGGCGCGGCGTGCTGCCACCGAATCCTTCGCGCAACTCGTCGCCAAGCGCGCCGCGCTCGGAGCGTTGCGGGCACAGGCGGCGGCGAGCCGGAAAGCTCTCGACGGTGTTTCGCGCGAAGCCAAGGTCGGGCAGCGAACGGTTTTCGAGGTCGTGACTGCGCAACAGACCGTGCTGGCAGCAGAGACGGCACTTGCGGAAGGCGAGCGCGACCTGGTGCTGGCGGGCTTCGGACTGCTCGCCCTGGTCGGACGGCTCGAGCCTGCCGCGCTGGCGGCGCCCGGGGCCAAGCCAAATCGAATGACCGGCCCGGTGGGGCGTCCGTGGCGCATCTCGGTCCGGAAGGCGAGCCGCCACGATGTTCCGGGGGTGCGATAGCCGTCAGGCCCAGGCGTGAGCATGGAGCAGTGCGGAGGTTCATTCCGCCATCGTCGAAAATTGTTCTCGTACAATGGATAACGTCGATCAATTGAGAAAGAACATACTCAGGCCATCATTGGCTGACTTCTGGTTCCCGGCGGACGGTGGAGGGGTTTCAGGGAACCGGTCCGGGAGACAGCACCATGCGTTCGCGTACTATGTCGTTCGCCGACCTCGGCGAGATATTCAACGATGCGACGACCCGCATGATCGGTGGGGTCACGGCTCAAAACGAGCGCACCATTCTGCGCGACATCAGCCTCGTGCAGAGCGGCCTCGAGCGGTTGATCGCGGCCAAGCCGCAGGATTTCGAGGGCACCGCCGGCATTCACGCACAGAACATCATCGATCAGCTCCAGCTCGAGCAGCAGGTGATCGCGAACCGCGGCAATGATCCGTTCGCCGCGAAGTATCTCAACGACGTGCAACGCGATCTCATCGATATCGTCCAGGGTGATGACCAGCTGGCGACGCTGGCGACGGCCAATGGAAAGAACGGATTCGCACCAGTTCCGGATCTCCTCGCGGCGCCTGCACAGTTCCAGGGCAATGCCGAGCAGACCGACTTCATGCGCAATTTCGTCACGACCTCGGAACAGCTCGCCGAGCGCGCGGTGGAACTCGTGGCCGCAGGGGCCTCGCAGTCCGACAGGGATGCTCTTGCTGCTGAGATCCAGGCGTTCGGCGAGGAGGCCAACGCCTTCACCCGAGCGCAGGGCGGGCTCTACTCGGCAAGGTTCGACAACGAGTTCGCGGCGGAGGGTGTCAACGGCACGGCATCGCGAGCCCTGATCGAAGGCCTCAAGACATCGGATGCGAAACTCGTCGGGGCGGCAGCCGAAGTTCTCGTGGCGAACGCGCAGGACGTCGCCGGCAACATGCTCGGCATCGGCGACGACCCGCCCGACGTGGGCAACGGCATTCCGAATGTGATCGACACATTCGCCGTCGCAGGCCAGGTGTTCAACGATGCCACCGCGCGCCTGGTCGGCGGCATCTATGATGGCAACGCAGAGTTCGGCGGCAATCGTCAGGCGATCCACGACGATCTCACGGCAGCGCAACAAGGCGTGCAGAACGTGCTCGATGCCGGAGGCTTCGACGGGCGTGCCGAGGCGCACGCCAAGCGCGTCGTCGATCTCATCGGGCGGGAGCTCGCGCTCGTCGACAATCCCAATGCGGGGGATGGCGCTGCGAAGCAGATCAACAAGCTGCATGCGAGCATCGTCAATGCCGTGCAGTCGGATCCAGTGCTGGCGGCCGCGGCCAACGAAGGGGACGCGAATGGATTCATGGCACTGCCCGATACGCTCGGCGGCAACAAAGGAAATGGCGGTGGCTGGCTCGGGAACGTCGCCAAGCATACCGGTCACGACTCATGGGGGCAGGGCGCGCAGCATGGTCACAAAGTCGCGTCAGCCAATGACAGCATGGGAGCTGTCCAAACTCCCGATGCGAGCGGAAACGGTGATGGCGGTGCCATGGCTGATCCGCTGGCGCAAATCTTCGGCCAGCATCACTATCATCACCATGGGTGACGGAACTCCATGACGCCCGACAGTTCCGATCCGCTGGCGGCGGCGCTCGCTGCGTGCCGCCGCCATCTCACGACGGCAGCCGCCTTCAGTCTCGGTATCAACGTGCTGCATCTTGCGGCGCCGATCTACATGATGCAGGTGTACGACCGCGTCATCGCAAGCGGCAGTGGCGCGACTCTGCTGATGCTGACGCTGATCGTCCTCGCTGCGTATGGAGCTTTGGCCGGGTTGGAGAGGGCCCGGTCCGAAGTGATGGCGGCGGCAGGGCTTCGCCTGGACCGTCTGCTTGGGGGGGCTGCCTTTGCGCGCATGTTGCGGGAGGCGACAGTGCAGGGAACGCGCCGACAGCAAACCCTGCGCGACCTCGATGCCTGCCGTCAATTCGGACAGGGGCCGGGGATGTCGGCGATGTTCGATCTCCCGTGGATGCCGATCTATGTCGGGGTGTCTTTCACACTGCACTGGTCGCTCGGTCTGCTGTCGCTGGTTGCGGTCGCGATGCTGGTCGGATTGGCAGTCGGCAGCGAGATGCGCGTACGCGGGCTCGCACGCCAGGCTCAGGAACGGGCAGCGGCAAGCCATGCCTGGGCCGAGACCAGCCTGCGCAATGCCGATGCGGTGGCTGCGATGGGCATGGAGGCAGCGCTCGTCCGACGGTGGGGGCGCGAGCGAGGCGAGGCGGTAGATCTGCAGCATCGCTTAACGCAACAGACGTCGGCGATGACGGCCGTCGTGCGCTTCCTCAGGATGGCCCTCCAATCGCTGTCGCTCGGTCTCGGTGCGTGGCTGGCCATCGAGCAGCTTGCGAGTCCCGGTGTCGTGTTCGCGGCATCACTCCTGCTGGGGCGAGCACTGCAGCCGATCGAACAGGTGATCGGCCAGTGGAATGCCTTGCTTGCCGCGCGCGGCGCATTCACGCGGCTCCGCAGCGAGCTGGTCGAGGCCAACGCGGAGCCACCGATCGTCGCTATCCGGGGGCCGCACGTACCGGGCCGGATCGTGGCGCAGGATGTCGGCTATTCGATTGCCGGGCGCCCTCAACCGATCCTCTCCAAGCTCAGCTTTGCGATCGAGCCGGGTCAGGCGGTCGGTCTTATCGGCCCGTCGGGCGCCGGCAAGTCGACGCTCGTGAGGCTGCTGGTGGGTGCTGCGCGGCCGACCGAGGGTGTCATTCACGTCGGGGGAATGCCACTTGCCGACATCGCCGGGCTGCCTGGGCCGGCGAGGATCGGCTATCTGCCGCAGGACGTGCAGCTGTTCGACGACACCGTGGCGGCAAACATCGCACGGTTCTCGGAGGCGAGCGACGCCGAGGTGATGCATGCCGCGCGCATCGCCGGGGCTCACGAGCTGATCATGCGGCTGCCGGACGGATATCACACACGCATCGGCGAGTCCGGGGCCGTGCTCTCCGGCGGCATGCGGCAGCGGATTGCTCTCGCACGTGCCGTTTTTGGCCGACCGCGTCTCGTGGTGCTCGACGAGCCGTCCGCCAATCTGGACAGGACTGGTGACGGAGCGCTTGCGTCCTGCATTCGCCAGCTCACTGCCGATGGGACGACCGTCATTATGGTTTCGCACCGGCCCGACACGACGGTGCTCATGACGCACTTCATCGTGCTTCTCGGGGGGCGGCTCATGGCGTCCGGCGCGCGTGAGGCCGTTCTGCGAAGTCTCGTGGCGGGCGTCGGCCGCAGCTCGCGTGAAGCGACCGGAGATACCGATCGGACACAGGTGCCGGCATGACGACGAGGGTCAGGAACGGCGCCCCGCCAACAGGAAGGATGCCAGCGCCGGTTGGGTTTGCGCCGCCAAGGCGGACGACGACGCATCGCGGACGGGCGGTGCTTCCTGCCGTGGTGCAGCGATCACTGCAGCGCCAGCACGATGATTGTCCGGTAAGGGCCGGCTTCCAGGGCTGGATCATCATTGCAATCTTCTTCGGACTCGTCGGTACGTGGTGCGCCTTCGCGCCGCTCGACGGGGCCGTCGTGGTGGAAGGCGTCGTGAAGGTGGACGGCAACCGCAAGAGCGTGCAGCACCGCGAGGGCGGCATCGTGCGGCGAATCCATGTCAGGGAAGGCGACACTGTCGCAGCCGGCGACGCATTGGTATCGCTCGACGATACCGAGACGCGAGCCGGATTCGACGTACTCGACGAGACGTTCGTCGCCTTGAGCGTGAGCGAGGCCCGGCTCGTGGTCGAGGAAACAGGGAGCGATGCCTTTCGCATTCCCGCCGCGCTACAGGAGCGGCGTAACGAGCCGCGAGTGGTTTCGGCCATCCGCGGGCAATTGGCGCTCATCGAGGCGCGGTCGCGCGAGCGAGCAGGCGAAGCGGCGATCGCGCAAGAGCGCATCGGGCAGCTTGCTACGCAAATCCGGGGCTCCAAGGCACAGCTTGATGGGCTCGAAGTGCAGGCTGCCTCGATGCGGGAGGAACTCGCTTCGCTGAAGCCGCTTCTCGCCGAGGGCATAGTCACGCGGCAGCGCCTCATGCAACTCGAGCGCACCCTCGCACAGATCTCGGGGCAGATCGGCGAGGTGACGGCCTCGATCGCGCGGTCGCAGCAGGCCATTGCCGAGCAACGCCGATTGGCCTTGCAACTCCGCAACCAGCAAGCGACGGCGATCGCCCAGGAGTTGCGCGATGTGCGCATGCGACTAGCCGAGGTGGTGCCGAAGCTCGCCAGCGCGCGCGCGATTCATGCGCGAAGCGTCATCCGAGCCCCCTACGCGGGCCGCGTGGTGGGGTTGAATGTGTTCGGTGCCGGCGCGGTGCTCAACCCGGGAGAGCGGATCCTGGATATCGTGCCTTCCGCCGAGTCGCTCGTCGTCGAAGCGCGCGTCGGCGTCAACGACGTAACGGAGCTCGCGCAGGGAGCGGCTGCCGAGGTGCGGTTCACCGCCTTCAACCAAAGAACGACACCCCTCATCGCAGGGCAGATTACGCAAATTTCTGCCGACCGGCTCACCGACCCTCGCACCTCGATGCCATACTACGTGGCAACGGTGCGACTCGAGCCCGGAGATCTCGAACGCCTCGGAGATCGGCATCTGGTGCCCGGATTGGCCGCCACCGTGACGGTGCCGACGCGGTCGCGCACCGCACTCGAGTATCTTCTCGATCCGCTCAGGGCCTCTTTCTCTCGCGCGCTCCGCGAGAGGTGACCGGCGTGCGCATGTCGCTCCTCCGCGAGGACCACGACAATTGCGATGTCGTCGCTCTTGATGCTGCGTCTTGGCGCCATACGGCACGGGATCTTCCGCCGGAGAGTCGGCATGGAAATCCGAACGACAACCAGCGGACCAACACTCACCAAAGCGGGCGCTGCCTTGTGTGCCGGCCGCTCATGAAGGCAGCAGCAAGTCCGGCCGCAAGTAATACGCCAACTGCGGTCCGGGCCTGACGGCCCGTCAACGCCCAATCCCACTCTGCCGCCGCGTCTGCGAACGATCCACGGCTTCTGTGCAAACCATTCACCGGAGTTGTCAGGTTGTCCGCCCTGGAGGGCGAAATTCTGTGATCGGTCAATTGGCCGCCGTAAGCCCGCCGTGAGAGCAGGCGATCGAGCACGCTCGGCATGACGATGTTGCCGAGGATCGACTGCAGCGTGCTGGCGCCCAGCCAGACTTCTCGCGTTGGACGGGCTGCGGCCTCCACAATTCTGCGCGCCACGGCTTCTGGCTGCAGCACCGGTCCGGCCGGACGTGGCGTATGATCGAGATGTGCCCGGGCCCAATCGAACTGGGGCGTGTTGACGGCCGGGAGCTGCACCATCACGACCTGGATGTTGCTATTGTCGTGCAGAAGCTCGCAGCGCAACGAATCTGTGAAGCCGCGGATGGCATGCTTCGCGCCGCAATAGGCCGCTTGCAACGGAATGCTGCGATAGGCCAGGGCCGATCCGACCTGGACGATCACGCCACGGTTTCGTTGCCGCATGCTTCTCAGCGCTGCCATCGTGCCGTGGACCGCGCCTAGATAAGTCACCTCGGTCACCCGGCGAAACTCCTGCGGCGTGATTGCAGAAACCGGCGAGAAGACCGTCGCCATCGCGTTGTTCACCCATACGTCTATCGGGCCGAAGGAGTTTTCGATTTCGCTCGCGGCATTCCGGATGGCGTCGGCATCGGCTACGTCGGCGCTGATGGCAAGAGTGGGCCCACCTCCGACGGCGCGCAGCTCGTCACGGGTGGCGTCGAGCGCCTTCGCGTCACGCGCTATCAAGCCAACGCTTGCGCCGCGTTTGGAAAACAACCGCGCTGTGGCGCGACCCACCCCTGCCGATGCGCCGGTTACCACCACAACCTTGCCGGCCCAGCTTCGATCCTCGATAAGGTTTGGCACCTCTCGGCCTCCTCCTTCAGGCGGCAAACGCCAGCGTGGTCATCAGCGTGACTCGCGCATCGCGGGAGTCGAGGCGGGTGTGCTGCACGACGATTGGAACGTCGGAAACAACCACGCTCGAATAGTCGGTATCGCGTGGCACCTCCTCCGGGTCGGATAGATCGTTGAAGCGCAGGTGAAGGTTGCGGCGCGGTTGGACAGTGACCTCGTACGGCCCCGCGGGCTCGCGATCGGCGAAATAGATCTCGATCTTGATGTTGGCCGGCACGTCATTGGTGTTGAGGATGCATGCAGTCTCGTGCGACACGAAGGCCCGATCACCGGATATGCCGCCAGACGGAATATAGCCCTCGGCGATGACCCACCTCTTGGCGCCCACAACCATGGTTCAAACCTCCGGATCGATCAGCGCGAGACCGGAGCTCTTATCGACGCGTTTGCGCAGATGCGAAGGTGCGTCAGTGAGAACGATTTCCAGCGTGGGTCTGACATGGCCTTCGAACAAATGTCCCGCGAGTGCAGTTCCGTCGTGCCGACCGAGCACGGTATGCACATGAATGGCTGGTTTGCCGTCCGGTCCGATCGCGACGTCGCCCGTCAGAGACGCGACCTCGACCTGCTCCTCGCGCCGATGCTTATTGTAGTCGCGCTTGGCCCAGTCGAAATACCCAAGCACCGTGCTCTGCATCGCACCGATCGCCGAGAATTGGGCGGCTGAGACACTCTGATCGGCAACGAAGCGCTCGATACAGGACATGATCTCGTCGCCGTTCTCGAGCACGAGGACAAATGTTCTAAGTCCGTTGCTCTCGTTGAGAAGCCTCGATTTCACAGCCGGTCCTCCATGCGTCGACACCCGCTTGGTCAACTCGGCCTTGGACGCCACGGTTCCGTGCCGGCCGGGGGAGCGATGGTTGGTGAAAATTATAGTGGGAGCTGGGAACGTGGCCGACAAAGCCATTGTTACCTCCACAGTGCTTTGTCTATCGCCGGATGGAGGAACTCATGGCGTCTCGCACCGCGGCGGACATTCTCGTCGAGACACTGATCGATTGGAATGTCGATACGATATTCGGAATTCCGGGCGACGGTATCAACGGGATCATCGAATCGCTTCGCAAGCGGCGTGACGAGATTCGTTTCGTGCAGGTCAGGCATGAGGAAGCCGCTGCATTCGCTGCGTGCGCCTATGCGAAGTGGACGGGCAGACTCGGCGTCTGCCTTGCCACCTCCGGTCCAGGAGGCATCCATCTGCTCAACGGACTCTACGACGCAAAGCTCGATGGCCAGCCGGTGCTCGCGATCACGGGGCTTCAGTTCCATGACCTCCTCCACACCTGGACTCAGCAGGATGTTGAGCTCGACAAGGTCTACCAGGACGTGGCGGCCTACAATGCACGGGTCATGGGACCAGCCCATGTGGAAAACGTCGTAGAACTCGCCTGCAGGACTGCAATTGCTCGACGAGCTGTCGCCCACGTCACGATCCCGGTCGATGTCCAGTCGGAAGTCGCCGAGGCCGGCGACCGGTCGAAGCGGAACGTGGCTCGACACGTGTCGTCGGAAATGGCGATTTCAGCTCGCCTCCCGAGCGACGATCAAGTGGCCCGCGCAGCGGCTATCCTCAATGCTGGGACGAAGACTGCAATTCTTGCTGGTCGTGGCGCATTGGGCGCGCGCGAAGAGATTTCCGCGCTGGCCGAGCGTCTCGGTGCCCCGGTGATCAAGCCGCTTCTCGGAAAGGGCGTGTTGCCCGACGATAGCCCATACTCCACCGGCGGCATCGGTCTTCTGGGCACGGCTCCGTCGCAACAGGCGCTGGAATCGTGTGACACGCTACTGATCGTCGGCAGCTCGTTTCCCTATATCGAGTTTTATCCAAAGCCCGGCAGTGCGCGAGCGGTGCAGGTCGATCTGGATCCCGAGCGCATAGGACTGAGGTATCCTGTGGAGGCGGGGCTGGTCGGCGATTCTCAGCGGGTTCTTCCGCTCTTGCTGGATCGACTGGTCTATCGTGAAGACCGCTCTTTCCTCGAGACGGCCCAGGCGGGAATGAAGAGCTGGCGCAGCCTGATGAGTGAACGCGGAACGCGCAGCGATATGCCGATGAAGCCCCAGGTGGTCGCACACGAGCTTGATCGGCTTCTGGCGGACGACGCGATCATCGCGACCGATTCCGGCACGATTACCACGTGGGCGGCACGGCACATCACGATGCGCGGCGACATGCGCTTTTCGTGCTCCGGCAATCTCGCGACAATGGCGTGCGGTGTGCCGTATGCGACGGCAGCGGCGATCGCGTTTCCCGATCGGCCGGTGTTCTGCTTCATCGGCGACGGCGGACTTGCCATGCTGCTCGGCGAGTTGGCCACGCTGAGGAAGTACGACCTCAATATAAAGATCATCGTCATCAAGAATAACGTACTTGGGCAGATCAAATGGGAGCAGATGGTGTTCCTCGGCAATCCCGAATACGCCTGCGAGCTCCAGCCGATCGACTTCGTCACCGTCGCGAAGGGCTTCGGTCTCGGGGCGTTCAGGATCGAGCGTCCTGAGGAATGTGGCGACGTCTTGAAGGAGGCGCTCGCCGTGAATGGTCCAGTGCTGATCGAAGCCGTTGTCGATCCACACGAGCCGCCCATGCCCCCCAAGGCAACCATGACCCAGGTGGCGCATCTCGCTGAGAGCCTCGTGAAGGGGACGCCTGCCGCGGATAAGATCGCGCTGACAATAGCGTCCGATACCGTTCGCGAGATGGTCTAGGAGCCAAGCGCGCACGCGTAGAGGCTCGGAAGGAGAGCGCAGATGACAAGCTCCTCCACACCGGTGATCACAAATGTCTCCGCGAGGGCCTACTGCTTTCCGACGGACGCACCGGAGGCGGACGGTACCCTCACGTGGTCGAGCACGACCATGGTCGTAGTGCGCGTGTCGGCAGCAGGTCACGAGGGTTTTGGCTATTCCTATGCCAGCCGTGCTGCTGTCGCGGTGATCGATGACGTGCTTGCACCGATTGTCGAGGGCGGCAGCGCCTTCGACGTGCCGGGGCACTGGAACCGGATGGTGGCCGGCGTGCGCAACATCGGTTGGCGCGGCGTAGCGGCTTGCGCCATTTCCGCGGTGGACGTCGCGCTTTGGGATTTGAAAGCCAAGGTGCTTGGCGTTCCTGTCGTCCTTCTCCTCGGACGCATGCGCGACAATGTAGCCATCTACGGCAGCGGCGGCTTCACCAGCTACGACAGTGCGCGCTTGGCTGAGCAACTCGGGGGATGGGTCGAGGAGCTGGGTTGCAGGGCCGTCAAGATGAAGATCGGCAGCAGCCCCGACGCAGACCCGGAGCGGATGGCGTGCGCCCGTCGGGCGATCGGCGACACTGAACTTTACATCGACGCCAATGGTGCCTTTGTCCCAAAGCAGGCACTGGAAATGGCTGAACGCGCCTGCGAACTCGGCGTGACCTGGTTCGAGGAACCGGTGTCGAGTGACGATCTGGATGGGCTGCGGCTCCTTCGCGACAGGGCTCCCGCCCCAGTGCGGATCGCAGCCGGTGAATACGGATATGACCATTTCTATTTCCGTCGGATGCTCGCATCCGAAGCCGTCGACGTACTCCAGGCCGATGCCACGCGATGCGGCGGCTTCACCGGCTTCCTGAAGGCGGCTGCGCTGGCGGAGGCGCATGGCTTGGCGCTTTCCGCCCACACCGCGCCCGCGCTGCATCTTCATGTTGCCGTCGCCGCCCCGCGCGTCATCAACGTCGAGTGGTTTCACGATCACGTCCGCATCGAGGCAGCGGTGCTCGATGGCTCACCGCGGCCGCACGGAGGAATGATGCATGCCGACCTCTCGCGCCCTGGCATGGGGCTCGAGTTCAAGGCGCAGGATGCGGAGCGGCTGGCTGCCTGACACCTGACAACTGGTCAACTTGGAGCAGTTCACGTGAAAAGCATCAATGTCGACCACCGCGCCAGCGAGGCGCAGCGTGGACGCCACCACCTCGACAAGACCGCGAGCGGTCGCGTCAAAAGCGCCTTCGACCCGGTCGACGAGGACCGTCGCGAGCGTCTCTCGCGCAAACTCGGGCGCGAGATCGAAGGTGAGGTGCGCTTCGACACGGGAAGCCGTGCCCTCTACGCCACGGACGCTTCGAATTACCGGCAGGTTCCCCTTGGCGTTGTTCTGCCGAAGTCCGCTGACGACGTCGAGCGCACGATGCGCCTCTGCAGCGAGGAAGACGTGCCGGTGCTCCCGCGGGGTGGAGGTACGAGCCTCGCCGGCGAGGGCTGCAACGTCGCCGTGATGCTGGACTTCTCCAAGTATCTGCATGGGGTGAAATGGGTCGATCCGCAGAGGAAGCTGGCTCAGGTCGAGCCGGGCTGCATTCTTGACACGTTGCGTGATGCGGCCGAGGAGCATGGGCTGACTTTCGGTCCCGATCCGGCGACGCACGATCACAACACTCTCGGGGGCATGATCGGCAACAATTCTTGCGGCGTCCATTCGGTGATGGCAGGGCGCACGTCCGACAACGTCGACGCGTTGGAAATCCTGACCTACGACGGGCTACGGATGTGGGTTGGTCCGACGAGCCCTGCAGAGCGCCAGAAGATTGACGCCGAAGGTGGTCGGCGGGCTGAAATATACCGGGATCTGGATCGCATCGCGTCTCGCTACGGTTCTCTTATCCGGCAGCGATTTCCCAAGATTCCGCGCCGGGTCTCCGGCTACGAGAACCTCGACGAGCTGCTGCCCGAGAAGGGGTTCAACGTGGCCCGCGCACTCGTCGGGACTGAAGGCACTTGCGTCACCGTTCTTTCGGCAACGCTCAACCTGGTAGCAAGCCCAGCAGTGAGGGTGCTGGTGATCCTCGGCTTCGACGACATATTCGCGGCGGCAGATGCCGTTCCCGAGGTTCTTGAATTCAAGCCTGTTGGCCTTGAGGGCCTCGATCACCTGCTGATCGAGTTCGTACGTCGCAAGAATGTTCATCCCGAGGACCTGCAGGTCCTACCGGAGGGGCAAGGCTGGCTCGTCGCCGAGTTCGGGGGCGCGGACAGGCAGACCGCCGAGGCACATGCGCGAAAGCTGATGGATAGAGCATCCGCCAAAGGCTGGTCGGCGAAGTTGGTAGCCGATAAATCGAGCCAGGCGCATGTCTGGGAGCTGAGGGAATCCGCCCTTGCCGCCACCGCTCACGTCCCCGGAATGCCGGAAAGCTGGCCGGGCTGGGAGGATAGCGCGGTGCCGCGGGAGGCGTTGGGGGACTATCTGCGCCAATTCAAATCGCTCCTTTCACGTCACGGATATGAGGCTTCCGTTTACGGGCACTTCGGCGACGGCTTGGTTCACTGCCGTATACCTTTCGGTTTGCGTACGAAGAACGGAATTGCAAACTGGCAGGCGTTCCTGGACGAAGCCGCGGATCTCGTGGTGCAGCATGGCGGCTCGCTTTCGGGGGAGCACGGCGACGGCCAGGCAAGGGCGGCCCTTCTGGAGAAGATGTATGGCCCGGAGCTGATGCAGGCCTTCCGGGAATTCAAGGCCATCTGGGATCCGCGTGGGCGGATGAACCCCGGAAAAGTGGTCGACCCGTTCCCCATCGAGTCGAACCTGCGCGTTGGCCCTGACTATCGGCCGGAGGAAGTCAGCCACCACTTCGCCTATCCGGACGATGGCGGCAGCTTCACGAAGGCGATGCTGCGATGCGTGGGCGTTGGCGCTTGCCGCCGTACCGACAGCGACAAGGGTGTTATGTGTCCAAGCTACATGGTGACGCGCGAGGAGCGTCACTCCACGCGAGGCCGCGCGCGCCTCCTATTCGAGATGTTGCATGGAGGAGCCATCCGCGACGGTTGGGAAAGCGCCGAGGTCGAGGAAGCGTTGGACCTATGTCTCGCCTGCAAGGGGTGCAAGCACGATTGCCCGGTCAGCGTCGATATGGCGACCTACAAGGCCGAGTTCCGCTCCCACCACTACGCACATAGGTGGCGCCCCAGATCAGCTTACAGCATGGGCCTCATTCACCGCTGGTCCAGGCTCGCCGAGGCTTCTCCCTGGCTCGTAAACTTGGCCCTGCAGACGAAAGGTATTTCCGACGTGGCCAAGTGGATCGGCGGCATCGCGCCTGGTCGGACGATACCGCGATATGCGTCCCGGACCTTCACCGGTTGGTTTCATTCACGCTCGCGCCAACATCCACCCGCGCGTCAAGCGCCTGCCGGAAGGATCCTGTTGTGGCCGGATACATTCAGCAATCATTTCCGCGTCGAGACTGCCATTGCCGCAACGCGCCTGCTCGAACACTTGGGGTACGAAGTCGTCGTTCCGAGGGAAAACCTGTGCTGCGGACGCCCGCTTTACGATTGGGGATGGATCGACGCCGCCAAGAGCTTGTGGCGCCGCACGTTCGACGTGCTGGCGCCTGAGATCGCGGCAGGCACACCCATGGTCGGGTTGGAGCCCTCCTGTGTCAGCGCCTTCCGCGACGAATTGCCCGGTCTCTTTCCGAAAGACAAGGCGGCGCAGCGATTGTCGCGACGAATGAAGTTTTTGACCGAACATCTCGATGCTCGCGGAGCCGACATCGGGGGAGACCCGTCGCAAGTTCCGGCGCTGGTCCAGCTTCACTGTCATCACCACGCCGTGCTCGATGCGGAGGCCGAGCGCCGCGTCCTCCAGAATGCCGGCATCGACGCGAACGTCCTGCCCTCGGGGTGCTGTGGCATGGCTGGCGCCTTCGGTTTCGAGAGCGAAAAGTACGATCTGTCGATTGCGGCAGCCGAGAGAATTCTGTTGCCCCGCATCCGGCAGGCTTCGGCCGACACGCTCATCATCGCCAACGGGTTCAGTTGCCGCGAACAGATCGAGCAGCAGAGCGGGCGGCAAACCCGGCATGTGGCCGAGGTGTTGGCGCGACGCATCCCAGGAGGCTGCGATGGCGTATGATGCGCCAGTACGCGAAGGCGGGAACTGCATCCTGCGGGACATCCGCGTCCCCGTAATTGCGGGTCGCGCGAGACGAGGCGGCGGATGAGCTCCATGCCGACCGGATCGAACGGCGGCTTCGTCATCTACGCCGCTCTGGCAGGCAACTGCATGGTTGCCATCACCAAGTTCGTCGCAGCATTCTACACCGGCAGTTCAGCGATGCTCAGCGAAGGCATCCATTCGCTGGTCGATACCTCCAACCAGGGGTTGCTTCTCTACGGACGGCATCGCTCACACCAGCCACCCGATGAAGCACATCCCCTTGGACACGGCCGCGAACTCTATTTCTGGAGCTTCATCGTGGCGCTGTTGCTGTTCGCCCTGGGGGCGGGCCTGTCGTTCTACGAAGGCATCGCTCACTTGCGCCATCCAGAGCCCATCCGGAACTTCACGGTGAACTATCTGGTCTACGCTGCAGCGGGGGTTTTCGAAGGCATCTCCTGGACCATCGCATTTCGCGAGTTTTCAGCATCGCTCGGCGACGACGGCTATTTCACGGCATTCGTGCGAAGCAAAGACCCTCCAACGTTCATCGTCCTCGTCGAGGACACGGCCGCTCTGCTCGGCATCGCCGTGGCTGCGGCCGCAACGGGCCTGGCCCAATGGCTGGCATTACCCTGGCTCGACGGGGCGGCGTCGATCGCCATTGCGGCCCTGCTCGCGACAACGGCGACCCTGCTCGCGCGCGAGTGCAAGGGGCTGTTGATCGGAGAAACAGCGTCGCGCGAGGTGACGACTGACCTGCGCGAGTTGGCGATCAGCCAGCCTGCCATATTGAAGGTCAACGACATCATTGCGATCCATCTGTCACCCGACGATGTGATCGTCGCACTGAGCGCCGAATTCGAGGACGCGCTGCGGACGCCTGAAATAGAGCGGGGGGTCTCGGAGTTGCAATGCAGAATGAGAGCCCGGCATCCTCAGGTCACGCATCTCTTCGTCAAACCACAGTCGCGGGGGAGCTGAGCCGCGTTGGGCGGGCCACTGCACTTCTTGCGATTGCGATCACATGGCCTCCTTAATCCCCTTCCGGATCAACCACCAGTTCATGGGATAGGCTGTGATGAATCCCGCGATCATCGCCAATTGCATCGACGCCCAGAATTCCGGCATGTCGACCTCGAGCGGTGTGCCCAGGATCGCGCCGAACAATCCGAAATGCACGATTGCCATGAAGCCATACATTCCGATCTGCCAGGACGAAAGCGACAGGATGTCGGCTTTCGCTGCTTCCACGATTCCACGACCAGGCGAGAGGTGACGCATGGGGACGATGGAGGCGTATTGGAAACCGATGCCGAAGAGTAGCGCGAGAACGTAGTCGAGAATCCAGATCGCGAAGATCTTCTCCGAAAACATGCTTCTGTAGCCGAACCAGAGCGCAATGGCTGGCACCAGGAAGGCCAGCCATTCTGCGATGATGTCACCGAGCGTGCACCCTGCCCCGCAATGCATGGCTCCTTTGCCGACCTTGGCAGGAAAAGGGACGGGCGACTTGTGCGCTCTCTTGTAGTGGTCGCATCGCGCCGGGCTCGTGTTTTCAGCGTCCACAGGCACCGTACGCCCGTATGTGAGATAGCCCCACACAGCCAGGGGACCGGCGTAGAGGCCAGTGATCGGCCAGACTACATTCATGATCGCCATCTGCTGTGGATGACGACCAATATCCGCGAGGATCGCGAGGGCAGACACGAAGCCAATCGCCAGAAGAAAAATTGCGAGACTGTGTAACCAAGGGGGGATCACGGTACCATTTTCGATGTTCGTGGCTGTTCTTTCACTGGAATCGTTCAGTTCGCAGGCTTGAGTGCAATCCGGCTCGACGGCAGAAGGTTCCGCTCGCAGTCTTGATTGGTCGATGAAGCTGTCAACGGCGGCCTTACCGCGAAGCGGCGGAGTCGGTCCGTGTGACAGGTGCGGTAACGGCGCGATGGGCACTGAGCACTGCAGCGAGAACGTAGCTCGAGGAGCACGCCACGACCATGATGAGGCCACCTGTTTGCCGGTCGCTGAGCAATGCGGAGATCGTCCGCTCATCAGGGAGAAGGGTGAGCACGATACCCAGGACGCAGAAGAGTTTTCCCGAGACCACGAGGGCCGCGGCTGCCCGCCAGTATTCGGACTCTGTCATGGCCGCGAGAACCGAACGCCAGAACCAGATCGCCGCGAGCGTCAAGACCGACGACGCCGCGATGGCGAAGGCCGTGGGATAGTGGGCATGCATGATCGTGGGGACATGCCAGAGATACAAGAGCACCATCTGGGCTACCGTGGAAGCCAGCAGGGTGCGAGCGAGAAATCGCCGACCCGGCTCGTCCGATGGTATTGCCATCGCAATTAGCGGCGCGAGGATGTTCATGAGCGCGATGTGAAGCAGCATATGCCTCGAAGCATGTCCGAGCGTCAGTCCGAGGCCCGCTGCGATGATCACAAGAGCCGAACCGGCGGCGCCGGCGAGAAGGGGAAGAGCCTTCAGAGTGTCGTCGAGCCCGCACGTTCCCAGCTGCGTTGCACGTTTTTGGATTCCCGCACTCATGGTGGGCACCTCATTGCCAATTCGAAGGTGGTCAAGGAATAACCCGGCACAGCGGCATGATCAGAAGTGCGGTTGCGTTCATGAACACGGTGGCCAGGAGAATTCCGCTCGTGACCAGTCCGGCCATCGCCATGAAGCGGGTCCGTCCCTCTCCGATTTCAAGAAGTTCGTCCTTCCTTCGTCGGACAGGTGCGCGGCTTGCCTCGACATGGGTGGCACCCCAGCTGCTGTAGGCGGCCCACATGGACATTGCCGTAGCAAGAAATGCCAGCGTCGCGACCGCTACCATCGTCCACCATACCCAGCTCTGTGGAGAGTGGCCTTGGGGGATTCTTCCACTGAAGCAGCTGTAGCTCGCGATGAAGAAGTTGAGCAGGATCTGAAAGGCGAAAGCGAAAAAGCCGCCGAACAGGCCGATCCATAGACTGACCAGGGGTGCTGCGTGACGAAGAGGTGCCGGGTGGGCAAGGGAATGGTCGCCGCCGGCGTTGCCGGCTTGGGTGCGCCCGGACGCCTCTCGTGCCGGCGTCGTGTGGCTACGGGCCATGTAAGCCTCCGAGGTGCGGCGAGAGATAGAGGCTGGAGAAAATGAAAATCCAGACCACGTCGACGAAATGCCAATATATCGAGCCGATCGAGAGCGGCCTGCGGTGATCAGCGTCGAAATAGCCGAGGATGGTCCAAAGCATGAGGAAGCACAGCACCAGCAAGCCGACCACTACGTGGGCGAGATGAATTCCCGTGATGGTGAAGAACAGCGAGCCGTATGTATGGCTCGAAAGAGAGAAGTCCTTGTTGCTCCATTCGACGGTCTGAAGGCCGGCGAACAGGGCGCCGAGCGCGATGGTCAGTCCCTGTAGCGCGATGCTGGAGCGGCGATACCCGCCACTTAGCTGACGTTCAGCCAGCCACAGCGTGCCGCTCGTCGACAGCAGGATTACCGTATTGACCGAAACAAGCCCCAGTTCCGGCGCACCGGTCGGCGGCCACTGGGTGTCGGCGTTGATTGCGACGAAGAAGTAGCTGAACAGAAGATACGAAAAGAGGGCAGCCTCGCTCGCTACCAAGGACAGGACACCCCACCATCCCACCGAGCGACTTCCCTCGCCGCCCGTCGGCAGCGGAACCTCTGTCAGAGTAGTCACCTCTGTCACCTGGTGTCCTCCCTGCGTTGCGCCAATGAAATCCTCGGCCACAGCCAAGTCGCGACGAGTGCGACGATCGCGACGAGCGAAATGGCTGTGACAATCGCGGCATGGAGCAGAAGTCCCACGAACAGGACGAGCGTCGCGATCGACAGAAGCAGCGGCACGTAGGTTTCTGGAGCTACCTTCAGGATCGCATCTGGAATGCTGTCGAGCAGTGTGGTGCCGATGGTTTCCCGCCCGTGATCGAGGACGAGACCGCGATCGAGCGTGCTGCGACCCGTGACTTCGTCGAGTGCTTCTTCCCACAAGGGATGCCGCGAGCCAACGAGCGGTATAACGGCAAAATTGTAGGGAGGCGGTGGCGACGACACTGACCATTCCAGTGAGTAGCTGCCCCAGGGATCGTTGCCCGCCGGCCGACCATGCTTCAGGCTGCGCGCGACGTTGACGATGAAAACTGCCATTCCAAGTGCGAATATGGCTGCACCGATGCTGACCGCGAGGTTGAGGCCATTCCAACCGAAGCCCGGCTGGTAGGTGTAAATGCGTCGTGGCATGCCAAGCAGCCCCAGAATGTGCATGGGGAAGAAGGCTGCATTGAACCCCACGAAGCTCAGCCAGAAGCCGATCTTCCCGATGCGCTCGTCGAGCAACCGGCCGGTCATCTTCGGGAACCAGTAGTAGATGCCGCCGATCACCGGGAAGACGTTGATCCCTAGAAGCACGTAATGGAGATGGGCTACGACGAAGTAGGTATCGGTGAGCTGCCAATCGAGCGCTACCGCTGCCGTCATGAATCCTGATACGCCGCCGGCCACAAACAAAAAGATCATGGCGGCGAAATAGAGGAATGCCGTGGTGAAGACGGGCCGTCCCTCCCAGATGGTGGCGATCCAGCAGAACACAGCAATCGCACTGGGAATCGAGATAGCAATGCTTGCGGCGCCCATCACTGCCATCGCCATCGGTGACAGACCGGTTGCGAACATGTGGTGCACCCACACGCCGAAGCCGATCATCATCGTCGTAACAGTCGAGAGTGCGACCAGCGTGTAACCGACGAGCGGCCTGCGACAGAACGTGGGCAGTCCGTCCGACACGATACCCATCGCCGGCAAAACCAGCGCGTAGACCCAGGGGTGTCCGAAAAGCCAGAACAGATGCTGCCACAGGATGGGCGCGCCCCCGTAGCCATCGAAGAAGTGCGTGCCGTAGTTGCGGTCGAGCCAGAGCATAGCAAAGGCCAGACTCACGGTCGGAATGATGACGATATTGGCGACGGATGCCGTCACGGTGCCCCACACGAAGATCGGCAGGCGATTGACCGACATGCCAGGTGCGCGCAACCGGGCAAGCGTGACCACGAAGTTTATTGACGATGCTGTGGTCGACAGGCCCAGCATCACCATACCCAGTGCGAAGACGTCCATGCCCGGCCCGGGATTCCAGGTCGCGCCAGAACGAGGTGCATAATTGAACCAGCCGTTGTTGGGAGCGAGCCCCAACGGAAATGTGCTGTAGAGAAACAGGCCGGCGAAGAGGTAGGTCCAGTAGGAGAAAGAATTCAGCCTTGGGAAGGCGAGATCCCGGGCGCCGATCATCAAAGGCCATATGTAGATGGAAATGCCAGAAAGTATCGGCAGCGCATATAGGAAGATCATCGTTATGCCGTGCATCGTATAGATTTGGTTGAACGCTGCAGGGCCGAGCACGGTCTGCGACGGATAGGCGAGTTGCACGCGGAGCGCCAATGCTTCGATGCCGCCGATCAGCAGGAAAGCCATTGCCGTGACGATGTATAAGATGCCGAGCTTCTTGTGATCGACGGTCGACAGCCACGACCGCCAGCCGGTCGTCGGCTCAAACAGGGCATCCAGCCGCTGCCGAACTGTCGGCAGTTTCCCGACATCTGCCATTCTCGGGTAGCGGGCGTGCCTGGGAGCCTGCATTCCATTGCCCTTTCAGTGCAGAGTCTCGATGTAGGCAAGCACCGCCTGTAGCTCGCGACCCGAGATCTCGCGGGTCATCGGCGGCATACGCACACCCGGCTTCAATGACGGCGCATCTGCGATCCACCCGGCGCGATAGGCTCGGGTATTGGGCAGCAAGTTCGATCCGATCTGGGCGCGCGACATCAGGTGCGTCAGGTCAGGCCCGAATGTTCCCTTTGCCTCGGTTCCGGAGACCGCATGACAACTTGCGCAGGCTCGCGTGAAGACGGCTTGGCCCTCCTTTGCAAGGCCCCCCGTCGGCGGATCGGAACTGCGCATTTGCTGCTTCCACCATGCGCCGAACGCTTCTCGCGGCTCTGCGACTGCTCTCAAGAGCATCGAGGCATGCTGAAGACCGCAGAACTCCGTGCACTGCCCGCGATAGACGCCCGGTTTCGGTGCCTCGATCCAGGTGATATTCTTCTGTCCCGGTATCAGATCGGTCTTGCCCGCCAGCTTCGGGAGCCAGAACGAGTGAATCACGTCCGCGCTCATCAATTCGAGCCGAACCGGCTCTCCCGCGGGCAATCGCATCTCGTTCGCGGTTACGAAGGATTGCTTCGTATCGGGAGATAGGTAGCGAAATTCCCACCACCATTGATGGCCGATGACCTGGATCGTCAATGCCGTTTCGCGGCTTGGGCGAATGACTGCGGCGGTGACGGAAACCATCCAGACGGCGGAACCAAGCAGTACCAGGGAGGACAATGCTGTGGCGGAGTAGACTGCCGTGAGCCCTGCCCCAGATCGTGTCACGGTGCCTTCGTGCCCCGCCAATTGGGGCGGCCGTCTTTTGAAGAGCGCGATGAGCAGAAATCCTGTGACGATAACGGTTGACCAGAACGAGATCATAATGAAACCCCATCCCAGTTCGGCAATCTGCTTGGCAATAGGCCCCTCGGCGTCGAGGTAGTTCATCGGAGCGGAACTGCAGCCCGCAAGCGAAATGGCCAGCGCTATGAGCATTGCGCGGCAGCACCAGAATTTCAGCCGCCTCGGGCCTACGGTGCGGCCCGCCCTCGGCAAGACTTCATAGCCCATCACCGGATCCGGTCAGAATGCAATTCGGCATGCGGATCGGAAACTCGCCCGTCGACGCGTTCGTTCCACGTCGCGTCCGAATTGATCACGGTTCTCGGAACTCGCGCGATGCGCAGTTGCTTCATCCTAACGGTTGGCGCGAACGGGCGCAGCATTGGCCGCTAAGCAAGGGGCGAGCCCCATGAGGAATACGGACCGGAGGACGACGTTTCTATCTCTTGTCATCATCACCCTCTGCCAACCGGCTTTTGCGGAGCCGGACCGGCACTCCGATCGCAAGGAGGGCGCTATTGACGGTCGCGAGCTGCTGGCCGACCACGGCTGCGGCGCCTGTCATCTGATCCCCGCATTGCCGGGTGCCACGGGCCGCGCCGGCCCGTCACTCGATGAGATCGGCAGCAAGGCGTACATCGCGGGCGTGCTGCCCAATACCCCGTCGAATCTCGCGGCGTGGATCAGAGATCCCCAACGGTTCAAGCCCACGACTGCGATGCCCGACCTCGACGTATCGGGATCGGACGCGCGGGGCATGGCCGCTTATCTCAGCACCTTGAAAGGCGGTTGAATTGCGATACGCAAGGACCATCAAGATCGTTGCCGGGACGTGTTTCGTCCTGGCGCTACTTGCCGTTGCTGCGATTGTCGCGACGGTCGCTTCCGGCATCTACGACGTGGCAGCCACGCGACAGCATCCGCGAATTGTCTTCGACACGGTCGTGATGGCCCTGCAGCGGTCAATTGCGTTTCACGCTCGCGACATTCCAGTGCCGGATCTGTCCCGTGCAGAACTCGCCACGCGAGGTCTTCCTCTTTATCGAAGCCATTGCGCCGCCTGTCACGGCGAACCGGGCCGCCCACCACGGCCGTTCGCAATGGGCATGACACCCGTACCCCCGCCGATCGTGGCGCCAGCGCGCGAGTTGCCCGCCAACGAGCTGTTCTGGGTCATCAAGCACGGCATAAAGATGACGGGCATGCCGGCCTGGGAGATGAAGCTAAGCGACGCCGAGATTTGGAGTATCGTCGCCTTTGTCAAGAAACTGCCCGACGTTTCGCCGCTCGCCTATGCCAACGCTGCAAAGGTCGTTGAGAACGGCGGGGAATTCAAACCGTCGAAGGCGTTGGGGACGTTGGGCGAGCAGCCGCCGACTGGAGGTGGCCATGAAGTCGCTGTTCGGGTAAGCCGCGCGTCTACTACTGATCATGCGCACGCTTCCAGTGCGGGATGGAAGGCACTGGATCCGCCGTTGCACACCAGCTTTCCCAAGGAGCTTGAACCTTGCTTCTGGCTGAGAAAGGATTGTCGGACGAAGCACGGTGTGGGCACCGATTTGGGCGATGCCGCACGTGGCAAGCTCGCATTGCGCGCCTACGGCTGTCCGTCTTGCCACGTGATCGGGGGAATCGTCGGTCGCAGAACCAGTGTCGGCCCTGCGCTGACGCGCTTGCCGCACAAGGGCTATCTTGCTGGAGCGCTTCCCAATACGCCCGGCAATGCTGTCAAGTGGATCACCGCGCCCCAGGACGTCAATCCTGGATCGGCAATGCCCGATATGGGGGTCAATACTGCCACTGCGCGCGACATGGTCGCCTATCTCTACGGCCGTTCGGACTAGTCGACTAAGTCAGTCGCTCGGCCGCTCGCTTGGCGACCTCGATGCGGCGGGCTTGCGACGGGGCCATTCTTTCCTTGAGCGTCGCGACCACGCCGGCCGGGGCTGTTTCCGGTGAGCCCGCATTGAAGGGCGGCGCCGGATTGTACTCGATGCCGAGCTGAATGCCTTCCGCGGTCGGCTGATCCACCAGCCGCGCGGCCAGCGTCAGGGCCATGTCGATGCCGGCCGTGACGCCGCCGCCGGTTATGCGATTGCCATCGACGCATACCCTCTCTCGCGACGGGATCGCCCCGAGCAGACTCAGTGCCTCGACCGCGCTCCAGTGCGTGCTCGCGCGATAGCCTGTCAGAAGCCCCGCGGCGGCAAGCACCGTCGAGCCGGTGCAGACGGACGTGATGTACTTCGCCCCGCGGGCCTGTTTGCGCAGGAACGCCAGCACTTCGTCGTCGACCATCAGATCGTCGGTGCCGTAGCCACCCGGCACGCATATCACGTCGAGCTGGGGACAGTCGGCCAAGGTCTGTGTCGGCATGATGGCGAGGACGGTATCGCTCGGCACCGGCTCGATCCGCTTCCAGATGAGATGGACCGTCGCGCCGGGCACCCGGCTGAACACCTGGAGCGGTCCCGTGAAGTCGAGTTGCGTGATTTGTGGAAAGACGAGAAATCCGATCTGAAGCGGTGATGACATGAGACCTCCGGCGGAGCAGCGCGACCTGATGCAGCTTGCCACGGCGGCTGTGATTGCGACAGGGTGCAATTCTCCAGGCTCGGGCGCGACGCCTGCGGGAGGGAGGCGGATCGGAAGCGGTTCCGCAGCGACGAGGCCACTCAGCGAATGGGATAGAGAGCTCGATGCACGACACGTTGATCCGAGGTGGCCGCGTCATCGACCCCGAAAGCGGTCATGACGCCATTGCAGATGTCGCCATCAGAGCGGGGTCGATCGTCGCTGTCGGGCGCAATCTCGGTGATGCGGGTCAGATCATCGATGCCAGTGGCCTGGTCGTCGCACCCGGTTTCATCGACTTGCACGCTCATGGCCAATCGTTGCCAGGGGATCGCATGCAGGCTTTCGACGGCGTTACGACCACGCTGGAGCTGGAGCTCGGCGTGTGGCCGGTGGCGCGCTGGTACGAGGAGCAGGCCCGCGTCGGCCGTACGTTGAACTACGGCGCATCGACGGGCTGGGTGTTTGCGCGCATCGGCGCCATGACTGCGCAACAGGTCGAGGCCAGCATCGAGGGCATGGGTCGCGCCATGCGCAATCCACGCTGGTCGTCCGCTTCTGCCACCGCGGTTGAAGCCGAGGACATCATCGCGCGCGTGCGAAGTGGCCTGGATGAAGGCGGCCTCGGCATCGGGTTTCCGAATGCCTATGTGCCCGGCGCAGGTGCCAAGGAGTTGTCGGCCTTGTGCAGCGTGGCTGCGACCGCGAACGCGCCGACCTTCACGCATATCGCCTACATGTCGAACATCGATCCGCTGAGTTCAATCGAGGCCTACACGCGTCTGATCGGATTTGCAGGCTCGACAGGCGCTCACATGCACATCTGCCACTTCAATTCGACGAGCCTCCTGGATGTGGAACGTGCCGCCGATCTCGTGCGCACCGCGCAGGCGCAAGGTCTCAAGGTAACAGTCGAAGCCTATCCTTACGGTGTGGGTTCGACCGTCGTCGGGGCGGCATTCTTCGCCGATCCCGAATTCCCGGCGCGGACGGGCGGCAGCTACGACACGATCGAGCTGCTTCAGTCGAGGCAGCGGCTTTCCAGCCGCGACGAGCTCGTTACCACTCGAGAGAAGGACCCGGGGGCGTTGGTCCTCTGGCACTTCCTGGATGTCGATGTCACGCCGCGCCATCGCGATCTGCTCGACGTGTCCGTGCTCTTTCCGGGCGGCGCCATTGCCTCCGATGCCATTGCCTGGATGATGGATGGAGCGCCATACACGGGTGACGCCTGGCCGTTGCCCGACGGCGTGGTCTCGCATCCGCGCTCTGCCGGCACGTTCACCCGGTTTCTCAGCCGCTGGGTGAGGGCGCGGCAAACGATGCCGCTGATCGAGGGGCTGCGCAAATGCACCCTGATCCCTGCCGAGATCCTGGCGGAGAGCACCTCCCAGATGCGCAGGAAGGGGCGCATCAAGCCGGGATGCGACGCGGATCTGGTCGTGTTCGACTACGAGGAGTTGCAGGACATGGCCGAGTTCAGCGCCATGAACCGGCCCGCACGAGGCATGCGGCACGTCCTGGTCAACGGTGAGGCGGTCATTGCCGATGGCCATCTGCGCCCCAACGTGCGCCCCGGGCGACCGGTTCGTCGTGAGCTGCGCTGATGCCGACCCCGATTCTTCTCATCACCGGCTATCTCGGCGCGGGCAAGACGACGCTCATCAATCGCCTGTTGAGCGAGCCACAAGGCCGCAGGCTCGCTGCGATCGTGAATGACTTCGGGGCAATCAATATCGATGCAGCGCTGCTGTCGAGCGTGTCCGAGGATGTGATCAGTCTAGAGAACGGCTGCGTCTGCTGCAGCCTGCTGGGCGACCTCCTGGAGACGCTGACCAGGATCCTGCGGCGTGATCCGGTGCCGGATGGAATCGTCATCGAGACGAGCGGGTTATCCAACCCGGCCGAGATCGTGCGGACGCTGCTGGATCCCATCATCTGGAAGGACGCGGCGCTCGAGACAGTGATCTGCGTCGCAGACGCTCGCGCGCTGGCCGATCAGCCGGAGCTGGCGGACGAGGCGCTCTGGCAGTCGCAGCTGGGGGCAGCCGACTTTGTCGCATTGAGCAAGACGGACCTCGTCAGCGAGGCCGAAAACGACTGCGTGAAAGCAACCATTCGCCGGCACAAGGCGGATCAATTGATCCATGAGATGGACGCGGGCCACCTTTCGCCTGAACTCCTCTTCACAACTGGCGCAGTTCGGTCGGCGCCGGCTCTAGAGTCTTCACGTGATAGCGCACCTCATTTGTTCGACACATTCTCTTGGACATCGGACTTGCCACTGGACATGACGGCATTCCAGCTCGTGATCGGTCAGTTCGCGGGCATTCTCGTCCGCGCCAAAGGCTTTGTGACGTTCGCCAGTCGCCCGAATGAGCCGATGTTGTTCCAGCTCGTGGGTACCCGAGCGACAATCGGCCGAGCGCATGAGCATGTAACCAGCACTCGAGCTGCGGAACTCGTCTTCATCGCGAGACGTGGCGCGATGGATGCCGTCGGGCTGACTTCCAGCCTAGCCCAATGCTGTGTGGGTGGTGATCTGTAGCCGTCATTCATGGCGACGAGTGCTGCTCTTGTGTGTAGACCATCGCGCTATGGCTATGCCGGATGCTCTCGACAAGGAATGCCTGGCTGTCAAGCAGTGCGCGAGAACTGCGTGCCTTTCGAAATCCTTCACGCGGACTTCATTGAACCAGCCGCACTGCATGATGCGCGATCCCAGCAGTATCGCACGCCTAGGGGCACAGCGAAGTGGGCGTGGACGAAGTGGGCATGAGCCCGCTCGCCGGGCCGGTCGCCGCCGCGGCCGTCATCTTTGCACTGGGGTCTGGCATTCCAGGCATCGATGATTCAAGGGAGCTTGATCTCCCACCCGCGACCGGCCTTCGACGGAGGTCAAAAGAGCAGCTGTCGGCTGGTCGGTTGCATTCGCGGACGTGGCGGGGATCGATACCGTCAACATCTACTGGGTCAGCTTTCTTGCCATTGACCCTGGATCCTACGAAAGCGACCCCTTACCGTTCCCGGAATGCTCGCGCGAATTGATCGGTAATCGGCTTCATAAGGTAAGATAGCGCCGTTCGCTTGTCGGTCGTGATGAAGGCTTCCACGGGCATGCCTGGAAGGATCGGCTTACCATTGACCTTCCAGTCCGTGACGTCCGTGAGTTTCACGCGGCCAGAGTAGAATTCGGCTCTCGTCTTCGGATCCTGGCTGACGTCAGCCGAAATGAACTTGAGACGGCCTTGCACTTCCGGACTTGTGCGCTGATTGAAGGCTGTGAATTTCAAACGCACATTCTGTCCGACGTGGACTTGGTCGATGCTGATCGGCGGGACTTTGATTTCTATCGATAGGACCTCGCCATCCGGCACGATCAGCATGACTGTCTCGGCCGGCGAGATAATTCCCCCAACCGTATGCTGTGCTAGTTCGTGGATCACGCCGTCCTGTGGCGCAACAATGCGGGTGCGGCTCAGCCTGTCACGTGCCGCGATCTCGCGCTCGGTGAGCTCGGCGACGCGCGCCTCGATGCCGCGCATCTCCTTTTGCGCTTCCGTCTTGGCCGTGAGATCGACATTCAGGATCTGCAGGACGACCTCGTTGATCTGCCCTGACACTCGGGCAGCCTGCGCAACAAGGTTGCCATGCTCGCCAGACAACTTGGCAACCTCGCGCTCCAGTCCGAACACACGCGACATGGGGACCAGATTCTTATGAGAGAGCTGACGAACGGCCTCGAGCTCTTTCTGGAACAGTTCGAGTTCCGCCGATTTCGCATCTCGCTGTGCAATGATCCCCGTCTTCTCCTCTTCCAGCTCCCCTCTGCGAAATTGCAGCTGCTTTTTCTGGCTCTCTCGTCCTTCGAGATTGCTCCGGAACAGGCGCAGCTCGCCGGCCTGGACATTCTCGGCGCCTGGCCGAGACATGAAGTCGGCTGGGAACATGAGTTTGTTCGAAAGCTCTCTCTCGGCCGCCAAACGTACCATTCGACCCTTGAGCTCGGTGAGCTGGGACGTGACCACACCGAGCTCGGCACCCAGCAGTGTCTCATCGAGCTGGACCAACAGCTGTCCGGCCGTCACCCGGTCGCCATTCCTGACCTTGATTTCTGTGACGATGCCGCCCTCTCGGTGCTGCACCTTCTTCACGTGCTCGTCGACGACCACTGTCCCCTGCGTGATGACGGCACCTGAAAGCTCGGCGGTCGCAGCCCAGCCACCACAGCCGACGAAGAGCGCCAGAACCATCGCGCTGGCAAACGCCACGTGCTGGCCAATTCCGTAGACGGCTCCGTCGGCGTCCTCATCGATATTCGTGGCTCGTGTGGCCGGCGCTGTCTTGCGTTGGTCACTCATGCTTGACATCCCGAAGCTTTTCTAAATGTGGGCGACATCAGTGGGCGCCATGGAAATCACTCACCGTCAACTGCAGCATGCCATGAAGATCCAGCACCAGATCTTCATGTGCCGCATCGTGTACGGTGAAACGAACGATCGTATGCTCTGAAGCATCATCGTCGTCGCGCTCGATCGAATATCGGATCTGGCCAGCGCGCGTGAACTCGGAAACAAGACCGAGGAATTCAAACTCCTGATGGCCGCTCTCGTTCTCGTCGGCGTCAATGCCAGTGACGTCGATCCGATCTCCGGGCGAGAAATCAGTGATTTCGTCCCATTGCTCCCGCTCCGCTCGGGTGTCGGCGGGCAACGTCATCACGAATGTGTCGTTGCCCTGCCCACCCGTGAGAACATTCTTGGCATCGTTCGCGACAATCCAGTCGTCGCCATGTCCACCGACTGCATTCTCAAGCTCCACGAGCGTGTCGGTGCCGATCTCAAGTCCTCGAGCTTTGCCGAGCGCAAGGTCGATAGTCACGCTCTGCGTCGCCGCGGACGCATCGTAGGTGTCGGTGCCGCCGCCGCCGTCGATGAAGTCGTCACCATCGTCGAGCATGCCCGGAGATTGAGCCGTCGCCGCTGCAGCTATGAAGATGTCGTCGCCATCGCCGCCGAGGACGGCATCGCTACCGCCACCGCCGGTGACGATGTCGTCGCCTTCGCCGCCTTCCAGGCTATTGTCTGCTGCGTCGCCTACGATGACATCCGCTGCTGTCGTGCCGACGACGTTCTCGATGCCGACGAGAGCGTCGTGGCCGGTATCGGCGCCGCTCGATGTGCCAGCACCGAGATCAACGATGATGCCCGATCCGGCGGCTGTGGCAACGTAGGTGTCGTTGCCGGCGCCACCATCGTAGAGGTCGTCGCCGTCGCCCGCTGTCGCCAGAAAAGTGTCGTCGCCGTCCCTGCCGAGGACGGCATCATTGCCGCTGCCACCGGTCCCGACATCGTCGCCGGAACCGAGATCGATAGTGTCGTCGCCGTCCCCGCCATAGACAACGTCGTCGCCATTTCCTCCGAAGAGGGCGTCATTGCCTGCGTCCCCGAGCAGCGTGTCGTTGCCGTCCTCGCCGAAGACCGTGTCGTCGCCGCCCCCTCCATGCACGATGTCGTTGCCAGCGCCTGCGAACACGGTGTCGTTGCCGGCGCCCGCAACAATGACATCGTCGCCGGCCCCTGCATAAATGAGGTCGTCGCCGTCGCCACCGAATATGACGTTGGCGCCGTCGCCGACGCGGATCAGGTCGTTGCCGGTCTCGGCGAAGATGATGTGCCCGCTGTTGCCGCCGACGATGACGTCGTTATACTGCGTGCCATAGGTTGGACCATCGACATCGGCCGGGATCGGCAGGCCGACTGGCTCGACGAGACTGAGCAAGGCTGTTGCCGCTGTTGCGTCCGTTCCATCGCTGACCGAATAGCTGAAGACGACGTCAGTCGTGTCGCCACTCTCGGCGGTGAATTGCCAGGCGTCCGGCGCAAGCTGCACGAGCTCGCCCGACGAGGCCGTCACATCGGTCACGAACAGGCGGTCGCCGTCGGCATCGCTTGCGTGTGCCAGCAGATCCGAAAGTGCGAACACGAGCGCATGCCCGAAGGTGAGGTTCTCGAACCGGACCTCGCCGGCAACGCTCGGCGCATGATTGGCGCGCTTATCGTCAGTAACCAGGTCGGTCTTCGATTTAGTGGGGGCGGCCTTCGATTTCGCGACTGGCTCCTCGCCAGCGGTCGACGAGTTGGATGGGGCTGTTCCGCTGGTGTTCGCGGGAACCACATTGCGCCCCGCCGTCGAGGCGGAGTTGTCATTGGCGGCCAAAGGTGACTGCGGACCGCCGGCCATCACCCGAGCCGGCTCGACGGCGAAGAATGTAGGACCCCTGACGGCCATCGGCGCCTGATAGGCACTCGCAGAAATGGCAATGCCCGTCGACGATGCGGTCGGTGCGGATGCTGGCTGAGGGCTGGGTGCGCGCTCATCGTCGGTGGCCGCCGATGCTTCTACGGCGGTGTCGTCATAGCCGGCCACTTTCCGCCCATCCGTATCCGACGACAGGCCGCTTGGATCGCCTTCCTTCCTGGCTCCGCCACGGTAGAGCAGGTCCTTGAGGTAGCCGAGCGTGGCAGCAATTGTCAGCGCCACGGAAGCAAACAGGGTCGGGCGGCCGCTCGTCTCCTCGACAGCGTACTTGCGCTGGTCCCGGCCCTGGGCCTCGATGGCGACGGTGCTCAACTGCTCGGGTGTGCTCATCTCACCTACTCGCTGGGGTCAGGCAGTTGCCGCTGGCGCCACGGCGGGCCGCGTCACGAGACGTGGCGACTGTGGCTTAACGAACTTGGCGAGCACGTCGTCGCGCGGACCGTAGGCCACCATGCGGCCGCCCTGCATGACGCCGATCGTGTCGACGGTGCCGATCGCCATCGGGCGATGCGCAATCACCACGACGATGCTACCGGCCTCCTTGAGCTCGAGCATGGCACCGGCGAGTGCCGCCTCGCCTTCCGCATCCAGGTTCGAATTTGGCTCGTCGAGGACGACCAGGAACGGTCGGCCGTAGATGGCCCGGGCCAAGGCGATACGTTGGCGCTGACCAGCGGAGAGCGACGCCCCCTTCGGTCCGAGTTGCGTCTCGTAGCCCTCGGGGAGGCGCAGGATCAGCTCATGGACGCCGGCCATGCGAGCGGCGTTGATGATGTCCCGCCCCTCGGCTTTGGGGTCGAACCGGCTGATGTTCTCGGCAACGCTGCCGCTCATCAGCTGGACGTCTTGCGGCAGGTAGCCTATGTGCTGACCGAGGGCGTCGGCGTCCCATTGCCGGACGTCGGCTTCGTCGAGGCGCACGCTGCCGCGGATAAGCGGCCAGACACCGACCAGCGCACGAGCGAGTGACGACTTCCCCGAGCCGCTCGGCCCGATGATGCCGACGGACTGGCCCCGTTGAAGCTCGAACGAGACCTCGCTCAACAGGACGAGACCACTGCCCGGCGCGGTAACCGTCATCTTCTCGACCTTGAGCGAGGTCTGTGGGGGCGGGAGGTCGACCAGAGGCGCGGCCTCGTCGATCGAGGCCAGTGTTTCGCCGAGCCGGCGATAGCTGCGACGCGCCATGACCAGGTTCTTCCACTGGCCGATGGCGAGATCGATCGGCGCCAGCGCGCGGCCCGCGACGACGGAGCAGGCGATGATCGAGCCGGCCGAAATATCACCGGAAATGGCAAGGAACGCACCGAGGCCGAGCACGGCCGATTGCAGGATCATGCGCAGCACACGCGACACGCCGCTCAATGTGCCGCTGAGATCCGTCGCCCGCATCTGCAGGGAAAGGTGCTCGCGATTAGCCGTCTCGAAGCGATCGATGAGCCGGCCGCGGAAGCCCATGGCACGCAGCACCTCTGCGTTATGCACGTTGCTGTCGAGCAGTGTTGCGCGCGCGACAGTGGCCGTCTGCGCTTTCTGGCCGTACTTTCGCATGATCAGCTCGGTCGCCAGCGTCAGCATGGTCAACACCAGCGCGCCGCCCGCCACCAGGGCCGCAAGCCACGGGCTCAGCAGGTAGACGAAGATGAAGTAGACCGGCATCCACGGCAGATCGAGCAATGCCGTCGGACCCGGTCCAGAAATGAACTGGCGCAGCACGTCCACATCGCGGCCCCGATCCATGGCCTCGGCTGGGCTGTAGCCGAACCGTGGCATGTCGATCGCCACGCGGTGTGCGAGCGGCGTCAGCTTCTGGTCGGCTTTGGCACCGATACGAACCAGGATCTGAGAGCGGCTGATGTCGAGCAGGCCCTGGATCAGGTAGAGCCCGATGGCCAGTGCTGAAAGCCCGATCAGCGTCTCGACGGAATGGCTCGTCAAGGCCCGGTCGTAGACCTGTAGCATGTAAAACGACCCGGTCAGCGCCAGAAGGTTAATGACCCCGGATATGAGAAACAGGAAGACGACGGTTCCCTTGACCCATCCGATGGCCTTGGCCAGATCGAACCTCGTCTTCGAATGCTTGCGCGCCATAATGACCCCTGAATGCTCTCGCGCGACGCAATGCAAAATTTGGTCCATGACAGCCGGCCACCGCGCCATGGCGGTGACCGGCCCTCGCGACGGCCGCTAGACGATAATCGCGGCCGGCTGCTGCAGCTCGGTGACGTGGTCGCCGTCGAGCACCAGCTTGAACTCGGCGGTGGCCAGATTGCCGTCCGTATTGCCCTCGATCACGGTGTTGCCCGAGCCGTCTAGGTGTACGATCAGCTGGCCTTCTGCCGTGAACGCGTTGGCCGTGAGCAACGCGAAGCTGTTGTTGCCGCCCGCGCTCTCCTGGGCATCCATGAAGTGCAGGTCGATGCGATCGCCCGGCGCAAAGTCGCCGATGCGGTCGCCGTCGGCCTCGGCCGCCGTCCGGAACACGATCGTGTCGCTGCCCAGGCCCGTAAAGATCACGTCCTCGCCGAGGCCGCTCTCGATGCGGTCATTGCCGTCGCCGGTCGAGATCAGGTCCGCACCGTCATCACCCCAGACGCGGTCGTTGCCCGAGCCCGTGGTGATATCGTCGTTGCCGGCTCCGCCGTAGACCAGATTGTTGCCCTCGCCGGCGTCGATCACGTCGTCGCCATCGTCGCCCCACACCTGGTCGTCACCGTCGCCGCTGTCGATGACGTCGTCTCCGACACCCCCCCAGACCTTGTCGTTACCGCCAGCCGAGGAGATGATGTCGTCTCCATCGTCGCCGAACACGATGTCGCGTCCGGCACCGCCGTCGATGTTGTCGTCGCCGCCGCCACCTTGGACGACCACACCGGCATCGCCGGTGGTGACAACGTCGTCGCCGCCGCCGGCGTGGATGGTCCGGGTGGTGTCGCCGCCGAGGATGATGTCGGCGCCGTCGGTTCCGACCAGCGTCTCGTCTCCGCTGCCGATCACGGCAAGGGCGTCGGCCGGTGTGCCGGAGCCGTCGGTTGGTGCGGCGTCGGTGGGAGTGCCCGTGTCCGTGGCACCGTTGTCTCCGGGCGCAGCGGTACCACCCTCAGCGACGCCGTTGACGGTCACCGTATTGCTGCCGTTGCTGATGATCTCGTAGGTCCCGCCGGTATTGAGCACAACGTGCTCGTCCGAGGTCATCTGCGAGATGTCGACAACGATGTTGCCGTCCACGGAGTTGATGGTGATGGTATTGGGGTTCAAGAGGCCAGTGAAGTCGCCGACCACCGTTACGCCACTGACGTTGCCCGAGGACGTTCCCACGATCTCGGTCGTGTTGATCGCCAGGTCTTCGATGCTCGCCAGCTCGGCAATGACGTTCGAATTGGTTGTGCCATTGCGAGAAATGACGATCTCTGTACTGGCGTTCAGTTGCCCAGTCGTGTTGCCAGCAAGGGCGAGCCAAGCGGCACGGGTGTAGACGTAGTACTGGCCATTGCCGTTGACCATGAACTTGTCGCCGGTCGCGTTCGACGTTCCGCTGTCGAGCGAGCTGCTGCTGTCACCTCCATCGACGAAGTCGCGACCGTCCCCGACGTTCCACACGATGGTATCGTCACCCGCACCGCCGCTGATGGTATCGTTGCCGCCACCGGCGATGATGATGTCGTTGCCGCCATTGCCAGAGAAGGCATTGGGAGACGTGTTGCCGATGAGAATGTCCGCGTCGGCGCCGCCTGTCACGTTGCCACCGTTGATGTTGTCGACGGTGACCGTGGCTGAGTTGCTCGTCTGACTGGCATTGGAGATGTCGTATGAGAAGGTATTGTCGAAGCTGCCGTTGCTGTTGTCGTTGATCGAGATTGTCTGGCTCGTATTGCTATGGCTGACGCTCGTCAATCCCGTGCCGTTTGTCACCGAGTTGACAGTGATCGAACCACCTCCCGGATCGCTGTCATTTGCCAGGAACGCCCAATCGGGAACGACGTAAGTGGAGCCGCCGTTGTTACTGACCACGTGATCAGGATTGGCCACGGGATTGGGCACATCGACCACGTTGATCGTCGCTGTCGCGACGTTGCTCGCCGCGCCCTTATTATCGAACACGGTCACGTTGATAACGCGCGGCGTCTCGTCCGGCGTGCTCGACGTGTTCGAGAACGTGACGCGCTCGATCGCCGCCTGGTAGGCTACGAGCGAGTCGGCGCCGGTGAGCGTGATCGTCGTCGCGCCCGTCAGCCCCCTGAAGCCCGTGCCATTGCCCGTTGCCGTGATGCCGTCGCCATTGGCATCGTTGGCGGCGAGCACGTCTCCCGCCATGGCGTTGGTCAACACGATAGTGGCGGAGCTCATTGTCGTGCTGTCGGGATCGGTGATCGCCGGGCCCTTGGCGATGGCTACGGCAGGACCATCCTCGGTGAAGGCGGCCGTGTAGCCGGTCGCTCCGCCATCGTTCACCGGCTTAGTGAAGTCGATGCGCACATTGTCGATGTAGAAGTTTTCGTTGTTGTCGAGAAAGCCATTGCCGCCGGTCTCCGAATACTCGAAACGGATCGCGGTATGCGCGCCGATCTGCGCTGCGGTGAGCGGAATGCCGGGGTTGCCGGTAGCGTTGCTGCTGGTCGCCGCAAGTGTGCCGATCGTTTCCCAGGATGTGCCGTTGAAGGCCTGGACCAGGATGTTCTCGCCATTGTCGGCACCGCTCTCGCTCCAGTTGAACGACAGCGTGGCCGAGGTTGCGCCGCTCAGGTCGACAGCACGCTCCACACCCTCGCCATTCAGGACATTCGAGTTGAAGTTGAGGGCATTCGAGTTGAAGTTGAGGGCATTGTTGACAATAGTGATGTTGCCACCGAGGCCATTGTTGTCCGCACCCTGCTCGTTCCAACCGCCATTCCAGTTCACGCTGCCGTCGTTTCCGGCGTAGTTGTTGGATGGGGAGAAGTTGTCGAGCACGAAGCCGCCGTCGTCCGCATGCAGGTCCAGTGTCGGCGGGTCGTTGGAGAGCTTCACGGTACCGTTGGCAAACTGCGCGAACTCCACGCCGACCAGGATATCGATGCCGTCGTGATCCGGGTTGACCAGATTGCCATTCTCGTCGATCGCAGTCGGATCGCGCAGGTCGGTGATTTTGATGGCCTGCTGACCATTCATCGTGATGTATTCGATACTGTAGTCGCTAGGCCCGTTCTCGTTGTAGTTGCCGTGGTACACCGCCGTATCGCTCGTCCCCGCTGCACCATGATCACCGAGGATGTGGCCGAGCGTGACGGTTGCACCGTTGTCCGCGCTGAACACGACGCGGGTTTCTCCGGTGCCGTACCAGTTCTGGATGTAGCCGTCACCGTGCCAGGCACCTTGGGCTTGGGGATCGTTTGCATAGAGCGTCAGTGCCGCCTGCAGATCCGAAGCCGTCGCATGCTTATTGCCCGTCTCGGCACGGAACTCGGCGAGCGACGTCGTGAAGATCACATTGTTCGCGTCGTGTCGATCGTCACCGATCCAGTAGAGATCATTGTCGACGATGACACGATCACCGAAGATGAAGTCCATCGAACCAGGACCGTTGGCACCGGCATCGTCGCCGAGACCCGTCAGGATGTCGTTGCCGCCACCGCCGATCAGATAGTTGTTGACGCCGTTGCCGGCGGTGCCGTTTGCGTCGGCCCCCGTCAAGGTGTCGTCCTGCGCCGAGCCGACCAGGCCCTCGACGAGTGAATAGGTGTCGAGCAGGTTTGACGACGTACCATTGGCGTTGGCGTCCTGCAGATTGGCCACCACACCGAAGCCGACGTTCTCGTAGGACGCGATGTCCATGTCGCCTTCGGTGCCGTCGCCGTTGAACTCGATGACGGGCAGTGCGCCAGGTGCGGTGTCGCCGTTGAGACGGTCACCGTCGTTGGCGGTCGGCCCGAGGCCGCCCTCCATCAGGTCGTTGCCGGAGCCGCCGTTGATGTTGTCGTCGCCGACGCCACCACGCATCCAGTCGTTGCCGTTGCCGCCGAACATCTCATCGACGCTGTCGCCGCCGTCCATGTAGTCGGAGCCGTCGCCGCCCATGATGAGGTCGGTGTCGCCGTCACCGTAGAGGCGGTCGTCGCCGTCGTCGCCAAAGACCTCGTCGACGCCGTCGCCGCCGTGGACCTCGTCATCGCCGTTGCCGCCGTGCGATGTGTCGAGAACGCCCGGTCCTGCGTTGATGTAGTCGTCGCCGTCGCCGCCGTGGATGAAGTCGTCGTTCTCGTAGTCGGTGATCCAGTCGTCGCCGTCGCCACCGTAGATGTGATCGTTGCCCTGGGCGCCTTCGAGGACGTCGTTGCCGGCGTCACCGTAGATATAGTCGTCACCGAGCGCGCCGACGATGTAGTCGTTGCCTTCGAGACCGGCGACAACGATGTGGCCGTCGTTGGCCGAGCCGCCACCTTCGGACTGCGTGACCGTCACGTTCTGGACTGCGACTGTGCCGAACCCGACGTGATTGTCGACCTCGACAGTAATGCCATGCCCATTGTTGGCATAAGCGATCTGGGGAATGTCCAGGATTGTGGTGTGCATGCCGTTGTCGACAAGGACATTGTCCTGATGGGCAAGTATGTCACCGGTCACAGCATCCTTGACAACGACATCAACGATAGCAAGCATTTGCCCAGGTTGATTGTCCTGATCCGCCAGATCGACCGTCACGGTCAGAGCGCTGCCAGCAATCAGCGTTGCGTCGGAATCGGTCGATTCCGAGTAGAGCGCGCCCGGAGCAAGTGTGCTGTTGGCCAGGAAAAATGCCTGAACAGAGCCCGGCAGGCTCTCGTAAATGGCGTTGAAGTAGTCGTTGATGCCGTACTGGTCATCAACGCCGATCGTGCCGTCGTAGGTGTTGTCGTGGTTCGTGCCGTCGAGGATGAAGGTCGCCGACTGGTAGCCGAACGCGTCGCCGATGTGCTCGAGGCCTGTGGTGCGCATGATGAGGTCGGCGAACTGCTCGCCGATGATCTGGTCACCCAGGTGCTGGCCGACCGGCATGCGGTAGAGGTAGTAGAAACGGTCGCCGTCCTGCATCTTCTGGCCGAAGTCGGCCATCACCATTGTGAAGGTGGTGCCGAGCGGACCGTCGAACAGCGGCTGCTCCGCAAGGCCACCGATCCACAGGTCGATGTCCCAGAAGCCCTGGTCACCACCATTTCCGGTGTTGTTAATGTCCCAGGTACCGGTCGTTTCGTTGTAGACTGGTGAACCTGTGCCGCGCATGAACATCAGCGCGGCTTCGTGCATGGGATCGCTGGCGTCTGCAGCGGCGTCAACGATGGCCTGCCCATTGGCGCGCATGTCCTGAATGCCAATGACGCCATCGCCATCGAGGTCATAGGCGTGCAACGCATGGCTTACGGCGCTGACATCGGTGGCGTCCTCATAGGCGACGCGGAGATCCTGCAGGTGGAAGGTGTCGTTGTCCCGGCCGTAGGCTGCGATGAAGTTGGCGAGCGACTCAGGCGTGCGCAGGTGACCGCCCCAGTCCTCCCAGCTGGTGTAGGGCGCGATGCCCGAGCCCGTTCCGTTGGTGTTCTGCTGCAGGCCCTCGAAAATCTGCTGGCGCAGCTCATTCAGCGTCGGCAGGCCGACATCGCGGCCACGCGCGATGTTGAGCGCCGGCAGGTCGAGCCCGACGCCGACGAGAGACTGTTGCAGAGCCGAGGTGACGAACTCGTCGATGTTGTTGGCCTGCTGGTTCAGAAGGCCCATCGTGATGTTCGACGCGCCGTTCTCCCCGTAGAGCGCGGGGTTCAGGAAGGCATCGAACAGATCGATCTCTTTGTAGGTCGGAGTCCAGTCCGGCGTGCTCGGCACGTTGCCCATGTCGTCTGCGACGGCGACCTGCATCTTCTCGTTCAGCATCGAGTGACCGAGGCGGAACACTGCTTGGCTGAACTCGAGCGAGACGCTCATGTTGACGTCGGACGAGTAGGAGACGAACTCCGGCAGCACCACGAGGCCGCCGACGTACTGGTCGATGGCGATGTGGTTGTACTCGGATTCCGTAATGATGCGGGCGGCCTGATAGAGCTTCTCGGTGTCCCACGCGCCGTTTGCGGCGGCCTGCGTCGTGGTAGCGATCGGGGCGGCCTGGTCGGTCGGAGATGACCCCGGCGTCTGAACAGACGCGTTCACATTCTGTGTAACAGTGTTGTCGACAACGACTTGACCGCTGATGCTCGCGCCCGCCGGCGCGGTGATCGTGATATCGAAGAGATCCTGCGATGTGCTGGGTGTGACAGAATAGCCCGCATTCGTCAGGGCAGTCAGCAAGCTGGCCTGAGCGTCGTCGAAGCGCGCAGGGCTGCTAAAGCCGTTATTCGAACCGTCACTCTCATAATTCGTGCCGTTGATAGTAATTCGAATGATGTCGTTGCTGTCGAAGCTGCTGGAATTGGAGCTGACATTATTGAAGTCGACCCGGTAAACCCAAGGTGAGCTGACGGCCATGCTGTTGTCGACGGCTGCCGACAGCGTGAACGCGTTGGCCGCGCCGGCCGTGCTGGTCAGGGTCACGGTGTTGGCGGAAAGGTCGTCCGCCCAGCTCACGCCCTTCGCCGCGAGGCTCTGCGCGAGCGGCGTGCCGCCGACGTCGACGGCCTTGAGAGCGTCATAGACGTTCTCGCCCGATGTCTGGCCGGCGACGACAGTGTGGCTGTAGGTAACGCCATCGACCGTCACGGACACGACGTCGCCGACATCATAGCTGGCAGCGAACGTCAGCGTCGAAATCTGCGATACGGCCGGAAGCTGCCAGTCGGACTCGGTGCCGCTATCGATCGCCGCCTGCTTGATGGCGTCGACCTGGATGTTGTGCTCCTCGTGAAAGACGTGGTGCACGGCGGTAAGGCCGATGTTCTCGTTCACGCGGCCGTCACCGGAGACGTAGTGCGATGCGAGCAAGGCTTCGTTGTACTGGCCTGGTCCTGGAACCGCTTCGGGATCGGTGGTGCCCATGGGCGAGAGAATATTGCCCATCGGCCCCATCGGGCTGGCGCCGTTACCCATGTCGGCGAGAACCGCCTGGTTGGAATGCAGAACATTGCCGTCCGCATCGCGCAGGAATGGATCGTGCGCTTCCAGCGTCGCCAAGTCGATGCCGGTTCGAGCGCCCATAGCGGCGAGCGTCTCATTCGACTGATAAAGTGCCGGTACGATCTCCGTGCCGTTGTTGTATGTCATGTGCAACGGCGTGAACGTTATTGCGCCGGTCGCGGTCGCCTTGATTGCGGGCGCATCGAGGACGTCCACATCGATCAGACCGATACCGATGCGGGCGGCGTTTACTTTCATGTCGGCCCACGTGCCGAGGTCATGAAGCGCCTTGTCGTAACCCGTGTCCGTCGGAAGCATATCCTCGGCGCTGGTGATCAGCTTGCCGGTCGCGATGCCGTTGTCATCGTACTGGCGCACGAGCACGTTGATCGAAACGTGGCTGCCATAGGTCTGGCTCTGGTCGATCAGAAGGCCGGTGTTGTTGTTAAATTGAGGCGTCACGCCATCCTTGAGGACGGCGTTCCCCAGCGTGTCGATGTCGAAATCGCTGGCGGGGTTGGCGAGCTTCGCCCGGCTCAGCATCATCGTGTTGGCGAATGGGTCGTTCGGATTGGGGTTGTCGTTATAGAGCGGGTCGCTCGGCGAAAGCTTGATCAGCACATAGCCGCCGCCCTTCGAGATGAAATCGAGACCATGATCGAAGAACTGGCCGAAGGCGACGTTGTACTCGTTGAACGGCACGCCGCCGAGGATGCCCGGGTCCGGCATTTTGGCGGTCGTGGCAGTGCCGACCACCGAGTTTGCCGTCTCGACCGGCTGCCCGCCGAGCGCTTCCATGGCCGCGGCCGCCGCAGGGTTATAGGTCGGGCTATTGGGATCGACGTCGGAGGAGGAGATCAGCTGGGTGATGGTGCGTGGTGAGGTGCCGGGCGCAGTGACGACCGACTCCATCATTTGCGTCATCAGGTCGGCTGGGATGATGATTGGCTGGCCGTTCGCGTCGACGACCGGCTGGTTATTGCCATCCTTCAGGACCTGCATCGTGACGGGATCGTAGGTTACGCCATAGGGCGGTGCGTCTGGCGTGTCCGTCGAGAAGATGCGCGGGAAGTTCGTGTCAGCCTGGCCCCAGTCGCCGTGGAGGTTGTTGCCGGTCCAGGTCACGGAGCCGTCGGCATTGTAGACGAAGCCACCGGCGAGGTTGTTGTTTGAGCCCGCGACCTCACGCACGCCAAGCGGATCGAGCGGGCTCGTCAACTGACTATAGTCGGCGCCAATATTGATCTGCTGCAGGAGATAGTTGAGGTCTGCGGCGGCCAGCTTGATCGTCATGACAATACTCCCCAGTCAGCGGTCCATGGGGCCGCTGCACGCTCTCAGATGGATGTTGCTTCCGTGTATTTTTCAAATTGGAGGCGCGTGGGCCTCCTGGCGAAATTGTTAGACCCGTAACCTGACAAGAGCCTGACGTTCCGACAAAATCGCACCCGATCGCGGGGGCAGCAATTGAAGTTCAGTTAATAACTGTCAATTAACCATGGGGTTGAATAACAGCCTTGGATGCCGAACCGTCCCCGGCATGTACCCACTTCTTGCATATCGCAGGGCGAAGCCGGCAACGTTCGTTGCGACATCTGCTTGGGGCTTTTTCATCGAGACACCGATAGGTCGAACCCAATGTACTTGTTGGTTATGGAGGCCGATCCTCGCTCCGGCCCGCTGCTGCGCGGTCATCTCACCAGGGCCGGTCACACGGTCGATCTCGTCACCACGATCGATGCTTTCCGGCATCAAGCCGCTTCGGAGGCACACGATCTCTATGTTGTCGAACTCGATCTGCCCGACGGCGATGGGCTCGATATCATAAGGCAGTGCCGCCAACGTAAATCGCGGGTGCCCATCCTCGTGGTGACGGCTCGCTCCTCGATTGACGATCGGGTCAAAGGGCTTGATTGCGGCGCCGACGACTACCTTGTCAAACCATGCCATGCTGCCGAATTGCTCGCACGTGTTCGTGCACTAGCACGCCGGCCGGCCACCACTGCCGTCACCAACTACAGCGCCGGCAAGATGACCGTCGATCTGGATTCTGGTCAGGTGAGGGTGGGCAAGGTGCCGGTCTGGCTTACTCCGGCCGAGAGCCGTCTGCTGACGCTGCTCGTGCGCCGAGTCGGGGCCACCGTTTCGAAAAGCGCGATCTGCTCGCAGGTCTACGGTGGGGAGGCAGCTCCTTCCCCCAATGCTATCGAGCAGCTCGTCTCTCGCCTTCGCCGCTCACTGGCGCAGGCCGGGCTTGGTGTCGAGGTGAAGACGATAAGGGGGATCGGCTATGTTCTGGAAGAAAGCGCTGTAGCCGCTCGAGAGTAGCATCTGCTGGCAAAACGTCGTGGCGAAAGCGACCAACGCGCTTCCTCGATGTATCCTCACTGGCACACCCGGCAGCGACGAGAGCATCTGCTGGCAAGCACGCAAACTCGCTTCACTTTTCGAGGTCACTGTCGCCTCGTGAGCAATTGATCTGCGCAGTTCATGCGATGTGAAGAGCGCGGCTTGACTGCCGGACATGTTACTTCATCTCGACCATGATCACATGTGTGGGCGTATCGCCGACATTCTCACCGATATGAGTCTGAGCCTCGGACCAGAGGATGTCCCCGGCCTTGAACTCGCGTATCAAAACCTTCCCGTCCGGTAAGGTGATCCGGCGCCTGAACGGAGCGAGGGCATAGAGGACGAAGGCCGGGTGGCGATGCTGATGCGTCTTTTCGCCGGGCATGTCCCGATATTCAAGCACGCGCACTTTCGCATTTTCGAACTTTACTTTGTACTTGTCGCCATCCGTATTGGCCGGGTCCTGTGCGAAAGTGGGCGAGCATCCGATCAGCAGGGCAGCAACGATGATCAACGGTCGCATGATGACAGCTCCTAATGCCGAATTTTCTAGCCGAAAAGGGGCATGCGCCCTAGGGCACGCGAGTGCTTTCGCCCGGTAAACCGCGGGCTGGACGCCTAGTCCCAAAGGGCCGGATTGAAAGGATTGTGGTGAGGGCCTTCGAGACAAGAGCTACGTCATTTCGCTCGCCATCGCCAGCCGCAGAATGGCAGAATGGGACCGCAGTCTTGCGGGGCACCGTCGGCGCGGAACAGTTGGCATCAACATGTATGACTGGAATGACCTCAGGTATCTCGTTGCTGTTGCGCGCCACGGCAGCACTTTGGCGGCGGCTCGTGCACTTGGCGTCAATCAATCGACCGTCCAGCGCCGGCTGGCCGAGCTGGAACGCCAACTAGGCCATGCCCTGGTGGAGCGGCACCACAAGGGCTATCGCCTGACAGGGCTCGGTGAACGGATGCTTCCCCACGCCGAGAGCGTGGCATCGGCGGCTCAAGCTTTCGAGCAGCACCTCAATGACTCACTCAGAACCAGGACCGGAACGGTGCGTCTGACGTGTCCTGAGCCGATCGCCAACCGCATCGCGCGATCGGGGCTGCTCGATCGCTTTCAAGCGCGGCATCCGCACCTGAAAATCGAGTTCGTTCTCAGCGACCGCTATATCGACCTTGCCAAAGGCGAAGCGGATGTGGCGCTGCGCTCAGGCGACACCGACGATGGCGTTCTGACCGGGCGCAAGATTGCGGATTCGATCTGGGCGATCTACGCGAGCCGCGCTTACGTCGATAGACATGGTGCCCCGCAATCGGTGGAAGAACTCGCAACCCGGCCGTTGATCAGCTTCAGCGAAAGCCTCGCAAAGCACCGTATCGCTGTCTGGCTGAAGCAGATTGCACCAGAGGCGGCCTTTGTGGCGCGGAGCAACAGCGTGCTCGGCCTCGTTTCAGCAGCGAAATCAGGCGTCGGCATCGCACCACTGCCTATTGCACTCGGCGATGCCGAGGCTGACCTGCTTCGGGTGCTCGGGCCAATCCCGGAACTGACACGGGCCTGGCGGATCCTATGTCATCCCGACCAGCGACATGTGCCGCGTATCGAGGCATTCTTTGATTTCGTCATCAGCGAAATTGAAGCTCTGCGGCCGATCCTGACTGGTTAAACTGCGCCGTCCGCTGCCCTTTCGGGTACGGACTAAATCTCAAACTCCTTGTTTCGATCGCTCGACGTCAGCCGCTAGCCCGGGGCTGCCAAACGTGTGCGAATCACTTTTCGACGCGAGAGGGGGCATAGCTGCCAGTCGGAGAGCAGACCGGGTATGGCGGTCGGTCCTGGGTGGGCAAGCAGTACCCAGAGGCGCGGCCCTGAATGTCGATCGTGACCCTGGTTGTGTGGAAAGTCCCGAGCCGATCGAGAAGTGATATGATTCTTCTGCTGAATCGGCGGAGGGACCCGATGGCGGGCTACATTGAAGGGGCGGATCGAGCGTAGGCGACGCTGTTGCCGCAATGTCTCGACGATTGGGTCGACGAGCGCAATTCTGTTCGCTCCATTGATGCCTTTGTCGAGGGCCTCGATCTGAGGGACCTCGGGTTTGCGGGCGTCGATCCCGCCGAGACTGGCCGACCCGCCTATCGCCCGTCAGTGCACCTGAAGCTCTACGTCTACGGCTACCTCAACCGCGTGCATTCTGCCCGTCGCCTCGAGGGCGAGACCGGCCGGAACCTTGAGGTCATCTGGCTGATCGGGCGACTTGCGCTCGCGGATGCCGGATGAACTCCGGCTAGGGGGTACCGACGAGCCGATGTTGGCGAGCCTCCCGGCGGACCGGCGCGCGAGCGCGCTTCGCTCGGCGCTCGCCTACTTCAATCTTGGTTCGGAGGAGTTCCCGCTTCGTGAGGCCGCCGCCTGGGGCGCGACATATGGCAGGTCACGTCTCGAGAGATCGCGGCCAATCTCGCGAACCCGATCTGGCGTGAGTCCTGGCAGGAAATCCGGGACGGCTATGTTTCCCGCCCCGCATTCGGTGAAACGATCGACGCCATGGTCAAAAAAGGCTGCCATGTGATCGGTCGAGCGGAGACGCCGCCGAGATCCCCCAACGCGTGCTTCCCATGTGCTTCCCAGGCCAGTGCAACTGAAAGTTCCGTAAGCGTTCGTGCCGACCCGGTGACGACCCGCCCAGAAGCTTCAACCGTTAAGACATTCTAAGTGATTTATATTCCTGGTGAGCGGGGTGGGGATCGAACCCACGACCATCTGATTAAAAGTCAGATGCTCTACCACTGAGCTACCCGCCCTGACGCGGCTTGTAACGGGCCCCGCCGTTCTGCACAAGTGCAAGTGGGAAGCTTAGCCGCGGTCTGGCGGAGCGCCGTTCCGAGCGAGCGGTGGCAAGGAATTTCGCAGCGGGCGGGAGAGACGCGGCGAACCTTGGAAGGCCGCGTCCCTCACCGCCCGCACGGGCGTCAGCCTACGACTCTGGCGCCGCACCGGACCCTGCGATATAGGCGCAGGACAAGAGGGGACAAGGGGTGGGGGCAGAATTTCGCGAGTGGGGGACGCGCGAATCGCGGCGGCCTTCTCAACCGGGCTCAGATGCGAAAGCCGAGGGCATGTCAGAGGCTCAGACCGAGGTCTTTTTCTATCACCTCGAGCGGCATCCGCTGGAGCGCGTGCTCCCCGGTCTGCTGGAGCGCACGCTGGCGCGGGGCTGGAAGGCCGTTGTACAGGCCGGGACGCCGGAACGCCTGGCGGCGCTCGACAGCCATCTTTGGACGTATCGCGACGACAGCTTCCTTCCGCACGGCACAAGCCGGGACGGCGCGGTGGACTTCCAGCCTGTACTGCTGACGACGAGCGAGGCCAATCCGGGCGGAGCGGCGATCCGATTCCTGGTGGACGGTGCCACGATCGGCAGCTTCGCCGGGTACCTCCGCGTGGTGATCATTTTCGATGGAGCGGACCGCGCGGCGGTCGAGGCCGCGCGCGCGCAATGGAAGGCGGCGCGCACGCAGGGGTGCGCGGTAACGTACTGGCAGCAGACCGAGGCTGGGCGCTGGGAGAAGCGTGCGTAAGGCAAGGCTACCCCGATCCGAGGAGAAGCAATTCGCAGGCGGCGGCCATGCGATTGCTGCTACCTCGGGTGGCGGGGAAACGCCGCCGCAAGGCTTGCCTCGGAGCGGGCTTGCGGTTAAGAACGCTCGCATCGTGAGATCGGACCTCGCATTGCTGCGCGGGGCTCGATCAGATGCCGCAATAGCTCAGCCGGTAGAGCATCGCATTCGTAATGCGGGGGTCGGGGGTTCGAGTCCCTCTTGCGGCACCATTTTGCGCTCACGGGCCATGGGTTCTCCGCGGGGGCGGCTGGGGCCGGGGCGCATTGCTCCCCGATCGCCTTGGGCGATGAGGCGTTCGAACCTGAAGATGTTTCCAATTTGTCGATTGCACTCACGGGGCGAAGGCGCTCCGCGGGGACGATCAGGCTCGCGCTTTCCACATGCCGCCGATCCTGGCCTTGAGGTCGAGTGCGGGGCCCGGGGCAGGCGCGTGAGCTGTCGCGTCGCGACGCCGGAGAGGCCAGGCAGTCTGCTCGAAGTGATCGGTGATGCTGGCGGGGATGAATCTCGTGCGCGAGGCAAACAGGTGCCGGTCGCCGCCGCGCGGCTGCTGGTGGACGTGGAAGCGCTGGGGCAGGACGAGATGCAACTCGTCACGGGCACGAGTCATCGCGACATAGAGGAGCCGGCGTTCTTCCTCGATGTCCTCGGCGCGCCCGGTCGACATGTCGGAGGGGATGCAGCCGTCGACGACGTTGAGGACGAAAACGGCCTGCCATTCCTGGCCCTTGGCGGAATGGATGGTCGACAAAATGAGATAATCCTCGTCGAGCATGGGCGGGCCGGCCTCATCGCTGGTTGCCTCCGGCGGGTCGAGCGTCAGCTCGGTGAGGAAGTGCTCGCGCGAGCGGTACTGCCCGGCGAGGCGGACGAGCTGGTCGAGGTCGCCGGCCCGAACGGCTGCGTCTGGGTAACGGGCCTCGAAATGGGGCGTGAACCAGTGGCGAACGGCATCGAGGTCAGCTGGCCATTGCATCGCTCGCTCGTGGAGGCTCTCCATCATGTCGACGAACGGCATCCAGGCTTCCTGGGTCGCGGCCGGCGGCCGATAGATGACAAGAGGCGCGAACGGTCGCCTTCCGCTCGCAAGGCGGTCGTAGATCTTCGCGGCGGTGCCCGGACCGATGCCCGGCAGCATCTGGAGGACGCGAAAGGCTGCGATGCGGTCGCGCGGGTTCTCGGCCCAGCGTAGGATGCCGAGCAGATCCTTCACGTGCGAGGCTTCGAGGAACTTCAGCCCCCCGAACTTGACGAACGGAATGTTGCGGCGCTGGAGCTCGAGTTCGAGCAAGGTGCTGTGATGTGCCGTGCGGAAAAGCACTGCCTGGGATTTGAGCGCGATGCCGGCCTCGCGATTTGCAAGCACGCGCTCTGCAATGAAAGTCGCCTGGGCGATATCGTCTCCGACAGTGACGAGGCGCGGTTTCTGCGCCGATGGTCGGTCGGAGTGGAGATCCTTGGTGAAGCGCTCTGTGGCAAGGCGGATGACGGCATTCGAGGCCGCGAGTATCGGGACGGTCGAGCGATAGTTCTCCTCCAGGGTCACGACGGCGGCGGGTGGGCTGAAGCCAGATGGAAAGTCGAGAATGTTGCGCACGGTCGCGGCGCGGAACCCGTAGATCGCCTGGGCATCGTCGCCGACGACGGTCAGGCCGCGGCCGTCAGGGACGAGCCCCATGAGGATGGCGGCCTGGAGCGGGTTGGTGTCCTGGTACTCGTCGACGAGGACGTGGTCGAAGCGGGTGCGCACATCGGTGGCGATCTCTTCCGAGCGCATCATCTCGGCCCAGTAGAGAAGCAGGTCGTCGTAATCGAGCACGGCCGCGGCCTGCTTGGCAGCGACGTAGGCGTCGAAGAGATCGCGCAGCTCGTTCTCGAAGCCGGAAACCCAGGGAAAGTGGCGCGGCAGGAGCTCACCGAGCGACAGGCCCGAGTTGACGGCGTGCGAGTAGATGGCGAGGCAGGTCGCTTTCAATGGGAAGCGCTTCGTCTTCTCCGAGAGGCCCAGGTCGTGACGGACGAGGTTCAGGAGATCTGCTGCATCCTCGCGGTCGTGAATGGTGAAGCCGGGTGGAAGGCCTATGCGCTCGGCATAGATGCGCAGCAGGCGAGCCCCTACGGCATGGAACGTGCCGGACCAGGCGATGCGCGTGGCCGCATTCTGGACGGCGCGCGATGGTGCGTCGGCGGCGGTGGCAGTGCGTACGATGCGATCGACACGGCGGGTCATCTCGTCGGCGGCGCGGCGCGAGAAGGTGAGCAGGAGGATGCGCCGTGGGTCAGCGCCGTTCATAACGAGATGGGCAACGCGGGCTGCGAGCGTCGTCGTCTTGCCGGAGCCGGCGCCAGCGATGACGAGCAGAGGACCGCTGCCGGACGTATCGCCCGGGGAGACGCCATGCTCGACAGCCCGGCGCTGGGCCGAATTGAGGCTTTCCAGGTGCTTCACGCGCTTTTTCTCGCTCGCTGTCGGTAGGTTCCGAGCATGCGGCACGGGACCACGATTCGTCGATTCGACCCAAGAACGAAGCGCGTACGACGATCGTTAAGCCGGGGAGATCGGTCGGGCGACCGAGGGCTCCGTTACGGGCCCGTGACACGCAACGGCGGGCGTGCCATTTTAGCCACGCATGCAGGATCAACCTGCAGCGCCGTCGCATCTATGAGGGACCCGAGCATCATGAACGATTTCGCATCGGCGGATGCCGCCGGTCGCTCGGCGCATGCCGTCGCGCAGGGCCTCGTGGAGGGGCTGCAGGGTGCGCGGGGGCACACTGTCGGATTCGTCTATGTGACGAGCCCGCTTGCCGGCGAGATGCGAGAGATCGTCGACGCATTGCAGGCGGCGACCGGGGTCGAGACCTGGGTCGGGACTGCGGGGCACGGCGTCTGCGGCAACGGCATCGAGCACTGGGGACAGCCGGCCGCCGCGGTGCTGACATGTCGACTGGCCAAGGGCAGCTACCGGGTTCTGCCATCGATCGCCTCGGCGGACGAGGTTCCAGGCGGGCCGGGGCTCGCGCCGGCGGCCGGGCTCGCCATCGTCCACGGCGACCCGCGCAACGGGAGTGTTACGGAGATCGTCGAGGCTTTGTCTCGCGAGAAGAGTGCCTACCTTGTCGGTGGATTGACGTCGGCGAACGACAGCTTCCTGCAGGTGGCGGGTACCGAGGTGGTGGAAGGTGGTGTGTCAGGGCTCCTGCTCGGGGGACGCCTCAGCGTCGCCGTGGGGCTCAGCCAGGGCTGCTCGCCGATTGGACCGCCGCACGAGGTGACCCGCTCGGAGGGGCAGATCGTCGTGTCGCTCGACCGGCAGCGGGCCTACGACGTGATGTGCGAGGACATCGGGATCGCGGAGGGTGCGGATCCCAGGCCGTGGCTCAGCAACATCCACGCCGCGTTCCCGGTCGGCGGCTCGAACGAGGCCGACTACGTGGTGCGCAACCTGGTCGGCATCGATCCCAGGCAGGGCCTCGTCGCTATTGCGGAAAACATCGAGGCCGGCGACCGGGTCATGTTCGTCAGACGCGATGCGGAGAGCGCCGAGAAGGATTTCGCGCGCATGCTGGAAGGGCTGCAAGGGCGGCTTGGTGCGCCGCCGAAGGCCGGGCTCTACTATTCGTGCGTGGCGAGGGGACCCAATCTCTTCGAGGCGAAGAGCCACGAAATGCGCGCCATCCGCGAGGCGTTCGGTGACGTTCCCATCGCGGGTTTCTTCGGCAATGGCGAAATTTCGAACGACCGCGTCTACGGCTACACCGGCGTGCTCACGCTGTTCTCGTGATGTCGCCTGCTCAGGCTCGTTCCCGGTAGCCCGACGGCGGCCACGCAATGAGCGCGATGAGCGGATAGACGAGGAGCGAGGTCCACAGGAATAGATTGAAGGCGTTGATGTAGCCGATGCCTGTCGCTTGGCGTGTGACCTCGCCTGCGATGCCGGAAAGGCCGCTCGCCGTGTCGGTGCTCCAACGGCCCATGACGCTCGGCATATGCAGGCGCTCATTGAATGGATTGATCCATTGGACAAGCTCTGCGTAGCTCATTTTCTGCGTGTGGAAGACGACCGCGATGCTTGCCGAGATGTAGTAGCTGGAAGCGACGCTGCGCACGAAATGAAAGAGAGCGGCGCCCTCTGCCGAGCGGCGCGGATCGAGATTCGAGAAGACCACGAGCGACATCGGCACCCACAGCCAGCCAACGCCGAAACCCTGGAGAGCCATGGCCCAGGCGACGTCGGACAGCGGCACATTCATGTCGAAGCGGGCCATCTCGAGCCCCGCGTAGGTGTGCAGCCCGAAGCCGATGAGAAAGAGAAGCCGCGGGTTCCAGCTGTTGGCAACGAGGATCATCAGCAGCATGGATACGGCCGTTCCCGCGCCCCGCGCGGTGATGAGCATGCCCACAGTGAATTCGGGTAGATGCCTGAGCTGCTGCAACATGGCGGGGACAAGGACCATGGGCGTGACGAAGAGCATGCCGAAAATCGCGGATATGCCGATGCCCAATGCCATGTTGCGCTCGAGAAGGAGGCGCGGGTCGAGAAACGGGCGCTCTCTCGTCAGGCTGTGGGCGAGGAATATCCAACCGCAGAGGATGGCCAAGGCTGCTTCGAGGAGGACCTCGGTCGAGGTGAACCATTCCGCACGCTCGCCGCGGTCCAGCATGAGCTGTATGCAGGCGACGCAGATGGACAGGCTCAAGAACCCGATCCAATCGAGGCGCGGCCGATCCTCGCGTTGCGGGTCCGGCTTGATCGCGGTCAGGGCTCCGATGAATGCGACAACGGCGATCGGCACCAGAATGAAGAAGACCCATCGCCAGGAGAACTGCTCGCTCACGTAGCCACCGAGCAAGGGAGCGATGGTCGGGGGAATGCCGACGCCCATGGAGTAAATCGAGAGCGCCTGCCCGCGCTTTGAGCCAGTGAACTCGTCGATGACGACGGATTGGGCGATCGGGGTGAGAGGCGAGCCGAAAGCCGACTGGAAGATGCGCCACAAGACGAGCTCACCGAGCGACGTGGCGAACCCGCACATCAGGGTCGCGGCGCCGAAGCCTGCAACGCCCCAAACCATGGCACGGCGGCGCCCAAAGCGGCTCGAGATCCAGCCTGCCAGCGGTATGGTCACAGCCGTCGCGATCAGATTGGACGTAACGACCCAGGCGACCTGATCCGGGCTCGCCGAAAGCGCGCCCTGGATCTGGGGCAGCGAGACGTTGGCTATGGTGATGCTGGTCGCGTAGAGCGTCGTGACCAGTGTGCAGGTGATGAGGAGCCACACGGTGCGCGAGCCTTGGATCAGGTCTTGAGGCGTTCCAGCAACCGTGCTTCGCCCCGAACGGGAAAGTCCATCCCGGTCCTCGGCGTAGGATGAATCCGAGGGCCGCGGGGGACAGATCGGGCAGCTGCCGGCGAGGCTGCGATCGCCGTCAACGCGGCCTTGCGAGGGCCGCCGCCGTGAGCGTGCCGAGGCTCGTTCTCTGGATCCCTCGCTCGTCGAAGTTGGCAGGGGAAAGCCAATGCTCGTAGGCGGCCTTCAGTGCGGGCCAGTCCTCGTCGACCATGGCGAACCAGGTAGTGTCGCGGGTGCGGCCCTTGACGATGACGGCGCGGCGGAAATGACCTTCGTAGGTGAAGCCGAAGCGCTCTGCGGCACGACGCGAGGGTGCGTTCAGCGCATCGCATTTCCACTCGAAGCGGCGGTAGCCGAGATCCTCGAAGACGTACTTCGCGAACAGGTAGTTGGCCTCGGTCGAGACGGGCGTCCTTGAAATCGCGGGCCCCCAGTAGATGCTGCCTGTCTCGATACAACGGTGCTCGGGCGTGATCCGCATCAAGGTCTGGCGGCCCTCGCAGCGGCCGGTGCGCTTGTCGATGACCGCGAAGACAAGCGGGTCGGTGGAGGTTTCGGCCTTGGCGAGCCAGGCGTCCATGTCCGCGGGCGAGGCGGGCGGCTCCTCGAAGAGATAGCGGAAGCGGCGCGCGGCATCGGGCGGGCTGGAAGCTGCGTAGAGCTCAGTCCGGTGACGTGCGGCATCGATTGGCTCGAGGCGGCAATAGCGACCGTCGAGCACGATGCGCTCGGGGCGTCTGGCTGGCGTCGCATCGACGCGGGGGCCGATCGGCAGGCCGCTGCCGGGATCGATCTCCTGGGGAATCTGGTCGTCGTGGAGGCTCTTCACAGCGCAAAACCTCCGTCCACGAAGAACGATTGGCCGGTGGTGAAGGCGCTTTCGTCGGAAGCCAGGTAGACAGCGACGTGGGCGACCTCCTCGGCCGTGCCGAGGCGGCCCATGGGCTGGCGGTCGATGAACATCTGGCGGGCCTTCTCGACGCCGCCCACGTCACGGCCGAGCGCTGCGATGCGGTCGTCCAGGGACGGCGACTGAATGGTGCCCGGGCAAATGCAGTTGCAGCGGATGCCCTTCTTTATGAAGTCGAACGCGACGGCCTTGGTGAGCCCAACCACGGCTGCCTTGGTCGCCGTGTACACGTAGCGGTTGGCGACCGCCTTCGACGGCCCCGCGCCCGAGGCCATGTTGATGATCACGCCCTTGCCGCGCTCGACCATGGCGGGCAAGAACGCCTGGATGCCGCGGTGCATCGACTTGACGTTGAGGTCGAAGGAGAAATCCCAGTCCTTCTCGGAACAATGGAGTGCATCGCCGTGGTGCACGAAGCCGCCGCAGTTGAAGAGGATGTCGACTGCTCCGACGCGCTTGCCCATCGCCATCACCGCATCGGTGTCGAGGAGGTCGAGCTGCAGGCATTCGGCGACGCCGGCATCCTTCAGGCCGGCCAAGCTTTCTTCCTTCAAGTCGGTTGCGATGACGCGTGCCCCTTCCCGCGCGAATGCGAGTGCCGTTGCGCGGCCGATGCCGGCGCCGGAGGCAGTGCAGAATGCCGTCTTGCCCTTGAGCCTGTCCGCCATGCGGCCGATCTCCCGTGATCTGATGTGTCTCGCTCGAGCAGTCTATACGCGTGGCGCGCCGCTGGCGAAGGGCGTTCGTCGCGGCTGCTGCGGCTTCGCTGCAACGCCTCAGACGGAAACGCGCTCTTGCCGGGGCCGGAGGTGCAAATGACGATAGCGCGAGGGGGTCGGTTGAGATGATCTAGAGGCAGGATTCGCAACGGTCCAGGAGAACAGATCATGCTGCGCCCGACGACGATCATTTCTGCTGCAGCGCTGATTGCGTGCGGTCTCTTGATGGGAGTCAGTACGGCCGAGGCGCAGGGCAAACGGGGTGGCGTTTGTGTCAACAAGGCCGCGAGCGGAACCAACACGACCAAGGACGGTGCGATGTTCCAGGCCTGGGAAGCCGTGCTGCAGGCGACCGACTGGGGCTCATGGGCGTCTTTCATGACCTCCAGTGGCAAGATCGGGACGGCGCCAGGATACAAAGTATCGCGGGTCAAGTCGCGCTGCAGCCCCGGTGGTATCGGGTACAACTGCAAAATGCAGGCGACACTCTGCAAGTAGCGCCGGGAACCGGATCGCGCGCCCGAACGCTTTCTCATCGGCAGGAGTTGGGCCGATGGGATTGCGCAGTGTGTCTTCAGAAAGTGGCGCCACTCGTTTTTCGACGCGGTCGGCGTTCGTGTTCTGGCTTGTGGGCGCTCTCGTCATCGCCCTGCTCGGCGGCATTTGGCTGGCCCTGCCTGCACTCCTCCTGGCCTTTGCGTCGGCCATCGTGGCCTCGATGCTGGTGGCTACCGCGCGCCCTTTGCAGCGTTACGTCGGGCTGAGCCGCAGGGCGGCTATCGGCGTCGGGGGAACGATGCTACTGGCGTTGCCGCTTATCGCAATACTGCTGGTCGGGCCGGTTCTACAATCACAGCTGATCCAGATCGGCACGACACTGCCCGAAACTGTGCGCGCAATCGAGCATGACTTCAACGTCAGTTTTGTGTCGATCTTCAAGCAAGCGACCGGCTCGGAGAGCGGGCTTGGAGGCGAGAATGTGCGTGGAATTATCTCGGATGCGGTGAGTGTGGGCAGCCTCCTCCTGAGCAATCTCGGCTCTGCGGGGAGCTTCCTGCTGAATGCCATTGCCGCTCTCGTAGTGGTCATCTTCGGCGGCTTCTACCTGGCGTTCGATGTGGAGCATTATCGTCGAGGCACCGTTCGTCTGTTCCCGCCACGACATCACGACAAGATCGAGCGCGCGCTCGGCAATTGCGGACGCGCATTGCAGGGCTGGCTGAAGGCACAGCTGATCGCCATGACGGCGGTTGGGCTGCTCGCGGGCGGGACGGCCTGGGTGCTCGGTTTGCCGGCACCATTGGCCGTCGGCTTCATTGCCGGATTGCTCGAGTTCTTTCCGATCGTCGGGCCCTGGCTCGGGGCCGTGCCGATGCTTCTGCTGGCGTTCGGACAAGGAATGCAGACGCTGCTTCTGGCCGCTGCCGCGTTGCTGGTGATCCAGCAACTCGAGGCGAATGTCATAACGCCCATTGCGCAGGAGCGGATGGCGGAGATTCCGCCGTTCGTCGTTCTCTTCGGGCTGATCGCGTTCGGCTTCGTGTTCGGACTGATCGGCTTCATCGTTGCCGGTCCGCTCACACTGGTCGCCTATGTGCTCGTCAACGAGCTCTATGTGAGAGATATGCTCGGCCAGGACGTCAAAGTTCCCGGCGAAGCGAAGCCCGAGGAGACTTCGCTTGCCGACGCAGCTTCGAACTAATGGCTACAGGCGGGGGTCGAAGATCTTTTCGCGGTCCATGGGCTTTTCGGAGTGCTGCGGCGACCACCAGCCGACGTTCGGCGCCGGTTTGCGCGTCGTCGACGAGAAATCGCCGGCCAGCACTTTGGTCAGATCGCGCTTGATGACGGACGTCTTCTCCTCGGAGCAATAGTCGGCATCGCCGGCGATGGACTTCGTCACGGACAACACGGTGTAGTCGTAGCTCTTCTCGGCCCGCGCCATTGCATCCGGCGTAGCACCCTGCTGGGTCTCGTAGGAGAGGTACGATTGGCGTAGCGCAGCGGGATCGAAGACGTAGCCGCAGCGCTGGGCCCGGGCTGCCGTCGTACCCACGTAGACGACGCGGTCGGTGATGGTCTCCGGCGCCAGAGCCGGTGCGGCCGCTTTGCTTGGACCTCCAAACAGCGAGCCGGTGGTGAGCCCGGAGCCCGACGAGCATGCGCCGAGCGCCAACGCCACGACGATGACGCCCGCAATGCGGCAAGCGGTCCCTGACGTGACTGTCATGTTCCGTGGCTCCCCCGAGTCCGGACGGCTGATTCTCAGCCTGTCGTAGCATGGCCGAGGAGTCGAGGGTAGGCGCACGCGGGAACAGTGGTGGGAAAGTGATGGCTTGGCGGCTGCCTGATGGGGCGGATCGTGGTCGCGCGCGCATGCTCGCTCCGAAGCTCGGCCAGAGCATTATCCTGCCGAGGAACCGTGTGATGGTGATCAAGCGAGCACCGAGACGAGCTCGGCAAGCTCGTCGAGCTTGGCAAGCGTGGCGTCGCGGGGGGCGGTCTGGATGGCGAGGATTGCGCGATCCATGCCGGCGTCGCGGAGGGCGCGGAGCTGATCAACCTCGTGACGCGGACCGTAGACGCTCATCGGAACCGAGGCCGGGTCACGGCCGGCTTCGGCGACCAGCTGGCGGAATCGGCGACCGATTTCCAGCGGATCCTGATCGCGGCCGCCGATCGGCATCCAGCCGTCGCCGTACTCGATGGCTCGGCGCGCACCGTGCGGAAACGCGCCGCCGAGGAGAATGGGGGGATGGGGTTTCTGGACCGGCTTCGGCCAGCACCACATGGGCTCGAAGTCGACGAATTGGCCATGATATTCGGCCACGTCCCGGGTCCAGATTTCCTTCATGGCCTCGACACGCTCGCGCATCAGTGTGAAGCGCGTTTTGAACTCGGTGCCGTGGCTCGCCATCTCCTCGGCGTTCCAGCCGCCGCCGATGCCAAAAATGAAGCGCCCTCCCGAGAGATAGTCGATGGAGGCAACCTGCTTCGCGGTGTGGATGGGGTCGCGCTCGACCACGAGGCAGATGCCGGTTGCGAGCTTGATGCGCTTGGTCGTCATGGCTGCGGCCGTCAACGACATGAACGGATCGAGCGTCTGCTTGTAGTGTTCGGGCAGAACAGGGCCGCCGCCCCAGGGCGACTTCCGACTTACGGGAATGTGCGTGTGCTCGGGCATCCAGAGCGACTCGAAGCCCCGCGCCTCGACTGCGGCGCCGAGCTCTCCGGGTGTGATCGAGTGATCGGTGACGAACATCGAGATGCCGATTTTCATGACGTTACGCTCCCTTCACCTGCCAGGCAGTCTCGCCGAGCAGCGTCGATGACGCTTATTCTCTTCCCGCGATCAAGCCGGCGCCGCGATAGCCACCATCGACAGCCAGCACCTCGGCGGTGATGTAGCTCGACTGCACGGGGTCGAGCAGGAATCGGGCGGCACGCGCAATCTCGACCGGCTCCGCGTAGCGATGCATGGGTATCGTGCGGGCATAGGTCTTGCGGTCCTCGTCGGTGTGGTGCTGGCGGACCATCGGTGTGTCGACCGGTCCCGGTGCGATGGCGTTGACGCGAATTCCAAGCGGGGCCAGCTCGTTGGCCATGACCTTGGTCAGGGTGACGACACCCCCCTTCGAGGCACCGTAGGCGGAGCGGAAGAACGAGCCGCGAAGGCCAGATATGGAGGCGATGTTGACGATCGACCCGCCAGTCTCGCGGTCGCGCATGATGCGCGCTGCGGCGCGGCCCACCATGAAGGTCGCGACCACGTTCAGATCCAGCACGCGCCGGAATTCGGCCGCCGAGGTTTCGAACACGGACTTGTTCAGCCCCATGCCGGCGCTGTTCACGACGCCATGGAGGCCGCCGAACATGCGCGATACCTCGGCCACGGCCCGCTCGACGGCATTCTCGTCCGTGACGTCGGCGGTGACGTACTGGACGACCTTCTTATCGCCGAGCCTCTCTCTTGCCTCGGCAAGAGCGGCTTCGTTCTTGTCCAGCAAGGCGACCTGCCAGCCCTCCTCGAGCAGCAGCTCGGCCGTAGCCCGTCCGATGCCGGAGCCCGCGCCCGTGACGAGGGCAGACAGTTTCTCTTGCTTGGGTTTCTTTGCCACCGCTCTCTCCCTCGTCAGCGCCTTGCCGCGATGATCGGCACCCGGGAGCGGGCGCGTCAATCGACATCTCGTGCTGGTCTCGTTGCGGGCCTTGCGTTGGGCGACGAACATCGGGACAATGCCGCTCACGTACAACCACGAGAGGAGGCTCGCTTGTCCGTGCCTGCCGACGAAGAGTTCGGGTTTGCGCCCGACTACGATGCGCCGATCCCGTACATGCATCGTATCCGCACGTACTACCAGACGCTCGGCTATGGGGCGCCTTATCGCTGGGCGCACTACCGGGACGTGCCGTTTACGGCGATGACCAAACCTCTTGGCGAAGCGACGATTGCGCTCGTCACGACGGCGGCGCCGTACCGGGCAGAGGCTGGCGACCAGGGCCCGGGCGCCCCCTACAACTCGGCCGCAAAATTCTACACGGTCTATTCGGGTGATGCCGCCGAGGACCACGATCTCAGGATTTCGCATATCGGGATCGACCGAAAGCACACGACGGCCGAGGACCCAGGGACCTGGTTCGCCCTGCCGGCGCTGAGGGAAGCTGCAGGGCGCGGGCTCATCGGCAAGGTTGCGCCGCGCTTCCATGGGTTGCCCACCAATCGCAGCCACAAGACGACGCTCGAGGTCGATTGCGAGGAGTTGCTCAAGCGGGTGAAGGAGGACCGGGCCGACGCGGCCGTCATTGCCGGTAATTGACCGGTGTGTCACCAGACCGTGAGTCTGGCCGCTCGCACCCTCGAGGCCGCAGGCATCCCGACCGTCGTGATGGGCTGCGCCAAGGACATCGTGGAGCACGTCGGGGTGCCCCGCTTCCTGTTCTCCGATTTCCCGCTCGGCAACCCCTGCGGCAAGCCCAAGGACAAGGCCTCGCAGAAGGCCACGCTGGAGCTGGCGCTGAAGCTGCTGCCTGCCGCAGTCGGGCCGCGCACGACGTTGCAGAATCCGATCCGCTGGAACGCGGACGGCAAGTGGAAGCTCGACTATTCGAACGTCGAGCAGCTCTCGGCCGAAGAGATCGCCAGGCGCCGCGAGGAGTTCGACCGCGGCAAGGAGATCGCCAAGCAGCGGCTTGCCGAGGATCTGAAGAAGGGCGCGGCCGAATAGGCCCCGCTCGCGTCGCGCCATGGACCGTGCCTGGCGCGACGCGACGCGTTGCCCGGCGCGCACTGATCCCGTAGAATGTCCGGACAAGTTCCGGCGGACCATCTGCGCTCGCGACGTTGCCGGGCGAAGCGGTGGTTTGCGCCGCAGGCATGGACTGGAATTCGAAGGAGGCGAGATGGCAAGTGTCGCAACGAACGGGGCTACGGGCTCGAAAAGCGCGGCGGGCGAATTTGATGCCGTGATCATCGGCGCTGGTTTGTCGGGGATGTATCAGCTCCATTGCCTTCGCGACCGACTGAGGCTCAAGGCCGTTGTGCTCGAGGCCGCGGACGGGGTCGGAGGAACCTGGTACTGGAACCGCTATCCGGGGGCGCGTTGCGACAGCGAGAGCCATTCCTACTGCTTCCAGTTCTCCGATGACCTCCTGAAAGAGTGGGAGTGGTCGGAGCGGTATCCGCAGCAGCCGGAAATCCTGCGCTACATGAACTTCGTCGCGGACAAGCTCGATCTCAAGCGCGACATCCGCTTCAAAACGCGCGTCATAGGTGCGACGTACGACGAGGCGGCCAATCGCTGGCATGTGACGACCGAGAGCGGGCAGGCCTTCACGGCGAAGTTCCTGATTACGGCGGTCGGTTGCCTGTCCTCGGCCAACGTGCCCAAGATTCCCGGCCTCGAGACGTTCGAGGGCAAGTGGTATCACACGGGTCTCTGGCCTCACGAGGGGGTCGATTTCTCCGGCAAGCGTGTGGGGCAGATCGGAACAGGCTCGACCGGCATCCAGTCGGCGCCGGTGATCGCGAAAACGGCCAAGGAACTCACCGTCTTCCAGCGCACGGCGAACTATAGCGTGCCGGCGCACAACGCACCGCTGTCGCCCGAGCGCAAGAAGGAGCTCAAGGAGCGAATGGCGGAGACGCGCCGGATCATGCGCTCGACGCCGAACGGGCATCCTTTCACCATCGAGGACCGCTCGGTGTTCGATGTCTCCGACGAGGAGCGGGTGCGGATCTATGAGAAGCAGTGGGAGAAGGGCGGGCTTCAGTTCCGTGCGGCGTTCCGCGACCTTCTCACGGACAAGAAGGCCAACGACACGGCGGCCGAGTTCCTGAAAGGCAAGATCCGCCAGACGGTGAAGGATCCGAAGACGGCCGAAATCCTGGCGAATATCGATCACCCGTATGCCGCAAAGCGTCCGCCGATCGACAGCTTCTATTTCGAGGCCTTCAATCTGCCGCACGTCAAGCTGGTCGACGTGCGCAGCGATCCAATCGAGGCGATCACGCCGAAGGGCATCCGGCTGGCGAGCGGAGCGGAGCACGAGCTCGACATCATCGTATTCGCGACCGGCTTCGATGCGATGACGGGCTCGCTGATCAAGCTGAACATAACGGGCCGGGGCGGACTTCCTCTCGCGAAGGCTTGGGAAGCCGGACCCCGCAACTACCTGGGCCTTCAGGTGGCGGGCTTCCCGAACATGTTCACGATCACGGGGCCGGGTAGCCCGTCTGTACTCTGCAACATGCCGGTCCCCATCGAGCAGCATGTCGAGTGGGTGACGGACTGCATCGACCACATGCGCCGCAACGACATCGAACGGATCGAGGCGAAGCCGGAGGCCGTGGACAAGTGGGTCGCGCACGTCAACGAGGCGGCGAATGCGACGCTGCTGCCAGAGGCGCATCACTCCTGGTATCTCGGCGCCAACGTGCCGGGCAAGCCGCGCGTCTTCATGCCCTACGCGGGCGGGATGGCGCGCTTCCGGGAGATCTGCGACGACGTGGCGAGCAAGGGTTACGAAGGGTTCGTGCTCGAGCGCGCGCCTGCCATGGCGAAGTAGCCGTGCACTCACCTCGCGGGCCATGCTGCCGGCGATGCAGGTGAGAGCAAGCGGGGCATGAACACTCGCAACACGGGGCGCCGATCCGGCGCTCCTTTTCCGTCAACGGGGATTAGTCATGCAGCAAGCACCGTCCGTGCCCGCGACCTGGGATGTCGAGGCCGATGTTCTCGTCGTGGGCTTCGGAGCCGCGGGCATGGCAGCGGCCGTGACGGCGCACGAGCTCGGCGCGAAAGTGGTGCTGCTCGAAAAGGCGCCGGAGGGTAAGCATGGCGGCAACACGCGCGTCGCGGGACAGGGTTATCTCAATGTCTCGTCAGCCGAAAAAGCCGAGCAGTACCTGACCGCGCTGTGTGGCGAGTTCAAGGTTCCCGAGGTGATGGTCAAGGTGTGGGCCGACGAGATGGGCCGCAACAACGATTGGCTCGCCTCGCTGGGATGCGACCCGCAGGAGCATCAGCATCAGCCGGTCGGTATCGAGTTTCCGGAATTGCCCGGGGCGGACTGCGTGCACAAGTTCCACGACGGGGCGACCTACGGCTATTCGCTCACCTGGAAGGCGTTCGAGCGTTGCGTGCTCGAGCGGCCGATCGATGTCCGTTACGAAACGCCTGCGAAGACGCTCATCCAGCACGACATCACGAAAGAGATCCTCGGTGTTCGCGCCGAGCGGAGTGGCCAGCCGGTCACCATCAAGGCGCGGCGCGGCGTGGTGCTGACCTGCGGCGGTTTCGAGAACAACCAGGAGATGATCCGGAACTACCTGCCCGGCATCCCCTACTGCTACACGTCGGGGTCGCCGTTCAACGAGGGGGACGGCATCACCATGGCGCAGATGGTCGGCGCCGATCTCTGGCACATGAACAACTATGCCGGGCCATCGATGGCGCTGAAGGTGCCCGAGGTTCCGACGTCGTTCTCGATGCAGGCGTTCCACTACTCGAAGGTCATTCCCGGTGGTGCCATCGTCGTCGGTCCCGACGGCCGGCGTTTCTGCGACGAAAAGTTCAAAACGCGCCACGGCAAGGTGCCGATCAACGGCCGATGGATGCCGCTGCCGACACCGGTACCGATGTTCATGATCCTCGATCATGCGCACTTCACGGCCGGGCCGCTCTACGACAAGACGCCGAGCCATGGGTGGACGCAGATCATCGAAAAGTACGACTGGAGCGAGGACAATTCGAAGGAACTCGCCAAGGGCTGGATCAAGACGGCTCAGACGGTCGGCGACCTCGCGAAGCTGATCGGTCTCGATCCGGCCGTACTGGAAGCGACTGTTTCGCGCTGGAATGCCTCCTGCGAGGCAGGTCGCGATGCCGAGTTTGGTCGCTCTTTGATGCTGACGCCGCTCGCTCGCGGTCCGTTCTACGCCATCGAGCTATCACCCTCGATGCTCAACACGCAGGGCGGTCCGCGCCGGAACGAGCGAGCCGAGATCGTGCGCCCGGACGGGACGCCGATCCCGCGTCTGTACAGCGCCGGTGAGCTCGGCTCGATCTACTCCTACCTCTACCAGGGCACGGGCAATCTCGGGGAATGCCTGGGTTTCGGCCGCATCGCAGGTCGAAACGCGGCGGCACAGACGGCGTGGGGGTAGGTTTCGAAGGCCAATCCGATCGGGCCGGTCTTGACGACGGGAGCCCCGCGATCGACCCTGCCGGGTGAACATTGGCGCCAGGCGGAACTGGCGCTCTTCAACAGGAGGACCGCCATGAGTGCGACTGCGAGTGACCGGGCCACCAGCTACGGCTCGGAAGAGGCAGCTCATCAGGCCTACCTCGCCGAGGGGACGCGGAAGGCTTTCGAGCTCGGCAATCGCGGTCCCATTCGCTTCGGTGCGGACGGACGGCTCGCGCAGGACATCCTGGACAGCTACTGGAGGAACGGCTTCTACGTCTTTGAAGGCGTGCTGAAGGCGGATGAGCTCGCTGACATCGAGCGAGACGTGAAATCGATACTGGATCGCCTGCCAGTGGAGAAGGGGGCGTCCGTCGACAAGCACGGACGGCCGGCGCTCGCAGTCGATTGCAAGGCGCCGACGCTGTTCTGGTCGAAGCCTCTGGGCGACCCATTCGGCGGAACCGAGCTCGCCAACGGGCGGCACCCCGTCAAGATGCTCGAGCCGAAGGCTGCTGCGGACGCGCCGAAGGAGGTCGTCTATCTCATCCTCGGCTCTCTGCAATTCTCGGAGGCGTGCCTCAGAGTTTATGGCCACCCGGACCTGCTCAGGATCGTCGCCTCGATCAACGGAGACGATTTTGCGCCGTTCAACGAGGCCCTGTTCATCAAGGAGCCGGGCCTCGGGGCTTCGGTCGCCTGGCACCAGGATGGTGTGACGCACTGGGACGCCCCTGACTGGGACGAGGGCACGCACGGCTTCAACATGATGGCTCAGCTCTATGGCTGCACCGCCGCCAACGGGGTGTGGGTGGTGCCGGGCTCGCATAAGCTCGGGCATATCGACATCAAGAAGTGGGTCTCGGAGGCGGGCACCGAGCGGCTGCCAGAGGCGGTGCCGATCGTCTGCAAGCCGGGTGACGTGGCGGTAACCAACCGGCAGACCTTGCATGGCTCTTTCGCCAACACGTCGAAGGACTGGCGCGTCACGGTTAACCAGGGCTTTCACCGTCGGAAATCCGTACTGAACGTGGAGGCTGGCGGTTTGCACGCAGCGCGCGCCGTCTACGACGCGGCTCGGATCCTCGAGCGCTCGAAGATGATCGGGTATGGCATCGACGCGCGGCGGCAGAGGTTCCCGAACGAGACGCCCTACGTCTACAAGCCGCTGGCGGAGGCAGGCCTCGCCTGCAAGTGGGACGAGGCGGCCAAGGCCGGCATCAAGGACTACAATCTGCTCGATATCAGCATCTGAGCGAACCACACGGTTTCGGACTTATCCCCGGGCCGCTCGTTTCGTGTATTCATGGCAGACTTCGCCGAAGCCAGGTCAGGAATTCAAAGCGCATGTCAAAGCCCTTCCACGGCGTTCGCATTCTCGATTTCACGCAGGTGTTCGCCGGGCCGTTCGGCAGCTATCAGCTGGCGCTGCTCGGCGCGGACGTGATCAAGATCGAGCGGCCGGGTGGCGACGACATGCGCTACGGGCCCCCGAACAAGGAATGGTCCGACCGGGGCCTTTCGACGAGCTGGATGGCGATCAACTCGAACAAGCGAAACATCGCGCTCGACCTGACCAAGCCCGAGGCCATCGCCATCGTCAAGCGGCTAGCCCAGAATGCCGACGTGGTGCTCGAGAATTTCCGGCCGGGGGTGATGGAGAAGCTCGGCATCGGCTGGAAGCAGCTCAAGGAGGTCAATCCGCGGCTGATCTACGCCGCGGTCTCGGGTTTCGGGCACAACGGTCCGCTGATGCGGTCGGCTGCCTACGACGGCAAGATCCAGGCGATGTCGGGCCTGATGTCGATCACCGGCAGCCCGGAGAGCGGGCCGACGCGAGCGGGCTTCGCGGTGTGCGATGCCATCGGCGGCATGACATTGGCGTTCGCCGTTTCGAGCGCGCTCTTCCAGCGCACGCACACCGGCAAGGGGCAGATGGTCGACGTCGCCATGCTCGACGCGGCGATGACGTTCATGTCGTCTTTCTTCGTCGACTACACCGTCGGCGGGCACGTGCAGGGGCCCTCCGGCAACCGCGCGCAGAGTCGGCTGCCGACCGCCGATCTCTTCAAGGTGAAAGGCGGGCACATCCTGCTCGCGGTCAACAACGAGAAGCAGTTCGCGGCGCTCTCGAAGGCGATCGGGAAGCCAGATCTGAACAAGGACCCGCGCTTCGTCGATTGGCCGACGCGCATCCAGAATGACGCGGCGCTGCGCGAGATCATCGAAGGCGTGTTCGCATCGAACGACGCGGCCTACTGGGACGAGTACCTTACCGCCAATGATGTGCCTTGCGCGCGCGTCTGGCGGATCGACGAGGTGGTCGAGAACCCGCAGCTCGCGCACCGGCCCGTGCTGCAGGAGGTCGATTCTCCCCACGGCCGCCTCAAAATGATCGGCTCGGGCTTCCGCCTCGAACACGACGGAGGCTCCATCGAGTTCCCGCCGCGGCTGCCGGGCGCCGACACGGACGCGGTGCTCGGCGAGGCGGGCTATTCGGCCGAGGAGATCGCCGCCTTCCGGAAGGGCGGCGCAGTGAGCGAGGGGATCGAACTCGATCGAAGGAAGAAGTAGGCCTTCCTTGCTGCGGCTCGTTCGACAAGGCCGCTCTTATCGCTCCTGCAGTGACTGCACATAGTAGACCAGCTCCAGCACGCGTGCCCGGACGGCTGCCTCGCCGCCGTAGGGACCGTACTTGTCGCCGATCTCCTCGACGTAGCGGCGACCCCAGACGGGCATCTCGCGCGTGCCGTGCGCCGGGATCATGGTGCGCCCGTCGATCGTCATGAAGACTTTCAGGAACGGGAACTTGTAATCGTTGTTGTTCTCGAGCTGCGTGAGGTCGATGGGCTTCTTCTTCAGTGACGAAGCCATCGGTCCGTCGCCCTTGCCTCGGGCACCATGACACACCTGGCACGAAATCCGGTACTCGTCGGCCACTGCATAGCGATCCTCGGCCGAACTGACGTTTGATTTTGTAGTCAGGGCGCAGATGAGGGCGGCGGTGGCGAAGAGTGCGGCTCGTGTCGACATGAAATGCGGCTCCTCAATGCTCAAGTGTCGCTGATGGTATCCTGCGGCGAGAAGTCTTGGGTGTGCGTTGATCGGGATCAATTCTATCTTTCAATGGGTTATGATCTTTCGCGGACGATCTGACGGGTGACGAAGGCGCTCGGCGAGGAGCGCGTGCGGATTGGTCACCACGTGCCAGCTTGCGCTGATGCGGTGGTCTGACCCACCCTATTGCCTCATGTCTGCGATGGTCGCCGACGCCACGGGAGGCAAATGCATGTCCGAAGCCGTCACCTACGTTTCCAAAGACAACATCGCGGTCATCACACTCAACCGCCCGGACAAGATGAACCGGATGGACAACGCGCTGATGGATGGGCTCTGCGAGGCTTGGCAGCGGTTCGGCAAGTCGGAGGATCGCGTTGCGGTGTTGACGGGCGCGGGCACCAAAGCGTTCTGCGCCGGCGCCGACCTGCAGAACCCACCGCGCGGCCTTTACCACGGCGTGCCGGGCGTCGGCGTTGCGGTCGACAAGCCGATCATCGCGGCTGTCGCCGGCTGGTGTGTCGGAGGCGGCATGGTGCTCACGACCATGTGCGATCTCATGATATGCGCGGACAATGCCGTCTTCACCTATCCGGAGGTGCGGGTCGGGTTCTCCGGCGGCCTCATCACGAACCTTGTGACGCGCATTCCGCACAAGATCGCGATGGAGCTGTTGCTCGTCGGCGAGCAGATCGACGCCAAGCGCGCCTACGAGGTGGGCTATGCCAACAAGGTGGTGCCGGTCGACCAGCTGATGCCCGAGGCGATGGCCTGGGCCGGGAAAATTGCTGCGAACGCCCCGCTGCCGACGCGCGCGCTCAAGCACTGGGCCAGCCAGACGCTGCCGAAGGGCCCGACAGAGATTGGCGGGGCAGCGCGCTACATGACGGACGTGATCGACAATTCGGCAGATTGGGTCGAGGGACGCACCGCTTTCAAGGAGAAGCGGGCTCCTCGATTCAAGGGAAAGTGAACTGGGCGCGCGTCGGCTGTCGCGTGAGCGGCGCTAAGTGGCCGGCCCAACACGCCGCCCGCAGAGCCCCCGCCCGGAGCCACTGCTTCCTGCTGGGGTGCTACGCGGAGGGATCAACAAGAACACGGAGGAAATGCAGATGCGCTTTCAGGACCAGGGTATCGTTATCACGGGCGGCGGCAGCGGGATCGGGCGCGAGACGGCGATCGAGTTCGCGAAGGAGGGCGGCGTGGTGGCCGTCTCAGACCTCGATCAGAAGGCCGCAGAGCGGACAGTCGAGGAGATCACCAAATCCGGCGGGCGCGCCTATGCCTTTGCGCTCGACACCAGCGATCCCAAGGCTGTGCAGGCGACGTTCGATCAGATCGAGCGCCGTCTCGGGCGGATGGATGTGCTGGTGAACAGCGCGGGCATTCGCGAGATCAAGCCGGTGGTCGAGCTCTCCTACGAGGAGTGGAGCCGCGTGATCAACGTCAACTTGACCGGTGTCTTCCTCACCTCGCAGGCGTTCGTGCAACGGCTCGTGAAGGCGGGCAAGGGCGGGGCGATCGTCAATCTCGCATCGACGCTTGGGGTGACGGCGGCTCCGAACCGGCCGGCCTATACGGCCTCGAAGCATGCCGTGGTCGGCCTCACGAAGGAGATGGGGCTCGAGCTCGGGACGAGCGGCATCCGTGTCAACGCTGTCGGTCCGGGCGTGACGCGGACCGCGCTCACCGAGCGTTACTTCCAGGATCCGACCATGGCCGAGACGGTGAAGTCGGTCCACGCGATGAACCGGTGGGGCGAAGCCCGCGAGATCGCGCGCGCCATCCTGTTTCTCGCATCCGACGATGCGAGCTTCATCACGGGAACGACGCTGGTGGTGGACGGAGGCTGGACGGCGGGAAAGAAGATGTGATCACGCCTCGCGGGACTGGGGTGCAGCCCTCATGATCGTGCCCCGGGGCCGAAGAGCTTCTCGCGGGTATGGCGCACCGCCTCGGCGACCGTGTCGACGCGGACGACCGCGTGGTCGCCCGCGATCGACAGCTCGAACTGCCCGTTCTTCCAGTACCAGACGCCGAGCTCGGCGACACCCCGCTCTATGGCCACGCCATTTGGCCGGCGTGGTACGACGTGGCACCCACGTTGGCCGAGCTCGCGGTCCGCTTCGAGCGCGGCGCGTAACTGGCCTTCCATGATTGCCGTCGCCATCGTCTTTTCTGCCTCGTCATTTGCGCTCGAATTGAGTGCAACACGTTCCGCGTGAAGTGCCACGGCGGCGCAGCCTGCGGCTGGTTGCTACGTAGGCTGTCGAAATAGTCGCAACTCTAGAAAAATGCGCTCTTTAACGGGTGCAAAGGTAATTCACTTCTTACCCGCTATCTCAAAAACGAACCGCGCTACGCCGGGTTCAGCGTCGGCATGTGCGACATTGATGACCGGGCCTTCCGCTCGATGGCCGGGCAGCGATGTCCGGGTCCCGGATAGACGTTCAACGGCAGGGCTCCTAGATTGCGCGCCGCCGCATTTCTCGCGGGCGAGATAGCTGAGGTCACCCCTTCATGCATGAGCAGTTGCGCCAGGCAGAAGCCGAAAGCGAGGAGCGCCGGACCAGCGAACCCTTCTTCGGGATCGGTGATCCTGGAGCGCTCGAGGCCTTCTTTGCGGCGGCCGGCAGCCAGGCGCAGGGCCGTCGTGTTGCGTCCGGCACGGTCGGCAACGGGGGCGCCGAGGTGGCGCTGATCGAGGCATTTCGAGCGAGGGGCTTCCTGAGAGCCAGGCTCGATCCGCTCGGCCTGGCACGGTTGCCCGATGTGCCGGAGCTGGCCCCTGGTCAATACGGTCTCGGCTCGCAGGCGGCACAAGGGCTCGTGGCGCGGCTCGAGCGAGCCTACTGCGGCCCGATCGGGTGGGAGTTCGGGCACATCCACGATCCGGCCCGTCGTGCCTGGCTCGCAGGCGAGGCCGAGGCGGTCGACACGAGCGCGCCCGATGCCGCGACGCGGCGGCGTCTTCTCGAGCTGCTGGCAAGGGCCACAGCGTTCGAGGCAGGCATGGCACAACGCTATCCCGGCGGGCGGTTGTTCGGCCTCGGCGGTGCAGAGACATTCCTGATCGCGATCGAAACGATCCTTGCCGAAAGCGTGCAGCTCGGGGTCGAGGAGGTGGTGGTCGGCGGCATGCATCGCGGCCGGTTCAGCCTTCTCGCCAACGTGCTCGGCAAGCCGATCGGCCAGATGGTGGCGGAGATCCTTGGGAAGCCGGCAGTCCCCGAGGGCCTCGCCTGCTCGTCGGACGTCTCCTATCACCTCGGATATTCAGGCGAGCTCGACGTCGGGGGCGCGCGGGTGCACGTTTCCGTTTCAGCACACCCGTCGCATCTGCAACTTGCGCCGATCATCTCGCAAGGCCGCACGCGAGCGAAGCAGGCCATGCGAGGAGCGGGTGGCAGGCAGGCGGTATTGCCGCTGCTCCTGCATACGGACGCGAGTTTCGCGGGCCAGGGGCTCGTCGCGGAGATGCTCCAGCTTTCGGGGCTTGGCCCATTCGATCTCGGCGGAACGATTCACGTCGTGATCAACAATCAGCTCGGCTTCACGACAATGCCGGAGGAGGGTCGGACAGCGCGCGGGGCCACCGATATCGCGCGGCTGATCGAGGCGCCGGTGCTGCATGTGAACGGCGATGATCCGGAGGCGGTGTGGCGAGCCGGTCTCGTCGCGGCGAACTGGCGGGCGACGTTTGCAAGCGACATCCTGATCGACCTCGTATGCTACCGACGGCCGGGTCACAACGAGATCGACGAGCCGCGCTTCACGCAGCCCCTGATGTATCGAGCCGTCGACGCCCTCGCGCCGGTGGATCGCCTCTACGAGGAGGCGCTTGCAACCCAAGGCCATGATATCGGCTCTGCGGAGCGTGCGCGGGTCGAGATGCAGAGCGCGATCGGCGATGCTTTTGCGGCTGCCAAGTCGTGGCGGACCAACGTCGCCGACTGGTTCGAGGGCGCATGGAGGGGCTTCAAGGCGGGCTCCGTCGACGACATGCTGGCGAGCGCGGCGACGGGTGTGCATTCGCCGAGGCTCGTCGCTATCGGGCGCGCGATCACCACGCCGCCTGCGGATTTCTCAATCGATCCCAAGGTGCAGCGTTTTCTCGACGAGCGGCGCCGCTCGATCGAGGACGGGCACGGCATCAATTGGGCGACAGGTGAAGCCCTGGCGCTGGCAACGCTCGCCGCCGAGGGCACGCCCGTTCGATTCGGCGGCCAGGACGCGGTGCGCGGCGCCTTCACGCAGCGTCATCTCGAGGTGCATTGCCAGCAGACGGGCCGGAGGCATTTGACGCTGGCGCCGGCGGCGGCGGACGATGTTGCGCTGGAGATCCACAACACGCCGCTGATCGAGCACGCCGTCGTCTGCTACGAGTATGGGATCTCGATGTCCGATCCGCGCCGTCTCGTCGTTTGGGAAGCGCAGTTCGGCGAGTTCCTGAACTACGCGCAGGCGGTGTTCGACCAGTGCATTGCGTGCGGCGAGGACAGATGGCTGCGCTCATCGGGCCTGGTGATCCTGCTTCCGCACGGTCTCGACGGAGGTGGTCCGGATCATTCGACCGGCCGTCCTGAGCGCCTTCTCGCTGCATGTGCGGGCGCCAACCTGCAGGTGGTGAACGCCTCGACGCCTTCGAACTTCTTTCATGTGCTGCGCCGACAGATGCACCGGCCATTCCGCAAGCCGCTCGTGGTTCTTTCCCCGAAGGCACTGCTTCGGACCAAGGCGTGCGTGTCGGCTCTTGCCGACTTCGCCGAGGGGACGGGTTTCCGCAATGTCATCGCCGACGGCGTGACAGCGGCGCGTCGCGTGATCATGTGTACTGGCAAGGTCTACTACGAGCTTGCAGAGGCGCGAGCTGCGCGGGGGCTCGAGCGGGACGTGGCGCTCATTCGCCTGGAGCAGCTCTATCCGCTGCCGGAAGCGGAGATCAGAAAGACCCTCTCGATACATGAAGGCGCCGAGCTCGTCTGGTGCGAGGAGGAACCGGAGAACATGGGATACTTCTCGTGGGTCGACCGGCGGCTCGAGCGGATCGCCGGCCGACCATTCCGCCGGGCGGGGCGGGCCTCTGCCGCAACTCCGGCGGTTGGGGTCAAGTATTGGCACGAGGCCGAGATCAAGGCCTTTGTGGAAGACGCGCTTGGTTGAGGGGACGTCGATGTGGGTGAGTCATTCGGGGCGGCAGATCTGACGCTGCGCGATGGCCCCCACCGTGCGCAAGGCGAGCCCCGCGACAACAAGGGTCACGGCCGCAAGAAGCAGGGCCGCAATGGCAGGAAGCGGCTCGTAGCGTGGCCGCTCGTACATGGCCCAGCTCGCGACAGTCATGGCGGCCAAGGGGAACGAGTAGGCCCACCAGGACAGGTAGAATGGCATGCGTGCAAGACGCGGGATCCGGGTTGTCAAGAAAAGGGTCATGAGAAGAGCGAAATAGAAGAGCACGCGCGCTGTACCTTCGACAGAGCCGGTAAGCGCCACCCAGGACAAGAAGCCGACTGCCGGCGGCGCGATCAAGATGCAGAGTGTGGGAACAGGCGCCTGGCGGGGAGGCGCTCGGGTCAAGCTTCCAACAGATGTTGCCATCGCGACAGGTCGGCGCTGACGCTCGCTGGCATCAAGGACAGGTCCACCTTGCGCAGGTGGCGGCCGCAGATGCTCAACCGATCGGCATACAGTCGGGCAAGGTGCTCATAGGAGTTGAACTCGGGCGTGTTGCGTTCCTGATGGGCGTAGCTCGCGATCTTTCGCTGGAGGCGCTCGATCGAACCGATCGAAGTGAAGTGCCACCCGCCATGCTCGACCAAGACGTGGCGGAGAGGGGCACGAAATTGCACGAGATTGCGGGTGACACTGATGGCTTGATTGACCGACCAGGGAAACCTGCGGCTCTGGCGTGCGCGAATTGCGCGCAGGGTCTGCATGGGGGGCAGGTGCTTCCTGGCGATGACGCGCGTTGCGCAGAGTCCGACCCACTTGTTCTCCACGGCGAGGTTCAAGCGAAACTGGTAATAGTCGCATTCGATGAAGCGTATCTCGCGTAGTGCCGTCTTCCGGGTAGGGAGGTCGGCGATGTTGTGTGGATATGGGATTTCATCGACGTCCGATAACATGACGATGTCATCTGCCTCGGCGGCGTCGAGGCCTCGGGCCAGGGCGTTTCTTTGATGCGCCTCGCGCTGCCAGGCGTCGCCGGCCGGCGGGAGGTCGTCGACGACGATGTGGACGATCTTGTCGAGAAACCGTTCGAAGCGCCGCTTGTTCTCGCGAAAATACAGCGGCTTGTGATGGCCCGAGAACGTCTCGGTGGCTTCGGCGAGGACGAAATAGTCAACGTGAGGCCAAAGCTCGGTAAGCCTGATCTCGAGGATGTCCAACTCGTCGCAGAACAAGAAGCAGTCAAACACGGCCATTGCAGCGCCCCGTCCGGCTTGTTCCGATGCAGATGCAAAGACCCCAGATTACCCGGACAGGAGAAGTGCTCAGGGACACACGCGACGCGCGCCATCTGATGCGTGGCATGGCTTCGGGTCAAGCGCTGTCTTGTCGCGATCGAGGGGTCATCACCAGCCGGCCGCGGGCAGGCGGCTTACGGCCACTTAACAACGGGCGGCATGGAGGAGAGGATCGATGCGACGTTGCCGCCGGTCTTCAATCCGAACACCGTCCCGCGGTCATAGAGCAGGTTGAACTCGACGTACCGGCCGCGACGGACAAGCTGTTCCTCGCGCTCGGCTTCGGTCCAGGGCTCGGTGAAGTTGGCGCGGACGAGGCGGGGATATATGTCGGCGAAAGCCCGCCCCACCGCCTGAGTAAAGGCGAGGCCCATGTCCCAGCCACCTTCCGCCTCGGTTGGCGTCAGGTAGTCGTAGAAGATGCCGCCGATGCCGCGCATCTCCTTCCTGTGTGGCAAATAGAAGTACTCGTCGCACCAGGTCTTGTAGCGGGCGTAGTCGACGGGCTTCGGAAAGGGGGCACAGGCCGTTTCCATCGCCGAGTGGAACGCCTTCGTATCGGGATCGTCCTGGGTCCGGCGCGTCTCGAGCAAAGGGGTCAGGTCGGCGCCGCCGCCGAACCACCATTTCGTCGTCACGACCATACGCGTGTTCATGTGGACGGCGGGGACGTGCGGGTTCTGCATATGGGCGATGAGCGAGACGCCCGATGCCCAGAATCGCGGATCCTCCTCGGCGCCCGGGATCTGCTTCCTGAACTCCGGCGCGAACTCGCCATGGACGGTCGAGGTATGGACGCCGACCTTTTCGAAGACGCGCCCCTTCATCATCGCCATGCGACCGCCGCCGCCGGGCTTGCCGGTGTGGTCGGTACGCTCCCAAGGGGTGAACACGAATCGCCCCGGCGGACGGTCGGCCAGGGGAGCAGGGGCCGGAAGATCGTCCTCGAGACGCTCGAAGGCCGGGCAGATGATCCGATCTCGCAGCTCCTCGAACCAGGCGCGGGCGGTGGCCTTTCTCGTCTCGAGCTGATCATCGCTCATGGGGGGCCTCTTGATTTCCTGCCGGCGTCGGCCTAGCTGACGCGCTACGCGCTGGAACCTGCCGCCGGCATTGACAAGCGTCATCGTGGCGTCCCTTTTGGGCGATAGGCGGGATCAAATCCAGAGTTCTTGCGATCCAAGCACCGAGCAGGCCCGAGGCGCGCCCGCACGCACGGAGCTTGTCCGATCCGTCCAACCTGCTCGAGGTCCCATGTTCCGCTGGTTCGAGACGCGAATTGACGCCTTTCCGCAGGACGCGCCCGAGCAGCCTCCGGGTCGGCTGCTCGATTTCTATTGGTACTACGTGAAGCCGGTCTGGCCGGTGTTCGTGGTGCTTCTGCTCGTCGGTTGCGTCGGCTCGCTGATCGAGGTTGCCTTGTTTGCGTTCGTCGGGTCGCTCGTCGACCTGATGCGGACGGCCGAGGCGCCGGACCGCTTCTTCTCGGACCACGGGGGCAAGCTCCTGTGGATGGGGTTCGTGGCCCTGATCCTGAGGCCGCTGGTCTCGACGGCGCACGATCTCGTCAAGAACCAGGTGATCTCGGCGCCCTTCACGACGCGTATCCGCTGGCTGACGCACCGCTACGTCTTGCGTCAGAGCCTCGGCTTCTTCCAGAACGATTTTGCCGGCCGAGTCGCCAACAAGGTGATGCAGACCGGGCCGGCGCTCCGGGAATCCGTGGTGCAGGTGGTGGATGCGGTCTGGTATGTCGCGGTCTACTGGACAGGCGCCCTGGTGCTCTTCGCTCAGGCCGATTGGCGGCTCACGCTGCCGCTGCTGGTCTGGCTCTTCGCCTACGGATTTGCCATCGTGCACTTCGTGCCGCGCATCAAGAAGGCGTCGGCGGAGGCCTCCGAGGCGCGGTCGATGCTGATGGGGCGGATCGTCGACAGCTATACGAATATCCTGACGGTCAAGCTGTTCGCGCACGCAGACCGGGAGGACGCCTATGCGCGTGACGGGCTCACCGAGCAGATGCGAAAGTGGCAGACCTCGCTCAGGCTGCTGACGACGCTGGAGCTCGTGCTCTATTCAATGAACGGGTTGCTGCTGGTCTCCGCGACGGCGCTGGCACTATGGCTCTGGTCGGGCGGGCTCATCACCATCGGAGCCATCGCGCTTGCGACGGGGCTCGTCATTCGCATCGTGAACATGTCCGGCTGGGTTTTGTTCACTGTTGCCGGCATCTTCGAGAACATCGGCGTCGTGCAAGAGGGCGTCGAGACGATCTCGCGGGCCAATGAGGTGCGCGACGAGCCAGATGCGAAGCCACTCGTGGTGGAGCGGGGTGAGATCCGCTTCGAGCACGTGCGCTTCAACTATGGTCTCGCGCATCGCAAGAGCATGGACGAGGACGTCGAGCGACAGCACAGGCCGGTTGTCATTCGCGATCTATCGCTGGTGATCCGTCCCGGCGAGAAGGTGGGGCTGGTCGGCCGATCCGGCGCTGGCAAGTCCACTCTGGTGAACCTGCTTCTGCGCTTCTACGATCTCGAGAGCGGGCGTATTCTGATCGATGGCCAGGATATCCGGTCCGTTACGCAAGAGTCGCTACGGTCCAACATCGGCATGGTGACCCAGGACACCTCGCTGCTGCACCGGTCCGTGCGGCACAACATCCTCTATGGCCGGCCGGAAGCAGGCGAGGACCGCGCCGTTGCCGCGGCGCGGCGTGCCGAGGCGCACGACTTCATCGTCGGTGCTCACGACCTGAAGGGGCGGCGGGGCTACGACGCCCACGTGGGCGAGCGGGGTGTGAAGCTCTCCGGCGGGCAACGGCAGCGCGTCGCCATCGCGCGTGTGCTGCTCAAGGATGCGCCGGTCCTGATCCTCGACGAGGCAACCAGTGCGCTCGATTCAGAGGCCGAGGCCGCGATCCAGGAGCAACTCTTCAATCTGATGGAGGGCAAGACCGTCATTGCCATCGCGCACCGGCTTTCGACGATTGCTGCCATGGATCGTCTGGTGATCATGGATCAGGGAGCGATCGTGGAACAGGGAAGTCACGCCGAGCTCATACAACGGGGCGGCCTCTATGCCGAGCTCTGGGCGCGGCAATCGGGCGGCTTCCTTGCCGAGGCGGCGGAGTAGGCTCCGACGAGGCCAAGTGACGGGTGCCCGGAACCGTCGAGCCTGCCGGCAACCGCACTCAGCAGCCGGCGACCGTTTCCTCCTGGATCCAGGCCTTGACCTGATTGAGTGCGTTTGGTCGCGAAAGGCCACGCGCCAGGGCTTCGCGATAAATCGTCATCTGCCTATCGGCGCTGGTTCCAGCAGCGAGAATCCGCTCGACGCCGCTGAGCTCTGCCGCGCTGTGCAGCGCCTCTGCGTGCGGGCGGACGAGATCCACCAGGCGGCGTGCAGCGTCCGGGGTCGGGATCGAAGCGCTTTCGCCGAATGGATCGACCATTTCCGCCGCGAGACCGTAGCGCTGAGCGCGCCACTTGTTCTCTTTCGCCAGTGCGCGTTCGGCCGACGTAATCCCGGCGTTTAGTCTCCGATCGACCACCAGAGTGCGAACGAGGGCCTGGAACAGAGCGGCGATGACGAGGCTGTCCTCCAGACGCGTGCAGGCGTCGGCAATGCGCAGCTCGAGCGTCGGATACTTGTGGGAGGGACGGATCGCCCACCAGATGTAGCTCGGGTTCGGGATAATGCCCGCGCGGCGGAGGACTTCGGCGAAGGCTTCGTACTCGCCCCAGGAACCGAGGAGAGGCGGCAGGCCGGTGCGGGGAAGTTCCTCGTAGGAGGTCAGACGATAGCTGGCGAAGCCAGAATCCATGCCGCGCCAAAAGGGTGATGAACACGATAGTGCGAGCAGGATTGGCAAGTAGGGGATAGACCGGCGCATGACGTCGATGCGTGTCTCGTCGTCCGGGAGGGCGACGTGGACGTGCAGACCGCACACGAGATTGCGGAAGGCGAGCAGCTGCAACTCGTTGACGACCTGGTCGTATCGCTCCTTTGCGGTTTGCTGTTGCTCTGGCCATTCCGCGGTCGGGTGCGTGCCGGCTGCAAGGATCGAAAGGCCGAACTCATTGCCAGCCTGGGCCAGGCCCGAGCGCATGCGGGTCAAGTGCGCGCGAGCCTCGTCGAAGGTGCTGCAGACGGGCGTCGCCGTTTCGATCTGGCACTGCAGGAGCTCGGGGTGGATGCCGCCACCGGCCAGCTCGTCGGCGCGCGCGATGAAGCGCTCATGCGCCTGCGGCTCGACGAGCAGCGTGCGCTCGTGGACGACGAAGAACTCCTCCTCGATGCCGAATGTGAAGTCCATGCCAGTTGACCTCTGGTCGCTACGACGCCTCGACGTCGTAGTGCGCGATTTGGGTATTGGCCGAGCTCCTAGAGGAGCTTAGGGGCGTCTGGGCCGTCAGTGGGCCTCGGCCTCGTGGCGCCGCCGGACAAACCAACCCCCGGCGACGACGAGCGCGGCACCAATTCCAGCAGCAATGCGCTCAAGCGTGTGCAGTCCGATGCCGAGAGACTGGGCAACAGCCTCGGCGTGTTGCTGCAGACCCGGATCCGAAACGATCAACTCTCCCGCAATCCAGCCAAGCAAGGCAGAGCCGGCCCAGACGAGGACGGGGAAACGGTTCAGCAAGAATACCACTAATGTAGCACCGAAAACGATCAACGGCACAGACACTGCCAGACCGATGACAATCAAGGACCAGCTCCCCTTGGCGGCAGCGGCAATTGCGAGCACGTTGTCGAGACTCATGACGAGGTCGGCGACGGCAATGGTCTGGACGGCGGCCCAGATGTTGCGTGAATCCTTGATATCCTTCTCGCCATCCCCCTCCTCGGCGAGCAGCTTGACGGCGATCCAGAACAGAAGAAGTGCGCCGATCACCTTCAGCCATGGCGTCGTGAGAAGGGACGCAATACCGACCGTGAAAACGATGCGCATCAGCACGGCGACGGCGGCGCCCAGTACGATGCCCCACTTGCGCTGGGCCGGGGCCAGCGAGCGGCAAGCGAGTGCGATCACTACCGCGTTGTCGCCCGAAAGTATTATATTGATCAAGAATATCTGACCGAGTGCGGACCAGAACTGCGCTGCGGGCATGCCACCCATGATCATGTCGAGAATGCCAATGGGGTCAGCAGCCAGCATCACCATGGTCTCTCCCCACCCGTGTCGGAAATCATGACCCGGCGCAACAACGTGCACTGCACTGCAACCCAAGCGGGTGCGGGCCCCTGGAAGCCAGCAGATCTACAGGTTGCGTCCGAAGCGTGGCAAGTGAAATTGACTGTCGCAGTGGCCGTCCTGCGCGCCTGCAGGGGAAACTCGTCAGACGGCGTTTCGACGGAACTGGCCCGCGATCATTCGCCGGAACGGCGGTCGCCACGGAGGGGCTTGAAGCGGGGAACAGCGCGGGGGCAGCGGCTGAGCTTTGCGGGCACGGCAAGCATCTGGTATTCGAGACTATTCAGGAGCGCAACAGCAGGGGCGAGAGGCGCATGAGCGATTCGGCGGACGTTCGGCATGGACGCGCACGTGGTGGCGGCCGCGCAGTTCATCCAGGGGCCGGTCGTCGTGGCGCGCCTCTTCATCCAAAGGGCCGCGTGCTGGCGCCGGAGGAGATGGAAGCGGCGCGTCGGATCGTCGGTCCCGGGCCTTACCAGCGGTCTTTGCTGATCGAATACCTGCACAAGATCCAGGACGCCGAGGGGTGTCTGCCGGCCGGCCTGCTGCACGGACTTGCCGAGCTGATGCGTATTCCCATGGCCGAGGTCTACGAGGTCGCCACCTTCTATGCCCATTTCGATGTCGTGCTCGACGGCGAGGCGCGTCCGCCCAAGGTGACGATCAGGGTCTGCGACAGTCTGTCGTGCATGCTCGCAGGCGCTGAAAATCTGATCGAGGAGCTGCTGGCGGAGGAGATGGCCGGCGTCAGAGTGGTTCGGGCACCGTGCCTCGGATCCTGCCACACGGCGCCGGCGGCTCATGTCGGCCACGCGCATGTGGACCATGCCACGTTCGCAGGTCTGCAAGAAAAAGTGCTTGCCGGTGACGTCGGTCCGCATCTGCCTTTGCACCGCGACTTGGCCGCCTATCGGGCGGATGGTGGCTACGAGGTCCTGCAGCGGTGCCTGTCCGGGACTCTTTCCGTCGATGCCGTTGTGAAGACGCTTTCGGACGGCGGCTTGCGAGGCCTCGGCGGGGCGGGTTTCCCGACTGGACGCAAGTGGGGGCTCGTGCGTGCGGAGCGGGGGCCGCGGCTGATGGCCGTCAACGGCGACGAAGGAGAGCCGGGCACGTTCAAGGACCGGCACTACCTGGAAAGCAATCCTCACCAGTTCCTGGAAGGCATGCTGATCGGGGCATGGGCGGTGGAGGCGGCAGAGGTCTTCGTCTATCTGCGAGACGAGTATCCGGCGGCGCGCAAGATCCTCGAGAGCGCAATTGCGCACGTCGAGGCAACGGGGCTTTCGCGCCACACGAAGATCTCGCTCAGACGCGGCGCCGGAGCCTATATCTGTGGCGAAGAGTCCGCCATGATCGAGTCGATCGAGGGCAAGCGGGGCCTGCCACGGCACCGGCCGCCGTACGTGGCGCAGGTCGGCATCTTTGATCGCCCGACACTCGTCAACAATATCGAGACGCTCTACTGGGTGCCGCAGATCCTGGAGAAAGGTGCTGCGTGGTTCGCGGGCCAAGGGAAGAACGGGGCCAAGGGCCTGCGCTCCTATTCGGTCTCGGGGCGTGTGCGAAATCCCGGCGTCGTGCTGACGGCGGCCGGCTCCACGGCGCGCGAGCTGATCGAGCAATGCGGGGGTATGGCTGATGGCCACACCTTCAAGGGCTACCTGCCTGGTGGTGCGTCAGGCGGAATCCTGCCGGCCTCGATGGCCGATATACCGCTCGATTTCGGGCAGCTCGAGAAGCACGGCTCGTTCGTCGGGAGCCACGCGGTCGTGATCCTCTCCGACAGGGACGACATGAAAGCCGTGGCGCTCAATCTGATGCGGTTCTTCGAGGACGAGAGCTGTGGCCAGTGCACGCCGTGCCGCAACGGCACCGAGAAGGCCGTGAAGCTGATGGCAGCCGAGCACTGGGATCAGGCGCTGCTCGAGGATCTGGCGCAGGTGATGGCGGATGCTTCCATCTGTGGACTAGGGCAAGCGGCGCCGAACCCGCTGAGAAGCGTGCTCAAGTACTTCCCGGATGATCTGAAGTCCTGACTCCAGCCCGAGCGCGGAATAGAGGAAACGAAGCGATGGCAAGCGAGAACCTGAAGGTCGGGATGTCGGCGGAAATCGTCCGCGTCGTCGACGACAGTCTCGTCGTGAAGCACGTGGGCGGAGACGGTGTGTTTTCCACTCCGTCTATGATCGGGCTCATGGAGCGTGCCGGAATAGAGGCCGTGCAGCCGCATCTGCCGGAGGGACACACGACGGTCGGCTTCGAGGTCAACGTCAAGCACATCGCCGCGACACCGAAGGGCAAGACCGTAAAGGTGCGAGCGGAGCTGACCGCCATCGACGGCAAGAAACTGACGTTCAACGTCGAGGCGCACGACGAGGACAAGAAAGTAGGCTTTGGCACGCATCGGCGGGCCATCATCAAGGTGCAGCCCAAGGTCTGAATCCGGAATCTGCTCGCCAGAAGGGAAGTTTCGCGCATGACCGCAATCAAATTCATGCTCGATGGCCGCGAGGTCGAGGCCGAGCCGGGCGAGACGATCTGGCAGGTGGCCAAGCGGAACGGTACGACGATCCCGCATCTGTGCTGGCACGACGCTCCGGGCTACCGCGCGGACGGGAATTGCCGGGCATGTGTCGTCGAGGTCGAAGGCGAGCGCGTGCTTGCCGCATCGTGTCAGCGAAAAGTCGCGCCGGGCATGAAGGTGAAAACGGCCTCCGAGCGTGCGAAGAAATCGCAGGAGATGGTGCTCGAGCTGCTCGTCGCCGATCAGCCGCCGCGGCAAGAAGCTCACGATCCAAAGTCCAAGCTCTGGGCCTGGATCGACGAGATGGGCATTGCTGAAACCAGCCGTTTTCCGCGGTCAGACAAGGCGAAGCCGGACACCACGCACGCCGCAATCTCTTTCAATGCGGATGCCTGCATCAACTGCGGTCTCTGCGTCAGGGCCTGCCGGGAGGTACAGTCGAACGAGGTGATCGGCATGGCCTATCGAGGTCATGGCGCCAAAGTCGTGTTCGACTTCGACCAGGGAATGGGCCAATCGACGTGCGTCGCCTGCGGTGAGTGCGTGCAGGTGTGCCCGACCGGTGCGCTCATGGAGGCGAGCCTGCTCGAGAAGGCGAGCCAGAAGCGGGTGGTCTTCGAGGAAAAAAGCGTCGATACACTGTGCCCCTATTGTGGGGTCGGCTGTCAAACGCGGGTCCACGTCAAGGGCGATCGCATTACGCACGTCGATGGCCGCGACGGGCCAGCCAACCAGAGCCGCCTATGCGTGAAGGGCCGCTTCGGCTTCGACTACATTCATCATGCCGACCGCCTGACCAAGCCGCTGGTGCGCAAGGACGGGGTGGCGAAAGACGCAAACATGCAACTCGCCCGCGGGGAGTGGGCGAAGGTGTTCCGCGAGGCAACCTGGGAGGAGGCCTTGTCGCGCGCGGCAGCGGGGCTCAAGCGTGTGCACCAGGCGCAAGGGCCAAAGGGCATCGCCGGCTTCGGGTCGGCCAAGGGATCGAACGAGGAAGCCTACCTTTTTCAAAAGCTGATCCGGCAAGGGTTCGGCACCAACAACGTCGATCACTGCACGCGGCTCTGCCACGCCTCGTCGGTGGCAGCGTTGATGGAGGGGATCAATTCCGGCGCGGTGACAGCGCCGTTCACGGCGGCGCGCGAGGCCGATTGCATCATCGTGATCGGCGCACGGCCGGCCGAGAACCATCCGGTTGCGGCGACCTATCTCAAGAATGCCGCCAAACGCGGAGCGAAGCTGATCGTCATGGATCCGCGCGGGCAGAACCAGGGCATCGCGCGGCATGCCAGCCACGTGCTGCAGTTCAAGCCCGGGCGGGACGTGGCTCTCCTCAATGCGATGCTGCACACGATCATCGAGGAAGGGCTGACGGACCAGCAATACATCCAGGCCATGACGGAGAACTTCGACGCGCTGAAAGCCTCGATCGGTGCGTTCAGTCCGGAGGCCATGGAGCCTGTCTGCGGCATCCCGGCGGCGACGATCCGCGAGGTGGCGCGTCTTTACGCGCGCTCCGAGCGCTCGATCATCTTCTGGGGCATGGGCATCTCGCAGCACACGCACGGGACGGACAACGCCCGGTGTCTCATCGCGCTGGCGCTTACGACGGGCCAAACCGGGCGGCCGGGAACCGGCCTGCATCCGCTGCGCGGACAGAACAACGTGCAGGGCGCGTCGGATGCCGGCCTGATCCCGATGGTGTTTCCGGATTACCGCAGCGTGGAGAACGCCGACATTCGCGGCGAGTACGAGGCCTTCTGGGGCGCGACGCTCGACCCGAAGCGCGGGCTTACCGTCGTCGAGATCATGCACGCGATCCACGCCGACGAGATCCGCGCCATGTACATCATGGGCGAGAATCCGGCGATGTCGGACCCCGATGTGCAGCACGCCCGCGAGGCGCTGGCGCATCTCGAGCATCTGGTGGTGCAGGACATCTTCCTCACCGAGACGGCGTGGCATGCTGACGTGGTGCTGCCGGCGTCGGCCCATGCCGAGAAGTGGGGCACGTTCACGAACACGAACCGGCAAGTGCAGCTCGCCCGCCCTGTGCTGCCGCCGCCCGGCGAAGCGCGGCAGGATTGGCGGCTGATCCAGGAAATTGCCAATCGGGTCGGGCTTGCGTGGGACTACCAGGAGGTGGCTGACGTCTTCCGGGAGATGGGACAGGTGATGCCCTCCCTCCGGAACATCACGTGGGAGCGGCTGCTTTCAGAGGATGCGGTCACGTATCCTTGCGATGCGCCTGACAAGCCTGGGAACGAGATCATCTTCGCTCAGTCGTTCCCCACCGCCTCGGGCCGGGCCAAGATCGTGCCGACCGAGCTGAGGCCGCCCGATGAGCTGCCGGATGCCGAATTCCCGATGGTGCTGACGACCGGCCGCATGCTCGAGCACTGGCACACGGGAAGCATGACGCGGCGTGCCTCAACGCTCGACCTCCTCGAGCCCGAGGCCGTCGTCGGCATGAACCCGCGCGAGATCGAGCGCATGGGAATCGCGCCCGGCGAGATGGTGACGGTGACGACGCGGCGTGGGGCCATCACGCTCAAAGTACGCGCCGATCGCGACGTCGCGGAAGGCATGCTGTTCATTCCGTTCGCCTTCGCGGAGGCGCCGGCCAACATGCTGACGAACCCCCAGCTCGACCCGTTCGGCAAGATCCCCGAGTTCAAGTTCTCGGCGGCTCGCGTGGAGAAGGCGGAGCGTGCGGAGGCGGCGGAGTAGGGGGGTCGACGAGAAAGAAGGGGGGAGCACATGGTCGATGGCTTGCGTTCGCGGATCGAGATCGTGCGGGCAGCGCTCGCGGAGCGGCCCGATGGTCCGAGATGCGGAGCTGTAGGGCCAGAGAACGTCGGTGCGCGTTGTGACGAGGAGGCGTGGACAGACGTGCTGAGGCTCGCCGATGGCGGTCGCTACGGCGTGATCGACGTGTGGTCCTCCGGTGAGCTTCCCGCCTATCAGGATACGCCATTGCCGGTCGGGGACCGGTCCGAGTTCCTGGTTGTCGGCCAGATCCTCTACGAGCCGCTGGTGAGCTCGCGGGCGAGCAAGGACGTCATGTGGCTCGCTCACGCCTACCAGACGAAGAGCGGACCGATCTTTCGTTTCGGCCAGCCGGCGGAGTTTCTCGCGCACACTGCATTGGGCCCCGGCTATCGAGACTTGCTCGACGGAGATGCTGGCGACGACCCATGGTGGGCGCTGCTCAGGGAGACGGGGCTGGCCTGATCGGGCTGAGGTGGCGAAGCAGGCGCGGGGCCGGGGCTCCCAAGATCACCCGGCCCGGATCCACTGGCGCGCGTCGTCAGCGCGTTCGAGCGGGACCACTTTCATCTGCGCCGGGACCAGGAAGGAGAAGAACTGGAACGTGTTCCTGATCCAGTCGACGTCTGTGACGACAGCAATCCGCTCCCAGCGGAACAGGTGGCCCATGCCGACCATGGTATCCTGCCATACGGCGGTCGGATCAATGCCCGTGAAATCCGGGGCGGTCTCGTAGTAGAGGCGCACCTTGTCGTGGTTCTTCAGGGCTGCCTCGACGGCGGGCACCAGAACGGACGTGTAGTCCTGCCGCGTCACATGGCCGTGGCACACGAATGCGCACGTGTTGTCAGGATAGCCTTCGAGTTGCTCGATCATAGGGTTTCTCCTGTCCACCACTTGATGACTCAAGTGGGCATTCCTCTCGCGTCTTGGGAGTGACCTGCGACAAGGTCCGCCAGCTGTGTGCCCTCATTTTCCGGACCAATTTCCTCCGCTTCACACTCGGCGGGGTTCGCCCTACCATTCGCGACCGCTCAGTGATCTGGGCTCTCGGGAGCTACGACATGAAAATCACGCGCATCGTCGATCTGCACGCGGATGCTGGATGGCGCGTCTTCTCGTTCCTGAAGATCGAGACGGACGCCGGCATCGTCGGCTGGTCGGAGTACAACGAGAGCTACGGCTCGAAGGGGCTGACCGGCGTCATCATGAAACTCGCCGAGACGCTGATCGGGCAGGACCCGCGCCCCGTCGAGAAGATCATCTCGACGCTCTACGCAATCACACGGCAGGCGCCGGGCGGCATGATACAACAGGCGCTGGCGGCGATCGAGAATGCGCTGGTCGACGTCAAGGCCAAGGGCCTCGGTGTCCCCGTCGCCGAGATGCTGGGCGGGCCGGTGCGTGACAAGCTGCGGCTCTACTGGTCGCACTGCGGCAGCTACCGGCTCAACCACGCCGACAAGATGGGGCTCTCGCCGCTGCGCAATCTGGACGACGTGCGTCGCCTGGGCGAGCATGTGCGCGAGCGCGGCTTCACAGCCCTCAAGACCAACATCTTCCTGTTCGACGAGGCGCAGCCGCAGATGTACATGCCGGGCTTCGGGCGCACGCCCGGCGGGCCCGAGCTGAACCCGTCGCTCAAGGTGGAGAAGGCGCTCGACAAGCAGCTCGCCGCCTTTCGCGAGGGGACCGGCGACGACGTCGAGTTCCTGCTCGATCTCAACTTCAACTACAAGACCGAGGGCTACATCCGGCTCGTGCGGTCGCTCGAGCAGAAGGGCCATCGCCTCATGTGGGTCGAGATCGACAGCTTCGACCCGCGCGCGCTGGCGCTGATCCGCCGATCGATCGGCACGCCGCTCGCCTCCTGCGAGAGCCTGTTCGGCCGGCGGCAGTTCAAGGACTACCTGGAGCAGGGCTCGATGGACGTCGGCATCGTCGACCTGCCGTGGAACGGCATTCTCGAGTCGATGAAGATTGCCGCTATGGCCGAGGCCTACGAGACCAACTGCGCGCCGCACAACTTCTATGGCCACATGTCTACGCTGATGAGCGCGCACTTCTGCGCGGCGATCCCCAATTTCCGCATCATGGAGATCGATATCGACGACGTGCCGTGGAAGGATGATCTCGTCACCGAACCCCCGAGGATCGAGAACGGCCACCTGATCCTGCCGACGAAACCCGGCTGGGGCGCCGACGTGAACGAGGACGCGGTGAGGCGGCACCCCCCGAAGTGAGAGGGCTTTGCCGTCGGGCGTGCTTCAGCCTAAAGTCCGGGCGTCTTCCATCTCGCACGGAGCCATACCCGCATGTTCGACTTCGACCGCATCATCCCGCGCCGCGGCACGCACTCGTCGAAGTGGGACAACATGGCGAAATATGCCGGCATCACGGCGCCGGACGGCATCCCCATGTGGGTCGCAGACATGGATTTCCGCGCGCCTCCGGGTGTCACCGAGGCATTGCGCGAGGAAGTGGAGCGGGGAACGCACGGCTACTACGCCGACACGGGATCGTGGGCCGAGGCGTGCGCTGCCTGGGTCGGCAAGCGGCATGGACTGAAGATCGAGCCGGGCTGGGTCACGCCGACGCCCGGCATCGTCTCGGGGATCGGGCTCATTCTGCAGGCGATGAGCGAGCCGGGCGACGAGGTTGCGATCTTTCCGCCCGTCTATCATGCGTTCCGGCGCATCATCACGGCCAACGACCGGCGGATCCTCGACGTGGAGCTGGCCGAGCAGGATGGCCGCCATGTCATGGACTTCGACAGGTTCAAGGCCAAGCTCACGCCGCGCACCAAGGTGGTGCTCCTGTGCAGCCCGCACAATCCCGGCGGTACGTGCTGGACGCGGGAGGAATTGAAAGAGCTGGCACAAATCTGTGCCGAGCGTGACCTGCTGCTGGTCTCCGACGAGATCCATTGCGATCTGATCTTCTCCGGCGCCAAACACACGCCGACGCTCGTCGCGGCGCCCGAGATCGCCGACAGGCTGATCACCTGTGTCGCGGCGACCAAGACGTTCAACCTCGCAGGGGCGCATGTGGGAGCTCTCGTCACCTCGAATGACGAGATCAAGAAGCGGATCGACCAGCGCTGCGTTGCGGCCGGCGTCGCGTCCTACAACCTGTTCGGCATGGTTGCGACCGAGGCCGCCTGGCGGACGGGCGAGGCATGGCTTGACGCGCTTATTCCTTATCTCCAGGGAAATCGTGATCTGCTGGACCGGCACATCGAAAAGAGCATCCCAGGCGCGCGCTCGATGCGGCTTGATGCGACCTATCTCGGCTGGGTGGATTTCCGTGGCACCGGTCTGACGCCGGCGGAAGTTGCCGAGCGAGTCGCCAAAGGGGCACGGATCTTCGCCAGTCCTGGACAACAATTCGGTCCGGGCGGCGAGGGGTGGCTGCGCTTCAACTTCGCATTGCCGCGGCCGTTGCTGGAAGAAGCCCTCGGTCGGTTGGCCGAAGCGTTCAAGGATCTGCAGTAGAGGCCAAAGGAGTTCGCTGTAATGATCGGATACGTGACCGTCGGTACCAATGATCTCGAGAAGGCACGGGCGTTCTATCTCGCATTGCTGGGCCCAATCGGTGCCAAGGAGCTGATGCGCTTCGAATCCGGCGCGACGATCATCGGGCCGAGCTTCGCGCAGCCGAGCGTGTGCGTGCTGAAGCCGTTCGACGGGAAGGCCGCGACCGTGGGCAACGGCATGATGGTGGCTTTCGCTGCTGGAACGCGGGCCAATGTCGATGCAATCCATGCGAAGGCGTTGCAACTCGGAGGGGCCGACGAGGGCAAGCCGGGTCTGCGTGGTCCCGACGGCCCGCAGGCCTTCTACGGCGCCTACTTCCGGGATCTCGACGGCAATAAGCTCTGCGCGTTCCACGTGGGAGCCTGAGCCTCTGGTGCGACGGCATCGGCGGTTGGGACACGGTGGCTGTCGACCCGCAGTTTGGCCCGGACGTGCGATTCGGGTTATTGGCGGTAACTGATCGAGGGAGGCCGCCATGCTCACAGTCGCTTTTGCCGGACAGACCGTCTCGCCTGTGACGCAGGCGATCATCGTGATCGGGGTGGGCTTGGTTTCGACTCTGCTCGGCTTCGGGATCATCCCGGCCGGCCTCGATCGGAAGAAGGCAGAGGCTTGGCGCAAACGATATGCGGGAAACTTCAGGCTCGGCGGCCCCCTCGTGATTCTCGCCGGGCTCGTGCTGCTGGCCAGGGCGATCTGGTTCTAGGCCGCGCAGCCAAAAGTAAACGTTTATTAAAGCATTCTGCCAATATTCGGACGTCTGCTCAAGGCGACGGAGCACGTCCGTTGCCCTCCGGATGATCGTTATTCTGGGATTTGGCAATGCTCATGGAGGGTAAGGTCGAGCTGGCTGGAGCCGATACGGAAGGGTCCGAACCGGGAGCAGACGATCTCGAGGCCAACATCGCGGTTGGCCAGACCGCGCTACTTTATGAGAACCTACCGATCGGGCTTGCGGGAACCATCGTCATTGCCGCGATCTTGGCGGGCGCCATGTTCGGGCAGGTGCCATCTGGTTACATCGCTGCCTGGTTTGGAGCGATGATCGCCGTTTCATTAGGGCGACTCTACCTCTGCTATTGCTACCGCCGAGATGGACACGGCACCGGCGATTATCGACGGTGGCAGGACCTGTTCGAGACGGGCGCCCTGGCATCCGGAATGGTGTGGGGAGGCGCCACTCTGTTCCTCTACCCCTCGCAGAGCTTCGCACACCAGATCTTCATGGGGTTTGTGCTGGCCAGCATGGCAGCGGGCGCTGTCAGCACGCTCGGTGTGCACGTGAGAGCTTACGCGTTCCACCTGCTGCCAGGGCTCATTCCCTATACAGCGCGCCTCTTCGTCGAAGCGGGCGGGCTGCACATGGCCATGGCCACTATTTTCGCGTTCGGGCAGATCGTGCTGCTGCTCAGTGCACGGCGGCTTCAAGCGGTGACGAGGAAATCGTTAGCGCTGACGTTCCAGAACTCACATCTGGTCCATGCGCTTCGGACGGCGCTGGCAAGCGCTGAGGAGGCCAACCGGGCCAAGTCATTGTTCCTTGCGAAGATGAGCCACGAGATCCGCACGCCAATGAACGGCGTGCTCGGTATGACGGAGCTCCTTGCGGAGACGCGGCTCGACGAACGGCAACGGCATCTGGTCGGGACGGCTACGCGATCGGCACAGAACCTTCTGGTTCTGATCAATGACATCCTGGACATCTCGCGCATTGAAGCAAACAGGTTGACCGTCGTTTCCGAGCCCTTCAACCCAGAGGGATTGATCGAAGGGACGGTGGATGCGCTCGCACTCGAAGCGACCCGCAAGGGCATACATCTCGATCTGATCGTGGAGGGCATGCCGCGCCGCATTCTCGGCGATCCCGCGCGGCTGCAGCAGATCTGCACAAACCTCATCGGCAATGCCATCAAGTTCACCGCCAAGGGGGGCGTCCAGGTCACCCTCAAACGGTCGAAGCCGTCAGAGTGCGGGGCGGCGGAGCGATTCATCGTCGAGGTGCGTGATACGGGAATTGGCATTCCGGAAGAGCTGCAAGGGCGGTTGTTCCGACCCTTCGAGCAAGCGGACAGCGGGATCTCCCGCAGCTACGGAGGGACCGGGCTCGGGCTCGCGATCTCGCGCCAACTCGCGGAGCTGATGAACGGCGATATTGCTCTCAGCAGCTCGGCCGGCGTTGGGACGCGCGTCACGTTGAGCCTGCCGCTGGAGGCTGCCAGCCAGAGCGAAGAGGCCAGTATCCCGGAACCCGTGGGCTGCGAGTTAACCGGGCTCGATGCAGTTCTGATAGCGGAAGATGACTTCCAGAGGGACTGTCTTGCGGCTCACCTGCGCACACTGGGCGCCAACGTCCTGATGACTGACGGCAAGGAAGCTGCGCTCGAATGGTTGAGAGCGCGGGGATCGTCGGGCAATGCGTGTGTCGTCACGGTTTGCGACAAGGGGGGAAGTGCGCGCGATCTTGGCGCCATGACCGAGTTGTTGCGGTCGGTCTCCGGCGATCCTGCGTTACCCATCGTGGCTGTGTTGCCGCTTGGAAGCCCCGTTTCTGTCGAGGACGCCGGGCACCTTGCGGAGCGGCATTTCGGTATGCTGATCGGACCGACGACTTGCCGTAGGCTGCGCACCGCGCTCGCCTCGGCTCTCAATGCAGCTGCATTGCCTGTCAGTGGCGCCCAGATGACCAGTGCTCCCGAGCGGGGGGCGAAGCGCGTGCTGCCGAGCGGGCTCAGAGTGCTGGTGGCCGAGGACAACCCTGTCAACGTCGAGGTTCTGGTCGGTTTTCTCGAGTTGATGAGCGCGAGATGCCGCATTGTCGTTGCCAACGACGGACCTGATGCGCTCGCTCAGTTCAAGCGGCGAGAATTCGATATCGTGCTGATGGACTGCCAGATGCCCGGCATGGATGGTCTCACGGTGGTGCGTTCCATGCGCGCGCTCGAAGCGGAGGCGAATGTGCTGCGCACTCCGGTGGTCGCGGTGACGGCGAATGCGTTCGCGGAGGATCGGGGCGCAGCGCTTGCAGCGGGATTCGATGACGTTCTGAGCAAGCCATTTACGGCGGACGAGCTCGGGAAGGTCCTGATGCGATGGCTGCCGGCCCCCATGGAGGAGACAGCGGCGCCCGACGAGAGGCCAGCAGCGCAGGATAGCCTTGCGAAGAAAGACGGTGGGGACGGGCCCGACCGATTGTCGGGTGTGCTGGACCTGACGGCGCTCGCGAGTTTCCGGGATGCCTATCCGAGCCTATTTGCCAGCTTGATCGGGACGTATCTCGAGTATCTGCCTGAGCAGATCGAGCGGCTGGTGGCGGCCGCACGAAATGGGGACAGCGAGCAGGTTCGTACGATCAGTCATAATCTCAAGTCGGGCAGTGGCAACGTCGGCGCGGCCCGTCTTGCGGAGATGATGCGCTGCCTCGAGGCGGAAGCCGGGGCTAACCCCGCGGGGGAGGCGGATTGGACCAGCCAGGTGCGAGAGATCGAGGTCGAGGCGAGAAGGGTCGGAGAGGCGCTGCGGGCGGCGTCGGACCAGTCGACTCCCGGTCTGAGGGCTCAAGCTGGCTAGCTCTGCTATGCCGCGAAGCGGGGCAGGGCGACAGAATGCACAATGGAATGTGAGGAGGGACCGGTGAGCACCGCACGAATACTAGTCGTCGACGATGATCGTTTCGCCCGCTTGCTGACCGTGAGCAAAGTGGCAGGCGAGCTCAATGCCGAGGTGCTCGAGGCCGACAACGGCGCGATGGCGTTCAGTCTGCTGACGCGCGAGGACCTCGATCTCGTTTTGCTTGATCTCGAAATGCCGGGACTCAACGGCTACGAGCTGCTCGGATGTATCCGGGTGCACCCGAAGCTGCAGCACCTTCCGGTCGTGGTGCTGACGGGCCAGGACAACAAGGAGGCACTGGACAAGGCGCTCATGGCCGGGGCCACGTCGTTCTTGACGAAGCCACTGAACTGGGCGTGCTTCGGCAAGCACATCGCACATATTCTTCATCTCTCCGTGGCGGCCCGTCGTGGGATGGCGAGCGAAGCCGCGAAGGTGGCAGTCGGCTGAGGTCGCAACGCTGACCGCGATTTCTCTGGGGGGCCGTTCCTGCCAGTCGAGGCTCCATCTGGCGTGGCATCTGCCAGGAGCCCCGGTTGCAGCAAATCTTTGCGGCGCTCAGGCTGCTTCCAGGCTGGAGCGAAGCGCCTCCTCGAAGATGGTCAAGCCGAGATCGATCTCGTCATCGGTGATGGTGATTGGCGGGGCGATGCGGAACACGCCCCAGCCGCCATGGACGACGCTCGTTGCCAGTCCGAGCTCGAGGCAGCGGTCCATGACGCGTTTCGCCAGATCCGGATTCGGGGCCTTGGTTTGACGATCCCGTACCAGCTCGACACCCATGAGAAGACCGCGACCACGAACGTCTCCGATTGCCTCGTAGCACTGCTGCAGGCTTTGGAAGCCGAGCCGCAGGCGCTGCCCTGCCTCGCGGGCGCGACTAGCCAGACGGTCGCGCAGTATGACTTCGATCACCTTCAGGCCTACCGCCGCCGGCAACGGGTCGGAGGCGTGAGTCGTATAGAAGAGAAATCCCTCTTGGTGGCAGCGTTCCTCGATCTCGGGGGTTGTGAGGACCGCTGAGAGGGGCAGGCCCGCGCCGAGCGTTTTCGACAGCGTGATAAAATCCGGGACGAGCCCCACCTGCTCGCAATCAAAGAGAGTTCCGGTGCGACCGAGACCGGTTTGTGCCTCGTCGACGATAACGTAGAGACCGCGCTGACGAGCTCGCTCGGCCAAGGCAACGTGGTAGCCGTCCGGCGGCACGACCACCCCTCCCGAGGAAAGAATGGTTTCGACTATGACGGCTGCGGGTGCTCCGGCGGATTGGCGGTCGTAAAGCTCGAAGCCGTAGTCGAGTTCGGCTTCCCAATCGTAGCGGTCGCCGCTGAGGAAGGTCGGCCGATAGGGCGTCGGAGCCGCCAGCACGAAGGATCCGGGTGTCGCGGGGCCGTGGCCGCGGCGGCTCGAATTGTACGTGGCGGAACCTGCGCCCTGAGTGACGCCGTGCCAGGAGCGCGAAAGAGCCAGGACCTCGTAGCCGCCGCTCGCGGTCTTGGCCATGCGCAGAGCCGCTTCGTTCGACTCCCCGCCGGTCGACAGGAGTAGAACGCGGTCCAGGCGTCCGGGCGAGATGGCCGCGAGTGCCTCTGCGAGGTCAATGACGGGACGTGAGAGAAGCTGGCTATAGAGATGCACCAGCTCGCCCGCTTGCTCGCGGATTACGGCGGTGATCTCGGGATGGCTGTGGCCGAGGATGGCGCTCATCTGGCCCGATGCGAAGTCGAGCAGGCGGCGGCCTGAAATGGCGGTCATGAAGGAGCCGTGAGCGTGGTCCACGATCTCCGGCATGAAACCGTGGCCGTATCGCACTAAGTGGCGATTGGCGCGCGCCCAGAGGCCGACGATGTCGTTCACGGTCTCAATCTCCGCATAACGGTTCGATCAGATCCAATCACGGCTCGTGCTCGGGGGGAAGTCCGGCACGACCATGTCCGTCCGTGTGGGCCAGCGGGTCGATTGATACTTCAGGCTAAAGTCGGCAAGGAGAAAGCCGCAAGCTCAGGGTACATGGTCATGTGACCAGCTCGATATGTTGTCGAGCTGGTCACATGCTCCCCCTGAACGGCAATCCCGGCACCGATCCCAAGGACGCCCCCTGGCACCAGATCACCGTCTTGCGACCGCGTTGCACCTCCGGCTGAAGACGCCGCTTTGCACCCCCCGATGCTCGTGGCGCGGTCAGCCTCGCAACCACCGATCCCCCTCGAGCGGCATACGGTTAACGAGGCAGCGGCAACATATCCAGGTTCGCCCCGAGTGCAAGTCGACAGTCCTGTCGAGCCAACAGGGCGAAGCGCCTGATTTCTCGCGATGTGCGCTTAAGATGAAAGCGGATGATCCGCCATCAAATTAAGATGTGATGGTCGCAGCTCGTTTCTGCAGCTGATCTGATAAGGGCTTGGCAAGCAGGTGCGAATGACCTTGCCCGTAGAATGCTTTCTTCTCAGGTCAGCATTGGTGGGCAAATTTATCCACAGGGACGTTGCCGCCGGCTCGAGGTGCCGGCAAGGCTGCGATCGGTCTCAGGCCGCGCAGCTCAAGCCGCGATGGCTGCCTCGAGCAGTGATCTGACGGGCGGTGGAGGGGGAACGGACGTGCGCGTATCGAGATCAAAAAAGACGTTCACGCACTCGGCGGTCGCATGGCACGTGTCGCCCACGAACAGGCCATACCCAGTGGTGATGGACCGGTTGCCGAGACGAATGAAGCGCGATCCGACCTCGACAGTGCCGGGGTAGAAGAACTCCTTCTTGAAATCGATGGCGGCGCGGGCAAGGACGAAGTCTATGCGGGCCTGCTTCCCGCGCTCGGTCAGGCCGCCTTCTGCCATCAGCTTGTAGAAGACCTCGCAGCGTCCCGCCTCGAAGTAGGACGCGACTGCGACGTTGTTCACGTGCCCCAGCATGTCGGTGTCGGAAAACCGGATGGTGACTGGGGTGAAAAGCCCGAACGTCGTCCGCTTTGTCAGATCGAAAGTCTTCTCAGCCATCCCGTCTCGCGCCTATGCTGTGGTTTACGGGCGTATGGTCGTAAGATGCGTGACCGAAATCAAGGTTAGGTGGCGTCGCGGCGGTACGTACGAGATCAGGCATGGATCGTGCCAGGCAAGGAACGAGGACGATGCAGGGGGCAAAGCCGCTCGCGGGACTTACGGTGCTCGACATGAGCCAGGGAATTGCTGGTCCTTCGTGTGCCAGTCACTTTGCTGCCTACGGAGCGCGCGTCATCAAGCTGGAGCCGCCCGAGGGCGACTGGATCCGCAAGCTCGGGGTTCGCATCGCGGGCGCATCTGCTGCGACCATCGCCTACAACCGCGGCAAGGAGAGCATAGCGGTCGATCTCAAGACGGACGAGGGGCGGGAGATTGCGCTGGAGCTGGGCCAGAAGGCGCAGGTCGTGCTCGAGAGCGCGCGACCCGGCGTGATGGAGCGGCTCGGCCTCGGCTTCTCAGCTTTCCGCGAGGGAAACCCGGGGGTCGTCTACGTGTCGATCTCCGGATATGGACAACGGGGGCCGAAGCGCGAGGCGGCGATGGTCGACACCGTCGGCCAGGCCTTCTCGGGCCTCATGAGCGTCATCAGGAGCCGCGAAGGCGCGCCTGTGAAGATCGACGTTCCGCTGATCGACGCCATCACCGGGCTATATGCCTTCCAGGCCGCAGCAATGGAGCTCTGGGGGCGCAAGCCCGAGCAGCCGGGCCGGCACATCGACATCTCGCTGATGCAATCGGCGGCCCATGTGCAGGCACTGAACATCGTGGAGCACGCTTTTCTCGGACGGAAGCCGGCACTGATCAATCCGCCCGCGGGGAACTATCCGACGGCCGACGGGTGGATCGCGATCACGCTCGTGACCGAGGCGCAGTATCAGGCGATCTGCAGGGCACTGGGCCGGCCGGAACTCGCGACTGACCCGCGTTTTGCGACTTTCGCGGCGCGAAGCGAAAATCTGCCGGCTCTCCGGGCGGAAATGGACATCGTACTGAAAACGCGGCCGACGGCGGAATGGGCTGCTGCTTTTGCTCGCGAGGGAGCGCTCGGCGCCCCGATCCACGACTATGGTGACTGGCTGGGTGACGTTCATGTCACGGCCGTGGACGCTGCGCCGGCCTATGGATTGCCAAACGGCGAGACGGTCCAAGTGCCGCACCTGCCTGGTGGTGTCATGGACGATGCCGCCGTGCCGGTGATCGGCGAGCATTCCCGCGCGCTCCTTGCCGAGCTCGGCTACACGCGCGACGAGGTGGACCAGTTGGTCGGCAAAGGTGTGATCGTGGATCTCGGAGCGGAGTAGGAGCTCGATGTCGGCACCGCGCAAGGACGTTCGGGAGGCGCCCTATGGACCGCAGCGCTTTTTCGAGGACTTCGAGGTCGGCGAAACCTTTTATATCCCGTCACGTACGGTGACCGAGGCTCACTTCGCAGCCTTCCAGGCGGCATCGGGGGACAATCACCCGATCCATTACGACCGTGACTATTGTCGTCAGCACGGCCACAGAGATTTGCTGGCACATGGCTATCAGGTGGCGATCCAGACCGCAGCGGGGGCCGGGATTTTCCCGTTCCTCGTGCAGGAAAGTCTCCGGGCCTTCATCGAACAGTCGACGCGGTTTCTGGCGCCGGTCTACGCGGGCGATACGCTCTATCCGATGCTCGAGGTAGTGGAGCTGAAGCCGCAGCGGACTACGGGGGTGCTGACCATGCGATCGACGATCCACAACCAGGACGACGTGCTCGTGCTTGAAGGGATGCAGCGTTATCTTCTCAAGAGGCGCAGCGATTGAGCGAAAATATTCGCTGGGCCGTTCGTCGCGGCGATGATCCGCGGCGCGGTTGATGACGGCGGTTCCTTTCCTCTCAGGTGTCACCTTCGGAGTTCGACATGGTGGATGCCGACACGCCGCTTCTCATGGATGGCAAACTCAGGCAACGGCGTGACGGCAGCGGCATTGCCGAGGCCTATCTCCCCTCGCCATGCGTCCAGAACCACGCGGCCAATCTGATGCCTCTCGGGGGCGGCAGCCTAGGGTGTGTCTGGTTTGGCGGGAGCCAGGAAGGCAAGAGCGATATCTCGATCTACTTCTCGAGGCTGGCAGCAGGCTCGGCCACCTGGAGCGCCTCCGTGCGTCTCTCCAACGACGCTGAGCGCTCGGAGCAGAACCCAATCCTCTTTCCGGCCCCTATGGGTGAGCTCTGGCTTCTCCATACCGCACAAATCTCGGGCAACCAGGACACGTCCGTCGTCAAGCGGCGCATCTCGCGAGATGGCGGCCTGACGTGGACGTTGCCGGACGTGCTGATCCGCGAAGCCGGCACATTCGTGCGTCAACCGCTGGTCGTGCTCGATGATGGACGCTGGCTACTGCCATGTTTTCTTTGCAGGACGACGCCGGGAACGCGGTGGCTCGGCGAGCAGGATGTCAGCGTCGTCAAGGTTTCTTCCGACCGAGGCGCTTCCTGGGAGGACGTGGCGGTGCCGCAGAGTACCGGGCTCGTGCACATGAGCATCGTCCCGGTTTCGGACGGCCGGTTGATCGGGCTTTTCCGCAGCCGCTTTGCCGACGCAATCCACATCAGCAGCTCGAGTGACAATGGGAGGACCTGGTCGGCGCCTGCCGCGACTGATCTTCCCAACAACAATTCGTCGATCCAGGCGACGCGTCTGCGCGATGGGCGTATCGTGCTCGTCTTCAACAACAGCCGCCGAACGGAAACCACCGAGCGCCGCGCCTCGCTTTACGACGAAATCGAGGATGAAGGACCTGCCAACGAAGTCACCGCAACGGGCCGGCAGGCATTCTGGGGCACGCCGCGCGCCCCAGTGACATTGGCTGTGTCGGAGGACGACGGCGGATCGTGGCGCATCGTTGCCGATCTCGAGACGGGCGACGGCTACTGCCTGACGAACAATTCCGAGCTGAGGCTAAATCGCGAGCTTTCCTATCCGACCGTGACCGCGGCGGCCGAAGGTGACCTCGACGTCGCATTCACTTACCACCGGCGAGCGATCAAGCACTTGCGGGTGCCGCGGCGGCTGCTCGACTGTTAAAGGGCTAGCCTTCGTTAGTTTCCCGATGATGGCCTGTCTCGACGACCGGAAGATCGCTTGTCCGGGCGTACCAAAGCGGGTGCAGTCGGCGCAAAACAGCGTCTTCTCACGCCGCAAAGTCGCCTGCCGACACCCCTAATAAAATCGCTGGCGCATTCATTCAGGACTGGTCTAGCCTTGTCTCGAGCATCGCACATTCCGCAGATCAATAAGCGTGCGAGCCGCTGGGAGAGAAATGGCTATGAAGGGACGTTGGGCGTTTGGTCTGGCAGCCTTATTCGTTGCTGCCGCGGTGAGTGGGGCGTCGGCGCAGGAGAAAGTCTGCGCGAGCCCGAAACAGATGAAAGGCTTCAAGACGTGCGCCGACGTCGAGAAGGCAGAGGCGGAGGGCGCATTCACACTCTATTCGACTGATCCGGAAAAAGGGCAAGTCGCTCTGCTCAAAGGGTTCACGGACCTCTTCCCGAAGATCAAGACGAGCTACGTGCGGCTGCAGGCCGGCGCGCTCTACGCCAAGATTCGTGCAGAGCGGAACGCGAAATCATACCTGACTGACGTGCTCGTGATTTCCGATATGGGCATGGTTCAGGATTTCACGCGGCGGCAAGGTTTCGACCAGTACGTTTCCCCGGAGATGGCGGCCTTCAAACCGGAATACAAAAGCAAGCCGGAAGGGTTTTGGACGTGGGCTTGCATCATCTCGAGCGGCATCGCCTATAATCCCAACGTCGTGAAGCCTGCCGACGCGCCGAAGAACTGGGACGACCTCCTCGATCCCAAATGGAAGGACGCCATCAACGTCAAGGTATCGAACTCGGGTCTGCAGATGTCGGCCTGGTACGTTCTCAAGCCGATCCTCGGGGAAACCTTCTTCCAGAAATTCGGCGAGAACAAGCCGCGCGCCTTCGATAGCTACGTGCAGCAGTACGGCAGACTGATCGATGGCCAGGACAAGGTGATCATGGCGGCGCAGTACTCGGGCTTCGTGGAGTTCAAGGCCAAGGGCGCTCCGCTCGCCTTCGTCGCGCCGCCCACGGGGATGCCGTCGGCCCAGCAAAGCGCGGGCATTGTCGCCAACGCGCCGCATCCCAATGCCGCCCGGCTTTTCATGGACTGGTTCCTGTCGCCGGCAGGGCAGAGCGTCTACTCGAAGGTGCTATACAATCACTCGGCCCGGGAGGATGTCGATCCGCCGCCCGGTGCGCTGCCGATCAAGCAGATGAAGCTGCTGTTCCCACAGGACTATTCTGACTTCGAGAAGAAGCGGCCGGCGTTCGTGAAAGAATGGGACAAAATCGTCGGCGCGCGCAAATAGAGCGCGCCGCAACGCGACGGAGGAATCTGCCGTCTTTGGCTTAGGCGGCCGAGTTCTCCGTCTTCGACGGTACGGGGGCGTCGACTGTGTCGACGATCCCGATCGTGGTTTCATTCCATGGTCCGGCAGAGGTGCCCGTGCAGAAGCCCGTTCTCGATCATACGAGTGCAGAGCTGAAGCAACGCTTCGGCTGGCAGGTGCCAGTTTCGGTTGCGCTGATCCTGTTGGTCGGCTTCCTGGTCCTGCTGCCGGTGCTGTTTCTCGTTGAAAAGGCCTTCAACGTCGGTGACCCGCTGTCCTTTCCGGCCGATCTGCACGGGACAGGAAATCTTCTCGCTCTCTTCATCGAGGATTACGACATCATCCTCAACACGGTCTACCTCGCGTTGATGGCAACCGCGATGGCGATCGTGATCGGCTTCACGGTCGCCTGGATCTTGACGCGAACGAATGTAGCAGCACGCGAAAAGCTCGAGCGGCTGATGGAGGTGCCCTATTACATGACGCCTCTCGTCGGGGCCCTCGCTTGGGCAGTCCTGGCGGCTCCAAAGAGCGGCTTCCTCAACCAAGCGTGGCACGCATTCGGAGCCAAGGGCGATCTCTTCGACATCTACACCCTTTTCGGCATTGCGTGGGTGATGGCGCTTTTTGAGGGGACGGTCGCCTATGTGATGATCTCGGCATCGATGAAGTCGATGGATCCGGCGCTGGAGGAATCGGCGCGGATCATGGGGGCTTCGAAGCTTCGAACGACGCTAACCGTGACCTTGCCGCTGGTGCTGCCGGGCGTTCTCGGCGCGACGCTGTTCGTCTTCGCCGAGATGCTCGGTTCGTTTGCGGCGGCCCTCGTGCTCGGCATCCCCGGCCGCATCTATGTGGTCACGACGTCGATCTGGAGCACGGTCGAGGCGTTCCCGCCGAACTACGGAAAGGCCGCCGCGATGGGCCTTTCGCTGTTCCTTGTCATGGTCGGAATGCTTTCATTCTATCGCTGGGTGGTCAATCGCGGCAGCTATGCGACGATTACAGGCAAGGCGTTCCGGCCGCGGCCGATGGACATGGGCCGGTTTGCCTGGGTTCTGTTCTCGCTCTGCGTTCTCTATCTCGCGCTCGCGGTCGTCCTGCCGGTGGCAGCGTTGCTCGTCACGTCGTTCCAGACCTTTGCTACAGTTATCCTCTCGCAGGCAAAATTCACCCTGGCCAACTATCAGGAGGCGCTTTCGCTCGGGCCAGTGCGCACGGCGCTCTACAACAGCATCATGCTCGGTGTGGTCGTCGCTACGATTGGCGCCATCGTGATGTCGGTCCTGGTCTGGATCATCTATCGATCGCGGGTGAGGGGTAGCGCGCTGATCGAGTATCTCGCCATGTTTCCCTCTTCGGTGCCGCGTATGGTGTTTGGGCTCGGTCTTCTATGGGCCTGGATCAGCATGCCCGGAGGCCTTTACGGTACGCTGTGGCTGCTCGGCATTGCATATTTCACGGTGCTCCTGCCGCTTGGCGTGCGCACGATCGCGGGCGTGGTGCTGCAGGTCGACAAGAGCCTTGAGGAGTGCGCACGGGTGTGTGGCGCTGGTTGGGGCTATCAGATGCGCACGGTGACGCTGCCGCTCTTGAAACCCGGGATCATTGCGGCCTGGATGCTGCTCTTCGCGGCGTCTGTCCGCGAGGTCGGTGCCTCGCTGCTTCTGGTCGGGCCCAATTCCAAGGTGATCGGTCCGTCGATCGTTGCGACTTGGGCCAACTCGGGTACGCAACTCACCGCGGCGATGGCCCTCATCCAGACCGCGGTGGTGATGATTGCTCTCGTCATTCTGTTTCAGGTGACCGGTAGCGCGCGAAGGGAGACACAGTGAGCGGCTCCGAAGACCAGACGACGCATCGCATCGAGGTCGAGGGCCTCGTGGTGCGCTATGCGGGGGACGTGATGGCGGTGAACGGCGTGAGTTTCGACGTCGGACGCGGAGAGCATGTGACTCTGCTCGGGCCATCAGGTTGCGGGAAGACGACGACGCTCAGAGCGATCGCGGGCCTCGAGCCGCCATCCGGCGGCCGGATCGGCATCGAGGGGCGGACAATGTACTCGGCGGCCGACCGCATCAACATTCCGGCCGAGAGCCGAGGTGTGTCGATGGTGTTCCAGTCGTATGCGGTCTGGCCGCACATGACGGTCTTCGACAATGTGGCGTATGGGCTGAGGGTGCGCCGACAGCCGTCGAGTGCCATCAAGGAGAACGTGGAGCGGGCGCTCGATCTCGTGCAAATGCGCCATTTGGCCGAAAGGCCGGCCTCCAAGCTCTCGGGCGGGCAGCAACAGCGCGTTGCGCTTGCCAGGGCTATCGCATTCTCTCCTACGGTCGTTCTTTTCGACGAACCGCTTTCGAACCTCGATGCGAAGTTGCGCGCCGAAATGAGGGTCGAGCTCCGTGAGCTGCAGAGCAGGCTCGGCATCACGTCGGTCTACGTCACGCATGACCAGGAGGAGGCGCTCGCCATCTCCGATCGGGTCATCGTGATGAACGTGGGCGTCATCGAGCAGATCGGGACGCCGGAAGATATCTACAATCGGCCGCGCAACCGCTTCGTCGCGGATTTTGTCGGCTCTGCGAATCTGATCTCGGGCCGAGTCAAAGGGCCTGTGCAGGATGGCAGGATCGCATTCGAGGTTGCCGGCGGGCACGTGCTCGAGGCTATGGCGCCTTCGGGAGTGACGGGGCAGGAGACCGAGGTTGCGGTGCGGACCGCCTACATCGGGATGGGTGAGGGCGCGCCAGGCGATAACCAGCTCCCCGGCAGAGTGCGGCGGCGAATGTTCCATGGCGACTTCGTGCAGTACGTCGTCGATTGCAAAACGGGACCCGTGATGGTGCGGCAGCCGCCCGTCAAGCTTATCGAAGAAGGCACTGACGTGGTGCTGTCGTTTCCAAGCGCGTTCTGCGTCCTTCTGGAGGCATGAGTGCGCTCGTGGCCGGACTGAGTTTGATCGAGATCGTTGCGAAGAGGTTGCCGCCTGCCGGACCCTCTTGAAGAAGGTGGCCTGATCCCAGTTGGAGGAGCCGCAGATGCCGATGTCGGGAGCCGCTACAGTCGAGCGTTTGACAGACGAGATCCAAGGGGTTCGCTACCGGGAGGCGACGACGACATTCTGTCGTCTCGTCACGGAAGGTAAGAAGACTCTCAAGGAGGCCATTCACGCCTCGATCGGCGCTGCTGCACCCTATGTGCAGGTTCCAGCGCATCTCATGCGCCTTCCGACCGGCGAACTCCGCGGCGTCAACTACGATCACACCATTCTTGGGTGGCGGGGGGCGATCTACCTGATGGACCAGCTCCAGGGCAGGCGTGGGGTGCTGCCGAGTGTGCAGGCGATCTGGTATGTGCCGCAGGGGCTCAACGTCTGGGAGCAGGTGATCTGCGAGTTTCCTGGGCATTACGCACGCGATGCCGAGCAATGCAATCGCAAGTTCCCGGGGGAAGACCACGACCATGACCGTTTCGATGGGCCGGCCTGGAACCCGCCGAAGATATACTTCGAGGACCACGCCCCGATCGAAAATGGCTCAGTTGACGATCGGCTCAGCCGCCTGAACTGGGCCATTGCGGAGGGCGACAAGGCGCAAGCCTATGGTCTTTTCCTTGGTCTCGCCAAGGATCCGGCGCATCGTGAGCGGCTCAAGGATGCGATCCTTTTCGCCGGCATCATTGATCTGCAGGACACCATCATCAATCGCGGCGGGTATCAGAACATCGGGCACAAGGCGCTTCGCGCGCGGGCCCTTGTCGACATTGCCGACTACCTCGGATGGGAGAATGCGCACGAGCTGATCTACACGGTCGTGCCTGATCTCGGCTGCTCGCCAAGGCTCTATGGGCTCTGGACCGAGATCAGCAACATCTGCCGCATGGAAATCCCGAAGCACGCCTCGATCCCAAAGCGGTCGGAAAAGCCGGTTACCGAGCACGAACTCGACGAGCTCACCGAGGCGCTCGTGTGGGGCGGGCCTTTCGACGTCAACTCCGTGGTGATGCGGCTCTTCAAGCGCGGTGCCGGCATCCTCGACGTCGGAGATGCGGTGTTTGTCGCATATCAGCGCTACTTTATCGACGTGCTCGAGAATCCGCATGCCTTCCTGCACCCGACGCATGCGCTCGACTATCTCAACGTCGTGCTGTCATGGGCTCGCCGCTTCGACAATCCGCACCAGGTCAAGGGTGTGTTCATGGCGGCCCGCTTCATGAACGACAGCATCCGTTCGAATGCCATGTTTCCGCGAGATCCGAACTATGTGCTGGAACCGCGCCACAACTACCGTGCATGGGCCGACGGGATCGCCGTCGATAGACTTCTGCCGGTGCTCCAGGAGTATGCGCTGAAGCAGGATGCGCCCAGGGCTGGCGCGCTGGTCGATTCCTATCTCGCGCGAACAAAGGAGCGTAGCGCCCTGCTCGACACGATCACCTTTGCAGCTTGTCACTGGCAGAACGATCCGCATGTGATGCGCAACTGCGCGTCGTCACTCGAGGAGTACCGTGTCAACCAGATGGCGCGCCGCGACGACATCATCCGGGGCTACGTGAAGCACCAGTCGCGCTACATCAAGCGGGCGCAGACGCACGATTGCTACAATGTCTACGTCGATCATTTCCGCCCGGCCGACGCGTGAGGACGTGCCATGACAACACGCTCGTCGAACCTGGAAGCTCTCTGGCGCACACGCAATTCGGCAGCGGAGACGCTGGCTCTCACCGAAAGCCAAATGCGCCGCGCCATCGGTGAGGCGAGCGTCGAGGAGCTCGTCGCGCTCATCGAGACCTTTTCGCCGGCGCTTGCGACAGGGCCCGAGTGGACGCGGACGTTCGAGCCGCTGGTCGAGCGTTTGTGGGCGTGGGCTAGCGACGATACGATGGCGGCGCTCTCACAAGCGTTCGCGGCACGAGGTATGCCGTGGGCAGCGGTTGCCAACGCATTTTCCAAGGAGAACGGCTCGCGCGTCAGAGCGAGCCTGAGGCAGCCGGCGTGGGCGCGCCTGCCGGCATTCGCGTTGATCTGAGGCAGTGTGAGCGGCTCCTGGCGATGCGTGCCGTCCAAGCTTTTGCGACGGCCACGTTGCCGCTGCTGATTCTGGCGCTTCTGCAAACGGGGCTTCCTGTTCTTGCACCATCCCTGATGATGGCGGCTGGGCGGCCGGCTGCCGATTTCGGCCTGGTCGGCGGCGCGATGGGGCTTGGTTCGGTCTGGCTTTTCCTCGTCAACCGAGCTTTCGTCGGCGCATTGGGGGCGCTCAGGTCGTGCCGGGTCGCTGCGATCGTCTCGATGGCGGGCGTGGGGCTCGTGGCGACGGGCGACTTCGGCGTGATGGTGGCCGGCGCCGTGCTGATCGGGTTCGCCTACGCGGCCGTGACGCCAGCGGGGGCTGAGATCATCGTTGCACACACGCCACCGGCGCGGCGCGCCACCGTGTTCTCCGTTCGGCAGGCAGTCGTGCCGCTGGCAGGCATGATTGCCGGGATGGGCGGGATCGCGCTCGCTGGTTCCGTCGGCTGGCGGGGGGCGCTTGCGGCGGCAGCGGGGCTGTGTGCGGCATTGGCTCTGGGTCTGGGCGTCGTCCCTCGCGATCTCGGTGGGCCGCCGCCCACGGGGGAGTTCTCGCTTTGCGGTTTGTTGCGGCTCAAGGACCTTGCGCAGCCGTTCCGCTTCATTCGTGGAAGGCCCGGGCTCGGCCGCATGGCGCTCAGTTGCGTGGCCTTCGCCACGGCACAGAGTGCGGTGAACACATTCCTTGTCGTGTTTCTGACGACGTCTGGCGGCTTCTCACTGACAGCCGCCGGGGCCTTGTTCGCGACCATGCAGGCGGTGAGCATTGGCGGGCGGCTGGCGCTCGGCCCGATCGTGGACCGGTTGGCGTCGCCGCGTTCGGTGTTGCGGATGCTCGCACCGCTGTCGGCCGTCTCGACGTTCCTAGTTTCCAGTCTTTCCGCCGACTGGGGCGACTGGCAGATCGGGGCTGTCCTCGTGCTGGCGGGGTTGTCGGTCTCGACCTGGAACGGGCTTTATCTTGCGGATGTGGCGGCCGGCTTTCCGAATGATGTCGGAGAAGCGACGGCCGCAGTGACGCTCTTCGTCTTCGGGACATTCATGCTCGTGCCGCCGGCGATGACCGCGATCATTACGCTTTGTGGTTATCGGCCAGCGTTCCTGCTCGCGGCGGTCGTCGTAGGTGTGGTTCCGGTCGTACTGCTCAGGCCGCGGGGTGCCGCCGTGTAGGAGGGGTTCGGCGAGATGCGGGCTTGCGAAGTGGTCAGGGCCAGACCTGGACATAGCCGAAGGCATCGCGCTCGGACGTGTCGCCGAAGTGCTTGTCGTAGTCGGCCTTGAGGGCTTTCAGGTGATCGGACTTCATGAAGGTCTCGAACACCTCCTGGCTCGAGAATTCGTATTGCACCATGTAGTCGTACTTGTCGGGGCCAAAGAGCTTCTTGTAGCGACGCGCGCTGACGGCGCCGTTGTATTTGAGGACATCGGGGATGTGCGCCTCATGATACCACTTGTTGAAAGCGGCTTCCTGTTGCTTGGTGATTGTCGCGCGAACGACGAAGAGGCCGACGGCCATTGGGGTCCCCTTAGATTTCGGTGGTTTGGAAGTCGGGCGATTGCTACGGGCGCATCATCCCTGGTTTGACGGGGATGATGCCGGGTGCGGAAAGGTCCGCCTGGCGCTCACGACGCGACGTAGCCCCCGTCGACATTGTAGTTGGCGCCAGTGACGTAGCTCGCGCGGTCCGAACACAGCCAGCAGACCATTTCGGCGATCTCATGGGCGGTGCCCATGCGGCGGGCGGCGGTCATGCGCAAGATGTCTTCGCCGCGCCGTTGCATGACGTCCTTCGTCATGTCGGTTTCGATATAGCCTGGACAAACAGAGTTCACGCGGATCTTTTCGGTCGCGTACTCGATGGCGGCGGTCTTGGTGAGGCCGATGACGCCGTGTTTTGCGGCCACGTAACCCGACGACGTGGGCAGGCCGACGAGGCCAGCGATCGATGCGGTGTTGACGATGGCGCCGCCTCCGCCCTGCTTCTGCATCTGGAGGATCTCGGCGCGCATGGCGAGCCAGACCCCCTTGAGGTTCACCTCGATCATGCGGTCGAAGCCTTCCTCCGGCCAGTCGGCCGTGCGTTTGCCGCCTGCATTCACCTGATATCCCGAGATGCCTGCATTGTTGAAGGCGCAGTCGAGGCGGCCGAACGCGTCGACGGTCCGCGCAATCATGGCATCGACCTGGGCTGCCTTGCCGATCTCGACGGCGATGGCGATGGCCTGCCCCCCGGCCTTGTTGATCAATTCGACAGTCTCTTTCGCGCCGCCTTCGTTAAGGTCCGCGACGGCAACGCGCGCGCCTTCCTTGGCGAACAGAACGGCTGCTGCGCGGCCGATACCGCGTGCCGCACCTGAGATCAAAGCCGTTTTGCCTTCGAGCATGCCTGCCATGTAGGTTTCCTCCGCTTTGCGAATTCATGTTGGGAAGATCATGCGCCGGGGAGAGCGTCTCGGCAATGCGGGAGGCAGTTCGATCAAAAGAGTGCGACGAGGGTCGAGCCCGCGGCGATGAGTGCAACGCCGAGCCACGCAGCCGATGAAAGCCGTTCGCCCAGGAAGATGAAGGCGAACACTGCCACCAGGACGACGCTCAACTTGTCTACGGGGGCGACCTGGGCCGCGCTCCCGAGCTTCAGAGCCCGAAAATAGCAGATCCACGATGCTCCGGTCGCGAGACCTGACAGGACGAGGAATGCAACGCTTCTCGCTGACAGCGAGCCCAACGGCTGAAACTGGCCGGTGGCATAGAGAATGGGGCCCAGTGCCGATATGACGACGAGGGTGCGTAGGAATGTTGCAAAATCGGAAGGTATGTCCTCGACCCCGATCTTGGCGAAAATTGCCGTAAGAGCGGCGAAGACAGCCGCCAAGATGGCCCAGAATTGCCAGGACGAACCAAGCTCGGACACGGTTTGCTCCTGTTTCCATTCCGCTTGGGGCAAATCTAGCAGGTATGAACACTTCTCGCTTCGGTCAGTTCGAAAAGCCCGCTTTTCGTTCGCACCGTTCCGTGCTCAGCTTTCTCACAAGGCCGCGGACGAAGAAGCGGCTGCACCAGGAACCGGGAGACACGTCCATGCGAGTAGGTGGCATCGTGGGCGGCGTGATCGCCGCTGCAAGTCTGTCAGGAGCGCCCGATGTTCTGGCGCAGAAGCAAGGCGGCACGCTGAGGGTCTATCAGCGCGAGAATCCGCCGTCAGCCTCGATCCACGAGGAGGCGACGATTTCCACGGCGTTTCCGTTCTCGCCCGTCTTCAACAATCTGGTGAAGTTCGATCCGCAGAAACCTCGGGAGGGCGCGGATACGATCGTGCCCGAGCTTGGGGAGAGCTGGTCGTGGGACACCACGGGTACCAAACTGACGTTCAAGCTGCGAAGTGGCGTGGTGTGGCACGACGACAAGCCCTTCTCGGCAAAGGACGTGGTTTGCACCTTCGATCTGATCAAGGGCAAGACCGAGGGCATGCGCAAGAGCCCACGGAAGATCTGGTACGACAATGTCGAGAACGTCGTGGCGGACAGCGATACACAGGCGACCTTTCATCTAAAGGCCCCGCAGCCGTCACTCCTGATACTACTCGCATCCGGATTGACGCCCATGTACCCTTGCCATGTGTCGGCGCGAGACATGCGGACCAAACCGGTCGGCACCGGGCCATTCATGCTCGCGGAACTGAAGAGCAACGATCGGATCAAGCTCGTTCGCAATCCGAAGTACTGGAAGAAGGACCGGCCGTATCTCGATGCGATAGACTACAAGATCATTTCAAGCCGTTCTACGCGCATTCTCGCCTTCATGGCCGGCGAGTTCGACCTCACGACAGTCGATGATGTGACGATCCCATTGCTTCGGGATGTCGCTGCGCGCGCGCCAACGGCGGTGTGCAGTCTGAAGGCAGCCGGTACCTACGCCAACCTCATGGTCAATCACACGGCGCCGCCGTTCGACAACCCGCAAGTCCGCCTTGCCATGATGATGACGTTGGACCGCAAAGCGTTCAACGACATCATGGGAGAGGGCAAGCTCAGTATTGGCGGCGCGATGATGCCGGTGCCGGACGGGCGCTGGGGCATGCCGCAAGAAATGCAGGCGAAGCTGCCTGGGTACGGCGCCGACGTCGAGAAAAGCCGAGCCGAGGGTCGCCAGATCATGGAGGGCCTCGGCTACAGCAAGGAGAAGCCTCTCAAGATCAAGGTCACGACGCGATCGCTTGCGTCCTACAAGGATACAGCGGTGATCCTGATCGATCACTTGCGCCACATACACATCGAGGCGGAGTTGTTCGTTGCTGACTCGAGCGTCTGGTACAACATCATGCAAAAGAAGAATTACACTGTTGCGCTCAATGTCACCGGTGTCGGCGTCGACGATCCGGACGCCAATCTCGTCGAGAATTTCTTGTGCAAGTCGGAGCGGAACTTCACCAAGTACTGCAACGCGGACGTCGACAAGATGATTGCCGAGCAGTCGCGGGAGGCGGATGTCGAAAAGCGCAAGCAGATCGTCTGGGCGATCGAAAAGAAGCTCGTCGAGGATGCGGCGCGACCGGTGATCTATCACTCGCGCGGCGGCACCTGCTGGTATCCGCAGGTGAAAGGCATCGTTCGGCACGACAACGCGATCTACAACCAGTGGCGGCTCGAGGACGTTTGGCTCGAGAACTGAGGGGCGCCTGCGCCCGTCATGCCTGGTGTGTGTCGGGCGCCAAGCTCGAGTCCGCGCTCAGAACTCGATATGCCGCAGGAAATCACCGAGCTGTCCATCCCAGAGCGGAACCGTTTCCTTGAACATTCGCGCGACATGCCGCCGAGCCATGCGAGGTGCGCTGTCGCCGTCAGTTAGCTTGACGGCAAACGCGTAGCCCGGGGCATAGGCTACTCGTTTCGCGTAAGGGCGGATTTTCCGGCGAGACGCTGGCGAAGCCAGCGGAATGGATGCATGAATTGTGCGCGATATCCGGATGGCACGGGATGGCCGGCAATGCCATAGCCCAGGGGCCATGCCTTCTCCGGCAGGTAATAGGTGCGGAACAGCCAGTCGTAGAGGGGAAAGTGTATGGCGAAGTTGACGTCGATCGCTTCCTTCTCGATGCCGTGGTGCCAGTGGTGGAAACGTGGCGTCACCAGGAAGCGCTCGATACGCGTGAGATCCCAGCCCACGTTCGCGTGAACCAAAGCCGACTGGAAGTAGACGAGAAGCACGTAGGCCTGAACGGCGGCGGGATCGAATCCAAGGGTGAGCATCGGCATGGCCGTCAGGCTGCGCAGCACGAAAATCTCGAGGATGTGCATTCGCGCGCCTGCAATCCAATCCATCGACTTCGCCGAGTGATGGACGGCGTGGAACTGCCACAGGAACGGCACGACGTGGAAGGCCCGGTGGAGCCAGTACTGCACGAAATCCGAGAACAGCATGATCAGGACGATCTGCAGCAGGAACGGCTGCGTGGCGATCCAGCCCTTGATGTCAGTCAGATCGGCGTGGTGGCTGACGAAGTTGGACGGGGCGAATGTAACGTAGGTCATCACTTGAACGATGAGCGACGAGACGAGGTAGTAGAACATGTCCTCGTTCCATTCGGGGCGAAACACCCCCTGGTCCTTGTGAAGTGGCCAGATGCGCTCGAGCGGCAGGAAGAGGAAACCTGTGAAGAGGACATTCAGGACGAAGAAGTCGAGGCCAAAATAAATCGTGGCGGTCTTGAGCTCCTGAGAGCCCGGATTGGAGCCTGCTAGAAGCGCCGTCATCATGATGAGGCCGAGGGCAGTATAGCCTAGCAGCTTATTGGGACGCAGTGCCAGGCTCAGAAGCGCAATGATGTAGCCGAGCCCCAGCACGAGATGAATGAACAGGCGGAAGTAGCCGTGCCCAACGACAACGGCAAGCTCCGGGGTGGTAAGCCAACCCGGGAAGCGCAGGGCCAGCACCAGAAGAAGGCCAACAAGACCGCAAAGCAGGGCGCCCGATCCGGACAACCAGCCCGAGCCAAACGGGCGTTGCTCGCGCGGAGATTCAAGCTCGCGTCTGATTGAACCGACGAACCGCAGCATTGCGCCATCACCCCAAAAGCCCACCACGGACGCAGGATAGTACGAGAGCCGTGTTAAAAAATGGCACGGCGCAGGGTTGGACCGGGGTCTCAGGTGCAGCTAGCGGTTGACGGCTCGCTTGCGGCCTCCCCACTATCCGGGCAATCTTCATCTTCCAGCAGGAAAGCAACCTCATGCCCTTCCAGCCTGCCAGCGACGTTCTTGCCGATTATACCGTTCTCGATCTGACCCGGGTTCGGTCCGGGCCCACTTGCGTCCGTCAACTCGCGGACTGGGGTGCCAACGTGATCAAGATCGAGGACCCTGAGTCGGATAAGGTGGGGCTCGGTGGACCGCGCTCGGGCTCCGATTTCCAGAACCTGCACCGGAACAAGCGTTCCATCACGCTGAACTTGAAATCGGCGGAAGGACGTGAGGTGTTCATGGCGCTGGCGGCGCGAGCCGATGTCATCGTCGAAAACTACAGGCCGGACGTGAAAAAGCGGCTCGGAATCGACTATGAAGCCGTCTCGAAGATCAATCCGCGCATCATCTATGCTTCCATCTCGGGCTTCGGCCAAGATGGACCTCTCGCCAAGCGGCCGGGCTTCGATCAGATCGCGCAAGGCATGGGCGGCCTGATGTCAATCACGGGGGAGCCAGGCAAGGGGCCGATGCGGGTCGGCATTCCGATCGCGGACCTGACGGCGGGCATATTCTGCAGCCAGGGCATACTGCTCGCGCTGATGGAGCGGGAGAAGTCGGGCAAGGGGCAGTGGGTGCAGACGTCGCTCCTGCAAGCGCAGGTGTTCATGCTCGACTTCCAGGCGACACGCTGGCTGATGGACGGCGAGGTGCCGCCACAGGCCGGGAACGATCATCCGACGTCGATCCCGACGGGGGTTTTCAAGACCTCGGACGGCTACATCAACATTGCGGTTGCCGGTCAGAAGATGTGGGAGAAATTCGCTTCACTGTTCGACGATCCAGGCTTCAGGAGCCCCGACTTCGGCGATGCCAAGGGCCGCTCGAAGAACCGAAAGGCGCTTAACGAGCTGATCGAGAAGCACACGGTGAAGAAGCCTGCCGCGTACTGGATCGAGCACTTCAATGCAAACGGCTGTCCGGCGGGCGAGATCAACTCGATCGATCAGGTGTTCGGACTCGAGCAGGTGCGCCATCTGGGGCTCGCACAGCCCATGAACAGCCAGGAGCGGGGCGAGACGGAAGTGCTGGGGCAGCCGATCCTGATGAGCCGCTCGAAGGCTTCTGTGAGGGTGCCGCCGCCGAAGCTCGGGCAGCACACCGACGAGGTGCTGGCCGAGATCGGCTACGAGGCGGACGCGATCCGGAAGCTCCGGAGGGACGGGGCGGTGTAGGGTGGGCCGGTGGCGAAAGCCGGCCGACAGAAGTTCCAGCTCTCGTTCTCATCGCCAGGGACGGATCCATGGCGCTTCGAGTTCGGCTCTAGGCTGTCCAGGCGCGGCAGTGATGCTCGGTCGCTGTGCCGAGCTCGAGCCACGCCTGGCATTCCCCACGCATGAAGAGAAGATCGGCAGAGAAGCGGCACACGAGCTTGCGCATGGCCGCATCCCCATCCAAGTCGAAGAATACGAGTTGCCGGACGCCGGCTCGTCTGTTGACCGAGATGCAGCGGATCAGCAGGGCTTGAGCCATGCCACGCCGCCGCCACTGCGGCTCGACCCATATTGCGACCCGCATGACCGGAGGTGAGCTCACGATCCACTCCCGTCGTTGGTAGGCCGGAGTGCAAGTCAGCACCGCTGCGAAGTCATTGGCGACCCGCACGCCTATCCAGCGCCTTTCGGCAGGGTTGCCTCCATCGGCATCGAAGAAGTGGGTGGTCAGCCAAGGCGCGGCTGGTGCATCGCCCTGCTTGCTCGCCTTCTCGATCGAGCGCGCAATTCCTGCGATTGCACTTTTGTCTGCTGGATCAATATCTGTGATCGCGTCGTGCCAAGGGCCTGTATACAGCATACCAAACACCGTTTCAGCGTCGTGCTCCTGCGTTGCGCGAGAGCAAGTCCTCTGGCGTCGGTTTCAGCACGGCCGCGTTAGATGGACGTTAGGCGCCGCCTAACGATGGCCTAACGCCCCTGCTGTTGGCTGGTGCGCGTAGGGGTTGTGCCCCACTCGAAGATCACTTCGGAGCTGGTGGTTGGACGCGATGCGGGAATGCGTTGGGAATGTCCGGGCAGGGCTCGGCTCAGCTGCGCAGCAGGGTGCCTCACGTCGACACTGGACGCATCGGCCGCCGGCACGACGTCGTCATCGATGCGCATCGGCGCCTGCCCGCGGACTGGTTCGGGGGTGGGCGCGAAACCAGGACCATCTCCGTATCAACGGGTTCCGTCGATCAGTTAACGGATCAAGCCGTTACGCCTTTACCCCTGGGACTGCAGTCGATTACAGTCGTTCGTTCCCTTTTGAACGGACGATTGCATTTATGCCTACCCACCCGCGCACGCTTGGGGATTTGCCAGCATTTGCCGATCGCCTCAGGGTCGGCCTTATCGGCGGGTTTTCTGCCACCATCCGTGGGCGGTCAGTTTCGCTTTCGAGCCGCAAGGCGCAGGCGCTGGTGGCATATCTCATTCTGGCCAAGGCGCAGTCCGTCTCCCGCCAGCGGTTGCTCAGCTTGTTATGGAGCGGGTCAAGCGAGGAGCACGCGCGAGGATCACTGCGGCTTGCACTGCACGAGATCCAGAAGGAATTCCGAGCAGCGGGCTTGCCGATGTTAACCGTCGACAGGCTGACCGCTGGGGTGGACGTGTCGCAAGTCGACGTCGATCTCCTGGAGATCGCCGCGGAAGCGAAAGCGGGCAAGGTACTGCCTATCCTTCTCGAACGTGATCGCCTGACCGACGACCTTCTCTCGGGCCTCGACAGCGTCGATCCTGTCTTTGCCGAATGGCTTCGAGAAACACGCTCGGCAATGCACGCGACGTTGAGTGAGACACTGGAAAAGCTGTTGCCTCCAGAGAATGCCGAGACGATCAGCGCAGACGCGGAAGCAGCGGCCCGCGCGCTTCAACGGTTGTCTCCGGAGCACGAGCGCAGTGCGCGCGTCCTGATCAAGGCGCGGGCAGGCGCCAACGACCTCGGGACGGCATTACAAATCTACACGGAGTTGTGGAAGCGCCTTGAAGAGTCATTCGATATCGAGCCGTCTGAAGAGACCCAGAATCTCGTCGCTCGCATCCGTATGGAGCAGCCGGCGGCGAGTGTAACGCCGCTCATGGCCGCCAATGACCCTCACCGGCTCGCCGGATTCCTGACGGGGGTCGATGCCCGTCCATCGATCGCCGTGTTGCCATATCGCTCCGGTTCGCCCGAGGTGGCGAGCTACTTTGCTTCCGGCATCGTCGACAACGTGGTTCACGTATTGTCGTCGTTCAAAGAGCTTTTTGTCATTTCGCGGGGCTCAACACAGGCCATGCGCGATGTCGGGCCGGATCTTGCGGCGGTCGGCAGGGTGCTCGGCGTCCGTTATGTCCTGCACGGGAGCGTCCAGCGTGCCGGTGACCGCCTCCGCATTATGACGGAGCTTTCCGATGCGGAGAAAGGGGAAGTTGTCCGCACGCTACAGCACAATGGCGCGACCGCCGAGCTGTTCGAATTGCAGGATCAATTGGCAATCGACGTCGTAAAGGCGATTGCGCCCTATATTCATAAACGGGAGCTGACCCGCGCCATGCGCAAGCGCCCGCAGGATGTAACAGCCTACGATTATGTCCTGCAGGCCCTCGAGCGCATGTATCGTCTGGATTACGCGTCCTACGCGCATGCGCGCGCGCTCCTTCAGAGCGCAATGGACCTCGATCCCACGTACGCACCGGCTTTTGCCTATGCTGCGCGATGGCACAGCTTCCGCATCGGGCAGGAGTGGACCGCCGATTTCGGCGCTGACTCTGCAGAAGCGATGAGACTCTCGACGCGGGCGCTGGCGCTTGACGAGCACGATGCATTGGCCCTTGCGGTCTGTGGACATCAGAAATCGTTCTTGTTCAAGAACTATCACGAGGCGATTGAGATCTTCGATCGCGCCCTGAATTCATCGCCCAACTTGCCGCTCGCATGGACCTACAAGGCGGCAACGCTGTGTTTCATGGGGCGAGGGGCCGAAGCGATCGCATGCGCGGAGTTCGGCTTGCGGCTTTCACCCAACGATCGAAGCGTGTTCTTCGCCGAAAATGTTCTCGGCCAGGCGCATTACATTTGCGGGAACTACGAGGAGGCGGTGCGATGGAGCGAGCGGTCCGATAACCGCAACAAACGTTTGACGGCAAACTTGCGCCTCCTGGCGGCGAGTTTATCGGCTGTCGGCCGAATGGAGGAAGCCGCTGTTGTTGCCAAACGGCATATGATCCTCTGCCCGCAATTCAGATTGGGCGCGTGGGCGAAGCGGACTCCGCTGGACGAGACGATAGCCGAAGACTGGGTCCGTCAGCTTCGGTCATTGGGTGTTCCGGAATAGGGGCGCGTGAGTTGTTTCGTATCGTCTGGCTCTAGGAGGTACGTATGGCCAGTTATGAAAGCAATGAAAGCAACGAGAGCAATGAGAGCAACGAAAGCAACCAAGGCAACGTCGGCTACGGTGGTGCCTGGACTTTCGCCAACCGCGTCGACTTGCCGTTTCTGACCGAACCCGGTGTGGGGGAGCAATTCATTGCTCGCTCGGCATTCGGAGCGCGCAACTGGTCGTCGGTCTGGTACGCATGGGTGGTATTGTCCGATTTTGCCGGAACGGATTGGCGGACGCGGATCACTCTCGACCCGCCGCGGGATCTGGAAGGTACGAAGGCCGAAATTGAGATATTGAAGACGATGGCGCTGGACGAGCGTCCGGACGCGCTGGGCGAAATATTTTCGCAAGCAGATGAAATCACCAGCTACTTCATGGGGCTCATGGTGGCGACACCCCGGTCGCATCCGGCAACATTCCGTCTGTTGAGTATCGTCAACTTGGTCGGCACGATCGTCGCGATGCACTTCAAAGCGAAATTCGATCGTCCGCGACCGTCTCAAATCTGCCCTGCCCTGCTGCCGCCCCTCCAGGTTCCGGCGCATGCCTCATATCCGAGCGGGCATTCGACGCAGGCGCATCTGCTGGCTGGCATCTTCAAACGCATCTTGCCCGCAGAGATGGCCAGCGCGGCTGTCGTGCTCGACGCCCTCGCCGACCGGATCGCCCGGAACCGGGAGATCGCTGGGCTTCACTACCATAGCGACAGTCAGGCAGGCGTCGTTCTGGCCCAGCAGATTTTGCAGCTGCTCACCGACGAGACGGTGATGCCGCATGAGCCGGACCAGCCCTCCAGGGTGGCGGCGGCGATTGAGGCTGCCAAAGCGGAATGGGCGTGACGGGCCATCGTTCAAGCCGGAGTGAATGCCGGGAGGTGCCTGTGAACTACAGCTCACGGATCTACGCAGCCCTCGAACTGCGATTTCATAAGTTTGCCATTCCTGGGGACCAGCTCGATTTGCTCTCGGCGGATGGCGCGGTCCTGGCGGAATACGGCATTCCGCCGAGGCCCGATCAAAGACTGTCGCCTCGGCTCTTTGCTTTCTGGCGCAAGCTCGTTTCGCGGCCATTCCAATTCCTTGTACCGGAGTTTCCTCGTGCACCAGAAATGGAAGGCTTGCATCCCCTAGCGGCCCACATGATCAGGCCAGGCCACGGGCTGCGGCCGTCTTTCTCGGTGAGAGGGCACCGTGAAAGTAGTCGCAACTGGTCGGGTGCCTACATCACACCGTACCGGCCGTACCGCTTCAACATGATGGTCGGCAGCTGGATAGTGCCCGCGATAGAGCCGCCAGCGACGCTACCCGAGGGAGCGTGTGGCGGGATTTTTCGCTCCTCGGCTTGGATCGGTATCGATGGCCACCGGGGGCGCTACCCGAAGGCGTCGCTGCCCCAGATCGGCACCAGGCACGACATCGTGCCCGCTGAAGGGCCTGCACCGAGCTATGGAGCGTGGATCCAATGGTGGAAGCACAATCCTGATCCCGTAACGGATCCGGAAAACAGGCCGCTACCGATCATGAACTTTCCGGTTGCGCCGGGCGATGAGATCATGGCGGGTCTTATCGTCAACATTTCCAATGACGTGCAATTCTTCATCAAGAACCAGCGCACGGGACACTTTGCGGCGGCAATCGTCATCGCTCCGGGAGTGGTGGATCCCCTTGGCACAACAGCTGAGTGGATCGTCGAGCGCCCGACGAACCCGGATACGCGGAAGATGGACGTTCTGCCGAACTACGGCATGGTGCAGTTCAGCGATTGCCTTGCGGTGTCGGGCCCGACACGGTCGGTGTTCGGCAGCTTGCAGACGCTCGATGGGAATGCGCGATTCATCACGATGCGAGACATGTTCGCGAACCCACATCGCAGCGCGGCGATTTCGATTGCCAACAAGATCGACGCGACAACGGCGGGCGTGCGCTTCAGCGAACCCGGACGGACCGTCTAGTTCGATCGTGCGCGAGGGAACGAGATCGTCAGTGGCCTCGCGCTTCGATGGCCGATTGCATCTCCGCGAGGCCGGCAATTTGCCTAGGTCAGCTTACCTGAAATGCCGTGGCTCTTTGTCGGACGAGGCCTTCCTGGGCAACAGTGGCGACGAGGGTACCGTCGCGGGTGAAGACGCTGCCGCGGCAAAGGCCGCGTGCCCCGTAGGCGGAGGGACTATCCTGCACGTAGAGCAGCCATTCGTCTGCACGAAAGGGCCGGTGGAACCACATGGCGTGGTCGAGACTGGCGAGCTGGATGTCAGTCTCGAAGGCCAGGCGGCCATGGGGAATGAGTGCTGTGTCGAGGAGCGTGAAATCGGAGGCGTAAGCGAGGACACACTGGTGAAAGGTGGGCACATCCGGCAGGCGGCCGGTCGTGCGCATCCAGACCATCTGCAGGGGCGCGCGCGCCTTCCTCTCGAAGTAGCGCGAAGGGTCGACGAAGCGGACTTCGATCGGGCGCTCACGCTCCCAGTAGCTGCGCATGTTGTCGGGTAGATGCGGCATGAGCCTGGCGAGCAGGTCCTTCTCGCTCGGCAGGTCCTCGGGTGCAGGCACGCTCGGCATGTCCGAGCCGTGGTCGAGGCCAGGCTCGGTCTTGTGAAAGGATGCCGTGAGAGCAAAGATCGGGCGGCCGTGCTGGATGGCTTTCACGCGGCGGGTTGTGAAGCTGCCACCGTCGCGAATGCGTTCGACGTCGTAGACGATGGGGGCTTTCGGGTCGCCGCCCAAAAGGAAATAGGCATGAGCCGAGTGGGCAAGACGGTCCTCCGGGACCGTGCGGACTGCCGCGACCAGCGCCTGGCCAAGGACCTGGCCGCCGTAGACGCGTTGCCAGCCGACGCTCGGGCCGCGGCCGCGAAACAAGTTTTCCTCGAGTTTCTCGAGATCGAGAACGGAGAGAAGCGTTGCCAAGGCGGAACTCGCGTCGGCTGGCGTCATGTCGCGTTCCCTGTCAGTTTGCCATTCACAGGCCGTGAGCGATATTGGGTGCAATGCACAAAGAGGCCGCCGCCCGCTCCATGTCAAGGCGTGGTGCTGCGAGGCGGGTAAGCCTCGCAGCCTCGTCTTCTCCAGCGTGCGGCTCTGCCGCGCTGAAAGTTCGTCAAACATGACCCCTACGAGCTCGATGTTCGACGTCGTCATCGCCGGAGGCAGCTTTGCAGGCCTCGCCCTCGCGCTCGCACTCGTCCGAGCGAAGGGGGGAGGACCCGAGGTGGCCGTGATCGAGCGCGAGGAGCTTCGGCCCGAGGCACACGGGGGACGGGCTGATCCGAGGGCGTTCGCGCTGTCGGCCGGATCGCGACGGCTGTTGGAGGCCATCGGCGTTTGGGACGCAGTGGCGGATCAGGCGCAGCCGGTTGCGGGTATCGACATCACGGACAGCGCCCTGGCCGATGCCTTCCGGCCGGTCTTGCTCAGCTATGCGACGTCGATCGGTGGCGAGCCGCAGATGCTTATTCTGGAAGCCGATCGCCTGAAACAGGCTCTCCACGAAGCGGTTCTTGGCGAACCGAGGATATCGGTGATGGCGCCCTGCGAGGTGGCTGGCCTTGCGGAGGGTGCGGGCGGACGAATGATTTCGCTACGGAACGGCGAGCGGGTGGCGGCAAGGTTGGTGGTCGCAGCCGATGGGTCGCGGTCGCGGGTGAGAGAATTAGTGGGGATCGGTGTCGTCGGGGGCTCCTTCCGGCAGCGCGGCATCGCGACGATCGTTGGGCATGAAGGTGAACACGAGGGGCGTGCCGTGCAGCACTTTCTGCCGGCGGGTCCATTCGCTCTTTTGCCATTGCAGGGGCGCCGTTCGTGCATCACGTGGTCTGAACGTGAGGCCCGCGCCGAGGAGATCATGAAGTTCGACGACGTGGCATTCCTCGACGAGGCACAGGCCCGGGCCGGCTGGCGACTGGGTGCGCTGTCGCTCGAAGGCGGGCGAGCCTCGTGGCCGCTCAGGAGCCATCTCGCGCGCAGTCTCATTGGTCCGCGGATCGCGCTCGTAGGGGACGCGGCGCGCAGCGTGCACCCAATCGCAGGGCAGGGGGTCAACCTCGGCTTTCGGGACGTTGCGGCACTCGCGGAGACGGTCATCGAAGGCATGCGCCTGGGTCTGGAGCCTGGCGACGCGACGTCGCTCACGCGCTACGAGCGCTGGCGGCGGGCCGACGGCGCGCAGTCAGCAGCAGCGTTCTCGGCGCTCAATTCGCTTTTCTCCAACGATTGGACGGCGCTGCGGACGTTGCGGGATGCTGGCCTAGGACTCGTCGACCGGCTACCGGGCCTGAAGGGGCTTCTGGTTGCCGAAGCAGCCGGGGCGACGGGGGATGTGCCCCGGCTGCTCAGGGGGCAGCCGCTGTGAGGCGACCGCCTTTCTGGGGCGAGGGGACCGGCCTACCAGGTCCGCTTTGGGCCCGTGTCGATGTGGAAGAGACCGCCGCCATAGTGCTTGAAACCGCCCACCATGCCGCGGATGAAGCTCGAGGCAGCGCCCCAGTTGCCATGGATGCGGAAATCGGCGGCATCTCCCGATAGGTGCTTGGAACGCGGGGCGCCGCCAACCCGCGCGTTGTGCCCTCGGCTGCGGCACGTCGAGTTGACGGTTACGGAACCGAACCGGGCAGCGACCTGGGAGAGAACGCCGCGGAGCGTGCCATTAAGGCAGCCAGCGCTCGCGAGCCAACGGATGGAACCGCCTTCGGCAACGCTGCGCTGCGGCTTGGAGGGCGGCGCGTATGTGTTGCCCAGGCTTGCAACGCGGACGTGCTTCTGCCTGGACGGGGTGCGGGCGTGGCGGCGCGGCGCAGGCTTGTCCTCGTCGCTCGAAACAGCGCGCGGCGCGCGCCGGCGAACGGGCTCTCCTTCCTCATCGTCGTCGGTGGAGCGGGACGCGGCGACCGCGGCACGGCGGGTGTGGCGACGAGCAGGGGCTGCGTCCTCGTCCTCCTCGCTCGACAGCCTGGCAGTGATGATCGGGCGCTCAGTGTGGAATGTCTCGCGGTTCCAATATTCGGGTGTATCGGCTCGTGCGAAACCGGTCATGCTGACGAAAATCGCCGCGGCGGCAGCAGTTGTAAGGAGGCCAGCGCAATCTGTGAGGCGGCCGGTGGATACGCGGTCGGACATACTTGAAACTCCCCTGCGTGTGCCGCGCGGACGAGCGAACTTGCTCGAAGCGAGGGGGCCCGCGCAGCCTGCACCCCAACAGGGGCGGCCAAGTAGACTTGTCTGTGCCGAAATGGCACGGGCAAGTGGCCGTATGGTTTACGCCATTGGTTAATGCAATGAAGGTCAGGCAGATGGACGAGGCAACCAACCGCGGGTTCGCGTAGCCGCAAATTCAAGGCGGCATCAATCGGTTGTCATATTTTTCTCAGGAAAGCAAAGGCGCCCGGGGCATGCGTCCGGGCGCCATTAACCATGATTCGATGCTGAGGCGGTCTCAGTGAAGGCTTGCGATCTCCAGCTCGCCGTCCAGGGCGTGACCGACAGCGGCCTGCCTGCTGTCCGTCAGGGCGATCGGAGTGCCGTCGGCGGCATGGAGCGCGTAAAGGTCGATTCCACGCGGCAGCCCTTTGACACTGGGGAACATGCGTCGGGCTTCGGCACTGCTCATGGCCTTGATGTAGGCCACCTCTCCATCGCCGAGGCGGGCCAACTCCAATTCGCTGATCAGTGCTTGGCGGTTGCTGACGGATCGCACCTTCCGCGACCGGGCGGCGGTCGAGTGCTTCGCGTTTGGGCGCTTTCTGGTCTTCTGCATGACGCCACTCCTTCTAGGCCCGGCGGGCCGGGCGGGCGCGAGCATGTCTTCCCTGCAAACGCCTTGACAGACGATGCAGTTCTCCACATGCCCTGCGATCTTCTGATGATTCGCGAGCCAGGGCTGTAACCTAAACGGCTCAAGGGCCGGGTTTCTGTCGCCCGATCTCAATCCTGCGCACCATTCTGTCCGGCTCGTGGCGCACGAGATCGATGGTGAGAAGGCCGTTTTCCAGGTCCGCGGCACGCACCTCTATACCCTCGGCCAGCACAAAAGTGCGCTGGAATTGACGTGCCGCAATGCCGCGGTGCAGGTACTGCCTGTCGCGGTCGTCCTCCTGTTTCCCTCTGATTATCAATTGGTTGTCTTCAACCAAGACATCGAGCTGGTCACGCTTGAAGCCGGCGACTGCGAGGGTGATGCGCAACGTCTCGGGGCCGTCATCGGAGCGGCCGATGCGCTCAATGTTGTAGGGCGGGTAGCCGTCAGAGCCATTCTTTCCAACGCGCTCGATCAGCCGCTCGATCTCCTCGAAGCCCAGCAGAAGGGGGCTCGACATCAGTGTCATGCGGGTCATGCTCGGCAAAGTCCTCGTCAAAAGCGACCTTGGTCGTGCACATGCAAGACTTACTGCCTCTTTCCCGGCCCTCTCGAGGCGCCGGTGTGCACACTGCGTCATATGGGAGCCACAGGCGGGAAATCAATTGGAGGCTTTGCTTCCCCCAATGGGCAGAGGCACGCTAGTGGGCAGAGCTTGCCCCGGGGGGAGGGTTTGGTCGGTGTCAGCCTCGCTGCATCTTCTGCGCGGCATCGGTCATCAGCTTTCCGAGATCCTGGGCCTGCTCTGCGTAGGTGCGCATCTGGCGCTGGGCATAGCGTGACTGGATTTCCATGGCTTCATTCAAGGTGCGCGCTCGTGCGAGTTCGGAGGCAAAATCGAAGCTGGCATCAAGGTTGTCCTGAGCGTAACGCATGGCCTTCGTCTGAGCGTCTCGGGCAGTGTCCGCCGCGGCGCCGGACGAGCGCGTCATCATCTCCTGGGCCTTCTTGGCCAGATCCAGAAACTGGGAATAGGCTTCGCGGGCCTGTCTGACGTTGTTCTCTGCCAGATCGCGCATCTGGCGGGGGATCTCGAATTCGGGCTTGTCGGTCATCGCTCGGGCTCCGGGTTGGGTCTCGAGAGGTGTCAAGATAACACAGCCGGTCCCCGTGTCGCGAAGTGTGGCATAGAGGAGAAGGAACGTGTTGGCGGATGTTGGGACCGGCTGCAGACCGGCACATGGGCGTCCGATGCGCGAGTCAGGACATAGCGGTTCAGGACATGGCGGCTGGTGAGCAACACGACAGGGACCACGTGCCGCGAGGGGACGACCGGATCGGCAATGGCGCGGATACAGGCTCAGGGCGGCGGGTGGAGCTCGACGTCGTGGCGCATGAGCTGAGGGCTCCGCTGGCGGCGATTCAGTCCATGGCAGAGGCGCTGTCGGCCGGGTACCTCGGGCGCATAGCGGACGAGCGGCATGCTGGATACGTTCGCACGATCGCAGAGACGGCGCGCCACGCGCTTGCCGTCGTCGAGAATATGATCGTGCGTGAGCCGAGTGCACCTTCGCGCGAGGATCCATCGCCGGTGGTCGATCTGGTCCGCCTTGCGCGTGAAGTCGTGACCTCTATGGGCTTGCTGGCGGGAAGGGCGGGGGTTCGGCTGCAGCTTTGCGAGGGCTGTGAGGCCGTGTTTGCCCGGTGCAAAGCGACCGAGATAAGGCAAATCTTGATCAACTTGGTTGCGAACGGGATTGGACACGCCGGCGGCGGAGTGACCGTGCGGCTTGCGGCAGGAACTTCGGCCGGCAACGCCTGGGTCGAGGTCGTGGATAACGGCAGTGGTATCGCGTCGTCGGTTGTCGATACCGTGCGCTCGGGGCACGTGCTCGATGCGTCTGCCGAGGCGGGGAGCGCGCCGCGTGTAAGACTGGGGCTCGTACTGTCACGCTCGCTCGCAGAGGCTAACGGCGGGCGTCTCGAGATCAGCTCGGATGAGAACGGCACGCGAGCGCGGGTGGTCCTGCCTGTGCCGTAAAGCGGACCTTTCGGCGCCGCTTTACGAGGAATTTATATCATAAGATCTGGAACTTACTGGTCGATGGCAAGCCTGGACGGCTAGTTCTGGCGAGTGTCGCGATCCTTCGCGCACCTAGAACTCCTGCCTGATGGTGATGTCGATGACCGAGGCCATTTTCCTGCTCTTGATCGGAATCGCGATTTCGATCGGTAATGCAGTGCTACTGTGGGCCACGGCCCGCAAATGCCAAGCAGCCAAGCCGCCGAGCAAGTGGGCGACAGAGGGCGTGGCGACCGCCGTTTCGCTCGCAATTGTCGGACTGATCGTCGTCGGCGCAGCCTGGACCATCAAAGGTACCGTCTTGCTGATGCCGGACGCCATCAGCGGCGCAACAGTCGGCATCGTGGTTTTCTCAGCCGTGATCCTGATCACGATGCGTCTTCTCGATAGGAAGTCCCGGCGAGCGGTCGACGCCACGTCGACCCGCGTCGCGGAAAATGCTCCGCCAGCGGTCAAGCGCGCTGCCTGAGCCATCACCGGCCTATCCCGGAAGGGCTTGGCATCGGCGCGCCGTATCGAGATTGCGCACGCGGCGGCGCGCGGATACAAGCGCGGCCATGGCCAAGATCCCCAAGACGTCATCTGGTGGAAGACCCCGTGCCGCAGCTTCGGCTGGTGCCGGTCGCCCTCGCAAGCAAGCCTCCAAGGTCCACGGCCCGGCGCCTCGCGCGGGCGCGCCGGTGCCGAAGGTCGGGATCGTGTCGCTCGGGTGTCCCAAGGCGCTCGTCGACAGCGAACGCATCGTGACCCGCCTCAGGGCGGAGGGATATCAGCTCGTGCCCGACTACAAGGGCGCCGATGCCGTCATCGTCAACACGTGTGGCTTCATCAACTCGGCGAAGGAAGAAAGCCTCGCTGCGATCGGCGAGGCGCTCGCGGAAAACGGCCGCGTGATCGTGACGGGCTGCCTCGGTGTCGAGAAAGACAAGATCATTGCCGCGCATCCCGACGTTCTTGCGGTTACGGGACCGCACCAGTACGAGGCGGTGATGGAGGCAGTGCACGACGCCGTGCCACCACTGCACGATCCTTTTGTCGATCTCGTGCCTCCGGAGGGTCTGCGTCTCACGCCTCGCCATTACGCCTACTTGAAGATTTCCGAAGGCTGTAACAACAGCTGCAGCTTCTGCATCATTCCTTCCATCCGGGGACGGCTCGCCTCGCGTCCCGCGAACCAAGTCATGATGGAGGCCGAGCGCCTCGTGAAGGCCGGCGTGAAAGAACTTCTGGTGATCAGCCAGGATACTTCCGCCTACGGCATCGATCTCAAGTATGCCGAGAGCCCGTGGAAAGGGACGCTGCTCAGGGCACGCTTCTTCGAGCTGTCGCAGGCGCTGGGCTCGCTCGGGGCCTGGGTGCGCCTCCACTACGTCTATCCCTATCCGCATGTCGACGAGGTTCTGCCTCTGATGGCCGAGGGCAGGGTGCTGCCCTACCTCGATATCCCTTTCCAGCACGCCAGCCCGTCGGTGCTCAAAGCCATGCGCCGTCCTGCGCATCAAGAGAAGACACTCCGGCGTCTCGAGGCGTGGCGGCGGGCGGTTCCCGATCTCGCCCTGCGCTCGACTTTCATCGTCGGCTTTCCCGGCGAGACCGAGCGGGACTTCGAGGAACTGATGGCCTTTCTCAAAGAAGCCCGGCTCGCTCGCGTGGGATGCTTCAAGTACGAGCCGGTCGAGGGGGCTGCAGCAAACGATCTTTCCGGCACCGTGTCCGAAGAAGTGAAGGAGGAGCGCTGGCATCGTTTCATGTCGGCGCAGCAGAAGGTCTCCGCGTCGATCATGCAGGCGCGCGTCGGTCGCGAGATCGAGGTGCTGATCGACGAGGTCGACGAGGAGGGTGCCATCGGCCGCTCGCAATGGGACGCGCCGGAGATCGACGGCTCGGTGTTCCTCAACGGCGAGACGGCCTTGAAGCCCGGCGACCTCGTCCGTGCCAAGATCGTCCATGCCGACGAGTACGACCTGTGGGGGGAGAAGGTCTGAGCGCGCTCAACCCTTCTCCACGGTCTGGCGCTCGATCTCGTAGAACTCTTCCAGGCCAATCGTGTCCTCGATCTCCTTTCGGATGCGGCGGGCGTCGTCGTTGTTGAGGCCCATGTAGCTCCCCGTAGCACGCAGTTCCGCGAGCACCTTTCGCTGCGCCTCGAAGGCAGGCAGCATCATGAGCTGCGCCTCGATGATCCCTGCCCAGCCCATCGCCTTGAGCTCCGCCGCCTCGAAAATCGGGCGACCGTCCCGGTTGCCACGGCTCATCACGTAGACCAGGGGGACCTTGCACACCTTGGGGGCTCGCTCGGCCTCCTCGTGGTTGCGCGGAAAGAGAAGCCCCATGTCAGCACCGGCGTCGGCTGCGCGATTGATCCTGTCGGCGGCGACGGCGAGCCCGAACTCTCGGCAGCTATCGGTGCGTGCAATGACCAAGAAATCGGGATCGAGCCGGTCGCGCTCGAGGCAGGCGTAGCGGATCTTCTCGGCGAACTCGTCCGGCGGGATCTCGTGCACCTGGTACGTGTGGTAGTGGGCGCGCTTCGGATAGATCTGGTCCTCGATGTGGGCGCCGGCGATGCCGGCCTGGATCATCTCGCGCACCGTCCGCATGGTGTGCAGCGGCTCGCCGAAGCCCGCGCCTGCATCGATGATCATCGGGATTTTTACGACGCGCGCGGCGTCGGCCGCGATGGCGATCTGCTCAGTCATCGTGAGGAGAGGCTCGCTCACAGCGCGGGACGCGCCCGAGACGTAGCCGCCGCAGTAGACGGCCTCGAAGCCCGCCTGCTCGACGAGCCGCGCACCGAGCCCGTCCCAGACAGAGGGCATGTGCAAAAAGGTACCGGCATCGAGCAGGGCTTTCAGTCGCGTCGTTTTTCTCTCGATCATGGCCAACCTACCGTTGGAGGTGTCGGGTGACCATGCTGCCAGCCGGCTGACTGCTGCGCCACATCGGTGGTACAATAACGGTCGGGGAGAGTGCGAGCCGCGGGAGAAATTCAATGTCCGAGACGCTCGAACCGCTGATCGTCGACCTGGTTGTCTGGTGCAGTGCGCGCCAGCGCGCCTATGAGGACGTGATCGAGGCCTGGCGCACCTCCTGTCCACGGCTAATGGTCTGGGAGGAAGCACATACCCGAGGTCTCGTCGAGACGAAGCCCGGCGCGCACGGCCTGGAGGTGATAGTGACGACTGCAGGTCGCGCGCTTCTCGAAAAGAAGCGAATGGGCGATGGACCAGCGCAGAGGGGCTCGATTGCGCCGCCTGCCGTTGCGCGCGCGCGCCCCTTGCGATCGGCATAGCGGCCGCGACGGGCGGTTGGCGGCGCGGTGCCAGTGCCGCTGCGTCTTATCTCGCATCCTAGCGGCTCGGGTCGGGCTCTACCGGCGCCGTTTCTTTTTTCCCTTGCCCGGGCGTTGGGGTGGGTAGCTCTTGTGGGTTGCGTGCGCCTGCGTGCGCGCAGTGCCGTGAGCGTCAAGGGCCGGCTCCGGCTCTAAAATCGGCTCGACGGTCGGCGGTCCCGATCGCAATTGGGGTGCGTAGGCACCGGCAGGCTCTCCGCTGGTGCGGCGGTGGGCTCGGTGGGTGCCGTCCGGGGACTGCAAGATCAATAGCTTCCTTGTCTCGAGGGCCATCTGCGCCGCGAGCGCTCCGGCGATGAGTCCGATGCTGATGGCCGCGAGGGCGTCGATCTCGTTGGCAGCAAAGGCATGTGCGCCCGCGAGACCGAGCATCGCCGCGAGAAGACCAATTGCACCTGCTCGACTTTCCAGAGAGAGAGCCCTCAAGGCCATGTCTGCGGCGAAGTCGTTTGCTTGCATCCGGCGCGCAGCGACGACCGCCAGGGCGATTTGAATTGCGAAGGACACGCCCAAGACGCCCTGGCCGATGTGCTGATCGGCGAGAGCGCGTGGCGCCTGAAGCCAAGTCGTTCCTTCGTTGATCGCCACACCGGCGCCGAGCGAGTAGAGCAGGATCGGAACGACGAGCGCCCAGAAGCGCAACTCGTTGAGAGTGAGATGATCACTATCGGTTCTGGCCTGTCGCGCGGTGCGATGGAGACCGACGAGGAGGAGCGCCTGACTGGCGGTGGCGGCAATCGAGTGAATGAACTCGGCGAGCACCGCGCCCGAGCCTGTCAGGACCGCCACGACCAGCTTGGCCACCGCAATGGCGGCGTTCAAGAGGAAAGCGGTGAGGACAAGATTGCTCGGCAGGCTTCGGTCCATGGCATCCTTCGGGTGGCTCAGGCTCCCGGTGAGATTGCAGGAGTGTTGCGTCTTTGGCTCCGGCGAGCCTTATACAGGTCGATGGGCCAGGAGGGGAGCGTGAGGTGCGCTCGGCGGTGGCATCAGGCCACACCCAGTGGGCTGAACGCAAAGGTGAGCGAGGATGCGCAGCACCGAAGGACGTGGCGTCGGAGTGCATTGGTCGGTTCGGGTCAAAGGGCTCGCCCTCTCTGGCGCGCTTTGCGCGCTGCCGCTCATCTCTGCAACGGCGCCGGCATTGGCAGGGAAGGCCGACGTCGTCGGCGTCAAGCTCATTCGCGATGCTGGCGGCACCTGGCGGGCAGAAGTGACGATCAGGAGCGATGATCGGGGCTGGCAGAAATATGCAGACAAGTGGGAGGTGACGCTGCCGGACGGGCGCGTGCTCGGGACACGGGTGCTCCTGCATCCGCATGAGGATGAGCAACCGTTCACGCGCGAACTCGGTGGGCTTGCGATTCCGCCCGGTGTGACCGAGGTGCGGGTACGTGCACACGACAAGGTCGAGGGATGGGGCGGAGCGGAAATGATGGTCAAGGTGCCGCGATGATCGAGAGTATCGGCCCTTCCCTCAGCGACGGATACACCGACGTGCCGGCCGGCCGCATTGCTGCCGTCGCGACGACGCTCGAAATGCGAGCTCCGCCGACTGCCCGGGATGTGCCGTTGCCGGGCGATGGCTTCGAGATCCGAGCCGTTCCGGGGCCCGATCCTGACTGGTATCGCCGACTTTTCCGTAAGATCGGGGAGCCCTGGCTCTGGCACTCGCGGCTGAGGCTCACCGACGCGGCGCTCGAGGCAATCATTGGCGACGAGAATGTAGCTGTATTTTCGCTTGTTGCTCTCGGGGCAGATGGGCGCCTGCAGTCAGAGGAAGGCTTGCTCGAACTCGATTTCCGCGAGGCGGGTTGCTGTGAGCTTGCGTTCTTCGGCGTAAGTCCAGGGCTCACCGGCCAAGGGCTCGGGCGGTTACTGATGGCCCATGCAGTGCGCGAAGCCTGGAGCCGACCGATTTCGCGGTTCTGGGTCCATACCTGCACACTGGACCATCCGTCGGCGCTCGGTTTCTATCTTCGCTCGGGATTTGTCGCGGTGAAGCGTCAGATCGAGATCGCGCCCGATCCGCGGCTCGACGGTACACTGTCGCCGACGGCGGCGCCGGATGTGCCGCTCCTGCATCCAACGCCCAAATGAGAGAGGCCCCGGTGCTATCGCACAGGGGCCAGACGTCGGGACGCAGGGGCAAGCCTTACTGCTTCGGCTCGGGCTGTGCCGCTTCCTTGGCCTTGTCATAAGCCTGACCGGCGGCGTCTTTCGCCTTCTCGTAGGCCTTGCCTGCAGCCTCCTTGGCGCGCTCCAAGGCCGGGCCGGCCTGCTCGCGGGCCTTCTGCGCGGCTTCCGAAGACGTCTCGAGCGTCTTGTCGGTCAGCTCCTGGGCTTTCTCTTTGATCCGGTCGAGCATGCTCTTCGGCGGGCGATTGCGCTTGAAAGCGGGCAGTGCCTTGACGATGTCCTTGGTGGCGCCGCGCAGGGTCACGATCGTTTTTCCGCCTTTCTCCTCGACATCAAGAGCCGACAGACGGACAGCGATGCGCTTCTCGCCGGCGCCGAGGAAGCCACCGACACCCATCAGGACGCCGACGATCTCGTTATGATCATTGACGAGGAGATCCTCGACGTCGCCAATGATCTTGCCCTTCTCGTCGCGCACCTTGGCGAAGAGAACGGTGTTGCGCGCCAGATATACGTTCGCCGGCTGTTGTTCGATGAACACGCCCCTCGGAACCTCGGTTGGAGCGTTGCCCTTCTGCTGCGCCATGGCCGGCGCGCTCGCCACAAGCGCGCCAAGGGCGATGATGCTGACGATGGTCTTGTTCATAGGGTCTCTGTTCCTGGACTGGACTTTTGACGACCGATGCGCGGCTGGGGGACGAAGGCTGCGCTGACTGCGGTTTGGGCCCGCGGCCTCAACGTGTCTGTCGCTGCCGGAATTCTATCGTCCGCCGCCGCCACAGACACGGGGGCTCACTAGCGCCTCCGTGTGTCGGGGGCAAGGCAGCAGTTGGAAGGAATGTTCATACTACGAGATATCAGACGGGGTATGATCGACTTTCAGCATCGGGCAGGAGGAGCCGCGGAAAGCGGAGATGCGTGCCCCGGAGTGCGTTCGGCCGCCGGTTCCGGGTTAGACCTGGGGCGGATTGCCACGCCGTGGGTGGTAAGATCCCCAAGAAGCCTCGGTCGATTGCCGCAGTGTGTGGATATAGCGGGTGTTTTCGAGGATGGGGCCTTCGCCGTCCGTTGCGGCCGTAGGGCGTCTCAGGTATCAATCTCCTGTGCCCGTCGCATGCGTGATTGCCGGGAGTTCAGGCTTGCGCGCTATTTGATGGTCCCCGGGCTTTCGGCTTCCGTGCATGGCCCGGTCGCTGCGTCCACGGCGTCTCGTCGAGGCGCGGCCGCCTCACTTGAAGGAAGATCCTAAGCGTGGCTGACGACGACAACACGAGCGGCGGCGAGCCGCCGAAGGGGCCGAACGACATCCGGCCGGTTTCCATCTCGGACGAGATGAGGCGCAGCTATCTCGATTATGCGATGAGCGTGATCGTCAGTCGCGCATTGCCGGACGTTCGCGACGGCCTGAAGCCTGTTCACCGCCGCATCCTCTATGCGATGCGCGAGATGGGCCTCAACTGGAATTCGAAATACGTAAAATCCGCGCGTGTCGTCGGCGACGTGATGGCGAAGTACCATCCGCACGGGGACATGGCCATCTACGACGCGCTCGTGCGCATGGCGCAGGAGTGGTCCCTGCGTCTGCCCCTCGTCGACGGGCAGGGCAATTTCGGCTCGATGGATGGCGATCCGCCAGCAGCCTACCGCTACACCGAGTGCCGCCTCGAAAAGGTCACGCAATACCTTGTCGACGACCTCGACAAAGAGACCGTCGAGTTCCAGGAGAACTACGACGGCTCCGAGGAAGAGCCGGTCGTGCTTCCCGCCAAGTTCCCCAATCTGCTGGTGAACGGCGCCGGCGGCATTGCCGTCGGGATGGCGACCAACATCCCGCCGCACAATCTCGGCGAGGTGATCGATGCCTGCATGGCAATGCTCGAGAATCCCGAGATCACGCTCGACGAGCTGTGCCAGATCGTTCCGGGTCCCGACTTTCCCACGGGCGGCACCATTCTCGGGCGCGGCGGTATTCTCAATGCCTATCACAAGGGCCGTGGCTCCATCATCATGCGGGCCAAGGTGCACACCGAGCAGATCCGCAAGGACCGCGAGGCGCTGGTCGTCACCTCGATTCCCTACCAGATCAACAAGAAGGTGATGATCGAGAAGATCGCGGAGCTCGTTCGCGAGAAGAAGATCGAAGGAATTGCCAACGTCTGGGACGAGTCGAACCGCGAGGGCGTTCGCGTGGTCGTCGAGCTCAAGCGCGACGCCATGGCCGACGTTGTGTTGAATCAGCTGTGGCGCTTCTCGGATCTGCAATCGACGTTCGGCGCGAACATGATCGCGCTCAATGGGGGGAGACCCGAGAGCCTCAACCTGCGCGACTTCATCTCGGCCTTCACGACCTTCCGCGAAGAGGTTGTCAGCCGGCGCACGAAGTACCTCCTGAAGAAGGCGCGCGCGCGGGCGCATACGTTGGTCGGTCTGGCCATCGCCGTCGCCAACATCGACGAGGTCATTCGGTTGATCCGCGCGTCGGCGAGCCCCGCCGCTGCAAAAGTCGAGCTGATGGCGCGAGCCTGGCCCGCCAAGGACATGGCGCCGCTCATCGAGCTGATCGCCGACCCCCGCCACAAGCTTGCGGAAGACGGCACGTATCGGCTGTCGGACGAGCAGGCGACGGCCATTCTCGCTCTCACGCTGTCGCGGCTCACAGCGCTCGGCCGCGACGAGATCGGTGACGAGCTGAAGAAGCTGGCCGAGGAGATCAAGGACTACCTCGACATTCTTTCCTCGCGCGTGCGCATCGTCGAGATCATCAAGACCGAGCTAACGGACATCAAGTCGGAGTTCGCGACTCCGCGCATCACCGAGATCCTCGACGTGGAGGGCGACCTCGAGGACGAGGACCTGATCCAGCGCGAGGACTGTGTCGTCACCGTCAGCCTGAAGGGCTACATCAAGCGCGTGCCGCTCTCGACCTATCGCGCGCAGCGGCGTGGCGGCAAAGGCCGCTCCGGGATGTCGACCCGTGACGAGGATGTTGTCACACAGCTCTTCCTCGCCTCGACGCACACGCCCGTCCTGTTCTTCTCCTCGCGCGGCATGTGCTACCGAATGAAGGTTTGGCGCCTGCCCGCAGGCACGCCGCAGAGCCAGGGAAAGGCGCTCGTGAACCTCCTGCCGCTCGAGGATGGCGAGGTCATCACAACCATCCTGCCGCTGCCGGAGGACACCGAGACCTGGGCCAGTCTCGAGCTGATGTTCGCCACGATGAGCGGGAATGTGCGCCGCAACAGCCTGACCGACTTCGAGAGTATCAACCGCAACGGCAAGATCGCGATGAAGCTCGACGAGGGCGATCGCATCATCGGGGTCGAAATCTGCCGGGCGGACAACGACGTGCTGCTGACGACGGCACACGGTCAAGCGATCCGCTTCGCCGTGGAGGACGTGCGCGTCTTCAAGGGCCGCGATTCCACGGGCGTTCGCGGTGTTCGCCTCGAGGACGGGGATACAGTTATCTCGATGGCCATCCTCTATCATGTAGAGGCGACGCCGGACGAACGGGCTGCCTACCTGAAGCAGGCGTCGGCGTTCCGACGTGCTCAGGCAGGGGAGGGAGCGGAGGCGGAGGCCGGTGAGGGGCCAGCCGAGGCCGAGGAAGGAGCAAGTGGCACAGCAGAGCTTACGCCTGAACGCTATGCCGAGCTCGGAGCTCGCGAGCAGTTCATCCTGACCGTGTCTCAGCGCGGCTACGGCAAACGCTCTTCTTCCTATGAGTACCGGATTTCGGGCCGGGGCGGCAAAGGCATCGCGGCCATGGTGGTCAACGAGCGCAATGGACCGCTCGTCGCTTCGTTCCCGATCGAGGCGACGGACCAGATCATGCTCGTCACCGATGGTGGGCAGCTCATCCGCACGCCGGTTGACGAGGTTCGGATTGCGGGCCGCAATACGCAGGGCGTGCGCATCTTCCGCACCGATGCCGACGAGAAGGTGGTGTCTGTAGAACGAATTCCGGACGACGGAACGAACGGCAACGGCGACGTCGAGAACGGCGAGAGCGAAGGCGATCCGGATGGAGATGGCGGCGGCGAGGTTTGATCCACGCCGTTGAGGCGCTCGCAATTGACGTGCAGCTTCTTTGGCGCCCAAACTTCCCGCAACGACAACACTGTTGCGGGAGGCTCCCATGCTGACGGCCGAGGACAACCGGTTTCTGACCGAGAGCGATGCCGGCACGCCGATGGGCGAGCTGATCCGGCGCTTCTGGGTGCCTGCGCTCCTGTCGGAGGAACTGCCTGAGCCGGACGGCGCACCGAAGAAGATCTTGGTGCTCAGTGAGGAGCTGCTCGCTTTTCGCGACAGCAAGGGCCGTGTCGGCATTGTCGATCAGTACTGTCCGCATCGTGGCGCCAATCTCTGGCTCGGGCGCAACGAGGAATGCGGCATACGCTGTGTGTATCACGGCTGGAAGTTCGACATCACCGGGCAGTGCACGGATATGCCGACCAGCTATCCCGACCTCAACGCCAAGGACCATATGCGTATCAAGGCGTATCCGGCCCGGGAGTGGGGCGGGATAGTGTGGACGTACATGGGACCACAGCAGTTGATGCCGGAGCTGCCACATCTGGAAATGGCGCTCGTCCCGGAATCGCACCGCTTCGTCTCGAAGAAATGGCAGGACTGCAACTGGGTCCAGGCGCTCGAGGGATCGATCGACACTGCTCACTTCACCTACACCCATCTCGTCTTCGACAAGAAGGCGGATGAGGAACTCGACGTCGACAAGCATCTGGTGATGCCGATCAACCGCATGACGAGCGACTTGACGCGATGGATCGCCAAGGACCCGCGGCCGGTGATCAAGGTCGAGGCGCATGCTGCCGGGCTTGTCATCGGCGGTGGTCGGATCACCGAAACCGAGGATCTCTACTGGCGCATCGCGCAGTTCCTGATGCCGTTCCACACCTACACACCGAGCGCTTTGCCGGGACAGACGATTTTCGGCCAGAGCTTCGTGCCGCACACTGATCGCAACTGCTGGATCTACTGCTATGCGTGGAATCCGGAACGCCCTCTCACCGACGAAGAGCGTCATTCGTTCGGAAATGGTGGCGCCATCTTCCCGGAGATCGACGAAAACTACGTGCCGCTGCGCAGCAAAGCCAACAACTACATGATCGACCGGCGCGCGCAGCGAACGTCAAGCTACATGGGAATCAAGGGCGTTTCGGAGCAGGACGCGGCGGTGCAGGACAGCCAGGGCGCGATCCAGGACCGCACGAAGGAGCATCTCGGGCCGACCGACCTCGGGATCATGCGCTTCAGGAAGCTCGTGATGGATTCGGCACGCGATCTGGCGCAGGGGATCGAGCCGCCGGCTGCCAGTGCGCATGATGCCTATGCAGTCCGATCGGGAGCGTGCATCACGCACAAGTCGAAGTCGCTGCCCGAAGTGATGGTCGAGCGTTTCGGGGACGCATCGGGGTTCGTCGGGGCAAAAGACGCCGCGGAGTGATGGGCGTGAGTCGGGGCCGGAGGAACCGATCTTTCATGCCGCCATGGCTGTACGTGCAGCGTCGGCCCAACCCTTGATGCGCGCCACGTCGGGAGGTGCGCCGTCGCGGAGGATGCGCCGGCCCGAGTCCGATGTGGCGAACGCGAGAAGGTGGGCGCAAAGCTTGTCCGGATCAGCAGCGGCGAGAGCGGCGACGTCGCGATAGCCTGCGCCGACAAAGAGCTGAGCCCCAGTGCCTGTCAGGCCCGGGACAGCGCACACCAGTCGGGATTGTGCCTGCCACGCGGCAATCGTGTCTGCCGTAATGCCCGACATGTGCAGGGCCTGAGAGAGAGCTGCCGGCTTCTCGTTCAGAAGATCCTGCACGGTGAAGACGCCGAGATCGCCCAAGCGCTCGGCCATGCGCGGTCCGATGGATGGGGCGTCGATCACGTTGTCTCCGGGCGCAAGGCGTAGTCGCCGTTGAGCTGGTGGCGATTGCGCCGCACGAGGTTTGATCGAGGGTACGCTGGCGCTGGGCGCCGGCTTCGACTCCTGTGCGGGGATCTGCTTCGCCGCGGATGCAGGCGCGTCGGAGGTCGGCTGGGCTGGTGTGGCCGAGGGTTTCGGTGAGGCGAGCTCACCAGGCACCGATGGCTTGGCGACGGCATGACTATCGGGGTCGGGGCGTGCGGCGGCGAGACGCTCGGCGAGGGAGTCCATGGCGCGAGGAGGCCGGGGCGGGGCGGTGCTCGGTGCGGACGTCAGCACCTCGGCTGCGTAGAGCTCGCGCACGGCCTTGTCGTCCTCGGACAGTGAACGCTCGACCGTGCCCGTGGCGCGGAGCTCGTCGTACATGCGTTCGACCTCTCGGCGCTCGGCCTTGTCCTCCATGCGCTTCACAAGCTGCTTGATCGGGATCTTGAGCGTCGCCAGAACGAGGTCGATCGAGAGCGAGACCGCAGGCGGTTTGACTTTCGCCTCGGCGAGAGCCCTGCCGAGAATGACGCCATAGAGACGCGCGGCGTAAAGGATGAGATCGCCCACGATGCGCCGACCAACCGTGTCGATGCCTGACGGCGGATCGACGACGCCGCGGTTGATGTCGTAGTGGGCGATCAGCTTCTCGTAGTGACCGTTGGCGCGCACGGCGCCTTGTCTGACCATCTCCTCCAGCCAGTCCGGTCGCTCCGGAACGACGATTTCACCGATGGCGCCGCCGGAGGCCGCCCTTTTCAGATCGTCGTACGACTTGGCCGTGCTCCATTCGAAGGCGCGGTGGATGGAGTTCTCCGCCTCGGATTGCGCTGTATGGAAGGGGTGGACGGCGTCGGTGACGTAGTGGCTCAGGATGCCGGCTGCATGAACGGCGTCAGCCCATTTCTCGGCGCTGAGTGCCTCTACCGTCTTGGCATACCACTGCCGCGCGGTCGCTGGAGCGCCACCCCAGAAGTTGTCGCGGGGGTGAAGCACGTGGTTCTTGAAATCCTTGAAGACGTCGTCGGGCGCCTTGGCGCCAGCCATGTAGGCCTCGGAGTGCTTGAGGAAAAGCCGGCGCCAGCCGTCTGCGTCTGGGCCCTGCAGATGGGCCAGCGCATCGAGAGCGAGTTTGTGGTGCGTGCCTTTGGCATGCGCCGCGTAGATGATGCGGTAAAGCAGGCCCATGGCGCGCTCCTGCCGTTCTGACGCATGCACCGGGTCGTCGAGTCGTGCGAGTTGCACACTAGGTCAGAGTCGGGCCGGGCAGAAAAGTCCGCCGTGGCAGCGATCTGTGGGCAAACGTGGCTCGAGCCGCCTCAATGCGCGCCGAGGGCGGCCAAGGCGCGCGGGAGCACCTCGGGCAGATCCTCGGCGATGAGGCCCGGGCCGAAGACATTGGCGCATTCGCCATGCAACCAGACGGCGGCGCAAGCCGCCTCGAATGCCGGCATCGCCTGAGCCAGCAGGCCGGTCACGAAGCCCGTCAGGACGTCGCCGGAGCCAGCCGTCGCAAGCGTCGGTGGCGCGTTCGCATTGATCGCTGCGCGTCCGTCTGGGGTCGCGATCACCGTGTCGGGGCCTTTCAGGACCACGACGGAACCGGAGGTCGCGGCGGCGGCTCGCGCCCGATCGAGCTTGGAGCCGACGGCGTCCGGGAAAAGCCGCTTGAACTCGCCCTCGTGGGGGGTGAGCACAACGGGGCGGTCGAGGCCGCGGATCGCGTCGAAAACCGCCTTTGGTGAGTCGCCGGCGACCGTGACGGCATCGGCGTCGAGGACGGTCGCGGCACCGGAAGAAAGGATGCTCATCACCAGCGGTAAGGCATGCCCGCCGCGTCCTAGGCCAGGTCCGATCGCGACGGTGTTGAAGCGCTTATCGTTCAGGAGGCGAGACAACTCGTCGGGTGTGCTGGCGGCTTTCAGGAGAGTGGCATTGAGTTGGGACGCGTGTGCCTGCAAGGCATCAGGTGGAGAGGCGACTGTCACGAGACCCGCCCCCATACGCAGCGCACCGCGTGCGCAGAGCCGAGCCGCTCCGCTCATCTCGATGCCTCCCGAAACGACGACCGCGTGGCCGCGGGTGTATTTGTGGCCTTCGGGGGTTGGGCGAGGTAAGCAGTCGCGCCACAAGGGCACTCCATTGCTCCAGGCGCTGGGTGCGATGGTGTCGAGCACCGCGCGCGGCATAGCGATGTCCGCGAGGGTGACGGAGCCGCAGAGCGCCCGGCCCGGCATCAGGAGATGGCCCGGTTTCAGACGGAAAAAGGTGACCGTGGACGTCGCGTGCACAACCGGGCCATGCGAGGCGCCGGTCGTGCCTTCGAGCCCGCTCGGCACGTCGACGGCGAGGACCGGCGTGCCCGCCGAGCGATGGCGGTTCACGGCCTCGACGATATCTGCCGCTTTGCCGTCGAGAGCGCGCGAGAGTCCGGCACCGAAAAGCGCGTCAACGATGAGCCCGGCGTTGGCAGTCTCGACCAGAGCGAGGCAGTCAATTCTGGTGCGGCCCCGCCAGCGCTTCGCCATCTCGGCTGCGTCACCCTTCAGCGTTGCCGGCGCGACGAGGCAGCCAACCTCGACCGGATGTCCAGCCTTTCGCAGCAGGCGGGCCGCGACAAAGCCGTCGCCACCGTTGTTGCCCGGCCCGCACAAGACGACCACAGGCGTTCCCGGCGCGATGATGCGCACGGCTGCGTCGGCGACGGCGCGCCCTGCGTTTTCCATCAGCGTGAGCGATGGTACGCCGAGCTCGACAGCACGCTTGTCAGCGCGGCCCATTTCGTCGGTGGTCAGGAGCGCCAAGTCATTGATCATTTGCGCAAGATCCCCAATGCGGACGCGACCTGCGGGCGGTTGGGCAACTGCGATCCCACGGTGAAGCGGGTGTGGTTCCGGCGCCGGTCGTCGATATTGGCGATGGCGGTCACTGGACCGCCCTCGTGCCGTCCTGATAGACGGACAGCTCGATCAGGTTCTGGTCGGGATCGCGGATATAGACGGACGAGATCGGACCGCGTGCACCCGTTCGAGCTGAGCGGCCGACGAGGATGGGTACGCCGCACTCTTCGAGATGGGCTTCGATGCCCTCAAGGCAATCTACGAGAAAGCACAGATCCGCCGAACCCGTCGTCGGGCGCTCTGCTTTCGGTTCGAAGGTTCTGTCGACCTGATGGAGATTGATCTTGTGGGATCCGAAGCGTAGGGCCACGCGGCCCCCGCCAAACGTCTCCGACGTCATCCCGAGGACCCGCTCGTAGAACGCGACCGTGGCGGGAATGGACGCGACCGTGAGGACGAGATGATCGAGACCGACAACTTTCATGCGGCTGCTCTCCCTTTTAGCCGACGGAGCGAGATTAGCGTTCAGGCAGGACAATGTCGCGGGGCCATGGCGGCGCCAGGATTGCCTAAAAAGCAGTCATTTCGTCTGAAAATTCGGCAGGAAATAGAGCGGAGTCCTGCCCTATAAGTGGGCGTTGCCGCCTATGACGTTGATCGGGAAGGGTTTGCAACTCGTTTACCGTCTGGCACGAGGCATGCTATCTGGCCACCACGTTTGGGGGTTCGTCGCCCGACCATCCGCCTAGCCCGAGGTCGTCATGAAAAAGATCGAAGCCATCATCAAGCCATTCAAGCTTGACGAGGTGAAGGAGGCCCTGCAGGAGATTGGCCTGCAAGGCATAACCGTGATCGAGGCCAAAGGCTTCGGCCGCCAGAAAGGGCATACCGAGCTCTATCGCGGCGCCGAGTACGTGGTCGATTTCCTACCCAAGGTGAAGATCGAGGTCGTGCTGGCCGACGATATGCTCGACAAGGCCGTCGAGGCCATCCAGCGCGCGGCCAAGACGGGACGCATCGGCGACGGAAAGATCTTCATCTCGACCATCGAGGAGGCCATTCGCATCCGCACCGGTGAGACCGGAGGGGACGCGATCTGAAGCGCACACGACACGCCACCCCGGCCCTTGGGCCGGTGCAACCGCACGCCTGTGCCGTGGATGGCCAGGCACGTTGACATTCAGAGTTTCGAGGAAGGGGAGCCATCATGGCAGACACACCGAAGACGGCAGCCGACGTCCTGAAGATCGTCAAGGACAAGGATGTCAAGTTCCTGGATCTGCGCTTCACCGATACGAAGGGCAAGATGCAGCACGTCACGGCCGATGCGTCCTGCGTCGACGAAGCGATGTTCGCCGACGGCTATGCATTCGACGGGTCGTCGATCGCCGGCTGGAAGGGCATCGAGGCCTCAGACATGACGCTGATGCTCGATCCGGCGTCCGCGCACATGGACCCCTTCTTCGCCCAGACGACGATGGCGATCTTCTGCGATGTCATCGAGCCCTCGACGGGTGAGCTTTACGAGCGCGATCCGCGCGGCATCGCCAAGAAGGCCGAGGCCTACGTGAAGTCGACCGGCGTGGGCGACGCCGTCTACTTCGGGCCCGAAGCCGAGTTCTTCATCTTCGACGACGTCCGCTTCTCCTCGGACCCCTACAACACGGGTTTCAAGCTGGACAGCTCGGAGCTTCCCTCGAACATGGGCACCGAGTACGAGATGGGCAATCTCGGACACCGTCCGCGTACGAAGGGCGGCTATTTCCCTGTTCCGCCGATCGACAGCTGCCAGGACATCCGCTCCGAGATGCTCTCGGTGATGGCAGAGATGGGCGTCGTGGTCGAGAAGCACCACCACGAAGTGGCTGCGGCCCAGCATGAGCTCGGCATCAAGTTCGGACCGATGGTGACGATGGCCGATCACATGCAGATCTACAAGTATGTGATCCATCAGGTGGCCCAGGCGTACGGCAAGACGGCAACCTTCATGCCGAAGCCGATCTTTGGCGACAACGGCTCGGGCATGCACTGCCACCAGTCGATCTGGAAAGGTGGCCAGCCGACTTTCGCGGGCAACAAGTACGCCGATCTGTCTGACACCTGCCTGCACTATATCGCCGGCATCCTGAAGCACGCCAAGGCCATCAACGCCTTCACCAACCCTTCGACCAACTCGTACAAGCGTCTGGTTCCGGGCTACGAGGCACCGGTGCTGCTCGCCTACTCGGCCCGCAACCGGTCGGCCTCGTGCCGCATCCCGCATGTGACGAGCCCGAAGGCCAAGCGCATCGAGGTCCGCTTCCCGGATCCGGCAGCAAATCCGTATCTCGGCTTCGCTGCGATGCTCATGGCCGGCATGGATGGCATCCAGAACAAGCTGTCTCCCGGCGAGCCGATGGACAAGAACCTGTACGACCTGCCGCCCGCAGAGCTGTCCAAGATTCCGACGGTGGCCGGCTCGCTGCGCGAGGCGCTCAACTGTCTCGATCAGGATCGCGCCTTCCTGAAGATGGGCGGCGTGTTCTCCGACGACATGATCGACGCCTACATCGAGCTGAAGATGGCCGAGGTCGAGCGCTTCGAGATGACGCCGCACCCGGTCGAGTTCGACATGTACTACAGCGTCTAAGTCACGCCTTCGGATGCCCACCCGTGTCCAACGCGCGGGTGCGGCCAGGCAGACATGAAGGGGCGGTCCGCAGTCGGGCCGCCCTTTTTCGTGAATGCCCGATGACTCACGGTCGAGCCGGCCGTCGGTCGGTTCACTGCGCGCAGACCACACGGTTCGATTGTCAGCGACGCGCGGCTGGTGCACGCTTGGCGAAGTACTCTGGTCGAAGCGCTGGTATTCGGGAGTCCTGGCCATGGGCATGGGCATCGAGCTTGACTGTCTCGCAGGTATTCGCGTCGTGGATTTCACCCAATTCGAGGCCGGGCCGTCTTGCACCGAGACGCTCGCCTGGCTCGGTGCCGAGGTGGTCAAGATCGAAAACCCCGGCCTAGGCGATCCGGGGCGGCGCCGCCAAAAGGGCAAGCCCGACAACGATCCCTGGTACTTCCACCAGTTCAACGCCAACAAGAAGTCGGTGACGCTCAATCTGAAGTCGCCGCGCGGCCTCGAGATCGTTCGCGATCTCATCGCGAAGGCCGACGTGATGGTCGAGAACATGGCACCCGGCACGATCGAGCGCCTGCGTCTCGGCTACGACGACGTCAAGGCCCTCAATCCCGGGATCATCTACTGCCAGATCAAAGGTTTCGGTCAGGGAAGCCCTTACGAAAAGAGCTTGGCGTTCGACATGATCGCGCAGGCCGCTGGTGGGACGTTCAGCGTCACCGGCGACGGGGACAGACCGCCTGTAAAGCCGGGCCCTTCGCTCGGCGATACCGGCACTGGCATGCTCATGGCGATCAGCATTCTTGGCGCGCTCTTCAAAAGGGCGAAAACGGGAGAAGGGCGTCGTCTGCAGGCGGCAATGCAGGATGCCATGCTGCACTACATGCGCGTACCGTTCTCGCGGACGCAGCTCACCGGAACGGCCGTGGAGCGCGACGGCTCGAGCCGTTCGTCGCCAGGCGGCCTCGTTCCAAATGCTCTATATCCATGCAAGCCGGGCGGGCCGAACGACTACGTCTATGTGTTTTGCAGCCGCGCCAATCCCGAGCACTGGCAGCGGCTGCTCAGGGTCATGGGGCGCGAAGACCTTGCCGGCGATCCGCGCTATGACACGCAGGCGGCGCGGGCCGAGCGCCCGGCCGAGGTCGATGGGATCATCGCCGACTGGACGCGACGGCACACCAAAGAGCAAGCCATGACGCTGATCGGCGCAGCAGGTGTGCCGGCCGGTGCCGTGTTCGACACGCTCGAACTGATGAACGATGAATCGCTTGCCGAGCGAGGCATCATGCAAACGATCGAGCATTCTACGACCGGCAAGGTCAAGATGCCCGCGTGGCCCGTACGCTTCGACGGCCAACCCGTTCAGGTGAAGCCCTCACCGCTGCTTGGCGAGCACGTCGACGACGTGCTCGGCTCGTGGCTGGGCCTCGACGCAGACGCGCTCGCGGCGCTGCGGGCCTCGGGCATTGTCTGACAAGCAGCGCGGCGCGGCTACTCTGCTGCGTTCCGGCCTAGTCCGCGCAAGTATCCGATATCCGGGCGGGCGAGACCCAGATGGTCGCGGAGCGTGGCGCCGGAGTAATCCTTGCGGTAGATGCCGCGCCGCTGCAATTCGGGAACGACGTGCTTCACGAAGTCCTCGAAACCGCCCGGCTGGTGCGTCGGTCCGACAACGAAGCCGTCGCAAGCTGGCGTCGACCACCATTCCTCGATGCGGTCTGCGATCTCCTTCGGGCCGCCGACCCAGGCGTTACGAAGGAGGCCGCGTCCGGTGATCTGCATGAAGTCGCGCACGGTCGGGTTCTTCTTGCCGGCCTCGACGACACGGTCGCGCATCGATTGCATACCGTTGATGCCGCGCATCTCCGCGTCCGTGAACTCCTCGTCGAGGCCCTTCTTCGAGAAGTCGTAGTTGAGCGCTTCCGACAGGAGCGAGAGCTGGTCGACATCGTTCGGCAGCTTGTCGTAGGCCGCCTGCTTGTCCTCGGCCTCCATCTTCGTTGCCGCAGCGACCGGGTAGAAGAGGGTGCAGATCTTCTGGCTATCGGGATCACGGCCAACGGCGACGAGGTCGGCCTTCGCCTTGTCGTAGGCCGCTTTGGCGTGGGCGAGATCGTGGTGCGCGACGAACAACAGCTCGCCCCAGCGGGCCGCGAACTTGCGTCCACGGCCGCTCATTCCGGCTTGCATGACGACCGGATGGCCCTGGGGGCTGCGCGGAACGGTGAAGGGTCCACGGCTGGCGAGGAACTTGCCGTGATAGTCGATGCGGCGCACTTTCGATGGCTGGGCGTAGACGTTGTTCTTCTTGTCGACGACGACTGCATCGTCGTCCCATGAATCCCAGTGACCGAGCACGATTTCCATGAACTCGTCGGCGCGATCGTAGCGCGTGTCGTGCTCCATGGCCTCCTCGCCACGGCCCATGTTGCGCGCCTCGTTGTCGTTGACCGAGGTGACGCAGTTCCACGCCGCTCGGCCTTTGGTCATCAAGTCGACGGTCTGGAAGACACGGGCAACGTGGAACGGATCGAAATAGGTGGTGGAATACGTGGCACCGAGGCCGAGGCGTGTGGTGGCGGCCGCCATGGTCATGAGGCACGTGACGGCGTCCATCTTCACGCAGCGTATGCCGTTCTCCACCGTATGGGCATGATCGCCCTGGTACATGTCGGGCATGGCGAGGCGGTCGTCGAAGAAGCCGCAGTCGAACTTGCCGGCCTCGAGCACACGAGCGATGTGCTGGTAATACTCGGGCGAGAAACTGTCAGTGCGGGCCTCTGGATGCCGCCACGAGGCTGGCAGAGTGGTGCAATTCTGGGCCTGCAGGAAGGCGACGAAGTGGACTTGGCGCTTTGCTTTGCTCATCGGGGGCTCCCGCGGTGGTTTGCCTGATCGCAGCAGGCGAAGGAGGCGGCGTCAACCGGTCAGGTTCGCACGGAAGGCCTGACGGCTCTTCAGAGGGCTATCGAACGCCTTCAGGATGACGTCACGCTTCGGTCTCTCCACGGGATGCTCGCCAGCAGAACGGCGACGATCCCGGTTATGAAGACACCGTCGAAGGTGCCCGCGCCGCCGATCGAGGCAATCGGGGCGCCGAGACCCTGTATGCGTCCGAGATTCAGGAGATCGGCGCCAACCAGTGTTCCGATGCTGCCGCCGATGTAGGCAAGGGGGGCCGCATGGCGCCTCGAAAGGAGAAGCGCAACAGCTGCCGCCGCCAGAGCCGGAACGAACACGGGCACGGCAATGCCGAGGCCCGGAACCGGCTTGGCCAGAGCGTAGCTGAGGGCGGCGAGGGCGGCGACGGCGATCGGGGCCGTGATCCAGAGTCCGTTCCTTACGATCAAATAGATGGACGTCACGATCGGGATCAGAGCGCCGCCGACGTTCACGGCGATGACGGTACCCGGCCAGTCCCGTACGACCGGGATCACGTAACGTGAGCCGAAAACCGTGACGACCTGACCTGACACGATCTCTTTCTCGGGAAGGTGGGCGATGGGGATGTTGACATAGCTGCCGAGAAGGCAGGCCACGAGCAGAAGCGCAGCGACACCCCGTGGGATGCCAAGGCGCTCGTAGGCATATTGGAGTGCCTGAATCTGGATCAAAACGACGAGAGCCAGGACGATGAAGAGAAGGACTGAGAAGTAGGTACCTGTTATGGGGAAGTAATGCATGCGTTCGAGGTCCCGTCGTTAGAGCGGCGCCGATCAGGGTGGGGGAAATGCTCCTCGAAGGGCGGTCAGTTTCCGGTCGTGGGAGCGGTTCGGTCCGCCCACTGAATCCTACGACAAGTCTACGGCGACCCCGCGACTGCTGTACTTATGCGCCGAAGATCTCCTTGCGCCGGGCCTCGAGCTCAAGGCGATAACGCTTGAGGGCGTAGGTCTCGGTGATAATACCTTCTATGATGTGGTGATCGCCGGGCTGCAGGACCACCAGCATCTCGGTTTCGCGCTCGTCAAAGAGCGGCAGCAGGCGGTCGATCGTGAGATCGGGTGGGACCCATGCGTCGGTATTGCCGATGAAGTCGGCGAGGCGCGTGGGCTGCTCATCGGGTTCGGCCTGAGGACGCTTGGCAAAGAGGCCAGCGAGATCGATCAGGCCCGCGAACCGACCATCCTTTCCGGTTGCGACGACGTACTTGACGGAGCCGGGGACAAACCGCTGGCGGAACTCGGAAACGGTCAGACTTGCCGGAACGACAGTGATGTCCGGTCGCATGAGGCGGCGGGCAGTGGTCTCGCGAGCCCAGCCGATGTCCTCGCCACCGAGAATGGCCTCACCGCGGAGATGGAAACGCCACGTCGCGAACGAGTAACCGAACGTGTGTCGTACGGTCAGCGTGGCCGCTACGACGCCCAGGAGCACGGGAGCGACGACAGCCAAGTCCTGCGTGATCTCGACGGCGAGAAGAGCCATGGTCATGGGTGAGCCGATGACGGCAGCACCGAAACTCGCCATGCCGACGAGGCTCATCAATCCGTCCGCGCCTTGCGACAGGATTCCCAAATGTGCTCCGAGCGATGCCACCAGGGCGCCCGTCAGGGTGCCGAGGAAGAGCGACGTCGAGAAGAGGCCGCCACGAAAGCCCGATCCAAGCGAGATGGCTGAAGCGGCGATCTTGAAGACGAGGACCGTCAAAAGTGTGGGAATCGGCCAGCCGGATTGCAGAACGAGGGCCATCGCCTCGTGGCCGGAGCCCAGAATGTGGGGTGCCAGCAGGGAGACGATGCCGACTGCGAGACCGCCGGCGACGGGACGCAAGATGCGCGGGACATTGCTTGCCCGCGCCACCTGCTCGGTCGCAGTCACGCCGCGCATGAGGGCAATCGCCACCCCTCCGCAGACGATGCCGAGCGCGACCGACGCGAGGATGTTGCCGTCGCCGGAGAGCCGCCAACTCGCGATGGGGATGCGGTAGGTGTGACCGACGAGGCCTTCCGCAGCGATGGTGCCCGCCACTGCGGCGGCGACGACGGGAGCCAGCGTCGCGACGGTATACGTGCCCAGAATGAGCTCGAACGCGTAGGCTGCGCCTGCAAACGGGGCTCCGAAGGCGCCGGCAATGCCGCCTGCCGCACCGGCGCTCACCAGCATGCGCATGTCGATGCGCCGCCGCTTCAGCAGCCTTCCCATGCGCGAGCCGATAGCGCCGCCGATCTGGGTGTATCCGCCCTCGATGCCCAGCGAAAGACCACCCGCGCTCGAGACGAGGGACTGCGCGGTCACGAACGTGCTGTCAGCGAGCGACATGCGCCCGCCGTGCAGAGCATTTGCCTCGATTGGATCAACGAAGTCGTGCTTGGGACGACGAAGGTACTGCGTCATCGCGCCGACGAGAATGCCTGCGCCCATGAGCACCAGCAGGGTGCGGAGCACGGGCAAGCCGGTCATTCCGGACAGATGGGTGCCTTGTGGAAGCCCGAACAGCAGCACATGCGCCTCTTGCGAGAGCGAGACGAGGAGCGCGGCCAGCGTTCCGGTCAGGCTTCCGACCGCCGTCGCGGCAGCGATCAGGACAAGCGGGCTGTCTCGAACCACCCGGCGAACACGCGAGCGACCGAGGCGCAGGACTGCCGCGCCTCGCGGTACGGAAGCGATCCCATGCAGCTTGCGGGCGAACGGCCTCACTCTCTGCTCCGGCTGCGTTTCTCCGAGGCAGCCAATGGAGCACTATCTCAACCGGATCGCAATCTGACGAGCGATCGATTGCCAAACGGCACCGGCCTCGAGCGGCACCGATCGGGCTAGTCCTCCTGCGGATAGCGCCAGGGCTTGTCGGGCTGCTGCGCGCCTTCATCGAGGGTCCACATCGGCAAGGCGAAGTTCTCGCCTACCTGCTTGAACACCATGCGCATGCGGCTGCCAATGCCGATCCTCTTCACCAGTTCAGGTGGGGCCATTTCGCCGTCCGGTGTCACGAGATTTCCCGCGACGCGGAGCCCGTCCCACTCCGTCGGATGGCCCTTTTGGGTGTCGAGCTCGACCAGGAGCAACATGTAGGGGGTCTTGCCTTTGAAGGCCGGCTGAATGGCGTGGTGCACCTCGTTGTAGGAATATACCGCGCCCTTGGGCTCGACCGAGACCCAATCGTAATTGGCGCTCCCGGAGAACGGGCAGCGTGTGGTCGGAGGATAGCGCAGAAGCCCGTTCTCCTTGCACTTCTGCAGGCGGAAGTCGCCCTTGGCGCAGTAGCCGAAGAATGCGACGTTCTCGATGTCGAGATCGTCGACGGTAAGGGCCATGCCCATGTGGTTGCCGCTCAGTCCGCTCATGACACCCTCCCTCAGCCCTTTACCATCACCATTGCCGAGCCCGTGCCGGGATTGGCCCAGCCGAGATTCGTCGTGACCTCGACCTTCCTGACCTGCCTGCAGCCACCCTCCTTGTAGTCGTAGGTATGCTGGCGCTTGCCGTCCGGACCGATGGGGCAACTATCGTCGATGTCGTGGCGAAGCTGGCGGACGTTCTCGATGACCATATTCATGCCGTGCGTATAGCCTTCGCAGAGGTGGCCGCCGGATGTGTTGTTCGGCCGTCTGCCACCAAGGCGCGTGGTGCCGTCGGAAACGTAGATGCCGCCCTCACCCTTCTTGCAGAAGCCGTAGTCTTCGAGCTGCAGCATGGAGGTGAACGTGAATGCGTCGTAGGCGGCGGTGACGTCGACATCCTCAGGGCCCAGTCCTGCGTTGGGCCAGAGGATGTTCTTGGCGTAGTGCCCGGCGACCGTCGAGATGGGGCCGTGCTGATAGTGCATGTCAATCCGCGGCTTGCAGCACCTGCCGACGACCGAGCGGATGATGGCCGGTGGCTGCCTCAGATCGCGTGCACGCTCCGTCCGCGTGACAATGATGCATGTGGCGTTGTCGGTTTCGACGCAGCAGTCGAGCAGGTGCAGCGGTTTGCAGATGATGCGCGAAGACAGTACCTCGTCCACCGTGTACCGCTTCTTGTAGTAGGCTTTCGGATTATTAGAGGCGTGCTCGGAGTGCACGACCTTCACCATCGCCACCTGCTCGGGCGTGGTGCCGTAGTCGTACATGTGGCGCATGAAAGTCGGCGCGAACATCTGTCCTGCGCTCTGCCAGCCGTAGGCGCGGTTGTGGATCTCGTCACCCTTCACCGGTGCGGCCGAGCGCGCGCCCGTGCCACCGATGCGCACCTGGCTATAGCCGTTCATGGAGCGGAAGATTGCAACGGTCTTGCACATGCCGGCCTCGATCACGCCCATGGCGATGCCGATCAGGGCCTCCGTCGACGATCCGCCGCCAAAGACGTCCATGTAGAAGTTGAGGCGTATGCCGAGATCGCCGGCGATGAATGTCGAGGGCGTCGAGTCGCCGCCCGAATAGGAGAGCATGCCGTCGACGTCGTCCGCGGTAAGGCCGGCGTCGGCCATCGCATTCGAAATGGCGGTGGTCGCCATAGCCCGCGTCGTGCGACCGCCGCCGCGCGTATAGGTTGTCTCGCCGACGCCGACGATGGCGTATTTGCCGGCCAGGTGCTTCGGGGTGGTTGCATCCATCTCGGAAGTTGTCATGGGGCGCTCCTGCCACGCTCGAAATACAACCAAGCGTGAAGTGCCGGGCGGCGTTGTCAAGCCGGGCGTTCAAGCGAGCATATGGACGGTCTGGCCGTGCGAGGATCGTAACCCACCTCGGGCAGCCTACCGGAAAGTATGCCATCGAGCGGCACGCTCGGGGATAAGTTTGTGTGGCGGGACGGCGTTTAGCGGGCCCGCGGGGCGGTAGTCATCTTCCCGACCCCCTTTCTTGACGCTCCCGGGCGCTGCGTCAATCATGGTGAAAAAGGACGCGCCGCTGCCAGCGAACAGGAACCAAGACCCATGGTGCCAGAGCCGAAAGTGATCGAAACGTCAATCTTCGCTACCGTCCCGAAAGAGCTTCTGCTCGATGCCGAGACAGCTTTCGTCAGGGACATTTTCCATGGCCAGAAGGTCGGCTCGTTCCTGGAGGGTCCGTCCTTCGACCGAGACGGCAACCTCGTCATGGTCGACATTGCGCACGGGCGGATCCTCAAGCTCTCCCAAGCGAAAGAGTGGTCTGTCGTCACCCAGTACGACGGCATGCCGAATGGCCTCAAGATCCACAAGGACGGCCGGTACTTCGTCACCGACAGGAAGAACGGCGTGGTGATCGTCGATCCGGTCAGCGGGAAGGTCGAGAGCTTTCTCGGACCGGAGAAGCTTCCAGGCTACAAGGGAACCAACGATCTATTTTTCGCGTCCAATGGCGATCTCTATTTCACGGACCAGGGCGAGACGGGCTTCCACGATCCAACGGGCCGGGTCTTCCGCTACACGACGAAGGGCAAGCTGGACTGTCTGATCGCCAACGTGCCCAGTCCGAACGGGCTCGTGATGGACCCGAAGGAGACCATGCTCTACGTGGCTGTGACGCGGGCCAACGCTGTCTGGCGCGTGCCGATCAGGCCGGATGGCAGCGTGCATCGGGTCGGGCTCTTCTGCCAGCTCGTCGGTGGTTGGGGGCCGGACGGCATGGCGGCCGATGTGGAGGGAAATGTGCTGATGGCGCATGCCGGTGGAGCAGCGGTGTGGGTCTGGTCGGCCGACGGGCTGCCTCTCCATCGCGTCGTGGCCTGCGACGGCGGCAAGCTCACCACTAACATGGCGTACGGTGGCAAAGAGAACCGGCAACTCTTCATCACCAATTCGCTTGCCAACAACGTCCTCATCGCCGACATGCCGCATCCGGGTTTGCCGATGTACGGGCAGATGTGACGCTCGGCCTGGCTGATTTCCCGTTCGCGGTGCTTTCGCCCGGCTTGGCGTCCTCGCCTGGGGGCCGGAGGGAGAGGAAGATCAGAGGATACGAATGACAAAGAAGATCGCCGTCATCGGCATGGGGCAGATGGGCTCGGGTATGGCGAGCCGTCTCAAATCGAACGGGTTTGATGTGGTCGGCTACGATATCGCCACGCAGGCGCGGCAGGCGCTGCGCAACGCGGGCTTCGCAATCGCCGACAGCATGGCGGAAGCGGTGGCCGGTCGCGACGTTGTCCTGACCAGCCTTCCCGATCCGGCGGCGGTGCGCGCCGCGTGGCTCGATAAGGGCGGCCTGGTCGAGGTCACGGCGGCCGGCACGCTCGTGCTCGAGCTTTCGACGATCGACCCGAACACCATGAGGGAGGTCGGCGCGGCAGCGGCCGCCAAAGGCATCGAAGTCATCGACTGTCCCGTCTCGGGTGGTCCTAACGAGGCGGCGAACGGCACCATGGTGCTGATCTGCGGTGGTGAGGAAGGGGCGCTCGCTCGGGCAGAGCCGGTGCTCGAAAAGCTCGGCAGCACGTGGAAACACACAGGCCCGGTCGGCACGGCAAAGGCCGTCAAGCTCGTCAACAACATGATGTCGATGGGGAACGTGCTCATCGCCGCCGAGGCTTTCGCGATGGGCACGGCTGCAGGAGTCGATCCAGAAAAGCTGTTCGATGTGATCTCGGCGTCAGGCGGGCGCTCTTTCCATTTCCAGAAGCGCTTTCCAAACGCGATCAAGGGCGACTATCGCCCGGGCTTCAAGATGGAGCTTGGTGAGAAGGATCTCGCGCTTGCCATGGATTTCGCGCGTTCGCTCGGAATGCCAACGCCGGGCACGGCGACCGTGCGCAACCTGATGGCGATCGCGCTTTCCGAGGGCTATCGAGGGCAGGACGTCGTCGCGCTGCACGACATGTACGTGCGGTGGGGCAAGAAGGGAAAGAGCGGGTGAGCTGCACGGTTCTGCCGTTTTTCCGGCGATCGTCCGGAAAGCGGCGGGTGCCATTCGACCGACGAGAGCGAGGCCTGGAGAACGTGTCATGAAATTCGGGATCTTCTACGAGCATCAGCTCCCCCGGCCTTGGACCGATCGCTCGGAGCGGGATCTTTTGCACGACTCGCTTGCCCAAATCGAGCTCGCCGACCGGCTCGGCTACGACTACGCATGGGAGGTGGAGCACCACTTCCTCGAGGAGTACTCGCATTCCTCGGCGCCCGAAGTGTTTCTGGGTGCGGCGAGCCAGAGAACGAAGAACATCCGGCTCGGGCATGGCATCGTCCAATTGACGACGAACCAGCCGCACCGGGTCGCCGAGCGCATCGCCACGCTGGACCTTCTCTCGGATGGGCGCGTCGAGCTGGGCATGGGCGAGGGTGCGGGGCCGGCCGAGTTGCATCCGTTCGGCATCAGGGTTCGTGACAAGCGCGACCGATGGGAGGAGGCCGTGAAGGCCATCATCCCGATGTTTACCGAGACGAGCTGGGAATTCCACGGCGAGTACTACGACTTTCCCGCGCGCAATGTGGTGCCGAAGCCGCTTCAGAAACCGCATCCGCCGCTTTGGGTGGCGTGCTCGAACATCAAGACGATTGGCGAGGCCGGAAGCTGGGGAATGGGTGCGCTGGGTTTCACGTTCGTCTCGCCGGACGCAGCCAAGGCTTGGGTGCACCGCTACTACAACAATCTCCTCAGGCAGCCGAACCGGCTCGCCGACTATCCGGTCAACCCGAACATCGCCATGGTGAACGGATTCATGTGTGCGGAGACGGATGAGGAGGCGATCGAGAAAGCGTCGGGCTGGACGTTCTTCATCTTCGCGCTCGGCTACTATGGGCGCGAAGGCGTATCCGCGCCCGGCACCGGCAACTTATGGGACGCCTATCAAAAGTGGCGGGGCAGCGAGCAGGAGAAGCAGGCGCTAACGAACGGTCTCATCGGCTCGCCGGAAACGATTCGCAGGCGGTTGCGCCAATTCCAGGATGCTCATGTCGACCAGGTCATCCTGCTCAACCAAGCCGGGAAAACCAGCCACCGGGACATCTGCGACAGTCTAGAGCTGTTCGCGCGCGAGGTGATGCCGGAGTTCCGGGCTGAGGAACCGGCGCATGCGGCGTGGAAGCAACAAGTGCTTTCAGGCGACATCGTGCTCGAGGATCTCGATGTGCAACAGTATGATATCTACAGCCACCAGAACAAAGATATCGTGCGCCTCACGCCAGCCGAGCTCAAGGCGCAGATGGCTGCCAAGGAAGAGCGGCGCGCGAAGGGGCAGACCCGACCGGGTGAATAGACAATGCGCGAGACGTGGCCGTCTGGTGCGTTGGTCGTGCCCACGCGGCGCGTATCACAATCATTCGACTTCGATCCCATGACATCCCACGAGGCGGTCGCCTTGCCTCGCGGGATGTGTTGGTCGAGGTGAGCCTCTGCCTATCGGCTGACGTCAGTGTCTTCAGGCTCGATCGATGCGCGGCGAGGCAAGCCTTGCTGCGCCGGATCCGACGATTGCTCCTTGCGCTTCATCAATTGCGGCGTGGATGGCGCCACCGGCGCGGGTGCGGCCTTGCCCTTATCAGGTGCCTTAAGTCCACCCGAGCGGTCGACTTTCAAAATGTCGCCGGCCTCGAGCCGAGTATTCTCGTCCGCGGCGATCGAGACGGGTCTGTCGCCGATTGTGCGAACGACCGTGTATGTCACTTCCGCCGGCTTGAGGCCTGCCTCCGCAAGCACCGCGCCAGAGCCGGCGGTGGAGTCGAGGAGGAGGCGCTGAAGCGTTCCGACCCGCTGAGTGAGAACGTCGAGCTTGAAGGTCGTGGTCTGCAACTCCTGCATGATCTCGTTCGTGCGCTTGTTCTCTTGCTCGAGCATCGTGATGCCGGCCCGCTTGGCCTCCTGCCTGGCGCGCGCCAAGGCCCCGCGAATGCGGATGCGCTCGCTTTCGAGCTGGACGATGTTGCGCTGCAGGCCGAGCAGGCGCGGCTGGGTCGCGAGGCGCTGGCGGGCAAGATCGCTGATGCCCTGCAGCTCGCTTTCCATGAGCTTTATCTGCTTGTCGTGCATCCCGAGCTGCTGGCTGAGCGACGTGACTTCCTGCTCCAGGTTGTGCTTGAGCTCGGCTAGGGCCTTTTTGTTGGTCTGATGTGCGGTGCGGCGACCGGCGAAGGCCTGACGCTCCTGCTCGAGGTAGGGCTCGAGCACGCGTTCGTCGGACCCGAGGCCACGTCCCACTGGATCTCTCGGCGTCGCAACAGAATTGGCTGAGCTCAGTTCGGCCTCGAGGCGCGCCGACCGGGCAATGAGCATCGCACGCTCATGCAGCAGAACCTCTATGTCGCCTGCCGTCGTGATGACCTCGCGGGCTATCCTGGAGACGCCGGCGCCGGACACGCGGCGGAATCCTCCACCAAGACTGAGAGCCTGCAGTACGGTCATACCCGGCGTGAAGACGACCTCGCCTGCCTTCTCGACGTCGCCTGTTACATGGACCGGCCGGTAGGCGACGATCTCGACGGTCGCATCCGGGAGGATCGCAAGGTTGAGGCGGGAGCGCATTCGGTTGGCAATCGCCTCCGAAAGCTCACCGGTCGTGAGGCCTGCAGCGGGGATCTCGCCGACGAGGGGGAGCGCAATGATGCCCGAGGGGCCGATCTTGTACTCGCGATTGATGGCCGTCCAGGTAAACACCTCGTCCTTGGCGGGCCTCCATTCGAAGACGTGAATTCTTATGGTGTCGAGTGGAACGAGCTTGTAGTCGCTAGCCGCGGTGTGCGCAGGAATGATCTCATTGTTTGTCGCTCGCGCCAGCGGTGCCGGTGGGCCTGGGAGCGGAATGGAGACGCCGAGTGCGACGAGGAGGGCTGCGCTCGCCACAGCGCGCGAGCTCATGCCGCGCCGAGGGTTCGGCTCGCCGGTCGCCGAATGAGCCTGGCAAGCCGTCGCTATCGGCACCTGCATGGCCTGCATATCCGGAAAGTTCTCACTCGGCATGGCCCCACTCCTTCGCTTTTGTCGAAATTGGCGCTTGCACCTGAACGTCATGTGTCGTCGGGACAGTGTGCTAAATCGTCGGCCCCCGGCGAGGTGTGCTCGGGTTCGCGGGGCCTTCCGCAGTATCGTGCATGCGAGAGCGTCGGGTCCGAGCGGTGTGCGCCCTCGAGTTGCCAACCGCCCCGATTCGAACACATCAGTGGCGCGACGCCATTCCCATAAAGGTCGTACGTATCGATCGCTGCCGATGGTCCCGCCTACGCCTTAAGGCGCCAATCATGGTGTATCGGGCTTGCGCCATGAGCGACGGCGAGTTTCTCAGTTCTCGGCGTGGCCGCGCTCAGGTCCGGAGATGGCGTGCCAAAATGCGTCTATCAATGGGAGCATGGTTTCGAAGCGGCCTCGCCCCAGTCGCTCGTAGCGCAGCTGTCCCTGCATCGGACGCCGGCGGAGGCGAGCTGCGCTGGCTGACTGGATTGGAACTCCCGGCTTGATGGCCGCACAACCCAAGAGGGCCGTTCTGTTGGCGGCTGGCAGGCATTTGGTGTTTGGATAGCGAGCGCTTAGCCTCATCCACCAGAAGCGCTCCTGCCAGGTCAATGGGTAGAAGGCGACAGGTCCATTCTCCGCCAGCGGCGCGAGGAAAAGTGTCGGAAAGCAGGCTCGGTGGGAAGCACGCATGAAGGGAACCTGCAAGACGATGCTTTCGCGCTGCAAGGCCGCTGCGAGTCCTAGGGCGAGGGCGTGCGCCGAGTCGTGATCTACACTGCCGCCTTCCCACGCATGGACGTAGATTTGCTCGATCGGAAGCATGCCTTCCACGGCTGCGCGGAGGGCTGTGTGTACGGCGAGCAGGTTGTTGCAGAGACGGCCGCATGCAACGCCAAGGCCGGACCCGATGTCGATGACCTCCGTCTCGAGATCGATGCCCAGCTCGCCGAGAAGGGTGGCACCTCGGAGATCGCGCTCGACTACGACATTCTCCATAGGAACAGGGGCCGTCAGATAGACGAGGGTGAGTCGCCGCCCTTCGCGCTTCGCATCGTGGATGATCGGGGCAAACAGCAGTTCGTCGCGTGGATGTGCGAGAAGGAACACGATGGACCTGGCTGCGGTGGGCTGGACGAGACTTTCTGATTCCGTGCGAAGGGCCACGAGACTGCCAGAGTTCGTATATGAGGCTTGCATGGCGATCCGACCCAACATTGCCTCGAGCTGCCGACTGCCCGAGTGGCCTCTCCTGATCTTTTGACCGACGCGGTCGACGCAGTGCACTGCGGGTCTCGAGCGGACGGCGCGTGCTTGCGCCGTGCGTTTTTGGCGCCCGGCGACTTCACGAGCGCGGTCGTTCCATGTGAAGCCTCGCGAGCCTACGTTCCTCCCTCAGTCCTCGCATGTCGTAAGAGTGCCGGATCTTCAACTTCGTCGCATCAGCTTCGATGAATGACAGGCGCCTCGACAATAAATTAAAAAGCGGATGGGGTCGCGCATTTGCCGTAGGGGAGCCATCTCTCTGGGATGATCGCCGAAGAAATGCGCCTGCAAAATGGGTAGCTGCGACGCCGAAAGTTTCGGCGTCTCTCGCTGGTCGTCACCCCTTTTGGGCGGCTTCCTCTGCACTCAGACACGAGACCCTGCTTGCGTTTGCTAGAGAAGAACCTCTTGTGCCGCAATCAGTTTCGCTAGCTCCAGTCGGAACTCTTCGTGCATCTCGTCAGCGTCGATGCCAAGCGCACTTCTTGGATTTTCGCCGTTCGGGGGTGGGCGCCGGGCGAGGGGTGCGCGCATGCCATCTCTTACAACTTTCTAGCGGGTTGTGAGTTTATCCGCGGACAGTCGAGTGTTCGGTTCCGGATGTTTCTCATTTTTGCAGTGTGTGAGTGGGAAGTGGAAATGCGGACCTTCGACAGTGATGGACGAGTCGATTTTGAAAAAGTCCGATCCGTAGCGAGTATATTCTATCGCTTCATGCGTTTGACCCGATCGGTCGCGTCGTTGCACAGTGAGGGTGCAAGAGGGCTTGGCCTAGGCGGGCGGAGCAAGCGAGCAAGTGACATCATTCTCGCATCTACCGCGTTGGTTTTCGCGCTGCCGGTCATGCTTTTCGTCGCGGTCGTGATCCGGGTCGTGATGGGAGGGCCGGTGCTGTTTTCTCAGGAGCGCGTCGGGTTCAACGGTCGGAGGTTCAAGTGCTTCAAGTTCCGCACAATGGCGGTGAATGGCGATGAGATCCTGCGACGGCACCTTGATGAGAACCCCGATGCGGCAAGGGAATGGGCGCAGACGAGGAAACTCGGGAACGACCCGAGGGTAGGGCGCCTCGGTCGGCTGCTGCGCAAGTCGAGCCTCGATGAGCTGCCTCAGCTCATCAATATTCTAAGGGGCGAAATGAGCTGCGTAGGGCCGCGACCGATCCCGTCCAGCGAGCTTGTATTCTATGGCGAGCATCAAGATGAGTATCTGTCCGCGGTGCCCGGTTTAACTGGACTGTGGCAGTGCAGCGGGCGAAGCGCGCTCAATTACGCGGCAAGAGTGGAGCTGGACAGCTACTACGTGCGCAACTGGTCGATGTTGCTCGATCTCTACATCATCGTGCGGACAATTCCGTCGGTGCTGCGGTTTCATCAGACGGCCTGACCGTCAGCCTGATCGTTGCGCACGAGGAAGGAGAGATGGTGATGCTTGAACGACTGATCGGACGCGCGGATCGACTGCAGGCTGTGCGTACAGGCCCTGCCTCGGGGCTTTGGATTGGGGCTCGGGGTATCGATCCCGAGATGGTGCGCGGCACCTACGAGGTGAATGTGCAGAGGGCTCTCGTTGGAGAGCTCGTAGCAGGCGACGTCTTCTACGACGTGGGGGCAAACATAGGCTTTTTCTCGCTGCTCGCTGCGCGGTGCGTCGGTCCGTCGGGACGCGTCTATGCGTTTGAGCCCTTGCCCGGGAATTGCTCGGCCATCCGACGGTCGCTCGTTGGCAACCATATCGAGAATGTGGAGCTTTGCGAGGCAGCGGCCGCGACGTCAGGCGGGGAGGCGGTGCTGAATGTCGCGCAGCATATCGGAGGCGCGACGCTCGACGGGTGGGGTGTCCCGCCGGATCTACGGGAGAGGATGCGGGTGCGAACGGTCGCGATCGACGAACTGGTGTTCGAATGCGGCTGGCGGTCTCCGGATTTCGTCAAGATCGATGTGGAAGGCGCGGAAATCGCGGTGCTTCGGGGGATGGAGATGACGCTGGAACGCCATCGTCCCGGCCTGCTTATAGAACTCGATGACGCCTCCCCGGGCGGTCTCGCTGAAAAGAAGGCGGCGGTTCTGGCGCTGTTGGGCAGGTACGGCTACGCGCTCCATCCGCTTGCCGACAGCTATCCGAATGTCGAATGGCAGGTGTGTCATCTTCTCTTTCGCGCCGATCGCTCGGGACCGAAAGCATCTGCGGACTCTTCGTCGAATGCGCCGAGGGGCGCACAAAGAGCGTAGATGCAGGACGGCGACTACCACCTTGGTGCTCCAAATGGCGCGGTTGTGGAGCCCAGAAGCATCGTTCGAAACTGACTTATGAGGCCGCCATGGGAGCCTAGACCCGGGTCGCCGGAGCGTTCGAGCGTAGCAGAGGTATTGCGATGAAAGTGGGCATACTCGCGGGTGGCTATGGATCTCGTCTCGCGGAAGAGACAGAGGTCCGTCCGAAGCCGATGGTCGAGATCGGCGGGATGCCGATCCTCTGGCACATCATGATGATCTATTCGAGCTACGGGTACCGCGATTTCGCGATCGCGCTCGGCTACAAGGGCGAATACATCAAAAGGTGGTTCCGCGAGTATAGCACGCTCGGAGGCTCGATGTCGGTCAACACTGCGAGCGGGAGCGTGCGCCGCTACAAGCAGGATTTTCCGGACTGGAATGTGGATCTGATCGACACCGGTCTCAACACGTTGACGGGCGGAAGGATCAAGCGACTGGCCCAGTGGATGGGTAACGACACCTTCATGCTGACTTGGGGGGACGGCGTCGCGGACGTCGATCTGGACGAGGCGCTTGCATTCCATCGTCGCCACGGCAAGCTCGCGACGATGACAGTGGTGAGGCCGCCGGCGCGATACGGTCACATGCAATTCGATGGCGATCAGGTGATCGAGTTCTCCGAGAAGCCGCAGACCGGCGAGGGGTGGATCAACGGGGCGTTCTTCATTCTGGAACCCGGTGTCAGCGACTATATCGACGGCGATGACGTCATGTTCGAGCACGCGCCGATGCGGCGTCTCGCGGAAGCGGGTCAATTGATGGCGTATCGGCACAGCTCGTTCTGGCAGTGCATGGATACTTTGCGCGAGAAGCAAATATTGCAGGGTCTCTGGGAAGGCGGCAAAGCGCCCTGGAAGCTCTGGGCCTGATGGAGGCGTATAATGAGAGTTCTACTGACGGGGCATCGCGGATACATCGGGTCGGTGCTTGCTCCCATGCTTCTCGAGCGCGGGCATCATGTCATCGGGCTGGATAGTGATCTCTTTCAGGCCTGTACGTTTGCCGGGGAACTGGCCGAGGTCCCGTCGCTTTCGATCGACGTGCGGGATGTAAGTGTCGACACTTTGACGAGCGAAATGCTCGGGGGGCTCGATGCAATCATTCATCTGGCGGGTCTTTCAAACGATCCGCTCGGCGACTACCGGCCTGAGTTGACACACGAGATCAACGGTGCGGCGTCGATCCGCCTGGCGGAGCTTGCCAAGCGAGCAGGGGTGCGGCGCTTCCTCTTCGCGTCGTCTTGCAGCAACTACGGCGCAGCCGGAGACGGCTTTCTCACCGAGAGCTCCGAATTCAACCCCGTGACACCTTATGGGCGCTCGAAGGTCGACGTCGAAGCCGCAGTGGCACCGCTGGCGGATGACGACTTCAGCCCGACGTTTCTCAGAGCTTCGACGGCTTACGGATTGTCGCCGAGAATCCGCTTCGATCTCGTCGTGAACAATCTCACGGCATGGGCATACACGACCGGAGAGGTGCACCTGAAGAGCGACGGGTCGCCGTGGCGTCCGATCGTTCATGTCGAAGACATTTGCCGCGCCTACGTTGCCGCGCTCGAGGCAGATCGCCAGGATGTGCACAACGAGGCGTTCAATGTCGGCCAGACAACCGAGAACTATCAGATCCGCGAAATTGCCGAGCTGGTACGGCGTGTCGTGCCGGGGAGCCGTATCGGCTTTGCAGAGGATGCAAGCCCTGACAAGCGGAACTATCGTGTCGATTGCAACTACATTGCGCGCAAGCTGCACTCGTTCAAGCCGCAATGGACCTGCGAGCGGGGAATAGAGCAGCTCTACGAGGCCTATTCCAGGGTCGGGCTTTCTCTTGCCGATTTCGAGGGCGAGCGGTTCATGCGGATCGCGCAGATCAAGAAATTGGTGCGGGACGGTGAGCTGACTGGCGACCTGCGCCGCGTTTCCCTGAAGAAGGCAGCGTAACTTCAATTCCAAGGGACGATCATGGCTACGGCGACCGCTACTCTCGCGCTTGCGCAGACGAATGAACTGTCGGAGACGCTGTCTGGGTGCCGCTCGTGCGGCAGCGAACGGCTTGAAGTATTTCTCGACCTCGGCGTCACGCCCCTCGCGGACAGACTGGTGAAGCGAGGGGAGACTTGGAAGGAGGAGCCCGTCTTTCCGCTAAAGGTTGCGATCTGCACGGACTGCAGTCTGGTGCAGATCACCGAGACCGTGGACCCGGAGCTGCTCTTCACGGACGACTATCCCTATTTTTCTTCGTTCTCGAGCAGCCTGCTGGCCCATTCACGGAAGAACGCCCTCAACCTGATCGAGCGACGAAGGCTCGGATCCGATAGCCTCGTCGTCGAGCTTGCGAGCAATGATGGTTATCTGCTGAAGACGTATGTCGAGGCGGGAATTCCCGTCCTCGGCATCGATCCGGCGGAGGGACCGGCATCCGCTGCGCGACGGATCGGCGTGCCAACGATCGAGGCCTTCTTCACCCGGGCGTTCGCTCAAAAGCTCGCCAACGACGGACGCGTCGCGGACGTGGTGCATGCCAACAACGTGCTGGCGCATGTGGCGGATACGAACGGCTTCGTTGCGGGACTGCGCATGATCCTCAAGGAGGACGGCGTGGCGGTGATCGAAGCGCCGTACATCATGCCGCTGATTGAGCACGTGGAATTCGATACGATCTATCATGAGCATCTGTGCTACTTTTCGGTGACGGCGCTCGACATCCTGTTTCGTCGTCACGGGCTGTACCTGAATGACATTGAGCATTTGGCTATTCATGGCGGCTCGCTTCGACTTTTTGTCGAACGGGTCGAGCGGGTGGGGGCGAGCGTGAAGGAGCAAAAGGCGCTCGAGCATCGGCTGGGAGTAGACCGCCCTGAGTATTACAGGGCATTCTCCAAATCGGTAGGGCAGCTCAAGGCAAAGCTTGTGGGACTCCTTCGCGGGTTGCGAGCCGAAGGCAAATCGATCGCTGCCTATGGAGCCGCGGCCAAGGGCGCGACGATGCTGAATTTCACCGGCATCGACGACACGCTCGTCGATTTCGTCGTGGATCGGAATGTGCACAAGCACGGAAAGCTTATGCCGGGTGGCAAGCTGCCGATACTCCCGACCGACGCGCTGGTCGAACGTCAGCCGGATTATGTGCTGCTGCTCGCCTGGAATTTCGCTGACGAGATCATGGAGCAGCAGAAGCTGTATCGGGAGCGGGGTGGTCGTTTCATCATTCCAGTGCCTGACCCCAAGGTGGTGTAGCGGCACGAGCCAAGCGTCTGGAAGGACGCTCGGAGCGTGCTGCGAGACACGGGTGTGAGCCAATAATTGACCCTTATTCCAGGTGAAGCGAGGCGGATCATGAGGACGAGCACCGTCGAGAACGTGGTCGGCAGGCTGCCGGGCAAGTCTAAGAGCGTGGAAGAGTCGGTTTGCCCGGGCTGTGGGACGCATGGCATGGCGGTGTTTCACGAGGTGCGTAATGTGCCCGCCAACAGCTGCATCCTGCTTCCGAGCGAAATTTCCGCGCGGGAGGTGCCGCTTGGAGATATCTCGCTCGCTCACTGCTCAGGCTGTGGCTTCATTTTCAATACGTCGTTCGATCTCGAGAAGACTGAGTACTCGGGCCGGTATGAGGAGACACAAGGATTTTCCGGAACATTCAACCGGTTTCACGAAGGGTTGGCCCGGCGGCTGATCCAAAAGTACGGTCTGCGCGACAAGAACGTCCTGGAGATCGGGTGCGGAAAGGCGGAGTTTCTGACACTGCTGGCTGAGCTTGGGAACAACCGGTGTGTGGGCATCGATCCTGGCGTGAAGGCGGAACGGTTGCCGGCGGCGGTGCGCAGCCGTGTCACATGCATCGCGGATTTCTATTCGGAGAAGTATGGGGACCACCCCGTGGACTTCCTGGTTTGCAAGATGACGCTTGAACACATCGCGACGCCTCTGGAATTCCTGAGGACGGTGCGACGGGGGCTGGGCGAGCAGACGGGCGCGATCGTGTTCTTCCAGCTCCCCGAGGCGCTGCGCATTCTCCGGCAGTGTGCGTTCGAGGACATCTATCACGAGCATTGCGGTTATTTCACTCCGGGGTCCCTGGCGCGGCTTTTCAGGCGTGCGGGCTTCGAAGTCCTGGCGATCGACGTGGAGTATGATGGGCAGTATCTGACGATCGAGGCCCGTCCATCGGACGGGGATTGCCAGTCCAAGGCGCTCGCCTGTGAAGACGATCAATTCGAGATTGGCGAGCTCGTTGCGTCGTTCCCGTCTCGCTTGGCGGCAAAGTTGTCGGGCTGGAGGAAGCATCTTGGCGATGCGCATGCACTCGGCTGGCAAATCGCCCTGTGGGGCTCGGGCTCCAAGGCAGTCTCGTTTCTTTCGACGCTCGATCCGGGAGGGCGGATCCAGTGTGTCACCGACGTCAATCCCAACAGGCATGGGTACTACATGCCGAAGAGCGGGCAACGGATCATGGCCCCAGGCGAGCTCGTGGAGGCACGTCCGGATCTGGTGATCGTGATGAACGAAATCTACGAGCAAGAAATACGAGCAGACCTCGCTGCGATGGGGCTGGCGCCTGAGATAAGGTGCCTTTGATGGGTCACGTCGTGCCTATTGGACCCTGGGAGTAGATCTCGGCAGTTTGGAAGAGAAGGTCGAGGAACTGGCCGTTGGCGACCTGCCCCAGAGAAGGGCTTCCCGGCAGGGCTCCGGTTTGTGAACGATATGCGGCGAGGGCGGCCCACTTTCTTTCGAGGACGTCGGACACGTCGAGGCGCAGGGCGCAGGAGCGCGCCAGGCGTATGCCAAGAATGCTCGATATACTTGTTTTGATGTAGGGGCGGAACTCCGCGCGTCGCGCTGCGGAGATTGATACCCAAGGGTAGGCGAGCCAAAGCCAGACCAGGTATTCCATGATCTCCAGCCGGCGGCCCGACCGCAAGGCCGCGGCGCGCACGATCGCGGTTGTCGCGCGATGGTCGGTAGACCAGATGAATGGTTCGGCCGAGTGTGGGAGCCAGATCTGTTCTGGTTTCACGTCTGCAATGACCCTCTGGACCTGGGCAACCGCGTCTTCGAAGCATTCCGCGAGACCCTGGTCAGGAAGATCGAGGCTCGATATTTGCGATGACGGGACGCCGAGGATACGGCAGGCCTCTTCAGCTTCATGGCGTCTCGTTACTGCAAGAGCGGCGCGGTCTGTGTCGGGGCCGTGCGATGCGGTGCCGTCGGTCATGAAGACCACGTGGCAATCCGCGGCTCGTTGCGCCTTCTTGATTATCATGCCTCCGCACCCGAGCGTCTCGTCGTCGTAATGGGGGGCGAATACGATTGCCGACCGGTCGAGCATCCTTGGCGAAAGCGGCACGGCGCGCTGCACGAGGCGGTCTACGAGCCTCCGACTGAGCCAGCCGCGGGGCTGGCCAGGAGGCTGCAGAGAATGCGCGAAATGTCTCTCTAGCTTCATTTTCGCGAGCCGAGAACGCCGGACCAACTTGGCAACGCTCGGGCCAGCAGCTCGCGTGTCTCGTCGATGTCGGACTTCAGGAGCGAGAATGCCGCGGCTACGTAGGCGAGTGCGCCGACTGCGATTGCGCTCAAGATAAAGAGAGGCTCGGAAGGGGAGGGAGCCCAGAGCGATCTCCAGGCGAGCACGGCACCGACCATGATGGCGCTTGCGAGAGCGATTCGGGGGAGCCGTGCCAATGGGCCGAGGACGTTAATTCCGGTCTGGCGCTTGGCGACGATCAGGAAGGCGGGCAATACGGCGAGATTGGCAAGAATGATCGCGAACAGAGCAGCCTCCAGTCCGATTCGGGAAGCAAAGAGCAGAAGGATCGTTATTGTGACTGTGTATGCCACGTTGAAGCATACGATGGTGACGGAATGCCCGTGGGCGAGAACGAGTCCGTAGGCGATGCTGTCGACGCATCGTATCAGCCCGAGCATCATGATGATTTGGACGGCTGTTATGGATCCCGTCCACTTGTCGCCGAGCACCAGAGGGACCAGATCCGGCGCGATGACTGCCAAGCCGGCGAAGGCCGGGAAACCTGCTATAGCCGCGATGCGAATGGCGTTGGCATAGTAGATTTCGATGCGGCGGACGTCGCCTTGCATCCTTGCCACGGCCGGCATGGTGACGCTGGAGATCGGGCTCAAGAGTGCGCTCGTCAAGAATTCGAGAGGGCGTCTGGCTAGGCTGTAGAGACCTACCTGGACGGGGCCGAGGAAGCCTCCAAGGAAGAGCTTCGGAAGCTCGTCATTCAGAGAATTCCAGGCCGTGGACAGCGAGAGCGGCAGGGCAAAGGGCGTGAGCTCGCGACATCGGGAGGCGGAGAAGCGCAGGCGTGGCTGCCAGCTGGATGCCAACAGCAAGTAGGCAGCTTCGACGGCACATCGGGCAAGTTGCATCGTGACGATGCTCCACGCGCCATAATCGGCGTAGGCCATGACGCAGCCCATACCCCCGCCGGCCAATGTGCCGGTGAGGGTTCGCATGGCGAGTGTTCGGAAGGCCAGATCGCGTCGGAGCGTCGCGGCGGGCACGGTCGCGGCACACGTGAAGAAAATGAGAAGGCTTGCCCATCGCACCAGGGACGCGAGCTCGGCGTGGCCGAAGGATGCCGCAATGAGGCCGGAAGCGAGCGACAGAGCGAGCGCCGCCAGGCTGCCGGTCCCGAGCAGAAGCCAGAAGATAGAGTCCTGGTGTTCGTTCGACAACGCCGTGCGCTGTACGAGGGAATCTGAAAAGCCTTTGGTCAACGCGGCCGAGATTATGAGTGGAAACGAGAGAGCGAGCAGCGCCAGTCCAAGGGCTTCCGGGCCGAGCAGACGCGCGAGCACGATAAATATCGCGAACATCACTGCGTGCTGGCCCCACGACTCGAGGGCGGACCAGATGGCGCCCTTGACGATCTTGCCTGCCAGAAGATGATGAACAGGCTGCGCGCTGGAGGTCATTTCGCTGAACGCATTGTTGGCTCTCGTTCTCAAAAAGACGGTAGTCTCGCGCCGGGACAGCCGGCGGCCGTTTCCGAGGATCACTCCGGTGCTCTGTAGCCGCCGAGGCGTTCACGGACGGTGGAGTGAAGGATCATGTTGACGAGGGGGGAGGACAATTTTCCGAGAGTGCTGAGGCCGGCAAGTTGCGATCCTTCTAGCTCGACCTCGTCGCCGCCAAGGCGCTTCTTGAAGGCATAGACGCCGGGGTTCCCGACGGGATCTATACCCTCGAGATCGTAGAGGCGGCAGTTGCGCTTGACTGCCCAGTCCATCGCTTTCCAATGGATCACCTCGGCCAGCCGCAGGTTGGAGTAGTGCCGATCGCTGCTGCCGCCCATATAGTGTATCGATTGGCCGCATCTGGCGATCATGGCGCCGGCGGCTATGACCCCGTCAACCTTCGCCACGAAGAGCTTGGCCTCGGCGGTGTCATCGTATGGTGGCTTGACGAGCTCGCGGACGAGGGCCTCGGAAGTGCGGAGCTTGAAGCCCTTGTCTCGACTAAGGTCCTCGCATAGCGCGATGAACGCCTTGATGTCATCCGGGTCTTCGGTGAAGTAGACCTTCACGCCGAGGCGTTCGCAGCGTCTGACGGCATTGCGCAGCCGGTGATGGCGCTCGGACCACAACCGATCGATCCCGATCGAAAGGTCAATCCAGATCGTCTTGTGGGTGTTGGGCTGGACTTTGCCCTTGTAGCGTGTCCAAGGAGTGGCGACGACGGCGGCATAGCCCGCTTCCTTCAGCCAATCCCGGATCGCTGGAGCGACTGGCATCTCACCGCCATCCGGCGAGACGGGGCCGCGCCGGATCCAGGCTGCCCGGTAGCCGAACCGGTTCCGCTCCTCGACGCGTGCCATCTGGACAGTGCGGCCATCTTGCTTCAGCCAGAGCCGCGTGCTGGGGGCGCCGTGTGCCACGTGTTCGGCTCGGCCCCAGTGCGCCGTCTGCCAGGGGTGACCGTTCAAGCGCGCAATTTCGCGGTCCCAGAGTTCGGGTGACGTGTCGAATTCCAGCGTTTCCATAAGGGCTCCGATTGAACATTGTGCCGGTCTCGAAATGATCGCCAAGGGTCTTCACGAGGGACGGCATTCTCGGCTTCTCTTTGTCTCACATGGTCACGACGGGGTTGCCAAAGCGGCTCAGGAGTGCGCTCGCGGCGCCGGAGCGCTGGAAGGCTACGAGGCGCTCGCTTTCGTATTCGCTGAAGGCTCTCAATCTCGGCAGCGCGTGCGGATTGGCGGCGTGGGCCGGAAAGAGGTTTGCGGTGCGTGTCGTTACGGCGCTATCGAATCCGACGTCACGGGCGAGATCCGCCTCGCGCGGTCCGCAGGCAGTGGCGGTGCCGAATGGATAGGCAAGATGCCTGACCGGACGGTCTAGCATTCGTTCGAGCCAGAGCTTGTTTTCAAGCATTTCGCTGCGCGCTTCGGCCCGCGGCAGCGTTGCGAGGGGCAGATGATTGGTCGTATGGCCACCTATCGTCACTAGAGGATGGCGGGAAAGGCATCTCAACTCGTCGAGGGTCAGCGCATCGGGATCGAGCATCTCGGGAAGGTTGATACGGTACTTGTCGAAGGCCGCACGCAAGGCAGACAAAGGTAGTTTCCCCGTATCCACGAGGCGGACAAGGTGCCCATAAGCTGAAATCTTTTCCGGGAGCGTCGCTGCGCAAAGAGATGACGCCAATGCGGGGATTTCAATCGTGTCGTTCTGTTTGACGAGCGCCATCGCGCCCATCCACCAGTTGTCCAGCCGGCGCTCGATGAATGCTGTGGTAACGAAAACCGTGAACGGGGCGCCATAGCGCTCGAAGATCGGAAGGGCGATGGTCAAGTTGTCCTTGAACCCATCGTCGAGCGTGAAGTGGACGAAGGGCGCCGGGTCAACTTGCTGCAGGCGGGAGAGGGCTTCGTCGATGGACACGATGTCGACGTTGCGGCGCCGAAAATGCTGCAACAACCTGTCCAGGTAGCGGGCACTCGTTCGGATGGGGTCATATAGATAGTCGGCGCGGTCGCGAACGACGCTGTGGAGGATGATGATGGCTCCATTGCCGGCATAGCGATGGCCGGCGAGGGCGTCGAGGCCCGAGAGGTTCAATGCCTCGGCGCCTCTTCGCAGGATGCTGGTTACAATGCGCTTCATCGAGCGATGTTGTGTCAATGGCGTTCGTTGGCGTCGGCCGAGGGCTTCTGCGTGATCTTCTCTGGGAGCGCCCAGACGCGTACGTAGTCGACCAGGAGCTTGGAGTGATTGGGAGTCTCGTCGATCGGCCAACCAGGGCCCATCGCCAGGTTGAGCAGGACGTAGTGCTCCTGCTGGTGCTCGGGCGGGGTCGGTGTCTCCCAAACCTGCTTCCGATTGAGATAGAAGCGGATGGTCTCGGGGTCGATGCGGACTCCGAATGTATTGAATTGGGTGTAGAGGGAGTCCGGCTGCACTTGCACGGCGCTCCCCTCGGAACGATGCTGGGCTTTCTCGGTCCGATCCCAGACGTGAACGGTCGTCGAGTACTGGGTTGGCTTATGGCCGTAGTGCTCGATCACGTCGATCTCAGCCGTGGTCGTCGAGCGCTCTTTGCCAATGAGCCAGAAGGCTGACCAGAGCCCCTTGCCTCGCGGAAGCTTGGCTCGCATTTCGAAGTAGCCGTACTTTTGGGAAAAGCCGTTGAAGTCCCTGTCGACCGAGGCGAGGAGGCCGGATTTCCACTTGCCGTCGTCACCTTTGCGCGCCTCGATCGAGAGGACACCATTGGTGGTCGTAAAGGGGAAGCCGGGTGTCGGCTCAGAGAATTTCGAGTCGCCAAAGTCTCCATTCCAGGGCGTGTGTGCGATCCAGCGCGTACCGGGTCCCCATTCGGAGACGTCGAGCTTGTCGAAGTCCTCGTCGAAGACGAGCCGGTAGTTCGTGAGATCCAGTGTTGCGGGGCCTTCGGCGGCTGCTGCGTTGGTGCTTGCGAGGACGCTCCATGTCAGGGCAGCGAGCAGCGCGGCGAGGAATTTGATCGGGCTGAGACTCGGGACCATTTCTGCCTCCTCCTCGAAAGGGGCTCACAAATCCTGGACAGGAGCGAGCGATGCGGGCTGATGCGGGAGTCGAAAGCGAGCCAAATCCGGGCGGGGTCCGGCGATTGCGATCACGTCGCGGTAGTGCTCGACAAGATGATCGATCCAATCGCCAGGCGTTGGAGCCAACGCTCGTCCGCGCACTACTCCGTTGTGGCTCATGGTCCGAACGAGGCCGTCATCAGAGGAGAGGCGCTCGAGGGTGCCTATGAAATCGGTCGTGTCGGTCGGCTCGAAGCTCAGTCCGCACTCGTTGGCTACGATCTCACCGGCCAGCAGGGCCGCGCTGGAAATGCCCAGGGGGAGGCCGCTGGTCAAGGCTTCGAGGGCGGCGAGGCCGAAAGTTTCGCGGGTGTTGGAAGGGACGATCAAGGCACGTGCTTGGCGGCAATGGATTGCGAGTTCCTCACGGCTGCACCATCCCGACATGCGGACCTCGGGAAAATCCTTTGTCAGCCACTCTGCGAGTGGGCCGGCACCCACGAGATGGAGGGGAACCCGGGCCCTGCGTGCGGCTTGGACCAGAAGGTGGACGCCCTTGTCCTCATCGAGCCGGCCGACATAGAGGAAAGTGCGGTTCAGTTCGGCAGGTGTGCGCACGCCGCTCCAAGGGTCGACCGGATTGCGCAGAACTTGCACGTTGGGGTGTGCGTAGCCTTGCTGGCGGAATAGAGAGACCATTTCGTCGTGCACGACGAGAATGCGGCCGATGTCGCGCAAATCAATGAGATGGCGGAGGGCCTGGAGGCGCGCTGATCTCCAGAGTTTGTGGCTGTAGCCGCGGCGGTCGCACTGTCGTTGCAGACAGGCCCTGCTCAGGGGGGGCAGCGTGCATGGGGACGAGCGCTGGAAATCGAAATAGCCGCCGTTCGGACAGGTGAGAAAGAAATCGTGGGCGTGTACGACAACGCGGCGAGCCACGGGTCTCAGGGCTAGAAAGACCGACGGAGAGAGGCTCTTCGACCAGCCGTGAACGTGATAGAGGGTTGAGGGCGTGTCGTTCTCAGAGATCCATCGGACGAGTGTTCGCCAGGATTTTGCATTGAAGATGCCGTCGAGAGCGGCTCGCGGACGGGGCTTGTCGAGAATATGTGAGCTCGCAAGTGTGATCGCCTCGCCGAGGGAAGGATCGGCTTTCGAGGCGCCGGTCACGAAGAGCGTCGGTATTCCTTTGTCGCGAAGGAGGCGTGTTGCCTGCATGGCAATTCCGGTCGCGCCACCCTTCATCTCGGCGAGGTCATTGATGATGACAACACGTCCCACACCGTGGGTCGCTTGTGTCGTTCGCGTTGTCAATTCGGGTCTCGCCAGCATCGCGACCTGTCCGTTCAGAGCTCGAGGATGTGACGTGGATCGAGGCGTCGCCGAGCCAGATGACCGAGAGCCAGGATGTTGCCGGCCAGGCGTCCGCGGCGATCGATCCAGGGCTCGGACTTGAGGCTTCGAGCGATGTTCATCGATACGTTTCGAACGACGAGGTAGGCGGCGCGCGCCAAGCCGAGGGAACCTTTACGCCTGAGATAGATGGGGTTCGCGATCTGCGAGTAACCGAACCTGCGGCCTGGCTGGCGGCCGATCTTTACGCCGAGATGGACGCCGATGAGGCGGGATGAGCGGACAATCGTTCCGTGTTTCGCCAAGCGATGGCCGAAATCTACGTCCTCGAGCCACGAGTATAAGGGCAGGCGTTCATCAAACCTCAGCCGCTGATCGCGGATTGCGTTCATGGCGACGCTCATATTGCAGCCGTAGCCGTTGGTCACGGGGACTATTTGGTCGCCCGGCAAGTGCTTCCTGTGGGCGAGCAGCGCATCGGCATCGACGTACGTGAGGCCGGGACCACGGATGCCGTCCTTGAGGACCGTTCCCGTCGCCATGACTACGTCGGGTGACGTGATGTGGAGTTCCTCGAGCTGAGCGAGATAGTCGGCGGCCGGCACGAAGTCGTCGTCGAAGAAGATGACGATGTCATAAGGCGCGGCGTGGTCGAGAATTGCATTCCTCTGAGCCGCGGCGCCGCGGGGGCCCAGGAGCAGCGTTACACGCGCGCTTTCGTCGTCGAGGCCTGCGACGTCGGTTGGAGTGGGAGCGCAGACGACGATTGCTTCGGGCTGGCGTGTCTGCAAGGCGAGCCGCCGAACGGCTTCGCTGACGATCGCTGGGCGGCTGGCTGTGGCAATGCCTACGGCGATTGTGAGTGAGTGGCATTCCGCCTGTGATTGATGGGGCGCCTTGCCATGGGGGCCGGGCGGGACTGTCGTCATGTCTGTCCTCTCCGACGCAGCGAACGGATCCTGAAAGGCGTGTCGTGCACCGACACGACTTCGACAAGTACCAGGGACCGGCAAAGTGTGTGCGCTTGGGACGACTGTCGCGCCGTGCGGTCGGAGCGCAAAGACCAGCATTGGTGGTAGGGCGCCGGCGGACGTAGGGTTCGGCGCCGGGCTCTACCTCGTTCGTACGATGGGGCAGCCTGATCCGTGTCACCCAAGAGCGAAATGGATCGTCGCGCCGGGTTCGGAGACACTGTCCGTCCGCCCGGCGATGCCGGGAGACTTCGCCGGAAGGTCCAGCTCTTGATGACGATCAATCGGCCGACAGTTGTGACGGTCTCGCAGGTGTTTTGCGAGGTTTTGCCGCCGGTCCAGAGCTCGCTCGGGATCTGGACGTGGGAGGTCGGCAAGCGATTGACAGGCACATGGCGCCCTATCGTTCTGGCGCGGGGAGGGGGCGGAAAGCCGAGGCATGTTCAGCGCGATGGGCTCGAGGTCGAGCATGTCGGGGCTCTGCGCTATGGGATCTGGCGCCGTTGCGCGTCAGTCTGGCAGCAAGCGTTTCCACAAGGCCCGGCGCTGGTTGGCCAACCGTTCTATGCATTCGACTACGTCTGGAGTGTTGCCCGTCGTTTGAGGGAGCTGAAGCCGGACGTCGTGCATGTCCAGAATTTCGCCAGCCATGTCCCGTTCTTTCGGCGCGCTGCTCCGGATGCCGCCATCGTGCTCCATATGCATTGCGACTGGTTGGTGGAGTTCGGGTGGAAGCAGATGGCTAGGGCCATCGCCGACGCCGATGTGGTGATCGGTTGCTCGCGTCATGTCGCGGACGCGGCGCGAGCGCGCTTCGGTCATGTAGGGCCGCCGTTCGAGGTCGTACCAAATGGCGCCAGCATAATCGGCGATCCTGGATCGCGCGCAGACGAGGACGCACTCGGCGTCCTCTTCGTCGGCAGGGTGTCTCCCGAGAAGGGGCTTCATGTCCTGCTCGAGGCTTGGCCGGCGGTCGTTACCGCGTTTCCCGGAGCACATCTGGATATTGTCGGATCCCCGGTCGTGACCGAGAGGAACATGCTGCTCGACCTGAGCCGCGATCCCGACGTGCGGGATCTGGCGCGTTTCTACCCCGGCGGTGCGGAAGGCTCGTCTTCCTATCTGGAGGCACTGCGGCGGCGCGTTCCAGCCGAGCTCGCGCACACAGTAAGGTTCATCGGAGGCGAGCCCTACGCCGCAGTACAAGCGCGCTACCGAAGAGCAGCGGTTCTCGTCAATCCGTCGCTGAGCGAGTCCTTCGGTATGAGCGTCATCGAGGCCATGGCCGCGGGGGCGCCGGTGGTTGCCACGAGCGTCGGCGGAATGACAGAGGTGTTGGGGAGAACTGGCGGCGGACTTCTGATCGAAAAGAACGATCCGCGCGAGCTTGCCATGGCCATCAAGCGTTTGCTCGCCGATCGTTCGCTAAGGCGAGAGCTGGGAGGGCATGGCGCCAGGCGCGTGGCCGATACTTACGCGTGGGATGTTGTGGCGGCTCGCACGGAAGAGATTTATCGGTTGGCCCTCGAGCTGCGTGCGAGGCGGGTATGCGGCATGGCGGCGTGAAGCGTGCTGTGACACCGGAAGATCGCGGCGAGGCTTTCGCTTCGAATAGCGACTGGAAAGCTGTGGGCGAAGCCAGCGACGAGAATTGCAATCCGGCTTTTGACGGGGGCACAGGCCCGGGCGCTGGCACGCTCTTGGATAATTTCGCGTCTGATGTTGCGACAGGGCATGTTGTTGGCAGTAGGACTTCGGGCGGCCGCGTCAGAAGTGGTCGTGATGTCGAAGGATTGATGTCGATCGACCATGGTGCGCTACGGTTGCAGCCGCTATTGCGACCCGGGTGGGCGCGGCAAGGCGTTGTCTATGGTCCGTTCGAGCGCAGTCCGGGGCTGGTTGTCGGCGTCGCGGTCAACAATGGCCACAATACGTCCCACGGTGGCCCCATTCCGGAGCGGTTTGTCGGCAGGGTTCGCCAGTGGATATACGGGCCGTTCGTCGATTCATTGGCGAACCGCTTTTCGGGCTGGCTTCGGTCTTCGCAGCATCGCCGGGCGACAGCGCGACGGCTCTGCTGGTGGTTCATCAATTCGAAAGGAAGACAGAAGACGCCAGAGGTCGAGGAGAACCTCGCCCTCGGCTTCTTTGCGAGCGAGGCACCATCGGATCCGCGGTGCGAAGGCAGCTGCTTCATCATGCATGCGGCGGAAGCAGAGAATGGTGAGCTCTGGTTGCGTGTTGCAGGCCGATGTCTCCCCGTCTTCCGGCGGCTCAAGAATGTTCCCTTGTATTACGTCGTCGCGCTTCGAGAGCGTGGTGCGTGCTACTACATCGCAGGGCCCAAAGGGGCACACGGTGTCGGCGCGTTTCCAAAATTCAGGCCGGTCGGCATCGACCCGACGAGCGCGGACGCGCGGCTTTTCGCTGGTCTCTACCAGGCAGCCCTTGGGCAGATCGGCTTCCGTGTCGATACACGGGTGCAGTCCATTCAAGTGGCGAGGTCCGATGAATGGCGTGAATGGTATGGGTCTGCACATGCGGCCGACGCACTCTGGGGCAGGGGCGAGCTCATGGAGGGCGACCGGGGAGGGGCGTGGCAATCGCTCGGCGGCGAGCTGAGGCGGACAGCCCGAGGGGTCAGCACGAGCGGGGATGTCGGAGAAGGCTCGGCAGTTCTTTCGCCACTTCGGCCGAGCGGCCTTGTGCATGCGTCGGTCGTCGTCGAGACGCCGAATGATCGCGTCGCTCTGCTATGGCAGACGTCGCTGCAGGGGGATGGCTGGCGCCTCGAAGCGTGGATGGGGGGGTGTCGCCTCGTGCGCCGAAGGGGCGGGCGCGACGCGGTGATTGCAGAGGATGCGAGCCATCGCCTCTTCGGCGGGCGATGGCATTCGTTGCAGGTTCTGGAAGGCTTCGGCGAAATTTGCTGCTCGGTGGATGGGAAGCCGCTGTTCGGTGGCGGGCTCCCGGCGGGGACAACAGGGGAAGGGACGGGGATCGGCCTATGGCTCAAAGGTGCGGGTGCCCGCGTCAGTATGATCGAGGCGCATCCACCGGAGGTCGAGCCGCCGACTTGTCTCGGATTCGATCCGCCCTGGAGGCGGGAGGGCGACAGGCTCGTTTATGCCGATGATTTCAAGCACGCCCCGGGTGAGCTTGCAGGTCTTGAGACCGGGATAGGGAAAGGCTGCTGGCAGCGGACACTCGGGAACGGTTCGTTCATCGCGGACGGACACGGGCGCGCGCGCGTAATGGCAAGCGTTGCCACACCCAATCCGGGAAGGACGGTGTATACGCTTCCCTGGGCATTCCAGGACTTCGCCGATTTGGAGGTTGCGCTCACGCCGCCTGGCCAGCGGCGCGGCGAAGGGCATCGCGGCCGGGCTGGACTGGTCTTTTGGCAGGACGATGACAACTACGTCACCTGCTCGTGCTGGCTCGACGATGTTTACGATGGAGCCTCGATTTCATTTTTTCCGAAGCTGGGTGGCTTCGAGGAACTCTACGATGCGGTTTGGACGAACGTCGACGGACGCGTCGCGTGGGGGCGGGAGGTTGTCCTGCGCTTGATCTTCGATGGTGATCAATTCGTCGCATATCTCGACGGGGAGCCGGTCCTACAAAAAGCACTGCGGGATCTCTATCCGACGGGACCGACGTTGAAAATCAACCGCGTTGGGCTTGTGGCCAATTGGGAGTGGGGTGACGACACTGGCTCGTCGTTCGGCACGTTTCGCGCGCGTGCGTGACGCGGGTGGGTTGAGCGCCGCCCGTGGCGGCACTTACGTCGACCACTCATCACAAGCGAACGCTCCAGCAGCGGGGGGTGAACGAGGCGCACGCTGCGGTGCGGTCACTCAGACGGCGGTTTCTTGCGTCGGCTGCGCACCGGAACGCGGGCTGTCCGTAGGGGGCCTAGGAGCGCCTTTGCGGTGGCCTCTTGGGAGCGGGGCTTCCACAAAGATCGTTCCGAGGTTCGTAATGGCGTTCGACTTGCTTGCATGGATGAGGGATTCGAATTCTTCGACTCCGATCGTGGCACGCTCGAGAGCGAAGACGGTTCCTTGAGCGATGTACTCGATTGCCGACATGGCGTCGATTCGTGCTCCCATGGGCGGCAGATCGATGAGGCAAATGTCGTAGCGCTCGAGCAGGGGATCGACAATGGCCGCGAGGACACGCTCATCGGGTGGCGCGGCCAGTATGGCGTTTCGTGCCGATGCACTGCCGAGGGGGATGGCATCGAAGCCGCTCGCGTCCCGGAAGAGCAATGCATTGTCGAGGCCGTGGCCGTCGTGTGCCATATCGGCTAGACCGCGTTCCTGTCCAAGGCCGAGCAGAGTGCTCAGGAGGCCGTTGTCGGGGCTCGCATCGATGACGACAACTCGTCGGCCATTGGCCGCGAAGTGCCGGGCAAGCAAAATGGATAGGATCGAGGACGCGCTCTGGCGCCCTGCGCCGCGAATAGCGATGGCGCAGAGGCCGGTTGCCACTTTGGCGTCGATTGGGGATGTGTCGACGAGAGCCGTTTCCGGAAGCCGACGCAGACCGCCGGACACGTGCGACGAGACACCATGTCGGCCGGTCTGGGGAGATTGGGAGAGGGGGCGCCATGGCCGATGTGCGGATGTCCGGCTCACGACGCGACCGAGCAGAGTTTGGTTCGTGCGTGCGAGGTCCTCGAGTGTCCTGACGACGCCATCGGCAGACATCTGGATGAGCGAGAAGACGGCGCCGATTGCCGCGCCGAGACCCGTGGCGAAGAGAATGATGAGCTTGGTCTTGGGCTCGGCAGACACGCGGGAAACAGATGCCTTGGAGAGAATTCTTGCGTCTGCTACGGGGTAGGAAATGCGTTGCAGCGTTTCCATCAATTGGAGGTGGACGCCTTCGTAAAGGCGTCGGAAGGTTTGGGCTGTGCTCTCCAACTCGGCGAGGCGTACGGAGGCATCGCTGATGGTGCCCTGGCCAGAACGCTTGAAGCGCTCGACTTCACGAAGGCTGTCGAATGATTGCTTGCGGAGCTCCTCGAGACGGCCCTGTAGCCATTTTCCGCCGCGGCGCAGCGCTTCGGATTTTTGCTCCAGGTCGAACTCGATGTAGGCGTCGGCGATCGCGTTGACGATGCGGACTGCCTTCTCCGCGTCTTTCGATGTGAAGTGGATCTCGATAACTGTCGAGCGGCCTACTCGACGCTTACTCAGTCGATTGAGAAATGCCGGTACGATTGCCTGAATGCGGTGGGGGTCATGATCCTTCGTCTGCGCCTCTGCGGCCCCCTCCTCAGACTTGGCCGGAACGTCCTGCGCCTGGGATGCCAGTGATGCCGGACGTTCCGGGCGGTCAGGCGAGGAGGTCGGCGAAAATTCGGGGTCGTTCACGAGGTCGAGCCTAGCAATCACGCGCTCGGCAACGCTGACGGAGTTGATCACCTCCACCTGGCTCTCGATGCGCATGTTCATCTCGACGCTGGGTTCGAGCCAGCGCGTGTTCTGGAAGAAATTGATCGAGGATGTCGGGTCGTAGATCACGATCGCGGCAGCGGAGTATTTTCGCGGAATGAATTGCACGACGGTAGCGGCGAGTGCGCTTGCGACGCATGTGAAGAGAAGGATCCGGCGCCATGAGGCCACCAGCACGCGGGCGAGATCCTGGATGCCGACGGAGCGCGCGTGATGGCCGATATCGTCGTCGAAGTGGAACATTTAGGCGGCTCCTGTTGCGGCCGGATCCGGTCTACTCAGCCGAGAAGGAACCGTGAAGGCCCTCGGCTCGGTGCGGCTCTGATGCGGAAATCGGTCTTGGCCTGTAGCTACTGCAAGGCCGGCGAGGGTCGAAAAGAGGAGGCCGAAGACGACGGAGCTGCCGACGAGCATGGCCGGCAGCAGGCAGGCGAAGCAGGCGAAAACTGCGGCGCGTTCCATGCCGGCGGTCACACGAGGACGCCTGGTGCTATTGTGGCCGATGCAAAGGAGGGCCAGAAAGACGCCAACAAGAACCAGGCCTGGGAGTCCTGTGTTCGCCAGGATCGCCACGAGATAGCTCGATGTCCTGATGCTTCCGACTCCGGCGCCAAGCATTGAGGTGTCGAAGAAGGCATCCCAGCCGTATTCGTTCCAGGAAGCCCTTTCGATTCCCGAGTCGCTTTCCAGCTTGTCGAGGAAGAGTTGGTCGGCGACGTCGTCGATCCAGAATGCCGCGTCTGGTTTCAACGCGAGGACGAGGGCTGCGACGAGAAGCACGGATGGCAGTGCGACCACGGCAGAGGAGAGGCGTGCCGTGGAGGCGCCGACAAGCATCAATGCACTACCTCTCACGAAGATGAAGCCGGCGTAGATGGCGAGGCCGACGAGTGCCGATGACGATAACGAGGCGATCACGGCAAGAAGGGAGCACAGGGCTACGAGGCCGGTGAGCCACGGTCTTATGCCTCGGAAGTAGAGCTCCGAGGTAAAGGCGAAAAAGGGAAGTGCTACGCCGCCAAAAGCGGAGGCTTCGGTGAATGCCCCGATGGTACGTCTGATGCCGCCGACGTCGCCTTCGGCCAGGATTGCGTAGTTTGCATTGCGGATGAAGGTGAGCATCTCGCCTGCCGCAAAGCTATGATCGACGCTGTCCAGCACCCCGAGCAGGAAGTGAGCCGAACCAGCAAAGAGGACGGCGGTGGCAACGGCGGAGAAGCCGCGCATGCGTACATGGGCTGCGACGGCAGCGAAGCAGACGACGTCAGCGAGGAGATAGACGGTCTGCGTGATATTGCCTGTGCCGAAGGCCAGCGGTGTGAGCGTGATCGCACTGTCGCCGCCCGCGGAGAGGCGCTGCAGCGAGAAGACGAATGCTTCGCCCGCGAAGACACGAGGGAGAAAGAGAGCGCCGAGCGCGCCGTAGACCGCATAGCAGAGGAGCCAGAAGCCCGCCTCTCGGACGCCGAACAACCGGACGACATGAGCCAGGCTGTCGGGCATTCTGAGGATGGATGCAACATAGAAGAGCAAGATAACGTAAGCGGGTGCGATCGATGAACCGCCGAGTGCAGGGAGCTTCACGGCCGCGGCGGCACCTAGAAGAAATGAGCACAGCAGCACAACAATGCCGAGCCCGGGGCCTTTCCGGAGGATCAGGACCCCAAGGATGATCGTGATGATGCCAATGGGCTCGACGGTCACGATGCGCCTAGATCCTCGGTTCTGTTCGGGACGAGTGCCACTGGGAAAGATCCGGTTGCCTTCAGCCGTGGCATCGACGAAGCTTCTATCCTTCCGATCAGACGCTCGATGCCGGACACGGCTTCTCGCATCACGCCTGCATGGACCTCCGGCGCGATACCTTCGCGGATGGCTGCGTCGAGGCGAGAGGTGATTTCGTCGGGCCGGTTGCCATGAAGGTTCGATACGAAACTGCTGCGTGCCGTCGAGGCGAAGAACGCATCGAGCTTGGCATCCCAGCTCAGAGCAACCGAGGGAATGCGATACGAATAGGCGACGATGTGGGCATGGAGCCTGTGAGCGACTAGGGCGTCGAGGCTGGCAATGAGACGCGCGAGGTGGCCCGGCGTGGTCGGAGCTGGTGCAAAGTCCACGTCGGGGTTCGTGGCTGGGTCGAGGCGAGCGCGGATCGTGCGCAAGGCGATCGCATCCTCTCCTGCTCCGTTGGTGAAGACGAGGACCCGGTTTCCGGCGGCAACAAGGCTCTTGATGAGCTGCTCGTAGGCGAGCAGCGTGCTTGCTTGGGACGGGGACGCTGTGCCGCTCGCGTGGTAGGCGAGAACAGAGGGATGTGTCACGCCAACCCCCACAAGCCGCTTCGCTCCGGCCTGCTGCGGCGCTTCAATGGGCCAGGTCTGTGCTGCCAAGAGCCCTGGATCTCTGGCGATGCTTGCGCGGCGACCCAGGTCGCAGAGGGTTTGAGCGGAGCTTTCATCGCGCGCCGCGATGTGAACGAGGGCCTTCGACTTCAACAGGCTCTCAAAGAGATGTCTGCCTTTTTCGGAGTGCGGAACGCGGGCACCCACTGCAAAGAGTGCGGCTGGTACGCTGGTATCTTCACAGGCTTGGAGCACCTCGGTCAGCTTCAAGGGGAAATTCAGGTCGAAGGCCTGGATGAGCTGACCGCCGCCGATCACAGCGAAATCGCAGCTTGCCAACTCCCGGCGCCAGGCTGGGCCGATGTGGTCGTGGAGTTTCGGCGTCAGGGCCAACTCGACACAGCCGTCTCGCAGGCGTTGTGGCATGGCGCGGAGCAATTGCAGCGCCAGGGACCGACGGCGAGGTGCGGCGTCGGAACGGTACGCGGTGCGACCTGCGAGGTCCAGAGAGACGACGTGCCAGCCGGTTCGACGACGCAAAGCCGTCTCGAGGCACTCGGCGATGATCCCGTCCCCGAGATTGGGGCTGTACTTCACATTGAAGATCGCGACTCTCATTTCCGTAATGCCTGCATCATGGACGTGGACGGGCCATGCGGCGATCGGGCTCTCTGCTGCGATGGAGCCCTAAGAGGACGCGCTTGCCCGTGGTCTTGAGTGAGCCTGCGCAGCGCGGGGAGGCGAGTGCGAGCAATTCGAGGCCATACCGTGCGAGCTGCCGAGGCCTTGCGGCCCATGCCAGGACCTGGGGAAGGATGCGCCGGCGTGGGACACCGTGCGGGGGACGAGTCGCCATTTCGAGGAAGTGGGCGAGAAGCCAAAGATGCTCGCACTTGGGGCGGGTCGGACGGGTACCAGTGTGCCAGATGTGACGCTGGATCTTGTCCTGGATGTTGACGGAGCGGACGGCGTGCTCGCGGTTATAAAAGACCGCCTCCGTCGCGGTGAAGCGACCCAAGAGAGCACATTCGGCAAGGAGGGCGATGTCGGAGCTGTAATACGGCCGGTGCAGGCTTGTCCGGGCGAGCATCGAGCTGCGGAAGAGGCCGAACATGGCTGCATCGAAGCCTTGAGTTCGGAACACGAGGCCAAATCGCTCGGCCGGGTCGGTCGCGTCCGATATGTCGAGGAGATCGCCGGTGGTGCCGCTCAAGGTCCGACCTTCAGCGTCGATGAGCTGTTGGCGTCCGTGTGCGATAATGGCCGTGGGATCGTCGCGCAGTGCGCGCACGCACCGCTCCAGGAAGTCCGGGCTCAATAGATCATCGTGAGCGCACCACTTGAAGAACTCGCCTTTAGACAGGGCGAAGCCGCGATTGAAGTTTCCTGCAGCGCCGAGGTTTGCGTCATTGCGCACATATCTTATCCGCCGGTCCCGACTTGCGTATGATTGGCAAATCTCTTGAGTGGCGTCTGTCGAGGCGTTGTCGGTGATGATGATCTCGAAGTCGGGGAAGGTCTGTGCGAGCAGGGAGTCGAGCGTCTGAGCCAGGTACGCTTGTCCGTTGTAGACGGGAACTGCGAGAGAAACCGGTACCGCCATCGCTGAGCTTCCCCCAATCGGTCGCAGGATTAGAAAATAGACTGTCCCGGGCCGATCAATGGTCGGCGGGCTTCTCAATCGTGTCGGGCCTGATCACCATCCCGGCGCCGCCACAGACGACGATCATCGGTCGATGCTCACGACAGTGACGTTAGGACCGGCTGCGTCCCATCACAACTCATGCTTCGGCACTATCCGGGCGGCGCGGGATGTCGAAGCCTACGGCTCCTACCCGATGGGCTACGCCTTTCGGGTATAAGCCGATCGAAAACTGGAAGGCGCGAGTGAATGGCTGCAAGGTTCCTGTAATCGACGTGCTTGCGATCGAGCGATGATTGCGGGAGGCCATCCTGATGCTGCACGGTCGGGGGGCTCAATAGGGCTGCGGATGGATGAGAGCACGATGCTGGCTGTAAATGCGCCGCTGCGGTGTGTTGTGTGCGGCGGAAGCGACGTTCGGACGTTTTTCGATGTGTCGTCGGTTCCGACCTACTGCAATGTCCTCTGGGAGACGCGAAGGGAGGCGTTGGCATCGCCGCGTGGGGCGATCTCGCTCGGCATGTGTCAAGCCTGCGGGCACATCTTCAACCACGCCTTCGAGCCTGCGCGCGTAGCGTACTCGGTTGCGTACGAGAACTCGCTGCACTTTTCGCAGACGTTCGAGGACTTCGCGCAGTCTCTGGCCCTGCACTTGATCGGTAGGTACGATCTGCGTAATCGGTGCGTGATCGATGTCGGATGCGGGAAGGGCGATTTTCTTGCGACGCTGTGTGAGTTGGGTGGCAATCGAGGCTGGGGGTTCGATGCGAGCTACTCTCCCGAGGGCGCAACCCACAGCAAGCCCGAAAGCGTAACGTTCGTGCGCGAGTTCTTTTCAAGCAAGCATGCCGACATCAACGCGGATCTCGTCTGTTGCCGGCATGTTCTCGAGCACATCGAGGATCCTCGCGGATTTGTGCGCGAGATCGGTCGCGCGATACGTGGCAGGCCCAATGCCACCGTCTACTTCGAGGTACCAAACGCACTCTTCACGCTGCGGGATCTCGGCATCTGGGACATCATTTACGAGCACTGCTCATACTTCACGGCGGCTTCGCTCGAGCGTCTTTTCGCGGATGCCGGGTTCAATGTGCTCGACGTGCGGGAGACATACCATGGGCAGTTCCTTTCGCTCGAGGCGCGGTACGGGGAGGGGGAGCTGCCGAGTCGAGCCGCGGAGAAGCGTGAAGTGGCTGAGCTCGTGGTCGCGTTCGAGGCGCGCTTTCGGGAGGTTGTCTCGAAATGGAGCCGTAGTCTGGAGTCCTGGGGGCAATCCGGCCGAAGTGCTGTCGTTTGGGGCGGTGGTTCGAAGGGCGTCACGTTTCTCAACGTGGTTGGCGCGGCGTCGGGTATCGATCGAGTGGTCGACATCAATCCCCGCAAGCACGGGAAGTTCGTTGCCGGGACGGGACAGGAAGTGGTGCCACCCGGCAGCTTGCTGCAGGATCCGCCGGATGACGTGATCCTGATGAATCCGGTCTACGCGGCAGAAGTGGCTGAAACTCTGCGGTCTATGGGGCTCGCTCCCGAGATACATACACCGATGCCAGAGGTCCTCGGTCGGGGGCACCGATAGCAGTAGCTGGGACGCAGTCCGTCGGAGCGCGTTCAGTCTCTACGCCTTCGGAGGGACGCCCTGCCTGCTCTTATCCCGCAAAGCGTAGCGTGTGAGCGGTTGCCGCCGTCCTTCGTACGCCTTGTTCTGCAAGGCGGGCGACGGGACAATGCCCTGTTCCAAGGCTGCAGGCAGCGTCACCGAGTTGAGGTCTTCAGATGGGATCCACTGCGTATTCTTTGGATCATGCGTCGCAAGGCTCCCTTGCCCTGACCAGCTCAGGCGGCGCCGAAGGCATTCAGCCGGTGTTCAAGGCGGAAGGTCATTCGGTTGCGATTGTCCACGATTGGTGCCCGTCGTTCCGGGGGGGCGAGCGTGTACTTGCTGAGCTCTGTCGTCTGCAGGGTGCCAGCCAGGTTTTCACGCTGTTCGATTTCCTGCCGGATGACGTCAAGGCCTCCCACTTCCCGGGGGTCGAGTTTCGGACGTCGGTGGCGAATCGCCTGCCATTCGTCGACCGCTACTACCGGTCGCTGTTCTTTGCGTGTCCGTTTCTGATCGAGCAGTTCGACGTAACGGAGTTCGATGCCGTGATCTCGTCGTCCGCAGCGTTCTCGCGCGGGGTGATCACGCGACCCGACCAGCCACACCTGTGCTATGTCCACAGTCCCATCCGGTATGCCTGGGACGAGCAGTTCTCCTACCTGTCGCAAGGACGCCTAGGCTATGGGCCGCGCGGTCTCCTGTTCCGCTATTTTCTGCATCACCTGAGGAACTGGGACACGCGAACGGCCCATGGCCCGGACATCATGCTCGCAAACTCGAGCTATGTTCGAGCGCGCATCCGGCACATCTACGGGCGGGATGCCGAGGTCGTGTTTCCCCCGGTGGAGGTGGGGGAGAGCGACTATCGGGAGGACAAGGAAGACTACTACGTCACGGCCTCGTTTCTGGCGCCCTACAAGCGCACCGACCTCGTGATCGAGGCGTTCAATCGAATGCCCAGTCGCAAGCTCGTCGTGGTCGGTGACGGGCAACAGTCGAGCCGCCTAAAGGCGATGGCGGGACCTAACATCGAATTCACGGGCTACCTTGCACGGCCGAGCTACGTCAGGACGGTCGCGAAGGCGAAGGCAATGGTTTTCGCTGGTTGCGAGGACTTCGGTATTGCACTCGCGGAGGCCCAGGCTTGGGGAACGCCGCTGATCGCGTTCGGCCGAGGCGGTGCTTGCGACATCGTACGTCCACTCGACAAAGCCGAGCGCCCGACCGGTATCCTGTTTCCTCGCCAGACCGCGGATATGGTCCGGGTTGCCGTCGATCACTTCGAGGGCTCAGCGCTGCGGATGTCTCCGGCTGTGTGCCGCCAGAATGCGTTGCGTTTCTCGGTCGCTCGCTTCAGGCGGGAGATCGAAGCGGCCTTCGAGCGTACGCTGGCCCTCCATACAAGAGCGTGATGCCGGGGACGCCCGAGATCGAGCGGCCTTGAAGCGGATGTCACGCTTTGGCGAAAGCACGAAGTAATGCGCGCGGCGCAACCGCACGCGATAGCGGTGTGAATGCGCGTCCCTCGGCAGGCTGCCTTGCCGAGGGTGCCCGGTGTCAGTTCATTTCAATGATTGGGCCGTGCGACCTGAAGCGGGCCCGACGTCGGCTCGTCTTTCATGTCGAGCGTCCGGAAGCCAAGAGCTCATTGGCGCGGTAGGCAACCTCAGTCCTGTTCTTCGCGTTGAGCTTCTTCATGATGTTGCGGACGTGCACCTTGACGGTGCTCTCTCGCATATTGAGCTCATAAGCTATGATCTTGTTCGCCTTTCCCCTGCGCAGAGCCTCGATGACCGCCGCCTGACGTGCGGTGAAGATATTGGTGAGCGATTGGCTCGTGGTTTGCGCTGGTTTGACTTCAGGAGAACTTGCGAAAAGGCTGCTGGCGGGGACGAAACATCCGCCTGCGGCGACGAGCTCGACAGCCTGGACAGCGACTGTCAGAGGTGTGCTCGAAGGAATAAAGCCTTTGGCACCGCGATTGAGAGCGCAGAGAACGCGATCGGCCGCATCGTGGTCGCCAAGAATGATGACTGACAACCTGGGGCTTGCCTGAGATAGCAGTGAGAGCTGCTCTTCGATCTCAGCGTCGTCCTCGATTCCGATCGTAGAATAGATGACGATCGAGGATTTGCAGTTTCGGCTGCGAACCAGGCAGTCCGCGACTGTCGGAACAGCGAAAATGCGACGTGACAGGCCATTCTCAAGTCCGCGGCGAATGCTGTCCCGGACGAACTGACGGCTTTCCACGAGGACGAGAGCATCCTCTGGGAACAGCTCGTCCTCACAAAGTTGAGCTCGAGGGGGTGGCGTTGGATCGGAGCGTTGCGCTAGCCCGGTGCGGTCCGCATGTCCGTGCTCGGCTACCTCGCGCTCGGAGGGTTCTATCGAGTGCAAACGCATTACCATTGTCTTGCCCCGCTGCATGCGTCGATCACTGACAAATACGTCAGCGCTCAGCCCATAGTGCTAAGCTTCCCAATCACATCCTTCAAAACGTCGGATATAGCATCACGTAAATTGCATTCCCCATGGCTCTAAGAAGGTTAAACATTTTGCGCGTCGTGATCAAGCGCAATTGGTCTCTGACGAGGTGCCTGGGGGTCAATCAATGGGGGTAGTCGATACGTCCAAGATCTGTGCCGCGCTCGGCGGGAGCGATAGGGTAATTGAGAAGTGCGATGATGGTTTGTCTTCGTATGATCCGCAATTTCAACTGCTTTCCAATCCAAAGAGTATGTTCTCTAATCTCATTCTTCTATTATCTCGTTAACTCGTTGAAATAAAATGTTAAAATATAATTTATGTAGCACACCTTGGCGCTGCCGCCGAGGCTCCTGTCGTGGTTTTCGCCCTTTTTCACTTCTGGTGGTGCGGATTTGCCGATCCTGCGCGTACGCGGTCGAGCTTCACTCGATTGTGATCCGAGCATTCGTGTGATGCCGCGTGCGTCATGTCCTGCGGATAACTATTTGGTTTGGTGACAAGTCGGTTTTGTAATGACGGGGGCGTCAATGGACGTATTTCATGGTGCGGTCAGTCAGTTCTGAAGTGTTTTCCTAGCTTCAGGATAATCAAGAGGCTTCGGGTCAGTTCTTGCAGGTGCTTGCTCCAAAGGGGGAGCGGTCGGTGCCGTTTCGATCGGAAGGGTAGCTTGGCCGCGGGGTCACCGCTGGCGATAGTGGCCCTCATGCCGTTTGTCTCAGAGATGTCATTGTTGGGGATGTTGGAGTGGGAGCTCGTACAACGTCCCACCGTCTTTTTCGTACGACGGATGCATGGATTGTCCGTGATGGCGTCCGATCCCGGCGGCTTCGCGATCGACGTCGAGCAGCTGAGTGACGGGGTCGTGATCGGTTTCGACCAGTGGGTCGAGGAATTTGGCGATTTCGATCTGGTTCGTGACCTGTTTTGCGCGGCGCTCGCTGGCTCGCTCCGGGTAAGGGTGGACGTGAGGGCCGGGCGCCGATGGAGGTGGACGCTCGAGCGTCGAGAGTTTGGGTGCGGCTGGGTGTCCTACGGATCGTGCAGCGTGCACAGGCCGTGGAAGAGGGGGTGGTCCGACACTCTGGTTCTTCGCAACAATTTCCAGCTCTGAAGACGTGGTCGAGCTGCCGCTCAGGCCGCGGTGTACTCCAGCTACCTGTTTGCACGAGCAGGTCGGAAGCAGGGTGGGCCGTCCTCCGGGAAGCGTCGCTTGGCCCAGTCCCCATCCATCCCCCAACCTTGATGTCACCCAAGGACCGCTAGGCCGATTGGCAAGCGGTGCAGCTTCTGGAAAGGCAGAACTTCCGTTGCATTGACTGGCGCTGACCGACGCGGCAGTGGCTGCAGCGGTTGCCAGACGCGGATCGACACCTCGGGCGGCCTCGAGGGCTGACCTCGATGCCACACCCAGTTTAGGCGCCGGTCACTGGGCTGGCGCGATCTCCGTCACGCGGAACTGCTTGTCGACGCCCTGCTTCAGGGTGATTGTCACCTTGTCGCCAGCCTTGACCTTGGAGAGGTCGACCCGCTTGGTGACGGGCAAGTCCATCGTCATCTGAGGCCACTTGAGCTCCGGCACGGGCTCGTGCGTGACGTTGACCATTCCCTTGTCGGCATCCACACTGTGAATGACGGCCTTGGCTTTCGCCTCTGCTGCCATGTCGCCCATCGTGTGGCCGGCGTGGCCTCCGTGGCCGCCCGACTGCGCGAGGGCTGGCCCTGCAACAAGGGCTGACCAGATCAGGCCAGCAATCATCGTGTTCCTCATGACATTTCTCCCAAGTTATGGCGCAAACGATGCTCTGCGCCGGGCTGACCGTGCCTCGGCTCACCCGGCCGGCACGGAATCCAATTCGCGAATAGCAGCGCCGCCGGCCGGCTTCGCCGGCCCGAAGCGACGGCCTTCCCAGATCAGGTAGATCACTGGAATGACCAGCAGCGTGAGCAGCGTGGTCGAAACCATGCCGCCCACCATCGGCAGCGCTATTCGGCGCATCACGTCGGAGCCGAGACCGTCGGTAAAGAAGATCGGCATCAGACCCACGATGATGGTGAGCACCGTCATCAGTTTCGGCCGCACGCGCATGACGGCCCCGGCGGTGACGGCGTCCTTGAGCTCTGCCAGAGTTCGCGGAGGATGCTCTCGCACTCGCTGGTCGATGTAGAGCAGCATCACCACGGCCGTCTCGACCGCGATGCCGCCAAGCGCGATGAAGCCGACGGCCACGGCGACGGAGAGGTTGTAACCGGCCAGATAGACCGTCCACAGGCCGCCTGTGAGGCCGAACGGCAGCGACATCATGATCATGAGCGTGCGGTCGAGGCGGCCGAAGTGCAGCATCAGCAGGACGAGAATGATCGCCACCACGGCTGGGATGGCGAGGCTGAGGCGTTCGCGCGCCTCGATCAGCTGCTCAAACTGGCCAGACCACGTGATGGCGTAGCCGGGCGGCAGGCTTACGCGCTCACCGATGACATGTTGCGCCTCGGCGACGAAGCTGCCGATGTCGCGCCCGGCGATGTCGACGAACACCCAGCCCGTCAGCCGCGCGTTCTCCGAGCGCACCATCGGCGGCCCGTCCCGATAAACAACGTGCGCGACCTCACCCAGCGGAATGTGTTGGCCGGCAGGTGTCGGGACAAGGATGTCGGCAAGCTGCTCTGGCGTCTCGCGGAACGGCCGGTCGTAGCGCAGCATGATGTTGTAGCGCTCGCGCCCCTGCACGCTCTCGGCGAGCTTCATGCCGCCGAGGGCCGACTGTATCACCGCCTGGAATGAGGCGAGGTCGATGCTGCGGCGTGCTAGCTCGCGCCGGTCCGGCTCGATCTCGAGATACTTGCCGCCTCTCACCCTGTCGGCAAAGGCCGAGCGCGTGCCGGCTACGTTTCTCACCGCGGCCTCGACCTCGAGCCCGATGCGGTCGATGGCGGCGAGATCGGCACCGGTGATCTTGATGCCGACCGGCGTGCGGATGCCGGTCGAGATCATGTCCATACGGATCTTGATAGGGTAGCCCCAGGAATTGACCAGGCCCGGGAGTTTCGTGCGCTGGTCGAGTTCCTTCGTGATGTCGTCGACCGTCACGCCGGGGCGCCACTGGTCCTTCGGCTTGAGCTTGATCCAGGTCTCGATCATGGAGATGGGCGCATTGTCAGTGGCCGTGTCGGAGCGGCCGACCTTGCCGAACACACGCTCCACTTCGGGCACGCTGGCGATCAGACGGTTGGTCTGGGCCAGCACCTCCTTCGCCTTGGTGATGGAAACACTAGGGAGGGTCGTCGGCATGTAGAGGAGCTCGCCCTCGTAGAGCGCCGGCATGAACTCGGTGCCGATATGTGCTGCGGGCCAGGCAAGCGAGCCAACGGCTGCGACCGCGAGCGCGAGCACCAGCCAGCGAGCCCTGAGCGAGGCCGCCAGCAGCGGCCGGTAGAGCCACACGAACAGCCGGTTGATCGGGTTCGCCATCTCTGGCCGGATGCGGCCGCGCACCAACCACAGCATCAGCACGGGCACCAGCGTCACGGAGAGGATGGCCGCGAAGGCCATGGCATAGGTCTTGGTGAAGGCGAGCGGCGCAAACAGCCGGTAGCTCTGCCCCGTGAGCGCGAACACTGGCAGGAACGATACGGTGATGATGAGCAGCGAGAAGAAGAGACCTGGCCCCACCTCCTTAGCGGCCATGAGCAGCGCCTCGCGTCGTCTGGCCGGGGTCGTATCGGCCGGCAGCTCCGACAGCTTGCGGTGCGCGTTCTCCACCATCACGATCGAGGCGTCCACCATGGCGCCGATGGCAATAGCGATGCCGCCGAGCGACATGATGTTGGCGGTGATGCCCTGGGCGCTCATGAGGACGAACGCCGCCAGCACGCCTAGCGGCAGCGTGATGATGGCAACGAAAGCGGAGCGCACGTGGAGGAGGAACAGGAGGCACACGAGCGCCACCACGACGCCTTCCTCGATGAGCTTGTGCGAGAGGTAGTCGACGGCACCCTCGATCAGCGGCGCGCGATCGTAGACAGTGACGATCTCGACGCCATTGGGCAGGCCGCGGCGCACCTCGTCGAGCTTGCGCTTGACGCCGCGAATGACGTTGAGCGCGTTCTCGCCATCACGCATGACGACGACGCCGCCCACGACCTCGGCCTTCCCGTCGAGCTCGACGACGCCGCGGCGGAGCTCCGGCCCCTCCTCGACGCGCGCGACGTCGCCGAGCTTCACCGGCGTTCCGTTCTCGGCATAAATGACGACGTCTCGCAGCTCGGCGAGGGTCTTGATGTAGCCTGTCGAGCGCACGACGAGCTCGGTCTCGGCGCGCTCTATGACGCGCCCGCCCACCTCGCTCGAAGCGGCCTTCACAGCGGCGGCGATCCTCGCCAGCGGCACGTTGTAGGCGCGCAGACGATTGGGATCGACGAGGACCTGGTATTCCTTGACGAAACCACCGACCGAGGCCACCTCGGCCACGCCCTTGACGGCCGCCAGCTCGAACTTCACGAACCAGTCCTGCAGCGAGCGCAGCTGGGCGAGGTCGTGGTTTCCGGTGCGATCGACGAGCGCGTACTGGTACACCCAGCCGACGCCCGTTGCGTCCGGGCCGATCTGCGGCCGCGCACTCTCGGGCAGCGTGCTGCCGACTTTCGACAGAGCCTCGACGACGCGCGAGCGGGCCCAGTACTGGTCGACGCCATCCTCGAAGACGACGAAGATGAAGCTCGTACCGAACATCGAGAAGCCGCGCACGGCCTTCGTTCGCGGCAGTCCGAGCAGCGTCGTCGACAGCGGATACGTGACGAGGTCCTCGACAATCTGCGGCGACTGTCCTGGAAACTCCGTGCGCAGGATCACCTGTGTATCGGTGAGATCGGGAATGGCGTCGAGCGGCGTGCGCTTGACGGCAAGCCATCCGGCCACGGCGAGCGCCATCGCCGCAATGAGCACGAGAAGCTGGTTTGCGACCGACCAGTCGATGAGGCGCGCCACAGCCGACTTGGTCGGGTCGTGGCCGGCGATGTGTCGAGGCGTGTCGGCGGGCATGTCGGCCATCTGGCTCAGCCTCCGCTCTTGACTGCCGGCACCGTGTGGGTGCCATGGCCGGCCGGAAGTGCCTGCTCTTTGGATGGCGCCTCTGACGGTCGCTTGCCGGCGGTCTCGTCATGGGGCCACGCGACGAGCGCGGCTGGGGCCCTGCCGTAGGGATTGGCCGGTTTGGCACCCCGTTGCACCCACTGCCGACCGCTCGCCTCTTCCCTGAATAAGGTGATTGCCTTGCCGGCATAATGCCGGGGCGCTCCTTCCATCATCCACGGCTTGATCGCCTCGACGAGCTTCGCCAGTGCCGTCTTCACCTCGCTCTCGGCGCGTGCCGACTGGGCCTCGGCGATCGCCTTGGCCGCATCCTCGATGACGAACGACAGCTTCGTCGTCCCGAATCTGGGCCAGAGCAGATTTCGGACCTCGCGTGCCGGCTGAAGAAACTTCGCTTCGACGTCGTAGCCGTCGGCCAGCGCCTCGTGGAGGTAGATCGCCGCATCGACGAAATGATCGATCATGGCGAGCTCCGCCTTGCTGGGCGCCAGCAGGCGCAACGGCATCTGCAAGCGCTCGAGCTTCCGGAAGGATTCCTTCAGTGCACTTTCCGAGTCGATGAGGAACTGGCCCGAGACGACCACCTGATCGCCGGCAGCAATGCCCTCGCGCACTTCCGTCCAGCCGCCGGACACGAGACCCGGCTGGATCAGGCGCGGCTCGAAGCGGCCCTCGCCGCGTGCGAGCACGACATAGGCGCCTCGCTCACTTTGCAGAATTGCCTCGCTCTTCACAGCGAGTCGCGGCTCGGCGTCGATCTCGAACGATACGTCCGCGAATGAGCCGGGTCGGGTCACACCGTCCTTGTTGTCGACGACGAGGCGGACCCTCCCGGTCCGCGTCTTCGCATCGATGGTGGGATAGATGTAGTCGATGTGGGTCTCGAAGCTCCGGCCTGGAAGGTTCGGGAAGGTGACGGCGACACGCGTTTTGGCCGAGATCAGACCCAAATCCTTCTCGGCCACGTTCACGACCATCCACACGGTCCGATAATCCTGGATGCGGAGCACGCTGGCGCCGCGCTTCAGATACTCGCCGCTCACGACGGGCAGCTCGGCGATGATTCCGTCGCGGTCGGCGTAGAACGGCAGCCGCTGCATCTCTCGCCCCTCGGTCGCGAGCTGGCGCATGGCCTGTTCCTGCACACCGAAGGCCCTCAGGCGGGCCTCGGTCGCTTCCAGGCGGTCGCGATCGCGAGTGCGCATCGCGGCAAGATAGTCGCGCTGCGAGACGACGAGCTCAGGGGCAAACATCTCGAAGAGCTTCATCCCCTTCGTCACCGGGTCGCCGACGGCCGTGATCTTGAGGTCCTCGATCCAGCCCTCGACTCGGGCCGTGATCACGGAGCGCGTACGCTCGTTCTCCATCACCATCGCGGTCGCTCGCACCCTACGACCGAAGCTCGCGCGCTCGACCGGTGCAATCCGCACGCCCATGTTCTGGACCATCTCCGGCGCGATGGTGACGATCTGCCGGCTCTCCCCGACTGCTGCGCCGGCCTCGGGTTCTGCCTGCGCCTTCACGAGGTCCATGCCGCAGATCGGACAGGTCCCCTGGTGATCGGAGATGTAATGCGGGTGCATCGGGCAGGTGTAACGAGCCTTGCCCTTCTCCGCGGGAGTCTCGGCGCGGGCTGCGCCTGGCCACACCGTGGCGACGGTCGTCAATCCCGAAAATGCCGGTTGCGCAGGCTGCCGCAACGCTTGCTCCGGCAGGCCGGGCAGAAAGGCGGTGAGCGGCAGGGCAGCAGCGAGGACTCGCGTGCCGCGTGCGACGGCGGAGCGCCGCAACGAGTTGGATATCGAGAGCATGTGAGGTGATCCGTTCGACCGCACCTGGAGCACGGCTGCGCGATGAGCGCGGCCTGTGCACGACGGCGTTCGCGCGCACAGCGGCCATTCACGGCCAGGCGCGCCCTATCGGATCATCGGCTCTAAATCGTCAGGCGAACGACCTGGGCAAGGCGCGGCTCGCGGAGCGCGGCTCTCTGGGCTTCGGCCTCCCGCCATCGTCGGCGGTCGCGATCGAGGTCTGGCGGCATCGGGCGCTTCACGAAAGCCACGATGGAGATGGCAGGACGTTGCGGTGGCGCGTACGCGAGCCTGCGCTCCTCAGGCCGCCCGCCGGCGCCCACAAAAACCTGTGCCGCGGCACAGCAGCCGCCGACACACGCCTTTGCATGAGAGCAGCCGAAGAAGCCGCAGCATCCGTGGTGGCCATGCGGACTAGCGACGTCGGAGGCGTGATGGGAGGCAGTGCGCGCGCGTTCGGCAGGATTGGGGGTCGCTGCCCGAGCCGGACGAGCATCGGGCACAGTGACTGTCTCCGCCGCGGACGAGTCGATCCGGTCTCCTGCCGTCGCCGTTGCTCCTCCCTCGCGCTGGCTTGCCGCGTCGCTCAAGCGGTTCGACACCTGCTGCGTGGCCTCAGCGTGATGCGGACACGCCAGCGCCTCGCCGGCCAGCAGAATGGTCGCGATTATGGCGAGGCAGAGGTGCAGCAGACGATGCAGCATGCAGTCTTCTTGCCGGAAACAGCCGATCTTGTCGAGCGCGGCCACCGGGCCAGCACCAGATCGTGATGAGCTATCGATCTCGATCTTGACCAAAATGGGACTGGTCTCGACGCGCCTCGGCGTGCCTCCGCGTGCTGTCGGTCTTCGAGGGCATGGGGGTGGGGCAGCGTCGGCAGCGATTTCGCGGCGTCGGGCTCGATGACCCTTTCGAACGAGGCGCCCTAGTCACCGGACCGCGTGTTGATCTCGACGACCTCGAATGCCTGGCGCGCGCGACGCACCGCTTCTGCCGGGCGGCTCGTGACGTAGATGTTGCCCATCACCAGGACATCCAACTCGGTGCGCAGGAAGCACGAGATGGCATGCTGCGGCGTCGCCACGATCGGTTCCTGCTTATTGAAGGAGGTGTTGAGGAGGATTGGCACGCCGGTCAACTCACCGAATTTGGCGATCAGCGCGTGATACCGGGGATTGCTGTCGCGCTCCACGGTCTGGATTCGGGCTGTGCCATCGACGTGAACTGCGGCGGGGATGCGCTTCGCCATCTCCGGGCGCACCCGAGGCGCCAGTGTCATAAACGGATCCGGCTGGTCGATCTCGAAGAATTCGGCTGCGCGTTCCGCCAGCACCGAGGGGGCAAACGGGCGAAACGGCTCGCGTACCTTCACGCGGGCATTGATCGTGTCACGGACGTTCGGATCGAGCGGTGAGGCCAAGATCGAGCGGTTTCCGAGCGCCCTCGGTCCAATCTCATAGCGACCTTGGAACCAGCCGACGATGCGTCCTGCCGCAAGGTCCGATGCCACCCGTTCAATCAATCCCCGGTCGTCCAGTCGCTCGAAAGCCAATCCTGCCGTCACGAGTGCAGCCGTGGTTTCCTCCTCGCTGTAGGCTCGCCCGAAATAGGCGTCCGACATCGTTGTCCGGCGCGGCTGACCGAGCGTCTGATGGTAGTGGTACAAGGCGCTGCCCAGCGGCGCGCCCGTATCGGAGGCGCACGGCGGCACCCAGATGCGATCGAAGCCTGCCTCCCGGACCAGCCGAGCGTTGGCCACGCAATTGAGCGCGACGCCACCGACCAGGCACAAATTGCGCGATGGATAGGCGCGCCGAGCCGCCTTCGCCACGTGCAAGACAACGTCCTCGGTGACGGCCTGCAGCGCGTAGGCGAGATCGCGATGATGATCGGTCAGCGGCCCGCCCCGGACTCGGGGCGGACCAAAGGCGTCGAGAAACGGTCGCTTGAACGGCCGGATGGCACCATATCGGTCGTAGTCGAAGTACCGCATGTCTATGCGGAACCGTCCGTTGGGCTCGAGTAGGATGAGATCGCGCATGCGGTCGACAAGGCGATCGGTGCCAAGTGCCGCAAGCGCCATCACGGTTCCTTCTTCGAAGAACTCGAAGCCGAGATGGCGCGTGACCACCGAGTAGACCATGCCGAGGCTGTCGAAGAAGCTGCCGTGCCATTGCCGCTCGAGGTGATGACCTTCCCCCGTGAAGACACTGCTGGAACTGTCGTCGCCGTAGCCGTCGAGGACGATCACCGTCGCATCCTCGAACGGGCTGACGAAGAACATCGCGGCATGGGATTCGTGATGGCCAACGCCGACGATGGGCGGCCGTGGTTCGTCCGGGAAATAGCGCCAAAGCGCCATGCGCAGGATCGAGTTCATGGCGACGACCGCTCCATCCTGGGTTGGATGAGCGCTGTCTCGGATGAGATTGAGACTGGCCGGCAGGCCACGCATGACCGCTGCCGCAAAGGTACGTCTCAATCGTGCCTGGTCCCACGGGACCGTGATAACGTCGATGCCAGCTAGCCCGCTGCCGGTTGTGGCGAACATCTCCGTGAGCGAGCGGCGCGGAAACCACATTGTGTGCTTCTCGCGCGAATGTCGCTCCTCCTCGAGGACCATAACGATCCTGCCATCCTCGACCAGAGCTATGCCTGTGTCGTGGGTCAGGGCGACCAGACCGAGGATGCGCATATCTTGTTGCCTGCGGCTGAGCGAGGCCGGTGCCTCGGTGGCGGATGCCATTCAATCTCTTCAGAAAGCGGCCCCCAAGGGTTGGCAAATCCTGGAGGACAGGGCTGTCCGGATCGTATTGACCAGGTTATCGCGAGCGGGCGGCTGGCCCCCAGAGGCCGCCCAAGTCTTGGTAAAGGACGTGAGAGCCTCGTCCTACAGAGGCGGACGAGGACTGACGGCTGGTTACCGGCAAGCACGTTCAACTGTGGGCTCCAGTGCGAGGACGAAGCGTGGAGCCGTTCTCTATATTATTGAATTCACGCTGTAATATTGGCTTTGTGGCGGAGGAGGCAGGAGTCGAACCCACCAAGAGCCGTCTTGCGACCCTCTCCGGATTTGAAGTCCGGATGGCCCACCGGGACCAATTCTCCTCCGGCGACCATACGGACAAGGCCGGCGGCTGCATTCGGAGGGAGGAGTGCGCTGCTTGTCAAGCCTCAGGCGGTGCTGGTGGAGCGTTCGAGCCCGAATGGCGGCGGGCCGGATAACGCGTGAAGCTGCCGCCCAGCACCGGATCGAGGCGAGGAACGGGGACCAAAGCGATTACCGGCAGCGCGGCGAGGCGTGCCTCAGACGTTGCGCGGACGAGATCCCACCCGGCGCCTTCGGGATAGGCACCGACCACGGACAGATCGGACGATTGACCGAGGCGGCAGTGGCCGGTGCCTGCTGGAATGATCACGGCATCGCCCGCGCTCAGGTGCAGAGTTGGCCCCGACGCGCCGCCGAGCTGCGCGATCGCCTGTCCTCGCGCGATGCCCAGCACCTCGTGCACAGTGGCGTGATAGTGATGAAACGGGTAGATGCCGTTCACCCAGGCATTGGCCCAGCCATTGTCCGCGAAATGGCGGATGATGTCGGTTTCGGCATCGGCGCCGACCGGCAATGCGGCCCGGTAGACGACGGCCGGAAGCTGATCGTTGTTAGGGACGAGGCCGTCATCGGAGAGCCAATACGTTTCGGTCATCGTGGTTCAGGAAGCGCAGACGTCTTGCGCTCTCATGGTTCGAGGGATGGGCGGCTGCCCACATCATTGTGCGCAGTTCGGTGGCGCGGGTGACAATTTCAAGGGCCGCGCGAGTCGGTGGGAGAGCTGAGCGGCGCTTGCGTGTGCGCGGCCACGGCATGCGGTTAGAGTTCATCGGGCCGTCAATGTGGCCCGGCGCAGAGGCGCTTCGGCAGGACGTGCTCTTCCCAGCCAGTCTCGGGCAGTGGCAAGCTCGACCTGCCACCCCGCAGCGCGGAGCAGGCTGGGATAGGTCACGTAGCGATCGATGACGTCGGAAATCGCGTAGTGAGCGGCGTTATCGGTGAGCACGGCCGTGGTGAAGGCCAAGCCGTCCGGGCCGCCAAGGGCGACATCGCAACGTGCCGTCGACTGGCCGAGGCCGCGCACGACGAAACGGCCTTGTCGCCGGTAGGCCTCGGCAACGACCTCGGCAAGCGGATCCTCGATGGCCGCCGCGCGATCGACATGCTCGGCGCCAGGATAGCCGGCTAGTGCGGCCCGCTGGGCCGGATCGTCGCCAGTGGAGGTCGCCGCCGCATACATGAGATAGCGCTTGAGCGCCTTCGCGCCCTTGTTCCATTCGTTGGTGATGTCGACGGGGTTGATCGAGGTGACGACGGCGACGTGGTGCTTCGCACGGCTGAAGATCACGTTGAGGCGCTTCTCGCCACCCTCCTGATTGATGGGACCGAAGTTCATAATCATCCGGCCGGTGGGGCCTGGCCCGTAAGCGACGGACACGATGATGATGTCGCGCTCGTCGCCCTGCACGTTTTCGAGGTTCTTGACGAAGAGCTCTTCCTGCTCGAGGCCCATCGCGCGCTCGAGGCGGTTGCGGAACGGGGCGTGCTCCGATGCGAGGCGCTCCAATGCGTCCTCGATGGCGCCCTGCTGCACCTGGGAGAAAGCGACGATGCCAATCGTCTTGCCGGCTTCCTGACTGAGAAGCGCGCGGACGAGATCGGCGATGTAGGCAGCTTCGCGCAGGTTTCGCTGGGCGACGTAGGTCGCGTCGGGAAGATGATGAAAACTGATGGGCCGGGAGAGCACGCGCTGGGCCTGCTCCTTCAGCGGAGCGGCGGCACGGGTGTCGATCGGCTTCGCCGGCTGCAACGGGTGACGGCTCGGAATCGTGCGCAGACGGCCGGCGTAGAATGCCTGATTGCAGAAGCCGATGAGGCTTTCGTGGCGACTGCGGTAGTGCCATTCGAGGCTGGTGGAAGGCAGCGCGGCCGCAGCCTTGTCGAGCAGGCTCTCGGCCTGCATGCCAAAAGCGATGTAGTCCGGGAGGTCGGCGTCGTCGGTGTCGAGCTTCCTGCCGAAGTAGCTCGGTGGAGGGAGCTGCATCTCGTCACCGACCACGATCGTCTGGGGTGCGCGGTAGAGGGACGGCAAGGCGTCCTCGATCGGAATCTGGCTCGCCTCGTCGAAGACCACGACGTCGAACAGGCTCTCGTCGAGCGGTAGCGTATCGGCGACGCTGAGGGGGCTCATCATCCAGATTGGCTTGAGATCACGGACGACGACGCTCGGCGCGCCGGTCAGGAAATCGCGCAGGGCCGCACTCGGGCGATAGAGCGAGAACTGGTGCTCGAGGAACGCACGGCCCACGTCGTAGTCGTCGTTGCCGGCGGCGATGCGAGAGCGGAACCGAGTCTTGCGCTCATCGAGCGTGCGGCGGGCGTTCAGGACGCGCAGCTCGGCAAGCTTGGCGACAAGGCTCTCGGAAACGTGCTGCAGTTCCCGAGCCGTGACGCGCTGTACGTCAGGGGCGAGAGCCAGGGCCCGGGTCAGCTCCCTGTGCAGGCTCGCCTGACGCAGCGTCTCGAGCGGCATCGGAACCTGTTGCCATGTCTCGCTGAGGGCTGGCGAGGCTTGCTCGAGAGCCTGCACATGACGGGAAAGCTCAACGACCTCGTGGCGGATGGCGTCGAGCGTCGCCAGGCGCGCCGCGATCGCGGCAACGGGCATCCGGTCGATGTCGACGAAGACCGGCCGAATGGCGTCACGGGCGGCCTCGATGTCCTGCCACCCGGCCGCGAGACACCGGAGGGACGCTGCCGTCGATGCTGGATCCATCGCGGCCGCGTCGACGATGGCGCGTTCCGCTGGCGACAAGATGCAATCGATCGCCCAAAACGGCTGCAAAGTCGCCCGCAAATCCGCGATGTCGTCGAAGCCGGTGGTGTCGCTTATGGCGCGGGCCTGCTCGCGGAGCGCGGCTGCGGCCTGGTGTTCGCGAACCACCGATTGCAGAGCGGTCGTAACGCTTGGCATCGGACCGTCGTGCTCGATTGCGAGGCGCTTCTGCAACGCGCGCCAGGCGGGTGAGAGGCTCCCCCCGAATCGACCCTCATTGGCCCGCGCGAGGGAAAGCCAGGCCTCGGCCTCGGAGTGTTGCGGCTTGCGATGCCAACGCACATTCGCCGACGTCAGGCGACCGAGCTCGGCGTCGAGCTGTTCGAGCGTCCTGAGCTCGGCCTGCAGATGCACCGCTTCCGGCGCTTCGCGATCGGCGAGGCAGAGCTTGCCGCGATCCGCCAGTTTGCCGAGGCGGGTCGCGAGAGCTGCCTGTTGGGTGAGCGCACCGACCCGGATCTCCTGACCCGATCCAAGAGGCAGGGCGGCTTCCGAAAGACGGGCGAGATCAGCGGCCGAGCGGCGTAGAAGCGGCAAGATTGCCTCGATCCGAGTCGAGGCTTGCGGTGTCAAAACGAAGTCGCGGCGGAGCGACGAGAGAAGCTCCAGCGCCTCGATCCGATCTACGGGAAGCTTCTCCAGGAGCTTTTCGATTTCCGCGAGCGCCGGCGCGCCGGCCACGAAGTCGCCCCAACTCGGCGCGACCTCCTTTTCTTGCAGCGACAGTCGTGTGCGTGGACGGGCGGGATCGATCGCCAGGCCGAGCAAATCACGCAAAGTGGTATCGCCGGCCCCCACGTAGCGTTGCATTGCAGCCGAGAAAGAGGCGAGCCTTGCGGAGAGCTGTTCGATGTCGGCCGCAACGGCGGCGCGTTTGTCGCGAACAGTGCGGCTGGGGCGGCTGGCGAGCCAGCTTTCGTAGAGCGCCTTCAGATCGGCAATGAAACCGAGCCGGTCCTCGCGCGCGTCGTGAACGAGGCAAGCCAAGTCGCCGATCCCTGCATCCTTCAAGCGATTGTGAACGACGTCGAGCGCGACTCGCTTCTCGCAGACAAACAGGACTGACTTCCCGCTCGCGGCGAGGTCAGCCAGCAGATTGGCTATGGTTTGCGACTTGCCGGTGCCGGGCGGCCCCTGAATGACGTAGCTCTCGCCAGTCGCGGCGCGCAGGATTGCATCGTCCTGGCTCGGGTCCGAGGGGAGGACGTTGTTGCGCTCGACGTGGGGCGGCTTGTGAAGCGGACGAAGCGCTGGCGGAGTGCCTGTTTCAAACAGTCTCTTGTAGTTGGCATGCGCGCCCGAATAGCCGTCGAGGATGGTCTCATAATCGCGCACGAGACTCATCTTGCGCGTATTGAAGTTGGCGAGCGTGACGGCGCAGAGATCGATCTCCCAGGCCAGGGGGCCGATCGCATCGCCGACCTCCTTGCCATATGTCTCCGAGGCGACAGCAGAGAGCAGGCCGGCACGGGACGGACCGCCTTCGATCTCGGGCTCGGTTCGATCCGCGATGGCCGGTCTCGTGCGCACGAAGCGGTCAAAGAGCTCGAGGCCGAGAGGTTGGTAATTGTCGGCTCTGTAAGAATAGCCGACGCCGTGCCAGTCCTTCAGTCTCATCGTTGCGCGACGCTGGCGCCGACGGTGCTCATCGAGCTGCCTTCGAAGGCTTGCCTGCATCTGGTGGATGCGCGGCCGGTCGACGAGGCGAATCGACAGGCCGTGCCGCTGTCGGCCAATCTCCCTCTCGAGACGGTCTCGCAAGGCGTGGATGGCGTCCTTGCCCGTCAGATCCAGCGTTTCAGGGAGGTTCACGCGAAAGCGATCGTGCAGGATGTAGCGCAGAACCGGGTTGACCTCGGCCTCGGTGAGCGGAGCTTCGGGCGCAATGCTGAAGGCGTCGGTCGTGCCGGGTTGTCGTCTCATCGAGACCGGCAGCATGACGAGGGGCGTGTTGACCTGCTCGGACCTTTCGTCGTCGTGCCAGCGTAGAAAGGCGAAGACGAGACGGAGCTGGTTGAAGCCAAGCTCGCGTGAGTCCTTGCGTGCAGCACTGCGCGCCTTCTCGAGACTCGGTGCAAGAAACGGATAGTCGGCGCATTTGAGCCATTGCCGCAGATCCAGCTCGGCTTTCGTGTCACCGGGCTCGCCGAGAGCCGCCAGCCGCTGGAGGAGATCGGGTCCGGTTATCAGGAGCGAGCGCGGGTCGAGCGCCCTGTAGTCGAGCATCACCGGCAGCGATCCGCGGGTGAGATCGATGCCGTGGCGATCTGCGAAAAAGAGCAGCTTGTTGCGGCGCGTGACCTCGAACAGACGGTTGCGAAAGTACTCCTGGGTGCGCTGACGCCGCTGCACCGGATCTGCCACGTGCGCGAAGTCGACGGCCTTCACCTCGGCATCGTCGACTTCGATCGAGCGATAATCGTCGATCAGATCGATAAGGGCGGACAGGTCCGCTGCGCGCTCGCTACGCCGCAGCCTGGTCATGTCGGCCACGACGCGCGCGAGCACGGGGTGGAGGCGCGGATTGATGCGGGCAATATTGGCCCGGTGTTTGACGAAGACAGTCAGCTCGGCGGGATCGCGGAAGTCCAGGCCGGTAGCGAGGCTTGCCGCCAGCATGCCGAGCTGGAAAATGTCGGTCAGGGCGTCGTGTTGGCCGAGCACGCGCTCCCAGCTCGTGTAGCCGGGATAGTAGAGCGGCTGGTGCGGAATTGCGTCCGACCGGGCGATCAACTGCTCCTCGCCGAGCGAGGGGGTGTCGCCGATCCCGGCGGACTCGACAGAGGCGGCGTCGACCGTTGCGACGGCGCCGGCGAGACTGGGCTGCGAAAGAGCACACTTGCCGAGCGTGAGCTCTCCGTCGGGGCTTACGGCAAGGAGGTCCGTGCGCTCGAGATCGGCAACGCGTCCGGTCTCGTGAAGGTCGCGTACGTCCTCGAACAGTGCACGCACGGCGTCGACGAAGTCGTCGCTTTCCACCGACCCAGCCTGCTTGAACCGGCGGAGAAGATCGTCGAAGGAGGCGTCCCAATCGTATGCGGCGTTATCGAGCATCGCGGTCTAGGCGGCCCGTCCGGCGAGGCCTGCCTGGACACCGCGGCGGCCACGCAGCTCCTGACGGGCGATCTCGCGGAAGCGGGGGCCGACACCAACCTCGTCAGCGGCTGCAACGGCGACTGCGATCCAGCTCTGCAGGCGTGATCCTTCGGCGGTCGCGAGATCGAGTAGGAGGTAGGCGAGGTAATCGACGATGCTGGGCGAGAGCGCTCGCGGCGGTGGGGTCAAAGGTTGGGCCGTTGCCGGAGGCTCGTAACCGGTGAACATCTCGCGGGCGTAGGCGAGAACCGCCGCAGAGTGCATGCCCCGACCGCACAGCACGCGATCGAGAATGCTGCGTGTCATGTCGCGCAGGAGCTTCTGATCGGTGAGATCGAGCGTTCCAAGATCGATGGCGCCGGCCGGGACGTCTTCGAGGATGGCGGATTGCCTCGAGCGGGAGCGTTCCTGGAATCGCGCAAGCGCGCGAGCACGCGCGTCGAGATCGCTCGGCACGGCGGAACGAGCTGCGGCTGCGGCCGGGACCATGTCCGAGTCGGACGGGGCGAGATAGGGCGCCACATCGGCAGCATCGGCCCCGGGAAACAACTTGAAAATTGTGGTGAGGGTTGCGGGGAAATCGTCGCTTGCGATCAGGCCTCCCGCGTCACAGTAGGCTTCGGTTACGAGCCAGTACCGGCGCGCCGTCTCGCGGATCTCGGGCGACGACGCTTTCTGGGCGGCCAGCCAGCGGAGGGCGCGTTCTGCGACATGCAGCCGCCCGTTGTCGCTGCGAAAGAGCGCGAACCGGGCGATCTCGCGTCCAAAGGCGGCGAGAAGCTCGCCATCAGCTCGAAGGTGGTCGAGGATGGCGCCAGCCAGCACGATCGCGATCTCTTCAGGAAGGAAAACGAGAGAGATGCCGGGCGCCTCAGCGGGGTCCAACAACCGGTAAAGTGCGATCGGTTCGGCGAGCTGGATCCTGTCGCGTGCCGCTTCAGCAAGGGCATAGCGAGGCTCATCGGCGCCGCTGCGCTCGATGCGAACGGTGAAGCGGCGCAGGTCGGACAGCGTGGCGGTCGCGTCGCGCGCGGCATTGTGCTCGTCCTCAAACCAATGCCAGAGTTCCGGCTCGGTCTCCGCCAGGCAATCCGCAACCGCCAAATGATACGGCAACGGCTCGAAGCGCATCGCGTCCTCCTCCATGGGCGTGCCGGCCCTGGCGTTTGCGACGCCTCCGTCACAAGCCCATCGGGCCACATACGCGACACGCGTTGCGACTCGCAAGCCTCCGACCCCGAATTCTCGCCGGGAAGCGCCGGGAGAGAGGAAAGCGTGCGGACAGGGCAACAGCGTGGCGGTGGCTCTGGCGCAATTGACGGGGGGCCCAACGGAGGACCGGCCCCCCGGGGGGATGAATCTCGTCCCAGGCCCGATCGCTGCTTGGCGACAGGGCCCTCGACCGTTGCACGCTTCACCCGCCAGGACCGGCAAACATCGCGGCACTCCCTTCCGGCTAGTGTGCGCCGGAAGAAGAACCGGAGGGCGCGGCCACGCCACCGTTGTCGTCTGGTTCGAGCGGGCGTCCGTCATCGCGCAATGCGACGTAGATGGCCGGAATGACCAGGACGGTCAGCAGCGTCGAAGACGCAAGCCCGAACAGGAGCGAGATGGCAAGGCCCTGGAAGATCGGATCGAACAGGATTACGGCGGCTCCGATCATGGCGGCCAACGCGGTGAGCAGGATCGGCTTGAAGCGGATCGCGCCCGCCTCGAGCAGGACTTGGCGGAGAGGTGTGCTCTGGCTCCGGCGCTGGCGGATGAAATCGACCAGCAGGATCGAGTTGCGCACGATGATGCCGGCGAGCGCAATGAACCCGATCATCGACGTGGCGGAGAAGGGGGCACCAAACAACCAGTGGCCGATCATGATGCCGATCAGCGTCAGCGGCACGGGCGTCAGGATCACCAATGGCAGCTTGAAGGAGCCGAACTGTCCGACGACCAGGATATAGATGCCAAGGAGGGCAACGGCGAACGCCGCGCCCATGTCCCGGAATGTCACCCAGGTGACCTCCCACTCGCCGTCCCAAAGCACGATCGGATGCGAGGCGTCCTCGGGTTGGCCGTGGAGGCGGATCTCGGGCTTCGGCAGTTTGCCCCAATCCTTCGCCGCAATGGCGTCGGCCACGGCGAGCATGCCGTAGAGAGGCGCCTCGTAGGCGCCGGCCAGCTCGCCCATGACCATCTCGGTCGGGCGGCCGTTATGACGGAAGATGGGCAGCGAGGCCGTCTCGCGATCAACGCGGACGACGTCACCGAGCTCGACGATGGACCGCTCCCCAGGCAGGGCGTTGGCCGGGACGGGGGTCGAGAGCATGGAGCCGCCCAGCGAGAGACGCGACTTCGGAAGCTGCACCGCGATCTCGACCGGATGACGCCCGCCGCCGCGATGTGAGTATCCAACGGCAACGCCGCCGAGGTAGGCCTGGAGGGTGTCGTAGACGTCGCTCTGCTCGACCTTGTGGTACTCGAGATTGTCCTGGTCGATGGAAACGCGGACGCGGGGGGCGGGCTGGCCGAAGCTGTCGTCGTCGTCGACGATGAACGGTACGCTCCGGAAGATGTCGCGCACCTGGCGAGCGACGGCGCGGCGCGTCTCGGCATCAGGCCCATAGATTTCCGCAAGAAGCGTGGCGATGACGGGCGGACCGGGGGGCACCTCCACAACGCGCAGGGCGCTCCCCTGAGGAAGGGAGAGGTCTGCCAGGCGTTTGCGGACCTCGAGCGCGATCTCGTGGCTGCTCCGCTTGCGCTCGTCCTTCGGCTTCAGGTTGATCTGGAGATCGCCCTGATTCGCGTCGGCACGCAGATAGTAATGCCGGACCAGACCGTTGAAGTTGAACGGTGCGGCGGTGCCGGCGTAGGACTGGATCGAGGTGAGCTCGGCGAGGGGCGCGAGGCGCCGGGCTGCCGTGTCGAGGACGCGATCGGTCTCTTCGAGCGAGGCGCCGCGCGGCAGGTCGAGCACGACCTGCAACTCCGACTTGTTGTCGAAGGGAAGCAATTTCACCGTCACCCACTTGAGTGGCAGCAGAACCAGTGAAAGCGCGGTGGCGATGCCGACAAGCCCCAAGAACAGCCAGGACGTACCGCGCGTTCTGAGGATCGGACGGGCCCAGCGGACATAGGTTCGGCCGAGCCAGCCGCCGTCCGACGCGTGATGGTGGCCTGTGTGGGCCGCAATCTTGCCGGCGAGGCGCAGCATCAACCATGGCGTCACGACGACGGCGACAAAGAACGAAAGAAGCATCGCGGCCGAAGCGTTCGCCGGGATCGGCGCCATATAGGGGCCCATCAGCCCCGAGACGAAGAGCATCGGGAGAAGCGCCGCGACGACCGTCAGAGTGGCAATGATGGTCGGATTGCCGACCTCGGCGACGGCCTCGGTGGCGGCTCGGGCACGGCTGCGGCCGTCCTCCATGGCCCAGTGACGCGCGATGTTCTCGATGACGACGATGGCGTCGTCGACGAGAATGCCGATCGAGAAGATGAGCGCGAACAGGCTGACACGGTTGATGGTGTAGCCCATCAGCCACGAGGCGAAGAGGGTCAAGAGGATCGTCACCGGGATGACGATGGCGACAACCAGGCCTTCACGCCAGCCGATGGCGATGCCGACGAGCGCGACGATCGAAAGGGTGGCGAGTGCCAAATGGAAGAGCAGCTCGTTGGCCTTGTCGTTGGCCGTCTCGCCGTAGTCGCGCGTGACGGCGACGTCGATGTCGGAGGGGAGCAATGTTCCCTGCAGCTCGGCGACGCGATGGCGAATGCGCTCGGCGATCTTGACGGCGTTGGCGCCGGCACGCTTGGCAAGGGCGAGCGTCACGGTTGGCTTGCGCTCGAGGTGGCCGTCCTCGTTCTTGACGTAATGCCAGGCTTGGCGCTCGAGTGGTTTGGCGCCGACGACGACGGTGGCGACATCGCGCACATAGACGGGTCGTCCGTCGCGCGTCGTGATGACGAGGAGGCCGATGTCGGGGATGCCCTTCAGCGTCTGTCCGGCGGCGACGCCGAGGGTCTTGTCGAGCTCTCGAACGTGCCCCGCCGCGAAGGACCGGTTGGCGTTGCGCACCTTGCCCATCAACTGGGCGAGGGTGACGCCGTAGAGGGAGAGACGCTCGGGATCGGGCTCGACCCGGATCTGGTCTGGTCTGCCGCCGACCATGTACGACAGGCCGACGTCCTCCAGCTTGGCGAGCTCTATGAGCAGATTTTCGCCAAGGTGATAAAGCGAATTGTCAGGATAGTGCGCGGCGGCGCCGTCCTTGGCGCTGAGCGTCAGCGTCACGATCGCCACATCGTCGATGCCCCGGCCGACGATCAGTGGCTCGGGGATGCCGACGGGGATCCGGTTCATGTTGGCGCGGATCTTCTCGTGGACGCGCAGAATTGCCTCGTCGGACCTGGTGCCGACGAAGAAGCGCGCGGTGACCAACACCTGGTCGTCGAGCGTGTTCGAATAGACGTGCTCGACGCCATTGATGGCCTTGACGATCGTCTCGAGCGGCTCTGTCACCAGCTTGACGCCGTCCTCCGCCTTGAGCCCGTCGGTCCGGACGAAGATGTCGACCAGGGGTACCGAGATCTGCGGCTCTTCCTCGCGCGGGAGCGCAAACAGCGCCACGATGCCGAGGGCGAGGGCAGCGAGCAGAGCCAGCGGCGTGAGAGGCGAGTTGATGAAGGCCCGGGTGAGGCGGCCCGAGATGCCGAGCGGCCGCTCCTCGGGAGTTGCGGTCTCCGTCATTGCCTGGACTCCGGCCTTGCGAGCGCATCTCCGGACTTCAGGCCCGCGAGGATCTCGCGGCCCGCGGTGCCGTCCTCGAGCGGGACGGACGAGCCGGTCTGGACGACGACGTCGGCGGGCCGGCCCTTGTCATCGAGGATACGGACGTAATCCAAGCCGTAGCGCTCGAAGACGAGACCGGCAGGTATGACGATGGTCTGGCGCTTGCCGGCCGAGATCCAGACGAGTGCGCGCTCGCCGACGAAATAGTCGCCCAGCCCCGGCACCTCCGCGTCGGCAATGACGCGACCGCCCTGCAGCTCCGGATAGACCTGGACGATGCGTCCTTCGGCGACCTGCTTTCTCGTGGCGGTGAGACCGCGTGCGCCGATCTTGATCGTATCGCCGTTCTTCATGAAGCGGGCGTGACGCTCCGGAAGCTCCAGGCGGAGAAGGAATTCGTTGGCGGCGATGGTCGCGATGCTCTCGCCCGCGAGAACGACGCTGCCCTCCGAGACAGGAACCCGGAGCACGCGGCCGGCCGCCGGTGCCAGCACCTGGCCTTCCTGCGATTGCTGCTCGACGACCTGACGCTCGGCGCGGGCGGCGGCGAGCTCGTTGGTCGCGACATCGAGGGCGGTCTTCAACTGGTCGACGCGGGCCTGGGGCGTGACGCCGCGCTGGCGCAGCTCGATGGCGCGCTCGTAGTCGAGACGGGCGGTGGAGAGACGCGATTCGAGGCCGACGATCTGGGCATCGACCGCCTTCATGCGCAGGGCGAGCTTCGGATCCACCACCGTGGCCACGACCTGCCCGGGCCTCACCTCCACGCCCTCATCGACCTTGAGATCCACGACGGTGCCCGGGGTTCGCACGCGGGCTTCCAGCCGATCCTTGCTGCGGACGGTCGCGAAGACTTCCTTCAGGTCGTCGATTTCGCGCACGGCGACGGTATATGGCTTCTCCTGGCCCGCGACCGGGACAACCATGGCCGCGGAGGCAAGCAGTGCGGCAGCGAGGGTGAGGTGCATCCGGGGCCAGGATCGCATGATGTTCTCCTCAAATCGCTTCCGCGGAGTGGTCGGCAATCATCGTTTGCGATGGCGCCCAGACGGCCCCGCGGGCTCGGTGCCGGACACCAAATCCGACAAGCCTCAAGTACGTCGCGCGGTCGAAAGCGTATGTGACATTGTCACGACCTGCTTTCGGGTCCGGCAAGCCGGTGCCGCGCCTGGATGGCCTGTATTGCAATCGGCCGGGGGTCAGCGGAGGGTGGCCTCGGTCCCCAGGATCACGGTCGCCTGCGAGGACAGCACGCCGCCGTTGCCGTGAGCGAGAGCTGTCTTTGCTCCTGCAACCTGGCGGGCGCCGCCTTCACCGCGGAGTTGCCGGGTCGCTTCGATGAGCAGGAAGAGGCCGTACATGCCGGGATGGCAGTAGGAGAGGCCGCCGCCGTTGGTGTTGACGGCAAGACTGCCGTTCGGGGCGATACGTCCGCCTTCGACGAAGCGACCTCCCTCTCCCTTGGGGCAGAAACCGAGATCCTCGAGGAAGAGGATGGTGTTGATGGTGAAGGCGTCATAGAGCGCGAGCACATCGACGTCCTTCGCACCGAGCCCAGCCATCGCGTAGGCGATCTCGCCAGACCGCTTGGCGCCGGTCACGGTGAGATCGGGCATCGAGGAAATCGCGGCGTGGCTGATCGACTGGCCGCAACCCAGCACGTATGCCGGCGGCTTCTTGAGGGAGCGGGCGCGATCGGCCGACGTCACGACAACAGCTCCGCCGCCGTCTGTCGACAGACAGCAATCGCGCACCGTGAAGGGCGTGCTGATCAGGCGAGCTCCCAGCACGTCCTCGATGGTCAGTGGTTTCTTGTCCCAGGAGGCCGGATTGAGCTGGGCCCACTGGCGGGCGGCGACGGCCACCTCGGCGAGCTGCTCGCGCGTGGTGCCGTACTGGTGCATGTGGCGCCGGGCGGCCATAGCGTAGGCACTCGCAGGCAGGAAAGGCTTGAACGGGGTCTCGTAAGGGTTGATTTCGCGAACAGAGGCCTGGCGGCGTCCTACGCTCCTCTGGGTGCTGCCATAGGCGATCACGGCGACGGTGCAGGCGCCAGCCTCGATCGCCTGTTGCGCCTGGGCGACGTGGTACTCGAAGGACGAGCCGCCAACGATCGTCGAGCCGATGAAGGGCGCGTCGAGTCCGAGGTACTCGCTGAGGGAAAGGGCGGACGTGCGGGCCTGTGTCGTTGCGCAGAACAGCCCGTCAACGTCCGAAAGGGCGAGGCCGCAATCGTCGAGCGCGCGCGTGATCCCCTGGGCCATGAGGTCAATCGGCGTGAGGCCCGCCGCGACGTGGCCGAGGTCGGACTCGGCGACCCCGACGATAGCGACGCTGCCTCGTCGGGCCGTGGCGGCGGATTTGCGTCTGGCGATGGCCGGGCCGCGTTGGGCCGTGGGCGCTGCCGGTTTCGAATCTGCGACGGGAACGAACACGGGTACCGGCTCCTCGTCGCCGCCCGGGCGATGAGGACGGAACGCTACCCGCATGCCGATCGTTATGGTGTCCGGCGCAACATCCTCGACACGGCTCATGAGGCGGAAGCCCTCGTCGCAATCGATCAGCGCGACGTTGAAGGCCTTACCATCAACGGAGTGAACTGTGGTCGTGGAATAGACCGTGCCGAGGCCGCTGGAGATGCGCCATTCGAGGTCGGTGGAGCCGGTGAATGGGCAGACGAGGCGGGGAAAGAAGACGGCGCGGCCGGCATTCGGGCTCCACTGATAGGCAAGCTCGCCCTTTTCGAGGTGGGCTACGTAGGTCGCGTGCGGTGAGGCCTCGGAGCTGGCCATGGCGGTTCCTTCCTGGGTCGGCAAAGGCGATTGTTCGTTCGGACCGGCAAGCTAAGCGGGATTGCGAGGCGAGGCCAGTGTCGAGCATCCGGCCTTCAGGCGGCTGCGGAGGGTGGAGAGAGGTGTTTCGCGGAGTAGGCCAATGGCGACCGCCGCCTGCAGGCACGAGTGCAAGCATTCCCGATACAATTGCGGGAAGTTCATCGCTCCTCCGAGGTTCATGCTTGCGCGCGAGCTGTCGGCATGAGACGGCAATCGACAAGGACTCGTGACGCGCGAATCGATACTTACCAGATGCCATGGAGGGTTTGCCGAGTGGCCTTGACCCGACTGCTGACGAGCCGAACGATTGGCCTCCAAGCGGCGGCATTGCCGATCCAGCGAACGCCTGCCGGACGGCTCATGGTGGGCCTGGTCACCAGCCGCGGCTCGGGTCGCTGGGTTCTGCCGAAGGGCTGGTGCAGTCCCGGTCGGTCGCCGTTCGAGACGGCCGCGATGGAAGCGCGCGAGGAGGCGGGGCTTATCGGTGAGATCGGCGATACGCCCATCGGGCGCTATCGTTACCGGAAAGGCCTCCATACGCTCGCCAGCATGATGTGCGAGGTGCACGTGTTTCGGCTCGAGGTGACCGAGCAGCTCGCCAAATGGCCAGAAATGAAGCAACGGCGCGCGGCCTTCTGCGAGCCGATTGCCGCCGCCCGGATGGTCGACGAGGAGGAACTCGCCGCGCTCTTGCGTTCCCTTTGAGGATGTCGCGGGGCGAGCGGCATCTGTGACAATAACGTGACAAATGTGCGCAGTAGGGGGCGCAAGCGCCGATAATGGTTCCGATGTGCGTCGGAAGCACTATCACGAGTGCCGAGAAGCTCACCTTGGCGGGAGGCATTCCGTGAGCCGCGAAACCGATCTCGTCGACGGGCACGATGGCGTGCGCAAACGCTCGCTCGACAAGGACCTGCAGAAAATCGAGCGTCTCGAGACGGCCACCCGGTCGGTCGCGAAGTCGTTGCTTGCGCCGGGGCTTGCGCTGGTCTTTCTCGCTCTCAGTGCCGCACTCGCCGGCCTGCAGATTGGCACTCAGCCCAATGCGCTTCTGCTGATCGCGGCTGCGGTCCTGGCGGGATATATGGCGCTGAACATCGGCGCCAACGACGTTGCGAACAACGTTGGACCGGCCGTGGGAGCGCGGGCGCTCACAATGACGGGCGCTCTGATCATCGCGGCCATATTCGAGTGCATGGGGGCTCTCGTCGCGGGCGGCGATGTGGTCAAGACGATCTCGAAAGGCATCATCGATCCCGGCCAGGTGGCCAGCGCGCAGGCGTTCATCGGCGCCATGATGGCGGCGCTGGTCGCCTCGGCGGTGTGGGTGAACGTCGCGACATGGATCGGGGCGCCTGTGTCGACGACGCACGCGGTGGTCGGTGGCGTGGTCGGCGCCGGCGTCTCGGCCGTCGGGGTCGGCGTGGTGAACTGGCCCGTGATGGGCGCGATCGCGGCGAGTTGGGTCATCTCGCCGATTCTCGGTGGCGTGATCGCGGCGGGTTTTCTCGCGGTGATCAAGCACTACATCATCTACCAGGATGACAAGATCGCCGCGGCGCGACGCTGGGTGCCGGTGCTGATCGCGGTGATGGTGTCAGCATTCACCGCCTATCTGCTGATGAAGGGCCTGGCCCACGTTTGGCGCCCATCGATCGTGTCCATCCTCTCGATCACGATCCTGGCCTTCGTGGTGTCGATGGCCGTGCTGCGCCCGATCGTCCGCCGTCAATCGGCGACACTCGACAACCGCAACCAGTCGCTGCGCAAGCTGTTCCACCTGCCGCTGATCTTCTCGGCGGCGCTGCTGTCGTTCGCCCATGGCGCGAATGACGTTGCAAACGCAGTCGGTCCGTTGGCAGGCATCCTGCACAGCGCGCAGAGCGGGACAGTCGCCGGGAAAGTCAGCCTGCCGTTCTGGATCATGCTGATCGGCGCCTTTGGGATCACACTCGGACTGTTCCTGTTCGGGCCGCGGCTCATTCGCACGGTCGGCGAGCAGATCACGCGCATGAACCCGATGCGCGCGTTCTGCGTGGCACTCTCGGCCGCGGTGACGGTGATCGTCGCCTCGGCGCTGGGGCTGCCGGTCAGCTCGACGCACATAGCGGTCGGCGCGGTGTTCGGCGTCGGCTTCTTTCGCGAGTACTACACGACGCACAGCCGGCGGCGACGGGCCTATCTCGCGCGAAAAGGCGTGAAGCTGAGCGAGGGTGCAACTCGGCGCGGCTCCGGTACCGATCCGCAGGAGGTGATTCGGCGTAAGCTCGTACGGCGGTCGCATTTCACCGTCATCGTGGCGGCCTGGATCGTCACCGTTCCTGCGGCGGCGCTTCTGGCGGGGCTCATCTACAAGCTGTTTGCGGCGGTGGCTCTCTGAGAGCGGGGCGGCACGACGTGCGTCGCGAATACGGGTGCTTCAGCCAGCCACACCCCGCGGGGCAACGGTCTCGAGCCCGTATTCCGCCGCGGCGTGCTCGAGCCAATTCCAGAAGCTTGCAGCGAAGCTGCGAGCTACGGCCAGCTCGAAGACGGGAGCGTCACTGGTCTGCCAGATCTGCGCCGTCACGTGTGCAATGGCTGTGATCGCGGTGTCGCCCGTAGAGAATGCGCGCGGATGGAGATCGATCGGGAGCCCCTTGGCCAGGGCGTCGCGCACGTTCGGGCCCGAGAGGCGAAGGAGGGCGAGGCCGTCGCTCTGATCGAGGAGGCTTGCTTTCTGCTCTGCTACTCCGGCCAAGCGCTCAAGCAAGGCTTCACCGCTCTGCTCTGCGTCGGAGACGATCAGCCACCGGCCAGGACCCGCCCAAAGGACGGAGACGGCGTCTCCGGCGCTGACTACGGGCCGGGTGGGGAGCTCGCAGGCGAGGGTCTGGCGGAGGCTTGCCGAGACGGCCTCGTCGGATGCGCGCCCGATCAGCATGACCACCGCGCGGCCATCGAGCGGCTCTGCGAAGACTCCGGCTGGGCCGCGGCGGGAACCCGACCTGCCCGGTGCGGCTACGCGTGAGAAGGGCTGGCGGCGGCCGGGCTGCTTGTCAGACATGGAGGCGGCCTCCCGTGGGGTCGACAAAGACCGGGTCGCAGACCTCGGCAAGTGTGTCCCCGTTGCGGACGGGGTCCCACACGCGGATGCGCTGGCCATGGCGCGCTGCGCCGTCTGCGAGGAGCGCGAGGGCGATCCAATGGTCGAGGCTCGGCGAAAAGGCGACAGAGGTCACGTGGCCCAGATCGTTCGTGGCGACCGGCTCGGCGCCTTCCGCGACGAGATGAGACCCTGCGCGCAACCGCGCAGTGCGATCGACCGGCTTCAGTCCGACGAGCCGGGGACGATCGGCGGCAAGGAGGGCCGGACGCTCGACGAGGGCTCGGCCGATGAAGTCCTTCTTGCGTGAGAGCATGCGCTCCAATCCGAGGTCTCGCGCGGTCGTCTGGCCGTTGATCTCGTTGCCGGCGACGTGACCCTTCTCGATACGGAGGACGCCGAGCGTCTCGGTGCCGTAGGGCGTGATGCCGTGCTCGCGTCCGGCCTCCATCAGCGCCCGGATCAGCGCCTCGCCGTAGCTCGCGGGAACGGCGATCTCGTAGGCGAGCTCGCCGGAATACGAGAGCCGGAAGAGCCGCGCCTCGATGCCGCCGAGGACACGAATTCTTGCGACGCTCATGTGAGGGAAGGCTTCGTTCGACAGATCGCGGCCGGGGTCGACGATGCGGGTGAGAACGTCGCGTGCTCGGGGCCCGGCGAGCGACAACTGAGCCCACTGGTCGCTTACCGAGGCAAGCGTGAGACCGTGGGCCGGCCTCAGCCACTGCTGGGCGTGCTCCATATGCTGAAGGACGCCAGCCGCGTTGGCCGTGGTGGTCGTCACGACGAAGTGGTCGGGTGCGAGACGCGAAACCGTGCCGTCATCCATGACGAAACCGTCCTCGCGCAGCATGAGCCCATAACGCGCACGACCGACGGGCAAAGTGGACATCGTATTGGCATAGAGGAAGTCGAGGAAGGCAGCCGCACCGGCACCTTGAACATCGATCTTGCCGAGTGTCGAGACGTCGCACACCCCAACGGCGCTCCGCACGGCGCGGACCTCGCGGTTGACGCTGTCGAGCCAGTCGGTCTCGCCCGGCCGGGGATACCACTGGGCGCGCAGCCACAAGCCCGTCTCCACAAAAACGGCATCCTGCTCCTTGGCCCAGTGATGGGTCGGCGTGAGGCGGGTCGGCCTGAAGTCGTGGCCGCGGTGATGGCCGGCGAGTGTGCCTATGGCGACGGGCTGCGATGGGGGACGGAAGGTCGTGCTGCCGGTTTCGGGAATCGTGCTGCGCGTCATCTGGGCCATGATGGCCAGCGCATTGACATTGGAGGTCTTGCCCTGATCGGTCGCCATGCCGAGGGTGGTGTAGCGCTTCAAATGCTCGACGGAGCGGAAGCCTTCGCGATGGGCAAGCTCGACGTCCTTTACGGTAACGTCGTTCTGGAAGTCTACGAAGGCCTTGCCGCGTGTCGCCTCGACCTGCCAGAGCGGCGACGATGCGGTCGGCTCCGGCGCGGTCGAAGGAAGCGAGATCGGTTGCGCCGTGAAGCCGCAAGCCTCGGCGGCCTCGGCGCCGATGCGGGCACCCACCGAGAGCGCGCTTGCGAGCGAGAAGTCGGCATTGGCCACGCCGGCGAGCGCCATGCCTGTCGGCGGATCGGCGGCAATGAAGGCGGCATGCTCGTCGTTCCAGGCGGGGCGCCGCCCCGGATGACAGGCGAGCTGAATGTTGGGGCTCCATCCGCCGGAAACGCATACGAGATCGCAGGCGAGGCGCTCGAGGCGGCCGTTCGCCTTGGCGATGGCGACCGCGTCCACTTCGAGCCGGCCATGCGCCTCGACGATGGTAGCGCGCGGCATGAAGCGGGCGTGGGCGCGCCGGGCCGCCGCTTCAACGACAGGCGAGGCCTCTGGCCGAGGGTCGACGACGGCCAGCACGTCGATGCCGACGTGCGCCAGGTCGTCGACCGTCTTGGCAACGTCGTCGTTCGCTGCAAAGACGACGGCGCGTTGTCCGGGGATCGCGCCATAGCGGTTGACGTAGGCGCGTGCGGCGCCTGCGAGCATGACGCCGGGCTTGTCGTTGCCGGGGAAAACGATCGGTCGCTCGGTGCCTCCGGTGGCAATGACGACGCGCTTTGCAACGATGCGCCAGAGGCGCTGCCGGGGCGTGTGCTCCGGGGGAACGGGCAGATGATCGGCAACGCGCTCGACGGCGGCGTAGACGCCGTGATCGTAGGTCGCAACGACGCTCGTGCGACGCAGGATGCGGACCTCAGACATCGCTGCGAGCTCAGCTTCGCTGTCGGCGACCCAGCCGGGCGAAGGCTTGCCATCGATCTCCAGCCGGTCGAGCAGGAGGCGGCCGCCGAGGCGGAAATCCTCCTCGCAAAGCACCACTCGCGCGCCCGCGCGGCCCGCCGCTCGTGCCGCCATTATGCCCGCCGGGCCGCTGCCGACGACCAGCACGTCACAGTGCAGATGAGCCTTCTCGTAGGTGTCCGGATCGGTCTCGCCCGATGCGCGCCCGAGGCCGGCGGCGCGGCGTATCAGAGGCTCGTAGACTTTCTCCCACCAAGCGGCCGGCCACATGAAGGTCTTGTAGTAGAAGCCGGCGGCGATGACGGGACCCAAGAGGCCGTTGACCGAGAGCAGGTCCCAGCGAAGCGACGGCCAGCGATTCTGGCTGACAGCTTCGAGCCCATCGTAAAGCTCGATGGTGGTTGCGCGGGTATTCGGCTCGCGGCGCGGGCCCTGGCGAAGCTCGACGAGCGCGTTCGGCTCCTCTGGGCCTGCCGAGAGAATGCCGCGCGGGCGATGGTACTTGAACGAACGGCCGACCAGGCGCACCCCGTTCGCGACCAAGGCGGAGGCGAGCGTATCGCCGGGGTGGCCCGCATAGCGACGGCCGTCGAACCAGAAGTAAACCGAGCGGGACCGGTCGATCAGGCCGCCATCGAGCAGCCGGCGGCTCGCGGCGGAAACTGAAGTGGTGGTGGCCTGGCGGGCGGGGCGAATGGTGGCGTCGTTCATGGCGCCGACCTTTGTCGCGTGCGTGCGACGTCGCGTGCGGGCTCGGCACCGAGGATGACGTGCGTGCGCATGTCCCGCGTGACGACGAGCCAGGCCCTGCACCCCGAGACGTGCTGCCACAGCTCGCGATGGACACCGGAGGGGTTGTCGCGGAGATAGACGTAGTCGTGCCAGGCATCGGCCGCGGCATCGGCCGCTGATGGGCGTTCGGTGGTCGCGTCGCCGAGGTAGGCGAACTCGTCGTGACCGCGCGTGCCGCAGTAGGGGCAGGGGATGCGCATCTGGTTTCGCCTCAGTGCAGGTTGGGGCGGCTGCCCGCACCCTTCTCGTCGATCAGGGCGCCGGTCGCGAAGCGGTCGAGGCGCATGGCGGCGTTGAAGGCGTGCGGCTCGTCTCTGGCGATGGTGTGAGCGAAGCACCAGCCCGACGCCGGGGTCGCCTTGAAGCCTCCGTAGCACCAGCCGGCGTTGAGATAGAGGCCTTCGACCGGCGTCCGGTCGATGATCGGGGAGCCATCCATGCTCATGTCCATAAGGCCCCCCCAGCTGCGCAGGACACGCAGGCGGCCGAGCATCGGCATCAGCGCCATGGCGCATTCGGAGACGTCCTCGACAACCGGGAGGTTCCCGCGCCAGGCATAGGAATTGTAGCCGTCGATGTCACCACCGAAGACGAGACCGCCCTTGTCGGACTGGCTGATGTAGAAGTGCCCGGCGCCGAAGGTGATCACCGTGTCGATGAGGGGCTTCACGCCTTCTGAGACGAAGGCCTGGAGGACGTGGCTTTCGATCGGCAGGCGGAGGCCGGCGAGGGCTGCAACGCGCGAGGAATTGCCGGCGCAGGCCAAGCCGATCTTTTTCGCTCGTATCGGGCCGCGCGTGGTCTGGACGCCAACGGCTCTCCCATTTTCGATGTCGATGCCGGTGACCTCGCAGTGCTCGATGATGTCGACGCCGCGGCGATCGGCAGCGCGCGCGTAGCCCCAGGCGACTGCATCATGGCGCACGGTGCCGCCGCGACGCTGCATGAGGCCGCCACGGATGGGGAAGCGCGCATTGTCGAAGTCGAGATAGGGGACGAAGGCGCGAACCTGGTCGGCGTTCCAGAGCTCGGCGTCGACGCCGTGCATGCGCATGGCATTGCCTCGCCGGGCGAATGCGTCGCGCTGGGCATCCGAATGGCAGAGATTGAGGACGCCACGCTGGCTCACCATGGCGTTGAAGTTGATATCCTGCTCGAGCCCTTCCCAGAGCTTCAGCGACCACTCGTAGAAGGGGATGTTTCCCGGCAGCAGATAGTTCGAGCGGATGAGCGTGGTGTTGCGACCGACGTTGCCGTTCCCGATCCAGCCTTTTTCGAGCACGGCGACATTTGTGAGGCCGTGCTCCTTGGCGAGATAGTGGGCCGTGGCAAGGCCATGGCCGCCGCCGCCGACGATGACGACGTCGTAGGACGGCTTGGGCTCGGGCCGTCGCCAAGCTGGCGTCCAGCCGCGATTGCCCTGCAGCGCCTGACTAAAGAGTGTTGCGATGGAGTAGCGCACCGTCGTCTTCCGCTTGCCGTTGGTCCCCCGCGACAGAATGGGCGACTATCTGCGAGGCGGCCCCGGTTGTCGAGGCGACCGGTCGCCGTCATGATCGGGGTTTCGTTTCAACCGTTAATGGAGGTCGCGGTGGGCTGGTTGGTCGGGGTGGATGTCGGCGGCACGTTCACGGATCTTTTCGCCTTCGAGCCCGAGAGCCAACGCATCGTGGTGCACAAGGTGCCATCGACGCCAGCCGATCCGTCAGAGGCGATCGTGGCGGGGCTCGAGGACCTGGCGCAGCGGCATGGCGTCGAGCTCGGCGCGATGGCACGGTTCGGGCACGGCACCACGGTTGCCACCAACGCCCTGATCCAGCGTCGCGGGGGGCGGCTCGCGCTGGTGACGACGAAAGGCTTCCGTGACCTGCTCGAGATCGGCCGGCAGATCCGGCCGAAGGTCTATGACATCCAAACCGATTACCCGCCGCCACTCGTGCCGCGCGAGCGCCGGCTCGAAATCACCGAACGCGTGGGTTCGCGCGGCGAGGTGCTGGTGGACCTCGACGACGCCGAGGTCGAGCGGGTCGCGGCGGAGGTCACGGCTCTCGATGTGGACGGGATTGCGATCTGCTTCCTGTTCTCATTCCTCAACGGGGACCACGAACGGCGGCTCGGCGAGGCGATCCGGCGTCTCAAGCCGGATGCGCATCTGTCGATCTCATCCGAGGTGCAGCCGGAATTCCGCGAATACGAGCGGCTCTCGACGACGGTGCTCAACGCCTATCTGCAACCCCAGGTGACGCGCTACATGGAGCGGCTCGGCAGCGCGATCGGTAGCCTGGCGCCGAACGCCCTCATCGGGATCAACCAGTCGTCGGGAGGGCTGATGTCGATCGAGCGCGCCTCGCAGTTCCCGGTCCGGACGGCGCTCTCGGGGCCTGCTGCGGGTGTGGTCGGCGCGGCGCAGGTCGCGCGTCTTTCGGGCCACCCCGACATCATCACCTTCGATATGGGCGGCACTTCGACCGACGTGTGCCTCGTTCGCGGCGGCAACGCAGAAATGACGTTCGGGCGGGAGGTCGCCGGGTTTCCGGTGCGCTTGCCCGCGATCGACATCCACACGATCGGCGCGGGCGGCGGGTCGGTCGCGTATTTCGGTGCGGACGGCTTGCTGAAGGTGGGGCCGGAGAGTGCCGGAGCCGTGCCGGGACCCGCCTGTTACGGACGCGGTGGCGCGGCGCCGACGGTGTCCGATGCCAACGTGGTTCTCGGACGGCTTCCGACGGAACTGCTCGGCGGCGAAATGCGGCTCGACAAGGCTGCCGCGGAGGCTGCGGTTCGCCCGATCGCGGAGCGGCTCGGGATCAGTCTCGAAGCGGCGGCGCTCGGGATCGTAAGGATCGTCAATGCGAACATGATGCGTGCCATTCGTGCGGTGTCGATCGAGCGGGGACACGATCCGCGGCCGTTCGTGCTGATGCCGTTCGGCGGCGCGGGGGCGCTGCATGCCGTGGAGCTGGCGCAGGAGCTCAGCATGCAGGCGGTGCTGGTGCCGCCTTCGCCCGGCATCCTGTGCGCACAGGGGCTGGTCGTTGCCGATCTGAAGGAGAGCTTCGTTGCAACGTGCCGGACGCCGCTTGCGGGGGACCTCGAGATCGTGCGCTCGGAGTTGCAACGGCTCGACGCGCAGGTGCGCAACTGGTGGCGAACCGAAGGCATCGCCGAAAGCGAGGCGCGGCGCGAGCTGGTCGTGGACATGCGCTACATCGGACAGAACTACGAACTCGGGGTGGCTTTGGCCGACACACATGGCGTGGAGCTTCCGCCCCGCGCAGAGCTCGCGCGGCTCTTCCATGCCACGCACGAGAGGAGCTACGGCCACCACAATTCGGCCGCGCCCATTGAAATAGTGAACCTTCGCATGACGGGCGTCGGGCGCCTGCCGGACATCGGGGTGCCGCACTTCGTCGAGAAGGGCAAGGCGGCCGACAGGGGCAAACGCCTGGTCTGGTTCTCCGACAGCGAGGCTCTCGAATCGCGCGTCGTCTGGCGCGAGGCGCTGCCACCCGGGACCGAGGTCGAAGGACCTGCCGTCGTCGAGCAGCTCGATGCGACCACTATCATTCCCCCAGGACATCGCGCCGTCGTCGACGCGGGGCTCAATCTCATCATCGGAGCGTCGTCATGAACGGCACGATCGATCCAATTACGCTCGAGATCGTCTGGAACGGGCTGCTCTCGGTGACGGACGAGTGCTTCATCACGCTGATGCGATCGGCCTACTCGACGAATATCAAGGAGCGGCACGATCACTCCATAGCGATCGCGGATGCCAAGGGCCGGCTGATCGCGCAATCGCAGGGTTCGCTTCCCGTACACATCTCGTCCATGACGGGGCTGATCGAAACGCTCTTGAAAAAGCACGGCAACGACATTGCCGAAGGAGACCTGTTCCTCGCCAATGATCCGCACGTGGCCGGCGGCACGCATCTGCCGGACCTCAACTTCGCGATGCCGGTGTTCCTCGACGGACGGATGGTGGCGCTGGTCGCGAACATCGCGCATCACGCCGACGTCGGCGGAGCGGCGGCGGGCTCGATGTCGGGCGGGCTCAATGAGATCTGGAAGGAAGGCCTGCGCATTCCGGTGGTGCGATTGATGCACCAGGGCGTCCTCGACCAGGATCTGATGGACATCATTCTGCTCAACATGCGGCTTCCCGACGAGCGGCGGGGTGACATCAACGCACAGATCGCGGCGTGCCGCCTCGGCGTCGAGCGGGTCAAGGCGTTGAGCGAGCGACACGGCCTCGGCACGCTGGAAGGTGCCTTCGACGAGATCGTCGAGCGCTCGAAGGCGCGCATGAAGGCGGAAATATCCAAGATCCCGGATGGCCGGTACGCGTTCGAGGATGTGCTCGACGACGATGGCCTCGAGGCCAAGGACGTGCGCTTCAAGCTCGTGGTCGAGAAGGCCGGAGACAGAATCGTGTTCGACTGGACGGGCTCGGACCGCCAGGTCCCGGGAAACGTCAATCTGACGTTCAACGCCACGCAATCGTGCGTGTTCTTCGGGCTGAAGGCGGTGCTCGATCCCGATCTTCCGAACAACCAGGGCGTGCTCGATGCAGTCGAGATCGTGGCGCCGCTCGGGACGGTCGCGAACTGCGTGTCGCCGGCCGCCGTGGCGCTCCGCGCGAACACGTGCCAGCGCGGCATCGACGTTGTGCTCGGCGCGCTGGCGCAGGCCTTGCCGGAAAAAGTGATCGCGGCGGCGAACGGGGCGAACACCTCGGCGGTGTTCGCCGGAGACGATCCCGAGACGGGCAAGCCCTACGTCTACCTGGAGACGCTCGGCGGCGGCATGGGCGCACGGGCGACAAAAGACGGCAAGGACGGCGTGCAAGCCGGAATCACGAACACGTCGAACCTTCCGATCGAGGCGATCGAGATGGAGTATCCGCTAAGGGTGCTGGAATACGGGTTCGTTGAGGATTCGGGCGGGGCCGGCAGGACGCGCGGCGGTCTCGGCATCCGGCGCGTTGTGACACCCGTCGGGCACCGGTGCGAGTTTTCGGGTGTGGGTGAGCGGTTCGTGTATCAGCCCTGGGGCCTGTTCGGGGGGGAGCCCGGGGCAACCGGGCAATTCCTGCTGACCGATGCCGGAGGTGGAGTGCGACGGCTGCCGAACAAGGTGCGCATGCCCTTGCGAGAGGGCGAGAGCGTCACGGTGGAGACGCCGGGGGCCGGCGGCTACGGGCCACCGGCCGAGCGGCCGGCAGAGGCTGTTTCGGAGGATCGCCGCACGGGGAAGTTCTCAGGCGACTTCCTGGTGCGCGCCTACGGGCGATCCGACTGAGCGGGCTCGGACTTGGCGGCTCGCCTGACGCGCAAGTGGGCGGCTCTCAGATCGCCACGGCGCCGCCGTCGACGACGATCTCCGTGCCGGTGATGTAGGATGCTTCGTCGGAGGCGAGGAAGAGGATCGCATTCGCGACCTCATCAGCCTCGCCGGGGCGGCGCATCGGGATGACGTTCATGCGCCTGGCGCGAACCTCGGGGTCGGCGGTGCGGCCGGACGTGAGCATGGGGGGCATCACGCCCGGGTGCACGGAGTTGCAGCGGATATTGTCTTTCGCGTGCTGGACGGCGGTGGACTTGGTCATCAGGCGGACGGCGCCCTTGGAGGCGTTGTAGGCCATGTGGATGCCGTCACTGCCGATGAGGCCTGCGATCGACGACAGGTTTACGATCGAGCCGCCGCCGCTCGCCGCCATGGCGGGCACGGCGTGCTTGGTGCCGTAAAAGACACCCGTGGCGTTCACGGCCATGATCCGATGCCAGGCTTCGGTGCTGAAGAGATCCTGCTCGGCGCTACCGGAAATACCTGCGTTGTTGACGAGGATGTCGAGGCGGCCGAAGTGCTCGAGTGTTGCCGCGACGACAGCGGCCCAGCTCTCCTCGTCGGTCACGTCGAGACGCTCGAAACGTGCAGCGGGTCCAATCGAGGCGGCGACCTCGCTTCCCTGCTGCTGCATCAGATCAGCAATGACGACCTTTGCCCCTTCGCGGGCGAACAGGCGCGCGGTCGCGGCGCCCATGCCGGATGCGGCACCTGAAATAATCGCTACCTTGCCGGCCAATCGCATCGTTTCACTCCCAATCCGGACCCTTGTCGCGCGTCTCGTTGCACACAGGCTAGACGGCGGCGGATCGAATGGGCAAGGCTTGGGCGTGACGGCCAAAGGCGCGCGGGCGTGCGACGACGGGCCGATCGATGATGAGGAGAACGACACATGTCTCGTCCGCGGGCCCTCGACGGCATTCGCGTTGTCGATTTCAGCTGGGTGCGCGCCGGGCCTTGGGCGACACGCTGGCTCGGCGCCCTCGGGGCGGAGATCATCAAGATCGAGTGGCCGGAAAACGAGCGGGGGCGGCTGCCAAGCTCCACCACCCCGCATCGCATGGAGGTCAATCTCAATACGTCCGGCAACTTCAACGATACCAATGTCAACAAGAAGAGCCTGACGCTCAACGTGCGGAGCGAGAAGGGGCTGGCGATCGCCAAGCGGCTGATCGCAGTGTCGGACATCGTGATCGAGAACTTCTCCTCGCGCGTGTTGCAGAAATGGGGGCTCGGCTACGACGAGCTGGTCAAGATCAAGCCGGATATCGTCTACGTTTCGATGTCGGGTTACGGGCATACGGGGCGGAACCATCACTATACGACGTTCGGCCCCGTCGCCCAGGCGGCGTCCGGACTGACGTTTCTCTCGGGCCTGCCCGGCAAGCCGCCTGCCGGCTGGGGCTGGTCGTACATGGACGATACGGGCGGCATGTATGGCGCGATGTGTGCGCTCACCGGCCTCTACCACCGGAACAGGACCGGCAAGGGCCAGCATATCGACCAGTCGCAGATGGTTTCGGCAGTGCCGCTCAACGGGCCGGCCCTACTGGATCTCACGGTGAATGGCCGCGGTTCGAAGCGTGCAGGCTTTCCGCCGGGGAATCGAGCGCATTGGCCGGGGACGCCGATGGTCAACAATTACCGGGGACCGACCGTCGCCCCGCACAACGCCTATCGAACCGCGCCGGGTGGCTACAACGACTGGTGCGTGATCGTGTGCGCAAACGACGACGAGTGGCAGAAGCTCGTAGAGGTCATGGGGCGGCCGGAGCTCAGAGACGATGCGCGGTTCGGGACGGTCGCGGCGCGGCTCGAGCACCAGGACGCGTTGGACGAGCTGATCGAGGCATGGACCACGACGCTCGGCAAGTACGAGGTGACGGAGCGTTGCCAGACGGCCGGTGTGCGAGCGCTTCCGGTGCAGAGCGCGGAGGATCGGGTGGAGCATGATCCGCAACTGGCGCACCGCGGCATGTACCAAGAGCTCGATCACGCCGCGCTCGGGCGCCACAAGGTGCAGAACGCACCGTTCAGGCTCTCCGAGACACCTGTTTTCAATCACGCGGCGAGCCCCCTGATCGGCGAGCACACGCGCGAGGTCGTGGAGGGACTGCTGGGCTTCAGCCACGAGGACCTGCGCGCGGGGTTCGATGACGGCACGTTCTGGCCCACGAAGCGCCAGCGCTTGGCCTATCACGAGGAGATGCTCAGATGAGCGCTGTCGATCAGGTGGAAGGGCCTCTCGCGGGACTCAGGGTGCTGGAGCTTGCAGACGAGAAGGGCCAGTTCTGCGGCAAGCTGATGGGCGATCTGGGCGCTGACGTCGTCAAGATCGAGCCGCCGGGCGGCGAGGCGGCGCGGCGCGTGGGGCCGTTCTACGAGGACATTCCCGACCCGAACAGGAGCCTTTCGTTTTGGTATTACAACACGTCGAAGCGCGGCATCACGCTCGATCTCGAGACGGCCGACGGCAGGGCGATGTTCGGGCGTCTCGCAGCGGTTGCGGATGTCATCCTGGAAACGCGGGAGCCGGGCTATCTGGCCAGCCTCGGCCTCGATTATGAAGCGCTGAGCTACAAGAATCCCGGCCTCGTCCTCTGCTCGCTGACGCCGTTCGGGCAAACTGGGCCGTGGCGCGACTATCGTTCGAGCGATCTCCTGCATATGGCGGCCGGCGGTGAGATGGCGTCGTGCGGCTATGACGAGGAGGATGTGCCGGGCGCGCCCCCGATCGCGCCGGGCGGCGGCAATGCCTGGCATATGGGCGGGCACTTTGCGTACATGGGCATCCTGGCAGCGCTGGTGAGCCGGACGGTGAGCGGTCGCGGGCAGCATGTCGACTGCTCGATCCACGAAGCGTGCGCGCTGACGACGGAGTCCGCGATCGCCAACTACGTCTATCGCGGCGAGGTGCTGATCCGGCAAACGGGCCGTCACCATGCGGCGGGTCCGACGCCGAGGACGCAGTTTCTGGCGAAAGACGGAAAGTACGTGACGGCGCTGGTCGGGGGGCGGCTCAACCCAAAATACGTGCTCGAGCTCGCCGAGCTGTTCGACGTTTTCGGGTTTGCGCACGATCTCCGCGATCCGAAGTATCAGGATCCCAAGGCGATCGCAGAGATGACGCCGCACATCATCGACGGTCTGGTTGCGAGCTTCATTGCCGGCCTGCCCGCGGAAGACGTTTATCACGCGGCGCAGGAGCGCGGCTTCACGTGGGCCACGGTGCGGGCGCCGGAAGATCTGCTCGAGGACCAGCATCTCCAGGACCGCGGCTTCTGGAAGGAGGTGTGGCATCCGGAGATCGGCCGCAGCTTCATCTATCCGGGCGAGGCTGCGATCTACAACGGCTCGCCATGGCGCATCTCGCGGCGTGCCCCGCTCGTAGGCGAGCACAATCGCGAGATCCTGTGCGGTGAGCTCGGGGTGTCCCTGGGCGAGCTTTGTGCGCTGACTGAAAATGGCGTCGTGTAGCGGAAAAGACTAGCGGTGCGCGTCGAGGGTCTCTGGCGCGTTACTCCGGGGCCGACGACGTGTTGCGCCAGGCGGCGAATATTCCGCGGATGTCGGTCTTCGGTTCGCGGAGGAGAAGCGTGATGCCCACGGCCTCCACGGCCGAGAGTGCCGCCAGGATGGCTGCAATCCGGAATGGCCAGGGCGAAATCCCGCACAAGAGCAGCATCAGCCCGATTGCAACGGCCCCGGCTGCCATCTTGACGAGGCGCGTGTGGTAGCTCGTGAGCTGACCGTATTTCCAGAAGCCGACGACGGCGGGAAGGACGAGGCTGACGAGAAGCACGACGACAGTCGGAAGCTCCTCGCGGACGAGATCAGGCCACAAGACGAAGACGGAGACGGCGATGGCGGTGTAGGCCACAGCGTCGGCGATCGAGTCAAACCAGGCGCCGAATGGCGTCGGTCCACCCGACAGTCGTGCGACGGCGCCATCGGCCGCATCGCTGACGAACGAGACCGTCAGAATCCATAGGAACATGTTCTGCTCGCCGGCGATGGCGAGCGACACCATTATCGGTGCCGCAAAAAGCCGGAACGCCGTCAAGACGTTGGCGAGCGTCATTCCGCGTCCGTCGTACTGCCAACGGGTTCTCATGGCAGGACCCGTGCCTGAAGTGACCGGTCGGGCGAGCGCGTGCACCACCGGGGCCATCGACCGGTTCGGTCCTGGCCAGCGGCCAAGTCACGAGCGTGGCGGCTTGCCCCGGAACCAAGAGTCGGCTCGTCGCCCTGCTTGCCTGCGGCTGTCCGTTGCATCGATGGCCGCATGCGAGACCTGCGCTCCTCGTTTAGCGTGCTGACGGAGATGCGCGCATCGGGCGGGCGGATGGTCTGCGCCGGCGCATCGAGGCGGACATGCGACAAACCGGCGGCCGCTCGTGCCGGGTCACAGGGGACCGCTGGAGTCCCGGAGGGCTCGCGATGGGTTCGGCTGAGGTTGACATCACCGTATTGACCTTTGCAGAGCGTGATGCCTCGACGGTCGAGGTGTGTCCGGATGGTATCGGCAATGAATCCGGACTGCGAGTCTCCTGCGCGGTCCGGCTGCGGTGCGCGGCTCCAATCACGGCCGCCGCCCGTCCGGCATACAGCCGAAAAGGCTGTTGCAAAGTGGCCGGTCTCCGGTCTCGTCCCGGGCACGCCACATTCGGCCCCGAGGTGCGCGAAGGCGCCGGGAGCGTGACGGGTCATTGGACTGAGTTCGGTCGTCGGCATGAACTGGCGGGAATCGCAGGGTTTCTCGGCCTGCCTTGCTAGCACGGCCGAGGTGCGATGACACCTGTCCGATGAGGAATAAGGAGGCACCACTTTCGTGGAGTCGTTGCTGCCAGAACACAGTTGCCCAACGGCACCAGCAACAGCCGCATTCGGCTGCCGCCGCTCTCGGCCACGCGACCCTAATGCCTTGCGCGCGCGAGTGTTCTGGTAACTGCCGCAAATCCTGCATGTCAGTGGCAGTGATTGCAGACTAGATCCGGCGCTCGATGACGTCAGCGACCCTGCGGGCCAGGGTGCACTGCTTTCGATCACTGCCCGGATGCCCGGCAAGGATACAGGCGAGGGGCAAACCGTTCGCTGCACAGGCGACAGGCACGGTGACGACGGGTCCGCCGATCAGCGTCCATGGCGAGATGAATCGAGGATCACCGGTCCAATCCAGTCCTTTCGGAGCGGTGTCCGGAGCGGCTGGCCAGAGAAACGCGTCAGCGTCTGCATTGGCGGCGAGCAGAGAGGCCCTCAAGTCGTCGAGGCGGCTGCGCTCGGCGACGTATCGCGGCGTTGCTATGGCCGATCCGTCCTCCACGGCAGCAAGAAACCTGGCGCCGATCAATCCGGGCTCGAGATCGCGTACGGGTGCGTAAATCCGGGACATCTCGTAGAGCATGGTCGAGCGCTGGAGAGCGAAGATCTCCTCGAAAGAGACGCTCGACCGGCGGGACGCCACGTCGAAACCGGATTTTGAGAGCGCATCCGCTGCAGATTGCCAGACCCCGCGAGCCTCGTCGGTGGCCGCATCGAGATGCGGATCGATCGGAAGGACGATGCGGAAGCGCTCGGGACCACCGTCGATGGGAGAGGGCGGGCCCGGGAAGAAGGGCGGGGCAGAGGCCTCGTAGAGGAAAACAGCATCATCGACAGTGTAGCCGTAAAATCCCACCGTGTCGTAGGACGGGGCCAGCGGTGCCACTCCATACATCGTGGTCGAGCGCGTCGACGGCTTGAATGCGGCGATGCCGCAGTAGGCTGCGGGGCGGTTCACAGAAGCGACCGTCTGCGTGCCGAGGGCAGCAGGCACCATGCCGGCCGCGACGGCGGCGCCGGAGCCCGAGGACGAGCCGCCGGGCGTATGTCCGGGATTGTGGGGGTTCCTTGCGGGCGAAGGGTCGAAGAAAGCGAACTCGGTCGTGTGCAGCTTGCCGAGGACGAGCATGCCTTGGCGCCTCAGCTGGAGAACGATTTCCGCGTCGGCGGTGGCCGCCGGAGCGTCGGCGCGGGAGCGGCTGTTGCAACGGGTGTTCAGACCACCCACATCAATCACGTCCTTCACTCCCAGCGGAATGCCATGGAGAGGGCCGCGGAAACGTCCGTCTTGGGCTTCGCGCGAGAGGGTCTGGGCTTCGGCTTTGGCGCGCGCGATGTCGACCTGTCGCCACGCCTGGATTTCGGCGTCGACGGCTTCGATGCGGTCGAGACAACGCTCCAGCAGTGCCGCGGGGGTGAGGCGACGGGTCCTTATGTCGGCTGCAAGCTCGCGGATGCGGCCCAGGTCTCGAACGAAAGGCTTGGATGGTGTGTCGGTCATCACTCCTCCGGAAAAAACGACAGTGTTCTGCTGTCGAGGTTCTGGCCGAATGTATGGCATCCGCGCGGCCGCGCGCGCAGTGTCGGTTGCCCGAAATCCAGCAGTTGTGCTGCGGTTCTCGTCGTTGCGGCCCAATCCCATCTCGTTCGCGCACCCGGCGCAATGCTCGTCCTCCCGCATCGGGTGCGCCTGGTGCCGAGATGAGGCACACTTCTGATCGGTTCGATGGAAAGGAGCACTCATGGACACTCCTTCGCCGCTGACACTTTTCGTTCCCGAGCCCGAGTGGCGTCCCGGCGACGTGCCGGATTTCTCCCAGGTCACGATACCGCGTGCCGGCACCGTGCGTCGGCCAGATGTGACCGAGGCGCCGGAAAACATGCGCGACCTCGCCTTCACCATCATCCGCATCCTGAACCGGGATGGCGAGGCCGTCGGGCCGTGGGCCGGACTGCTCAGCGACGAGGAGCTGAAGGAGGGCCTCCGGCACATGATGCTTCAGCGCACATTCGATGCGCGAATGCTCACGGCACAGCGCCAGGGAAAGACCTCGTTCTACATGCAGGCGCTCGGCGAGGAAGCGATTGCGACGGCATTCCGGCGGGCGCTTTCGCCCGGCGACATGAACTTTCCGACTTATCGGCAATCCGGGTTGCTCATTGCCGACGGCTATCCGCTGGTCGACATGATGAACCAGATCTTCTCCAACGATGCGGATCCGTTGCGCGGACGGCAGATGCCGATCCTGTTCTCCTCGAAGGCGCACGGGTTCTTCTCGATCTCAGGAAATCTCGGAACGCAGTTCGTGCAGGCCGTCGGGTGGGCAATGGCATCAGCGATCTCCGGCGACACGCGGATCGCGGCGGGATGGATCGGCGACGGCTCGACGGCGGAGAACGATTTCCACGCGGCGCTGGTTTTCGCGTCAACCTACAAGGCGCCAGTGATCCTCAACATCGTCAACAACCAGTGGGCCATCTCGACCTTCCAGGGTATTGCCCGCGGGGGCTCGGGCACCTTTGCGGCGCGCGGGCATGGTTTCGGCATCCCGTCGTTGCGTGTCGACGGCAACGACTATCTGGCGGTGCATGCGGTTGCGAAGTGGGCGGCGGAGCGGGCGAGGCGGAACCTCGGCCCGACACTGATCGAGTATGTGACCTACCGCGGCGGCAGTCATTCGACGTCCGACGATCCATCCGCGTATCGGCCGAAGCAGGAGGGTGACGCATGGCCGCTCGGCGACCCGATCCTGAGGCTCAAGGCGCATCTGATCCGGAAGGGCGTCTGGTCTGAGGACCGGCACAAGCAGGCCGAGGCGGAAGTGCTCGACGAGGTGGTTCGGGCGCAGAACGAGGCAGAGGCGATCGGAACGCTGAGCTCCGGCAATGCGCCGTCGCCGCGCGACATGTTCGAGGACGTCTATGCGGAGATGCCTCCGCATCTGATCCGGCAACGGCAAGAGGCGGGGTATTGAGCCATGCCACGGATGACGATGGTCGAGGCAATCCGCAGCGCGCACGACAAGGCGATGGAGCGTGACGAGCGCGTCGTCGTGTTCGGCGAGGACGTGGGGTATTTCGGCGGTGTGTTCCGGTGCACCGCGGGACTTCAGAAGAAGTACGGCCGGCAGCGGTGCTTCGACACGCCGATCAGCGAGTCCGGCATCGTGGGAACGGCCATCGGCATGGCTGCCTACGGGCTGAAGCCGTGCATCGAGATCCAGTTCGCGGACTACATGTATCCGGCCTACGACCAGATCGTGTCGGAGGCGGCCCGGATCCGGCACCGATCGGCAGGCGACTTCACGTGCCCGATCGTGATCCGGATGCCGACGGGCGGAGGCATCTTCGGCGGGCAGACGCACAGCCAAAGTCCGGAGGCACTGTTCACGCACGTCTCGGGCTTGAAGACGGTCGTGCCGTCGAACCCGTACGACGCCAAGGGGCTGTTGATCGCGGCCATCGAATGTCCGGATCCCGTGATCTTCCTGGAGCCGAAGCGGCTCTACAATGGTCCATTCGACGGCCACCACGAGCGACCGGTCGTCTCGTGGAAATCGCACGATCTCGGCGAGGTGCCGGACGAACACTACACGGTGCCGCTCGGCAAGGCGGTGGTGCGTCGCGAAGGGAGCGACGTGACGGTGCTCGCCTACGGGACGATGGTGCACGTGGCGGAGGCAGCCGTCGAGGAGACGGGCGTTGCGGGCGAGATCATCGATCTGCGGACGCTGGTGCCGGTCGATCTCGAGACGATCGCCGACTCGGTGCGCAAGACAGGGCGCTGCGTGATCGTGCACGAGGCGACGCGCACGTCCGGCTTCGGGGCGGAGCTTTCCGCGATGGTGCAGGAAGAATGCTTTTATCACCTCGAGGCCCCAATCGAGCGCGTGACCGGGTGGGATACGCCCTATCCGCATGCGCAGGAGTGGGACTACTTCCCCGGACCGGCGCGCCTCGGGCAGGCGCTGCGCCGCGTCATGGAGGCCTGAGCCGTGGAGGCGTGAGATGGGGCTTTATGCGATCAAGGTGCCGGACGTCGGGGAAGGCGTCGCGGAGGCCGAGCTGGTCGAGTGGCACGTCGGCGTCGGCGATCTCGTCAAGAAGGACGACGTCATCGCGGCGGTGATGACCGACAAGGCAACCGTGGAGATACCGTCGTCCGTCAGCGGGGAGGTGGTGTGGCTCGGCGGCGAGGTGGGCGATACGCTCGCCGTCGGCGCCGAGCTCATTCGGCTGGAGGTGGCCGGCGAAGGCAATGTGAGGGCGGGCGCGGAGAAGAACGCTCCCGACAAGGCCCGGTCCGACACGGCACGACGGGCGCCGGCAAACAACGCGGTGGCCGCGGCCGCGACGGCGAGGAACAGCGATCACGACGAGGGCCCGCGGCCGCAGGCATTGCACACGGGGGGAGCCCACGACAGCGAGCACGTCGCGCCACGGCCCTTCAACGGCAAGCCGACCGCGGCGCCCTCCGTGCGGCGGCGCGCAAGAGAGGCCGGCATCGATCTGGCCTCGATGAAGGGTACCGGACCGCACGGCCGGATCACGCACGAGGACATCGATGCACATCTCGCCGGCGGCCGGGCGCGGAACGGCGGCCGTGGCCGGAGCACCGCCGTCAAGGAGGTCAAGGTCATCGGGCTCAGACGTCGCATCGCCGAGCGTATGGCACTGGCCAACGCGCGCATTCCTCACATCACGATCGTCGAAGAGATCGACATGACGAGCCTCGAAGGGCTCCGGGAGGAACTCAACGCTGCGTCGGGGAGTGCTAGGCCAAAGCTGACCGTCTTGCCATTCCTCATCATGGCGATCGTTGCGGCCGTGCGCGAGCAGCCGCAGTTCAATGCGCACTTCGACGACGAGGCGGGCATCATCCGGCAGTTCGGCGCCGTGCACGTCGGGATCGCAACGCAAACCGAGAGTGGACTGATGGTTCCTGTGATCCGGCACGCGGAGGCCAATGCGATCTGGGACAACGCGAGCGAGCTTGCGCGCCTCGCCGGGGCGGCGCGCACGGCGACGGCGGAGCGTAGCGAGCTGACCGGCTCGACGATCACCATCACGTCGCTCGGGCCGCTGGGCGGCATCATGTCGACCCCGATCATCAACCATCCCGAAGTGGCTATCGTCGGGGTCAACAAGATGTCCGTCCGGCCTTGGTGGGACGGCCAGCAGTTCGTGCCGCGGAAGATGATGAACCTCTCGTGCAGCTTCGATCACAGGGTCATCGACGGCTACGATGCGGCCGTGTTCGTGCAGAAACTGAAGACGCTTCTCGAGAAGCCAGCGATGCTGTTCGTCGGAGGCTGGCCCAATGCCTGACCTTGCCTGCAAACTGCTGGTCATCGGTGCGGGACCGGGGGGCTACGCCTGTGCCATCCGGGCCGGGCAGCTCGGTCTCGACACGATCATCGTCGAAGCCGATCGCGACGGAGGCACGTGCCTCAACGTGGGATGCATACCGTCGAAGGCGCTGATACACGCCGCCAACGAGTTCGCGCGTCTCGGGACATTCGCAGGATCGGCGCCGATCGGGATTTCCCTGTCGGAGCCTCGGATCGATTTCGCCCGGACGAGCGCCTGGGTCGGCTCGGTCGTCGACCGACTGAGCCGCGGCGTGACGGGGCTGCTCAAGAAGGCCGGCGTCAGGGCGCTGAAGGGCGAGGCACGGTTCCGGGACGGCAAGACGGTGGTGGTGCGTACGGCCGAGGGGGAACAGCGTGTGCGAGCCGAAAACATCGTCATCGCAACGGGCTCGGAGGCGGCTGCGCTGCCTGCGCTGCCGTTCGGTGGAGACATCATCTCATCGACCGAAGCGCTGGCGCTGACCGAGATTCCGAAGCGCATGGTGGTGGTCGGCGGCGGGTATATCGGGCTCGAGATCGGGACGGCCTTCGCCAAGCTCGGCTCGACGGTGACCGTGCTCGAAGCCGCGAGCCGGATCCTGCCCCAGTGGGATCACGCGTTGACGGGGCCGGTGATGCACCGCCTCGAAGCGCTCGGGGTCAAGGTGATGACATCGGCGACGGCCGTTGGATGGTCAGGTTCAGCGCTCGGCGTCGAGAGCCGTGACGGCCGGCAGGAGATCGCTGCGGACAAGGTGCTGGTTGCCGTCGGTCGCCGGCCCCGGATGCGGACCGCGGGACTTGCCGATCTCCACCTCACCATGCTCGGCGACTTCATCAGGATCGACGAGCGATGCCGGACGTCGATGCGCGGGGTCTACGCCGTGGGGGACATCACGGGAGAGCCGATGCTCGCGCACAGAGCAATCGCACAGGGCGAGATGGTGGCGGAGCTTCTCGCGGGCCGATCGCGCGAATGGGACAAGGTTGCCATTCCGGCGATCTGCTTCACGGACCCCGAGATCGTCAGCGTGGGAATCTCGCCCGACGATGCGAAAGCGAGAGGTATCGAGGTGACGGTGGCGGATTTTCCGTTCAGGGCCAACGGCCGTGCTTTGACGACCGAGCGGGAGGATGGCTTCGTCCGCGTGGTGGCGGAAGCGGGAGATGGATTGCTGCTCGGCGTGCAAGCCGTTGGCGAGGGCGTCTCCGAGTTGTCCGCGGCCTTCACGCTCGCCCTCGAGATGGGCGCGAGACTCGAGGACATCGCGGCGACGGTCCATGCGCATCCGACACGTAGCGAGGCGTTCCAGGAGGCGTGTCTCAGGGGGCTCGGGCTGCCGCTTCACATCTAGGCATGAAAAGCCGATCCGGGGCTGCGCTTGTTCAACGCGTGCGCAGCAGGGCAACGAGCGTCAGAGACAGGCAGCCGATCACGATGAAGGGGAGCCAGTTCGTATTGCCGTTGGTGTCGGTCATGGCCCAGAGGTCCGGCGTGCGGGACATGACGAGCAGGCCCGCGATGCCGAATGTCGGGATCATGATGCGGGCACCTTCGTAGGCTTTTCGCAGGATGTGAGCAAAGAGTGGAAGCATGTGACGTCCCCCTGGTCTCGTTCGGCGCGGAGAAGACCCGATCGAGAGGCGGAGATCAAGTTGGACGGGGTGTCGCGCCAGGGTCGCGGCCCTCCTGGTGCCGGGCAGCGGCTCGGAAAAACACCTGTTGAGTAAGGCGTTACGGAAGTCGGAACAGATCGCTGTCGAGCGACGCGAGCCCTTTCGGGAGGTCTAGGACGTGACCCAAGGCGGAGACGATACGCCTCCATTGGACCGAGGCGGCGACGAGGCGCCGTTTGCCGTCGAAACGGAGGGCCTGCCTCGCGCCGATGCTGTGGCGCGGGCCTATCTCATTCCCGAGCTGCCCCTGGTGACATCGCTTGTCGATGCGGCGGCGTTGCCGTCCGAGGAGCGCTCGCGCGCGAGCGCTATTGCAGCCCGTCTCGTCGAGGCGGTGCGACGGGCGCGCGGCCGGCACGGGGGCATCGATGCCTTTCTGCAAGAGTATGGGCTGAGCAGCGAGGAGGGCGTGATCCTGATGTGCCTCGCGGAGGCGTTGCTGCGGATCCCGGACTCCGATACGGCGGATCAGCTCATCGCGGAGAAGATCGGCTCGGGTGACTGGGACCGGCATCTCGGCCGCTCCGACAATCTTCTGGTGAACGCTTCGACGTGGGGGCTGATGCTGACGGGCAACATCGTCAGGCTCGGGAAATCCGTCGAGGCAGGTCCGCTAGGGCTCGTGAAGCGTGCGGTGTCGCGTGCCGGCGAGCCGGTGATCCGGCAGGCCGTGCGACAGGCAATGCGGATCATGGGGGACCAGTTCGTCCTCGGGCGGACCATCGAGGAGGCGCTCGGACGCGCGGCGCCGCTCGAGGCCGAGGGGACGCGGTTTTCCTACGACATGCTCGGGGAAGGTGCCCGGACGGCGCGCGACGCGGAGCGCTACTTCGAGCGCTATGCGCGGGCGATCGAGGCCGTGGGCCGGGCCGGCGGCGCGACGACGGACGAGACAATCGAGACCCTGATGGGGCGCGGCGGCATCTCGGTGAAGCTCTCCGCCATCCATCCGAGGTTCGAGCCCGGGAAGATGGCGCGGGTTGCGACCGAGCTGGTGCCGCGGCTCGTAGAGCTGGCGCGGCTGGCGCGGCGAAACGGACTTTCGGTGACGGTGGACGCCGAGGAGCAGGACCGGCTCGATCTCACACTGCAAGTGTTCGGGCGGGCCTTGCTCGATCCATCGCTCTCCGGCTGGCCGGGGCTCGGGCTCGCCGTCCAGGCCTATGGCCGGCGAGCGCTTCCCGTGCTGGCGTGGCTGAAAGATCTTGCGGAGCGGGCGGGAAAGACGATCCCCGTACGGCTGGTGAAAGGGGCCTACTGGGATAGCGAGATCAAATGGGCGCAGGAGCGCGGGCTCGCGAGCTATCCTGTGTTCACGGCGAAGGCCCACACGGACGTCTCCTATCTCGCCGCCGCGCGCGCGCTGTTCGCGGCGCCGGAGGCGTTCTATCCGCAGCTGGCGACGCATAATGCGCACACGGTCGCCGCGGTCTCTCTCATCGCTGGCGGAAGGCCGTTCGAGTTCCAGCGGCTGCACGGCATGGGGGAGGCCCTCTATGGCGCCGTGGCGGCCGAGGGGGAGCTCGGGCGGCCGCCGGTTCGCGTTTATGCGCCTGTCGGCGGGCACGAGGATCTGCTCGCCTACCTCGTCAGGCGGTTGCTCGAAAACGGTGCGAATACGAGCTTCGTGCACCGGCTGGCGGACGATCGGGCGCCCGTTGCAGAGATCGTAGCGGACCCGGTGGAGATGGTGCGCTCGCGTATCGCCGAGGGGGAAGCCCTGGCCGAGATGGCGGAGCCTTCCGAGATCTTCCGGCCTGTGCGCGCGAACAGTGTCGGGCTTGCGCTGACAGAGCCATCGGTACGCGAACCGTTGGTTGCCGCGATCGAAGCCGAACTGGCCCGCGCGTTGCGGGCCGGACCGGTGGTGGATGGCCACGCCGTGACGGAAGGGGCCGGTGAGCGAACGGTGTTCTCGCCGCACGACCGACGCGTTGCGATCGGCACGGTGAAGGACGCCAGCGCCAACGATGTGGAGGGCGCGATCGTCGCGGCGGAACGATCGCTCGATGCCTGGGATCGGCTCGGGGGCGGGGAGCGCGCCGATATTCTCGAGAAGGCCGGAAGGCTTCTCGAAGCGGATCGGCCTCGGCTCATGGGGGCAATCGTACGGGAAGCGGGCAAGACGCTCGAGACGGCTCACGGCGACATTCGCGAAGCAGTCGATTTCCTCTACTACTACGCCTCGGAAGCGCGCCGTCTCTTCGACGGCGGGTCGCGGCTTCCGGGGCCGACGGGCGAGCGCAACGTGCTGTCGCTCAGGGCGCGGGGGCCGATCGCGTGCATCTCGCCGTGGAATTTCCCCATCGCGATCTTCACCGGGCAGGTTGCGGCAGCGCTCGCGGCCGGCAACGCGGTGCTCGCGAAGCCTGCCGAGCAGACGCCAATTACCGCCTTCCTGGCGGTCGAGGCGCTTCATCGCGCCGGCGTGCCGCCGGGCGTTCTGCACCTTTTGCCGGGCGACGGGAAGGTCGGTGCACTGCTGACAAGCGACAAGCGGATCAAGGGCATCGCGTTCACCGGCTCGAACGAGACGAGCTGGCGCATTCAAGAGGCGCTGGCGAAGCGGCGGGGCGAGATCGTTCCCTTCATTGCGGAGACGGGTGGCATCAATGCGATGATCGCGGATTCGAGCGCGCTCGCCGAGCAGGTGGTGCGCGATGCCGTCCGCTCGGCTTTCGACAGCGCCGGGCAGCGTTGCTCTGCGGCGCGCGTTCTGTTTCTCCACGAGGACATCGCGGCGCACACGACCGAAATGCTTGCGGGGGCCGTGGCGGAGCTGGCGCTCGGTGATCCGCTCGACTATGCGACCGACATCGGGCCGGTGATCGACGAGGATGCGCGGCACAGTCTGGAAGAGCATAAATCGCGCATGCGTTCCGGGGCTCGGGCGCTGGTGGAGCTGGCCGTGCCGGAGCGCTGTCGCTCGGGCACCTACGTCGGGCCTGCCGTCTATGAGATCGCCAGCCTCGATCTCCTCGAGCGTGAGGTGTTCGGCCCGATCCTGCATGTCGTGCGGTACGAGAGCGGGCACCTCGACAAGGTGATCGCGGCGATCAACGCGACCGGCTACGGGCTCACCCTCGGGCTGCACTCGCGGATCGCCGGGGTGGCCGAGTATGTCGCGCAGAACGCGAGGGTGGGCAATCTCTACGTCAATCGCAATCAGATCGGGGCGGTCGTGGGCGCGCAGCCGTTCGGCGGCGAAGGCCTGTCGGGAACGGGGCCGAAAGCGGGTGGGCCGAACTATCTCGTGCGCTTCGCGACGGAGCGGGTGCGGTCGACGGACGTGACGGCGACAGGCGGCAATGTGGAGCTGCTGGGGCTCGGGCGGGCCTGACGACGGCCGGTTCCGGGGCTGGGGTTGCGACGTCTGCCGGCGACCGTGGTGCGACCGGGAGCAAATGTCGGAACCGTAAGGAAAACCCGCAAGACGACGCGCGCCACACTAGAGCTCTGTGATGAGAAGATTGCCGACCTCGTCGACCTCGGCGCGTTGTCCGGGGAGGACGAGCGTGGTCGCGTCGAGCTGCATGAGGATGGCCGGGCCTTCGAGCGTGGCGCCATGCCCCAGCCGTGCTCGATCGTAGAGGGGGCATTCGCGGGTGCCGTCGGCGAGGTGGATCGGCTGGCGGCCGCAGACGGCGTCCGACAGGGGGGCGGCCGGTGGGAGGGTTGGCAAGGCGGGCGCCGGAAACGTGCCGCGTGCGTCGATGCGTAGCGTGACGATCTCGACGGGCGTGTCCTCCTGGGCAAAGGTGTAGCGTTGCTCGTGGAGCCTGTGGAACGCGGCGATGGTCGCTTCTACGCCCTGCCACGGAACGTCTAGCTCGAAGCCCTGGTTCTCGTAGCGCACGCTCGCCCAACGGGAGAGGCGACGCGCCGGGGGCGGGACGGCCTCCTCATCGAGCCAGGCGCGGGCCTGCTGCTCGAGCTCGGTGAAGACGCGCTCGATGCGCTCCGGGTCGATTTCGCCGGCGCGCTCCAGGGACGTGCGCGAGAAAGCGGCCTTCAGGCTGGAGACGAGCAGGCCGAGTGCCGAGAGGACGCCGGGTGCGGGCGGAACGAGAATGCGCGGCATTCCGAGAAGGCGCGCCAACGGGCCGCCGTGCAAGGGACCAGCACCGCCAAATGGCAGCAGCGCCAGTCCGCGCGGGTCGTGGCCGCGCTCGACAGAGACGATGCGAATGGCGCCGACCATGTGATTGTCGACGATGGCGAGGATGCCGCGCGCCGCATCCTCGACGGTGAGACCGAGTGGCCTGGCGATGGTCTCGGCGATGGCTCGGCGGGCGGCTTCGGCATCAAGAGCGAATGTGCCGCCAAGCAGCGCCTGCGGCAGATGGCCGAGCACGAGATGGGCGTCAGTGACGGTGGGCTCCGTGCCGCCGCGGCGGTAGCACACGGGGCCCGGCACGGCACCGGCGCTTCTGGGGCCGACCTCGATGCCGCCACTCGGGCTGATACGCGCGATCGAGCCGCCGCCGGCTCCGATGGTGACGATGTCGACCATGGGAAGGCCGATGGGCCAGTCGCCGATGCGGCCGTTCGTGGTGAGCCCCGGCTCGCCATCGCGGATGAGCGAGACGTCGGCCGAGGTGCCGCCGATGTCGATGGCGATGAGGTCGTGGATGCCGGCGGATTCACCGGCATGGGCCGCGCCGACGGCGCCGGCGGCAGGACCGGAGAGCGCAGTCTCGACAGGGGCGCGGCGAACAGAGTCTGCGCCGGTGACGCCGCCCGACGATTTCATGAGTAGCAAGGGGGCTGCGATAGCGCGGTCCTCTATGCGCTGGCGCAGCCGTGAAACGTATGTCGAGACGACGGGCATCACGCTGACGTTCAGGATCGTCGTCATGCTGCGCTCGTACTCGCGGAAGACGGCGAGGACATCGCTCGAGATCGACACGACCGTTTCGGGAAGCTCCTCAGCGAGAATTTCCGCGGCGCGGCGCTCGTGCGCCGGGTTCGCGTAGCTGTGAAGGAAGACGACGGCGACGGCGGTGACGCCCGTCGCGCGGATGGCCCGGGCAGCTTCGCGGACCGCCGTCTCGTCGAGCGGTGCGAGCTCGCCACCGTCCGGCGCGATGCGGCCACCGATCTCGAAGATGCGGGAGGCGGGAACTGGGCGCTTGGGTTTCACCCATGTGAAAAGGCTGGCGCGGCGCGGCACATCCTGGCGGCCGATCTCGAGGACGTAGCGAAAGCCTTTCGTCGTCAGCAGCGCCGCTGGCGTGCCCTTGCCTTCGAGAATCAGGTTGGTGGCGACGGTCGTGCCGTGCAAGACGCGAACGACGTCCGAGCCGGCTCGCCCTGCGGTCTGCAGTATGGCGGCGAGCCCGTCCGAGAATCCGCGCGAGGGGTCGTCGGGTGTGGAGGGCGTCTTGGCGGTGAACAGGCGGCCCGTCTCGACATCGAGCAGGGTGACGTCGGTGAAGGTGCCGCCAGTATCGACGCCGATGACGGCGCCTGCCCCCAGATCCGCGGATGAACTCTCGTCCGGCATCAAACGATCGCCTCCACGTATTCGTGTTGATGGAAGAGGCCGGCGGCCGGTCGGTCGGCGCGCCTCTTGGCTGTCGCGCCGCGATCGATCGAAAGGCCGTCGCCGGACAGGACGACGCCGTAGTCGCGCTCGGCACTCTCGCGGCTGACGAAGCCGCAGGCGACATCCTCGAGGACACGCTCGGGCTCGCGGTCGAACGGGTGGCCGAAGCCGCCGCCGCCGCCGGTCTCGATGCGGATCCGGTCGCCGCGATAGACGATGTTGCCGTCACTCAGGGGCTTCAGGAGGCGCTCGCCGGACGTGCCGGGATTGACGATGCAGCGGCCGCTTCCGGCGGACTTGCCCCCCGCCACGCCCCAGGCGGGGTTTTCGACACTGTCGATGCGCATGGAGACCATGGCGCGCTCGGCGAGCACCTCGACCTCGCGCACGAGGCCGCAGCCGCCGCGCCAGCGGCCCGGACCGCCGGTGTCGGGATTGATGGTGTAGGCGTGAACGCGGATCGGGAAAATGCTCTCGAGGAACTCGGAGGGGAAGTTCTCCTGCGCGACGAGGTAGACCGCATCGTTGCCGTCAGCCGTGGGGCGCGCGCCGTAGCCGACCGCGAGGCCGTCCGACAAGAGGAAGAGGCGTCCCTTGTCGTCGTGGCCGCGGAGGTACCAGATGACGTAGGCGCTGTGGGCGGCCATGGCGCGTCCGCCGGTCGCGACGTTGAGCAGGCCCAGGCAGGCCGACATGTTGCGCATCATGGTGATGCCGCGCATGCCGAGAGGTGCGGGAAACCGAGGTTTCAGGATCGAACCTTCGCGGAGCTTCACGTCGTCGAACGCACGCTCGGCACCGGCGTTGAGCATGACCTTGCCGCCGCCGAGAAGGTAGGCACCAAACACCATGGCGGGTACGGCCGGGCTCATGAGGAAGTTGACCGGGCCGGGCACCTGATCGTCGCTCGCGGTCGCATCGAGGACGATGCCCTGTGCGGAGACGTCCATCTGGTAGCGCAGGCGGATCGGGCCATTGCCGTGGCCGTCGCCATCGATGCGCTCGGTGAACCCGTAGGAACCATCGGGAACGAGCTCGCGGAGGCGGGACCTCGTCTCGCGCTCGGTTTCGGAGATCAACTGGCGGAACGCGTCGCGTGTGCGCGCGCGGCCGAAGCGCGTGAACAGCTCCTGCATGCGGCGCTCGCCGAGGCGGATCGCCGCCATCGAGGCGCGCATGTCGCCGCGGACCATCTCGGGAAAGCGGGAGTTGCGCACGAAGAGGCGCAACAGGGCTTCATCGACGATGCCGTCGCGAGCGAGGCGGACGGGCGGGACGATGATGCCTTCCTGCCAGATGTCGGTGCAATCCGGAGAGAGCGAGCCCGGGCGCATGCCGCCGATGTCGTTGAAGTGCGCCCATGACTGGGCGAAGCCGGACAGCTTGCCATCCGCGAACACGGGAGCGAGGAGCACCTGGTCGGGCGAATGGGAGACGGCGCCCTCGGAGGCGTAGCAGTCGTTGAACCAGTAGATGTCGCCAGGCTGCATCGTGGAGAGGGGATAGTGCTTCGCCACGGGGCTCACGACATCGCCGAAGATCGGCAGGTTGGAGCCGGCGACCAGGCGGCCGGCCTCGTCGAAAAGTGCGGCGTAGAAATCCTTCTTCTCGCGGATGAACGGCGACATCGCCGTGCGCTCGATCAAGGCCTCCATCTCGCTCTGGATGGCGCGCAAGGCGCCACGGACGATCTCGAGCGTGACGGGATCGCACGTTTCGCGCGCGGCCGATTGCTCGCCTCGCGGCGGTGTTGCGACGGTCATGGTTTCGTCCTCTCGCTGACGGGGCAGGGTCGCAAAGCCGCAGTCGGGACGCAACTGGGTCAAGGGACGACGATTTGCCCGACCTCTTTGCAGATTGCCGCTTCAGCAGGCTCAGTTCACGGGCACGCCCCCTTGAGGCACAGGGCGGTGCGTGCAAGCATGCGAGCCGAGGATTCACGGTTTGGAGGTTGGTGATGGCTGCGGACGTGCGACGGGTACGGGGGCGTTGGTGGAAGGCTGCCGTGGTCTCGGCTATCGGGGTGGCCAGCTTGGCGTCGGCCCTGGTTTGGGACGGGGCGTCGGCGCGGGCCGAATCGAAGTTCGTTTTCGCCAACGAGAGCGACTACGACACCGTCGACCCGCATGTGGCTTTCGACGTCGGCCGGGTGGCGGTACGGCTCAACATCTACGACGGCCTGATGCGCTGGCAGAAGAACCCGGCGGTGCTGGAGCCGTGGCTGGCCGAAAGCTACACGGTCTCGAAGGACGGGCTGACGTACACGTTCAAGATGCGGAAAGGCGTCAAGTTCCACGACGGCACCGAGGTGAAGGCGTCGGACGTGGTCTATTCGCTCGACCGGATCCTAGCACTGGGCAAGGGCGCCGCCTCTCTCTTCAAGTCGATGATCGATGCCGGAAACGCGAAGGCAGTGGACGATTATACGGTCGAGTTCAAGCTGAAGAAGCCGTCGGCGATCTTCCTCGCGGTCGTCCCGGAAGTGCACGTGGTCAATGCGGCGCTGGTCAAGAAGCACACCGCCAACAACGACTGGGGCGCCGCCTGGCTGTCGAAGAACGATGCGGGGTCGGGCGCCTACAAGCTCGATCAGTTCGATCCGGCGATCGGCTTCGTCGCAAAGCGTTTTCCCGGTCACTTCAAGGGCTGGGGGCCGAAGTTCATCGACCACATCGAGTTCCGCGGCGTGAAGGACACGAACACGCGCGTGCTTGGCCTTCTCAAGGGCGATTTCAACGGCATCGGCGGCTATCTCCAGACGGACCAGATCAAGAAGATCGAGGGGTCCGGCACGGCGAAAATTCTCGACGCCGAGTCGATGCGCATCATGATGATGCAGTTCAACGTGACGCGCGCGCCGCTCGACGACGTGCATGTCCGCCGGGCGCTGAACATGGCGTTCGACTACGACGGCTTCAACAAGAACATCCTCGGCGGGCTCGTCGAGCGCAACCCGACGCCGTTGCCGAACACGATGTGGGGCAATCCGAAGGACGTGAAGGGTTACTCCTACGACATCGAGAAGGCCAAGGCCGAACTTGCGAAGGCCAAGGTGAAGGTCGACCGCCCGCTCGAGATCCACTACCTCACCGGCTTTGCGCAGAGCGAGCAGGCGGCGCAACTCTTCCAGAACGGACTGCAGAAGGTCGGTATCCAATCGAAGGTGATCGGAACGCCCTGGCCGACCATCGTGGAGCGTTTCCGCAAAGCCGAGACGACGCCCGACATCTCGGTCTACTGGATCTCGACCTACTATGCCGATCCCAACAACTGGGTCGGCGAGATGTTCAACTCGGCGAATGCCGGCACGTTCAAGAACGCGCACCACTACAAGAATCCGAAGGTCGACGAGCTCTTGAACAAGGCCGTGCAGCTTACGGACAAGGCGGAGCGGGCGAAGCTCTACGAGGAGGCGGTGCGCATCGTCGTCGAGGACGCACCAGGGCTCTGGATCTACAACACCAAGTGGTTCGGGCCTTACTCGAAGAACCTGCAGGGCATCGTGTTCTGCCCGATCGGCAATGCGCAGGAGATGCGTACGGCCTACTACGAGTAGGGCAGTCAACATCCCAAGGCCCCTGCTCCGGCCTGGCCGGAGCAGGGGATGCGAGCCGGAATGCGCATCCTCGCCATCATCGCAAGACGTCTCCTGTGGTTCGTCCCGACGGCGATCGGGCTCGTCGCAGTCGTGTTCTTCATTTCGCGCGTCATTCCGTCGGACCCGGCAGCGCTGCTGGCAGGCGAAACGGCAAGCCGTGAAGCGATCGATGCGCTGCGAACCAAGCTCGGCCTCGACCGTCCGCTGCCAGTGCAGCTTTTCGATTATTACGGGCAACTGCTCCGAGGCGATCTCGGGACCAGCCTTTTCACGACGCGGCCCGTGTCGGCGGACCTGCTGGCGCGGCTTCCGGCGACGATGGAGCTGACGCTCGCTGCGATGTTGATAGCCGTGCTGCTGGGTATCCCTCTCGGTGTCATCTCGGCGACGCGTCGTAATTCGCTGCTCGATCATGCCTTGCGCATCGTCACCGTCGGCGGCCTGGCGGTGGCGAGTTTCTGGCTGGCGCTCGCGCTGCAACTCGTCTTCGCCATGGATCTCGGCTGGCTGCCGCTGCAAGGACGCATTTCCGGCTTTCCGCCAAAGCCGATCACCGGGTTTCTCACGATAGATGCCCTGATTTCGGGGCGGACGGATCAGCTTTGGAGCGCACTCCGGCATCTGGCGCTGCCGGCTATCACACTGGCGGTGCCGGCACTCGCGACGGTGGTCCGTTTCACACGGGCGGGCGTGCTCGACACGCTGGGGAGACCCTTCGTCGACTACCAACATGCCATCGGCATTCCGCGCGCGCTGATCACATGGCGGTATGTGCTGCGCAACGCGTTGACCTCGACAGTGACGCAGATCGGCCTGCTGTTCGGCATTCTGCTAGCCGGTGCCGTGGTGATCGAGACCGTGTTCCAATGGCCGGGAATCGGGACCTACGCCTTCGAGGCCATCCTGCAATCGGACTATGCCGCGGTAATGGGTTTCACGGTTTACGCAGGGGGCATCTTCATGATCGCCAACCTGCTCGTCGACGTGGTGCATGCCATCATCGATCCGCGGGGAGACCGGGCATGAGCGGCTTCCTGCAAGCGCTTCGGCAACTCGCGCGGGACAGGTCGGCGTTGGTCGGCCTCTCGCTCGTGCTGTTGGTGGTGCTGGCGGCGATCCTGGCGCCGGTGATCTCGACGCACCCGGAAGCGGTGTGGGACATGAACCCCGTCAACCGCCTGAAGCCGCCGAGTGGCGAATGGCTGCTCGGCACGGACCGCATGGGGGCGGACATCTACAGCCGCGTCATCTATGGGGCGCGCATCACGCTCCTGATAGCGATCGTGGCCGTGGGCGCCTCGTTGCTGATCGGCGTGCCGATCGGACTGCTTGCGGGATGGAACGAGCTGTGGCTCGGCGAGGTTCTGATGCGCGTCTCGGACATCTTTCTCGCCGTGCCGCAGATCGTTCTCGCGATCGCGATTGCGCAGACGCTCGGACCCTCGATCCAGAACGTCATCCTGGCTCTATCGGTGACGTATTGGCCTTGGTTCGCGCGGCTCGTCTATGCGGAGGTGAGGGCGCTGAAGCGGGAGACCTTCATCGAGGCCGCGATTGCGCTGGGGGTGCCGCAGTGGCGGATCGTGCTGCAGCATGTGCTGCCGAACGTGGCATCGCCGATCATCGTGCGCACCTCGATCGGCATGGGCTTCACCATCCTGACGGCCGCATCTCTCGGGTTTCTGGGGCTCGGTGCTCCGCCGCCCGCGCCGGAGTGGGGGCGGATGATTTCGGAATCGCGCGAGTTCCTGCCCGAAGCCTGGTGGTACGCGGCGGCCCCGGGGCTCGCCATTTTCATCGTCGTGATGGGGTTCAATCTGCTGGGTGATGGTCTGAGAGACATCCTCGATCCACGGCTCAGGCGTTCGCATGACCGGTAGCTTGCTTCTCGAGATCGACGAGCTTCGGCTCGGCTACGAGACGGGGCGTGGTGTCGCGCGCGTGCTGGACGGCGTGAGCCTATCGATCGGCCGCGGCCGCATCATGGGTCTGGTCGGGGAGTCCGGCTGCGGGAAGACGACTCTGGCGCGGGCCGTGCTCGGCATCCTGGCTGCGAACGCCAACATCGAGAGCGGCGGCATCCGCTTCGATGGCGAGGATCTGCTCGGAATGGACCGGCGCCGCTTCCAGCGTGAGATCAAGGGGCGGCGGATCAGTTTCATCCCGCAGGACCCCTATGGCGCGTTCAATCCGCTATTCCGGGTCGGCGACCAGATCATGGAGCTCATGAAGTGGAAGTCGCCCCGGCGGGCGCCCGGCGAGAAGGGATTGGGGGCGCTGATGACGCCCTATCCGCGGGCGCGCAAGAAGGCGGACCGGGAGGAGGCGTTGCGCCGCCTGGAGGAGGTGCAGATCCCCGATCCCGAACGCGCCTTCGGCAAGCTGCCGGGGGAGTTCTCGGGCGGGCAGCGGCAGCGGCTGATGATCGCCATGGCGCTGATGACGGAGCCCGATCTCATCATCGCGGACGAGCCGACGACGGCGCTCGACGTGACGATCCAGGCGCAGATCCTGAAGCTGATCAAGGGGCTCGGGGCGACGCACGGCGTGTCGGTTCTGCTCACGACGCACGATCTCGGCACCGCATACGAGATCTGCGACGACATCACGGTGATGTATGCGGGGCAAGAGGTCGAGATCGCGCCAGTCGAGACCTTCTTCGCGCAACCGAGGCACCCCTATACGGTGCGCCTTCTCGAGAGCCTGCCGGCTCCGGGACGTGAGATCCACGAGATCGCAGGCGAAATTCCGAGCCTGGTCGAGCCGCCCTCGGGGTGCCGCTTCCATCCGCGGTGCGAGAGGGCGAAGGACGTCTGCCGGGCGTCGCGGCCACCGGTATCGGGCGCGCTTCACAGGTTTCGCTGTTTCGATCCGGTGCCTGTGCCAGGCGACGTCGAGGTGCCCGGATGACGCGCGCCGCGCCGCTTCTCGCCGTGCGCCAGTTGCGGCGCCATTTTCCAGTCCGGAATGCCTTCGGCATGTTGACGGGGGCGATCCGGGCGCTCGACGACGTGACGCTCGATGTGCGCCCCGGCGAGACGCTCGGCATCGTCGGCGAGTCCGGCTGTGGGAAGTCGACGCTCGGCAAGACGCTCGCCGGTATACACGAGCCGGATGCCGGACAGATCGTGTTCGAGGGCGAGGACATTTCGCAGCTCAGAGGCGGCGCGCGCGGCAGCGTGACGCAACGCCTGCAATACATCCATCAGGATTCGGGCAACGCGCTCGATCCGCGCTGGAAGATCGGCCGCTCGCTGGACGAGCCATTGGCGATCCACACCAACCTGACACGGGCCGAGCGCGGGGAACGCGTGCGCGAGATCCTGGCAGCGGTGGGGCTGCCCCGAGGGCATCTCGATCTCTATCCGCACGAGATCTCGGGCGGGCAGCAGAGGCGCGTCGGGCTGGCCCGGATCCTGACGCTGCAGCCGCGGCTCGTCATTCTCGACGAGCCGACGTCGGGCCTCGATGTGTCGGTGCAGGCTATGGTGCTGAAGCTGCTGCGTGACCTGCAAGAGCGTTTCGAGCTCACGTATCTCTTCATCTCGCATGATCTGTCGGTGGTGAGAGTGATGTGCGACCGGGTCGGCGTCATGTACCTCGGCCGGTTCGTGGAGCTGGCGGCGACGGAAGACCTGTTTGCCCGGCCGCGCCATCCGTATGCGCGCTCGCTGCTTTCGGCGATCCCGCAGATCGGGGGACGGCGGGTCACGGATACGTTCGCGCTCGAGGGAGAGCCGCCGAACGCGGCGCAGTTGCCGTCAGGTTGCCGGTTCCGGCCGCGCTGTCCGCTTGCGGCAGCGGTGTGCGAGGTGCGTGAGCCGGAGCTGGAGCCGGTCGGTGAGGGCCACTCGGCCGCCTGCCACTTCGCGGATGGAGCAGGGGAGAGTCGTTGATGCCCACGGATCGGCTGGAACGCGTCCTGATCACGGGTGGGGCGAGCGGTATCGGCCTCGCCATCGCGCGCGCCGTTGCGGAGAGCGGCAGCAAGCTCATTCTGATCGACAAGGATGGCGCGGGGCTCGATGGCGCACGACGTGACCTGGCGGCGTACGGCGTCTCCGTCGATGCGATTGCGGCGGACCTAACCGACGCGGCGGCCTTGGACGGGGCGCTGGCCGGTGCCGGCGACGTGGACGGCTTGGTCAATTGTGCGGGGATCTATCCCGTGACGCCGAGCCTCGAGATGAGCATCGACGAATGGGACCGGGTGCTTTCGCTCAATCTCCGGGCGCCGTTCCTGCTGTCGCGCGGCTTTGCGAAGCGGCTCATCGAGCGAAAAAAAGGTGGCGCGATCGTCAACATCTCGTCGACCGCCAGCGTGCTCGCGCGGCCGGGGATCGCTCATTATGGGGCGTCCAAGGCGGCGCTCAACCAGCTCACGCGGGTGCTGGCGGTCGAGCTCGCGCCGCATGACATCCGGGTGAATGCCGTCCTGCCCGGCGTGATCGGGACGGAGACGGTGAAGGGCAGCCTAACGACGCCCGAAAGCCGGGCCGAGATGGACGCGAAGATGGCGCGTATCCCCCTCGGGCGGCTCGGCACGCCCGAGGAAATCGCCAAGCTCGTGGTGTTCCTGCTATCCGGGGCCGCGTCCTACTCGACGGGTGGATTGTTTGCGGCCGACGGCGGGTTTTCGCTCGGGATCGCGCGCTATTGACGAGATGGCAACGGCGGGACGTGCTTCACCGGTTCCACTGCATCCCGTCGATGGTGATGTCCTGGCCTGTGATGTAGCAGGGCTCGGATGTCGCGAGGAATGCGATCAGCTCGGCAACGTCCTCGGGCGTGCCCGGCCGCTTGAGGGCGATGCCGGAGACGAGCTCCTGCTCGCGCTCGGCCATCAGGGCCTTGGCGACAAGATCGGTCTTGATGAGGCCAGGGCAGACGCAATTGACGAGAATGGACGGCCCCAGCTCCTTGGCGAGCGCGCGCGTCAGCCCGATGACACCTGCCTTCGAGGCGGCGTAGGCGAACTTGCTGACGGCAGCCGTGACGCCACCGGAATGCGCGTTGAGGGACGAGAGGGAGACGATACGCCCGTGGCCGGCGGCGAGCATGTGCGGGGCGGAAGCCTGGATCCAGTTGAAGCAGCTCTTCAGGTTGACGTCGATGGTCTGGTCCCACTCGTCCTCGCTGATCTCCAGGATGCCCTTTGGAGCCGAACGTCCGGCGTTGTTGACCAGGACATCGATGCGGCCCCAGCGTTGCATGACGTCGGCGACGACCTCGCGTGCTCTCGCGTGGGACGCGACGTCGGCCTCGTAGGCGAGGGTCGGGACGCCGGATGCCTCGATCTCGGCGCGGGTGCGTTCCATCTCGGGCAAAAGCACATCGACAAGGACGACCGCGTGGCCGCGCTCTGCCAGGGCCCGGGCGCAGGCGCGGCCGATGCCGCGCGCGCTGCCTGTGACGATCGACACTTTCCGCTCGATGCTCACCCTAGATCTCCTCATCGAAATACGCCCGTCAGCCCGATAGCGGCCGCCGCCCGTCGGGCAGGTCGACTGTGACGATGGCCGAAGGCGTGTGCAATAGTGGTCGCCTATCATCTAGCAATCCGAGGGCGGGAGCTCGCCGTGACCGATACATCGAAGCCGCAGGAGCCGTGGCAGTGGCCGGAGGCGCATTGGCGCCAACTGGTCGACCAGGTGAGGGCCGGCCGTTTGCTGAGGCCGAAGACCTGGAAGGGCGGGGCGCGATGCGCCATCGCGCTGTCCTTCGACAGCGACCACGAGACGAGCGAGCTGCGCGACGGCGGCAAGTCGATCGGGCGCATGAGCTGGGGGCAGTACGGGAACCGCGTCGGCGTTCCGCGCATCCTGTCGTTGCTCGCGAAGCACGAGGTCAAGGCGACGTTCTATGTGCCGGCAGTCGTGGCATTGCTGCATCCCGACGAGCAGCGCAGGATCGTGGGGGAGGGCCACGAAATCGGCATCCACGGGTGGATCCACGAGCTGAACTCGGTGCTGCCCTACGAAGCCGAGCGGGACCTGATGCTGCGATCGGCGGAGGTGCTGGAGAAGGTCTCCGGGCAGCGGCCGGTGGGCCTCAGGACTCCGTCATGGGACTTCAGCCCGAACACGCTCAGGATCGAAAAGGAGATGGGCCTCGCCTACGATTCGTCGCTGATGGCGGACGAGGACTGTTACGAGCTGCTGCTCGATGGAGAGGCCACGGGCATCGTCGAGCTGCCCGTCGAGTGGGTAAGGGACGACGCGGTCTATTTCATGATGAACCGGTTCCAGTCGCTGCGTCCCTATACGCCGCCGAGCGACGTGCTCGACATTTTCCGGCGGGAGCTCGATGCGGCGTACGACGAGGGGGGCATCTTCCAGCTGACATGCCATCCGCACATCATCGGCTATCGCTCGCGGATCTGGATCGTCGAGGAGATCATCCGGCACGCGAAGGCCAAGGGCGACGTGTGGTTCGCGACGCACGCCGACATCGCGGCATGGGCCAAGGCCAACGCGGCGGCGTGATGGCCGGGACATAAGGGAGCCGTCCTTTTGCAGGACGGCCCCGGTGCTTGGCATAGGTTGCCAGGAAGACGCCTCGGCGCTGCTATTTCTTCTCGAGGCCGGGCATGCGGTAGCGGTCCTCGGGATCGAGCCAGCCTTTGAAATTGGGCTTCCTCTTCCCGGCGAAGGCGGCGCGGCTTTCGATCAGGTCCGATTTGTCGCCGTGCTCATGCAGCTTCTTTGCAAGCTCCTTGTGGGCGTCGGAAGGCTCGGGGCGCATCAAGCGCATCATGTGCACAGTGTTGACGCGAGCGGCGGGCGGCAGGGTGAGCAGGTGCTCGCCCATCCTGATCGCGGTGGGGATCAATTCGTCGCTGGGAGCAATGCGATTGAGGAAGCCGACCTGGTGGAAGCGCTCGGCGGTGAAGCGGAAGCCAAGGGCCATTTCCATCGCGATGGGATAAGGCAGGTTGGCGAGATGGCCGTGATTGTAGCCGCCCAGCAGCCAGCGCTTCGCTTCCGAGACCTCGAAGACTGCCTCGGGTACGGCGACGCGGAGGTCCGTCCGCTCGACCAGCATGAAGCCACCCCCCATCGCGAAGCCATTGACGGCGGCGATGACGGGCTTTTCGAGCGTGCCGTCCATGAAAGGGTCGGGGATCGTGGGCCGCGTGCCGCCGGGCTTTTTCGCAGCGAGCGATTCCTTCATGTCCTCGCCAGCGCAGAAGCCGCGTCCGGTACCGGTGAAGATCGCGACCTCGAGCTCTTTCGAACGGCGAAAGTCGGTCCACGTCTCGGCGAGCATCTGGCGCATCTCGGTGTTGAGCGCGTTGAGGCTCTCCGGCCGGTTCATGCGGACGACGAGGATCTGACCGTGCCGCTCGGTTTCGACGACAGCCATGGGGTGGTCCTTTCTGCTGGGCGCTGGACGGTGATGACTCAGGGGGCGGTTCAGGCGAGGTGCTCTCTCAGCCGTCGGGCGACCAGGGCAAGCATCTCGCGCGCCGCGGCGCTTTCCCCGGTCCAGCCGAGGAAGCCGTGTGGATGACCGGGCGCCTCGGCGATTTCCGCGGCGATGCCAGCTTTCTGGAGTTGCTCGGCATAGGCGCGGCCCTCGTCGAGCAAGGGATCGAGGCCCGCCAGCACGACGATCGCCGGCGGCTGTCCGGCGAGCGAGCCTGCGAGCAGGGGGGAGGCGCGGAGATCGGCGGATTGAGACGGATCGGCCAGATAGAGATCGATATAAGCGCGCATGCGGGCCTCGGTGAGCGGATAACCGGTGCCGAGATCCTTGTAGGAAGGCTGCGAGCAGGTGAGATCGGTCACAGGGTAGACGAGCACCTGGAAGCGGAGAGCCGGCGCGAGCTCGGCGGCGAGTGTCTGGGCGGCCACGGCGGCGAGATTGCCGCCCGCGCTGTCGCCTCCGACTGCAAGCCGGGACGTGTCGATGCCGATCTCGCCTCCGTTCTGTGCCACCCAGCGTACAGCAGTGGTCATGTCGTCGGCGCCAGCGGGAAACTTGTGCTCGGGCGCAAGGCGGTAGTCCACCGAGACGACGACAACGCCGGCGTCGCGACAGATCGTGCGGCAGACGGTGTCGGCCATGTCGAGGTCGCCCACGACGAAGCCGCCGCCGTGGGCATGGATGTAGGCGGGAAGACGTTTGCCCTGGTGTCCATCGGGCCAATAGATGCGCACCGGAATCTGAAGGCCGTGCTGGACGATGGTGCTGTCCTCGACGCGACCGACGGACGGCGGCGGGGCGGCGAGGCGCTGGTTCCTCCGCTTCGCGATGGCGCGCATCTCGGGGACGGGGACCGGAGGGACGATGCCCTTCTCGAGGTCGGCGATGATGTCGAGGATGCGTTTGGCCTCGGGGGCGAGGGGGGCGATGGTGCGCATGGGGGCCTCGGGCGTGACGATCAGCTTCGGGCTGGGCAGGAGATGGGCTCAGTATGGCCGGGACGGGTACGCTCCGCGAGCCTCTTCAGACGGGCGCGTTCCTTCAAGCTCGTGATGATTGGGCCAGCAGCAGCTCCTTGATGCGCGGGAGATGCTCGCGTCCCCAGTAGAGATCACCGTCCTCGAGGAGAAAGCTCGGAACGCCAAAGACGCCTGCCGCCTCCGCCTGGTGCTGGACTTCGACGAGCTGGCGGCGACCCTCGCCCTCCGCAAAGGCGCGGAAGGCCGGTCCTTGCGCGCCACATTCGGTGAGCAGATCGGAGAGCACAGTAACGTCCTCGATATCGAGATCGCGCCGCCAGAACCGTTCGAAGACGCGATCGTGGTAGGCGCGCAGGACGCCCTGGCGCTTGGCGAAAAGGAGACCGATGTTGGCGAGCGAGGAGTCCCAGATCTTCCGGGTGCCACGAATGGTGAGGCCGCGCAGGTTCGCCTCGCGGCGGCAATCCATATAGCTGTACTTGACGCGCCGCCACTGGTGGGCGTTGCGGCTTTCCTCGATCACCCTGCCATCCTGCCCGAGCTTCGCGCTACCGAGATAGGAAGGGATGTCGAGGGTGTAGGGCAGCCAGTCGATCACGGCGCCGGTGTCGCGCTCGAGGTCGTAGACGAGGTCCTTGGCGAGGTAGGCGTAGGGGCTCTTGTAGTCGGTGTAGACCTTGACGACCGGAGGGCTCATCGGCCGGGCTCCCTGGCTCTTTCGTTGCGGTCGTAGACGGTGCCGGGGTCATCGCCCGCCCGCAACAGATACTTCTGGATCTTCTGGCTCGGGGTTTTCGGCATGGCGGCCCGCAGCTCGAGGAAGCGGGGCACCCAGAAGCGAGGCATGTGCTCTTCGGCGAAGGCCCAGAGCTCGTCAGGCGTGGCGGTTGCCCCTTCGCGCAGGACAACGACGGCTTTCACCTCGTCCTCGCCGAGCTCCGAAGGGACGGCGATCACGGCGCATTCGAGAATGGCCGGGTGGCGGTTGAGGATGGCCTCGACCTCGGAGGAGGAGATGTTCTCGCCGCGACGGCGGATCGCGTCCTTCTTGCGGTCGACGAAGTAGAGATAGCCGTCCTTGTCGGAACGGGCGTTGTCGCCGGTGTGGAACCAAAGGTTCCGGAAGGCCTCAACCGTTGCCTCGGGGCTGTTGTAGTAGGCCGTCAGCATGGCGAAAGGCCGGCGCGGACGGACCAGGATCTCGCCGACTTCGCCCTCGGCGACCGGGGCATCGTTCTCGTCGGCCAGCATCACGTCGAAGGTGGCCGAGTTGGGCTTGCCGCAAGAAGCCTCGCGCCGCTCGCCGCCGGGTGGCGTCATGGTGACGACGCCGGTCTCGGTCGCGCCGTAGACCTCGACGATGCGGCAGTTGAAGCGCTTCTCGAAGCCGGGATCGACCTTGGCGAAATAGAAGCGGCGTGCGGGCTGGTCGGCGTCGTCAGGGCGGGGCGGCTGCTTCATGAGGATCGGCACCATCGAGAAGATGCCGTGGGCGACGTCGGCCTGGTAGCGACGAACGTCGTCCCAGAAACGGGATGCGGAGAAGCGGGGGGCATAGGCGATGCGGCCGCCGTTGATGATGGCGGGGACGAGGCCGAGCCAGGATGCGACCGCGTGGAACAGCGGCATGCAGGAATAGATCGATTGGCCGGGGCCATAATCAGTCGAGACGATCCAGTCGCGGGCGAAGGTGATGACATGGGCATGGCTCGCGAGTACGCCTTTCGAGGGGCCGGTCGTGCCTGAGGTGAAGCTGATGGCGAGAGGAGCGGAGGGCGTGAGGGCGACGGCGGGCTCGTGGTCGGGCGCGCGCATCAGGTCGGCAAGGCTCGTCAACTCGATGCCGTTCGCGAGGCGACGGGGCCGACCGGGATCGTCTCGCGTCAGTATCGCGTGGCGGATGCCGGGAAGGCTCGCTGCGACGGCCTCGAGGCGCGGCAGATGCTCGGGGTCGAGAACGATATGGCTGACGTCGGCCTTGGCGAGCTGGTAGGCGAGGATATCGCCCTTGTAGTCGGTGTTGATCGGGACGTAGACGGCACCGGCGCGGGCCGCGCCGAGCCAGGCGTCGACGAAGGGAAGCGAGTTGGCCGCCATGATGGCGACCTTGCTCTCGCGGCCAACGCCGAGCGCCATCAGTCCATGGGCCGCGCGATTGGCTGCGAGGTGAGTCTCGGTGAAGCTTCGCGTGAGTTCGCCGAATTGCAGAAGAACGCGCTCGCCATGGGTCTCGGCCGCAGTGCGCAGCAGCTCGCCCAGGACGTCGTCGCAGGGTGGAAAGGTCATCGCGAAAAGCTCTTTCCTCGCCGATGCTCGATCTTGGCGGGCGGACGGACGGGCGGCTTGGCGTGACCGTCCGCGCCCAGATGATGGAAGCTCTGGACCTGATGCGCTTCACGATCCAGAATGAACGGCTGCGAGTCAATGAATGTGCCGCGCGCCAGGCGGCGGTGAGCATGGGCAAAACGAAACAAGGACGAGCAGCGCGATGGCCAAACCCGTGGTCGGTGTTATCGGCAACGCCCACACGATCGAGAACCGCTTTCCTGCCCAGATCTGCGGGGAGAAGAATCTTCGCGCCGTGGCAGAGGTGGCGGGCGCCCTACCGCTGGTCTTCGCCGGTATTCCCGAGATCACGGATGTGGGTTCTCTGCTCGAGGTGGTGGACGGCATTCTGCTGACCGGCGGACGTGCCAACGTGCACCCGACCCGTTTCCGGATGGAGCCCAACGCCAAGCACGAGCCTTACGACGAGCGTCGCGACGCGGTGGCGCTCTCGCTGGTCGAGGCGTGCGTCGACAAGGGCATTCCGATCTTCGGCATTTGCCGGGGGTTGCAGGAGATGAACGTCGCCATGGGAGGGACGCTGCATCCCGAGATCCGGGAGATCCCGGGGCGGATGAACCATCGCATGCCCCGGCTGGAGAACGGTGAGATACACCCGGACCCGACAGTCGTGTTCGCGGAGCGGCACGATGTGACACTGGTGCCAGACGGTGCCTTCGCGCGCCTGCTCGGACGAGACACCATTCGGGTCAATTCCCTGCACGGCCAGGGCGTTCTGGAGCCGGGAGAGCGGGTCGTGATCGAAGGCATTGCGGAGGATGGCACGGTCGAAGCCATCCGGATCGCCGATGCGCCAGCCTTCGCGCTGGGCGTGCAATGGCACGCGGAGTACGAGGCCGGGAGCAACGAGGTCAACCGGATGCTGTTCGAGGCCTTCGGCACTGCGCTCGTTGGCAGGCGGTGCGGGCGGCGATAGGCCTCTCTCCGAGACCCGTGCCATTCGGGAAATGAAAAGGGTGGGGCGCCACAAGAGCGCCCCACCCTTTTCTCTGCTCTGCGCGAAAGGCTTCAGGCCTTGCCCGACTTGGCTTCCTTGATGGCCTTGAGCACCTTCGGGGGCGACATCGGCAGCGTCGTCATGCGCACACCGGCAGCGTTGTTCACGGCGATCGCGACAGCCGGAACGGAAGCCACGAGCGGCACCTCGCCGACGCCACGCACGCCTTGCGGATGCTTGGGGTTCGGGATCTCGATGATGACGTTGTCCATCATCGGAAGATCGGAGGCGACGGGCATACGGTAGTCGAGGAAGCCCGGATTATCGACCTTGCCGTTCTTGTCGTAGATGTACTCCTCGTTGAGGGCCCAGCCGATGCCCTGCACGGCACCACCCTGGAGCTGCCCCTCCACATAGGACGGGTGGATTGCGCGACCGACGTCCTGGAACGAGGTGTAGCGCAGCACCGTGGTCTTGCCCGTGTCGGGATCGACCTCGACGTCGCAGATGTGCGTTGCGAAGCCACCCTCGGCACCGGTGGTGTTGAGCTGGACGCCCGCACCGATCGGGCCGCCGGTCGCCGATGCCTTCTCGGCGATCTCCTTCAGCGACAGAGGCGGGAACTTGCCGGCGTTGTCGCCTGCGGGGCGGGCCTCGCCGTTCTCCCATACGACCGCATCCGGATCGATCTTCCAGATCTTGGCGGCGCGCTCGCGGAGCTGCTTGATGACGGCGTGGGTGGACTGCGTCACGACCATGGCCGAGGCGAACGTGACGCGGCTGCCGCCCGTCAGGTTCGAGAAGCCGATGACGCTCGTGTCGCCGATCAGCACCGAGATGCTATCGTACGGAATGCCGAGGATTTCCGCCGCGATGTTCGCGGTCGAGGCGCGCGATCCGCCGATGTCGGGGTGGCCCGTCACGATGACCACCGTGCCGTCCTCGGTGACGTTCACCTGGGCGCTCGATTCACCGCCAGCGTTGAACCAGAAGCCGGAGGCGACGCCGCGCCCCTGGTTCGGTCCGAGAGGTGCCGAGTAGTGCGGGTGCTCCATCGCGGCGCGAACGGTCGCCTCGTAGCCGATTGCCGGATAGACGGCGCCATAAGCGGCCTTTGTGCCCTGCTTGGCGGCGTTCTTGAGACGCAGCTCGAGGGGGTCCATCTTCAACTTGGCCGCGATCTCGTCGATGGCGAGCTCGGCCGCGTGTGCGCCGATGGGGGCGCCGGGACCGCGGTAGGCCGCGACCTTGGAGCGATTGCAGGCCACGTCGTAGCCGATGGTGTGGACATTGGGGATGTCGTAGGGCGCGAACGAGCAGCCGGCGGCACCACGGATCGGCGAACCTGGGAAGGCTCCTGCCTGAAGATAGAATGTGCCTTGCGCCGCAACGATCCTGCCATCCTTGGTGGCGCCGACCTTGACCGTGCTCTTCGAGCCCGAGGTCGGTCCGGAGGCATGGAACACCTCCTCGCGGGTCATCGCCATCTTGACCGGCCGGCCAGACTTCTTCGAGAGCTCGACAGCGACGGGCTCGAGATAGACGATGGTCTTGCCGCCGAAGCCGCCGCCGATCTCTGCCGGAATGGCGCGGATCTGGCTCTGCTCGAGGCCGTTGATGTAGGCGCACATGGCGCGCACCATGAACTGGCCCTGGCTCGAGGACCAGATCACCGTATGCCCGTCCTTGCCGACCGCGACGACGCAGGCGTGGGGCTCGATGTAGCCCTGGTGGATGGGGCGGGTGGAGAAGGTGCGCTCGACGATGACGTCGGCCGTCTTGAAGGCCGCCTCGACGTCACCGAGCTTATGCTCGAGCTTGCCGGTGATGTTGGAGGGCTTGCCGTCGAACTTGTTCCACTCGTGGAGGATCGGGGCGCCGTCCTTGATGGCGTCGTCGATCTCGATCGCCCAAGGCAGAACCTCGTAATCCACCTCGATGAGCTTCACGGCCTTGCGCGCGATTGCGGCCGAGGTCGCAGCGACGGCGGCCACCGGATGGCCGATGAACAGCGCCTTCTCGCGGGCCATGATGTTGCGGGACATCCAACGGATATCCTGGATACCCAGCGGGACCGGCTTGTCGACGGGGAAGTCGACGAAGTCCTTGCCCGTGACGATCGCCTTGACGCCCGGAAGGGCCGCGGCCTTCTCGACGTTGATGGAGCGGATACGGGCGTGGGGGTGTGGGCTTCTCAGGACCTTGCCGTAGATCTGCCCCGGCATGTTGTAGTCGGCGGCGTATTGGGCGCGGCCCGTCACCTTGTCCTCGCCATCCGGGCGGATGGTGCGTTTGCCGATCCATTTGTTGTCGAGGCTGACGTCGTTCATGCTCGCAGTTCCTGTTCGGTGCGGATTGGTCGCGGTTCCGCTGCACAGGGCTCCGGGGCCGGGTGGGGCCTGAAACCTGAGCAGCGGAGATGGAATTGAGCCGTGCGCATCAGGCCACATCCCGGTGCCATGCGCAAGGCAAGTCTCGCGCGGTCAAGGTCGGCGCCCCCAGCGGTCGACCAGTGTGCCGAGAATGCCGCGCGGCATGTAGATGATGAACAATACCAGGAGCAACCCGTAGACCATGGTGTCGAGTGCGAGCGCGCGCGAGCCGAACCAAGCCTGGAGGGTCTCGGAGCCCTGGACGCCGACGCGCAGGAACTCGGTGAGAAGCTGGGTGAACACGGCACCGAAGGTCGGGCCGAGAAGGGTCCAAAGGCCGCCGGCGATGCAGGCGAAGACGATGTTCAAGGACAAGCCGAGGCCGGCGATCGTGTCCGGGCCGATATACATCTGATACTGGCCGTACATGGCACCGCCGAACGCACTCATGGCGGCAGAGAGGGCGGTTATCTTGAGCTTTTCGCGTGTCACGTCGATGCCGACGGCGGCGGCTGCGTCCTCGTCCTGGGAGGCGGCCTCGAGGGCGAAGCGGTCCATGCTCCGGTCGACGAGGATCCAGACGATGAGACCGACGATCCAGACGACGAGGACGATGTAGTAGGCGAGCACGCGATCCGGCTCGAACTGCACCGCCCAGAGCGAGATGCCGTCGCCATAGCGTTTCGGCTGGGTGCCGAGCGAGCCGCCGGTATAGTTGCGAAGGCCGACGATCAGAAGCCGGACGAGCTCGGTGAAGGCCAAGGTCAAAAGGGCGAAGTAGTGGCCGGTGATGCGCAGCTTGAAGCAGGGATAGCCGACGAGAATCGCGGCGATGGATGCGACGACGATGGCGACCGGGATGCCGGCGAGGGGTGTGAGGCCGGCAAAGTTCCAGAGGAGGACGGTGACATAGGCCCCGATGCCGGTGAAGGCGCCGTGACCGAGCGAGGTGAGGCCGAAGCGCCCCATCAGGGACCAGGACGTGTAGATGAAGGCCCAGAGCAGGATCTGTATGGCGAGATGGAGGTAGTACTTCTCGGACTCCGCGAAGCCCCATCGGATGAGGAACGGCAGCAGCAGAAGAAGTGCAAGGCCCGCGGCCCAGTCGAGACGCAGGCTCTTCATGACTTACCCCCGAACAGGCCCTGTGGGCGGATGAAGATCGCGATCATGAAGAACAGGAACGCGACGGCGTAGCCCCATTCGGTGGCAAAGCAAGAGCCGCCAATGGTGATGAACTGGCTGATGATGAACGCCGCGACGAAGCCGCCGACCATGTTGCCGAGGCCGCCCAGCACGCAGATCATGAAGATCAAGGGCCCGAACTGCAGGCCGATCTGTGGATAGATGTCGTACTGAAGCACCATGAGCGAGGCGGCGAGACCGGCGAGGCCTCCGCCGATGGCCGAGGTAACGAGGTAGACCCTGCGCGGATCGACGCCCATCAGCGGCATGATCTGGCGGTCCTGGGCGATGGCGCGGATGGCCGTGCCGATATAGGTGCGGGACAGGAACAGCCAGAGACCCAGCATGACCAGGATCGAGATGCCGAAGGCCGCGAGGCGGCTCCAGGAAAAGCTCATGTCGCCGAGATTGAGCGAGCCCAGGCGGACGCCGACGCTCTGGAACTCGATGCCGAACGCCATCGTGGCCGCGGCCTGGAGGAAGAAGAGCACGCCGCCTGTCGCCAGAAGCTGATTGATGGGCGGCTGGTCGAGAACGGGCCGGATGATGAGCACGTGAAGCAGGACGCCGGCGACGGCAACGACGGCGATGCCGAGAAGGCAGGCAAGAAGGAACGGCAGGCCGAGTATCTTGTGACCCCAGAAGATGGTGTACATGCCGACCATCACGAGCTCGGCGTAGCAGATCCAGACGACATCGATGACGCCGAAAATCAGATTGAGGCCGAGCGCGAGCAAGGCGAGAAGTCCGGCGAGCAGCACGCCATTGAGCAGTGCCTCGACGAAGAAGATGTCGAGGGAGCAGTCGAGACTAGAAAAAATTCCGAACATTGATCGTTCCCCGAGAGCGGGCAGCCCACGCGATGGATGCGACGCCCTACAACCCCATGTATGCCTCTTTGATGCGGTCGCTCGAGGCGAGCTCGGCCGATGTGCCGCTGGTCTCGATCCGGCCGACCTCGAGCAGGTAGGCGCGATCGGCGACCTTGAGGACCTGCGTGACGTTCTGCTCGACGATGAGCACGGTGTAGCCTTCCGTGCGGATCTGGCGGACGAGATCGAAGACCTGCTGCACGATGACGGGGGCGAGGCCCATCGACGGCTCGTCGAGTAGGATCAGCTTCGGACGGCTCATCAGGGCGCGGGCGATGGCACACATCTGCTGCTCGCCACCGGACATGGTGCCGGCAAGCTGGGTCCGACGCTCCTTCAAGCGTGGGAACAGGTTGTAGACATAGTCCAGACGCTCGGCGAAGTGCGCGCGCGCCGATGGAATGAAGGCGCCCATGCGGAGGTTCTCCTCGACGGTGAGGCGCGGGAAGAGCCGTCGGCTTTCGGGAACGTGTGCGATGCCGGTCTCGACGATCCTGTGCGCCGGCATGGCCCGCAGATCCTGGCCCTGCATGAGCATGGTGCCGCCGGTGGCCGGCAGCAATCCGGAGATGACGCGCAGCAATGTGGTCTTGCCGGCGCCGTTGGCACCGATCACGGCCACTGCCTCTCCGGCCTGAACGGTCATGGAGATGCCGAAAAGCGCCTGGAAGCCCTTGTAGCCGGCGCTGACGTTGGAAAGCTCGAGCACTCCGGGGGCCTCCTCAAGCCGCGGCTTCGGCGCCGAGGTAGACCTCGATGACGCGCCGGTCGCGTTGGGCATCGGCGGGTTTGCCGTCGAAGATCTTCTCACCGTGGTCGAGCACGACGACGCGATCGACGACGCGCATCAGGACGCCCATGATGTGCTCCACCCAGACGATGGTAATCCCCTTCTCGCGCCTGATGCGCTCGAGCATGTCGGCAGCCTGGTCCATCTCGGCGTGATCGAGACCGTTCAGGCTTTCGTCGGCGAGGAGGAGGCGCGGCTGGGTGGCGAGGGCGCGCGCAAGCTCGAGCTTCTTCAAGGCTGCCGCGCCGAGGCCGTCGGTGGTGCTGCGCGGATCGGTCGGCAGCCCGACGAGACTGAGGGCCTCCTCGGCCTGGCGCCAGCACTCCTCGCGCGTGACGCTGGCGTTCTGGCCGAACCAAGCGGACAGGGCGACGTTTTCGAGGAGGGTGAGATTGTGGAACGGGCGGGGGATCTGGTAGGTGCGACCGACGCCACGGTGGCAGACCTGATTGGCTTTCAGGTTGCCGATCTCCTGGCCGTCGAGCTTCACGCTCCCGGACGACAACGGATACATGCCGGCGATGCAGTTGAAGGTGGTGCTCTTGCCGGAGCCGTTCGGACCGATGAGGCCGAGGATCTCGCCTTCGGCGACCTCGAAGGAGACGTCGTTGACTGCCGTGAAGCCGCCAAAACGCTTGGTCAGACCGGTGACGGTCAACATGGCCATCGGTTGAGAGCTCCTGAACGGGGCGCGTGAGAGGCGGGGGGCGAGGCCCCGGGCAGACGAAGCGCCGCCCGGGGATACGTAACGCTGGGGGAAGGAGGGGATCAGGGCGCGTACGCGTGACCCTTCGGGAATGGCAGCACCGGCTCGGCGGTGGCGATTTCCGTCGGGAAGACCACCTTCGTCTGGCCGTTCACGTACTGCATGACGACCGGGAACGCCCGCTCGTTCTGGCCAGCCATCTCGGTTCCCGGCGCGGGGAACTTGACGCCATAGCCCTGCAAGGTGCCGCCGACCGGAATGTCGGTATCGAGAGCCGCCTTGCGGAGCGCCTCAGCGTCGATGCCGCCGTACTTCTTGATGGCGCGCGGCAGCACGTCCGAGAGGAAGATCCAGGTGTTGTTGAAGCCCATCGACAGGTGGGCCGTGATGACCTTCGCGTTGGTCTCGGCCCGGTAGCGCTTGACCATCTCGTCGATCAGCTTCGCACCGTCCTTGACGGTGAGCTTCTTCGGGTCGAGCAGGGTGCTCGAGACCGAGTCGATATTGAAGATGAGGTCGACATCCTTGCCGAACGTCTCGGCAAGCTTGTCGTACTGGCCGTAGCCAGCGCCGTGGCCGATCAGGGCCTTGAACTTGAGCCCGGCCTCCTTGGCCTGCCTCAGGAACAGCGTGATGTCGGGATTGTAGCCGGTGTGGAGCACCACGTCGGGGCGCGCGCGGCGCAGCTTGGTGACGAGCGCCGAAAGATCGGTGGAGGTGGCCGCGTAGCCCTCGTTGTGGACGATCTTCATGCCGTGCTTCTTGCACTGGCTCTCGTTGGTCTTCGCGACACCGACGCCATAGGGGCCATCCTCATGGATGATGGCGACGCGCAGGTCCTTCGGCTCGATGCCGAGCTTCGACTTCGAGTAGGTCTTCAGCATGTCGCACGAGGCGATACCGAACTGATCGGAATGGACGTGGCTGCGGAAGACGTACTTCAGGTTCTTGTTGCGGAACACGGCCGACGAGATGCAAACGGTCGCCCACCAGAATTTCTTCGCGGCATCGACCTTGGCTGAGAGCGGCACGCAGTGGGCCGACGAGTAGACGCCCATCAGCATGTCGACCTTCTGCTCGTTCAGGAGGCGCTCGGCCTCGTTCACGGCAACATCGGCCTTGGATTGCGCATCGGCGAAGATCGGGACGATTTTGTAGCCTTCGACGCCGCCGCGCTCGTTCATGATGTCGATGGCGTATTTCGATCCGAGCGAGGCGGGCAGGGATCCGCCGCCGGCGAAGGCGCCAGTCTGATCGAAGATCAAGCCGATCTTGATTTCCTTCTGTTGCGCCTGGGCCTGACCGATGGCCAATGCGCCGGTTGCGACAAGACCGAGTCCCGCCGCCAGAATGCGTGAAAACTTCATGGACGATCGCTCCCTTTGGACCAGCCTCGCTTCACCGGCTGGCCAGTTTTTGTGCCCCTAGATTGCGCAGGCTCGACGTAACCGTCAATCGCAGCGGTAGATTTGGGGACAACCCGGATGCGGACGCTCGGCAGAGGAGGCAGTTGGCGGCCGATGCGAACCGGCATAAATTCGCGCTCGATCATCAAAACGGGAACTGCCCACATGCGAACCGGTACCTGGCGACGCTTTCTGGCGGCCAGCGCTCTCGCTGCACTGAGCCTCGGCAGCGTCGAGGCCGCGGAACCTCCGGCATTGCCGCCCGTCGCAGGTCCCCAGGAGCCGCGTGTCGCGCCGGCGAAAGGCGAAGACGGGCTTTTTCATCAAAGCTGGTTCGTGCAGTCGTTTCTGGATCTCAAGGACGACCACGCCGAAGCGAAGGGCCAAGGGCGCCGCTTCGCCGTGATCTTCGAGCAGCGCGGCTGCATCTACTGCACGAAGATGCACACCGAGGTGCTGTCGCAGCGCTACATCAACGACTATGTGCGGGAGAACTTCGCGATCGTGCAACTCGACCTGTGGGGGGCGCGCGAAGTAACGGATTTCGACGGCACGCGGACGACGGAGAAGAAGCTGGCCGAGCGGTGGGGTGTGCTGTTCACGCCGACGATCGTCTTTTTCAAGGAGGACATCGACGGTCAGTCGGCGAAATGGGGCACGCCGCTCGAGGTGGCACGGTTGCCGCTCGGCTTTGGGGCTGCCACGTTCTACGACCTTTTCGCCTGGATCCGCTCGAAGGTGTACGAGAAGGACGGCAATTTCCAGCGGTTCCACATCGCGCGGATGACGGAACGCGAAGCGGCGAAAGCGAAAGACGGTCCGGGCAAGGGGCCGAAGACCGACTGAGCCCAAGACGGACCAAGCCGAAGACCGGCCAATGTGAGGCAACACGAAGGAGCAGCGATATGGAGAAGAGAAAGCTCGGCCGCACAGGGCTCGACGTTTCGCTGCTGACGTTCGGTTGCGGAGCGGTGGGCGGGCTGATGACGAAGGGCGATCCTGCCGACCAGATGCGGGCAGTGCGGCGCGCGCTCGAGATCGGCGTCAATTTCTTCGATACGGCGCCGCTCTACGGAAATGGAGCCTCGGAGACGAATGTCGGCCGGATCTTCAAAGAGCTGAAGCCGGACGTCGTCCTGGGCACGAAAGTCAACATTCCGCCCGAGGACAAGGGCAACATCCGCGCAGCCATAGAGCGCTCAATCAACGAAAGCCTGAAGCGCCTGCAGCGTGACCATGTCGATCTCCTGCAGCTTCACAATTCGATCTCGTCGGAAGGCAAGCCCAGGGATCTCGATCCGGCGGTCGTTCTCGGCGAAGTGGTGCCGGCTTTCGACGACCTCAAGCAGGCAGGCAAAATCCGCTTCGCGGGGATCACGGCCATCGGCCAGACGGCGGCGCTCCACCAGGTGGTTCAGTCCGGAGCCTTCGACACCGCGCAGATCGTCTACAACATGCTCAATCCGAGCGCGGGAGGGCCTCTGCCCAAGGGATTTCCGGCGCAGGACTACAATCAGCTTCTGGTCAAGGCCCGGGCTTCCGGAATGGGGACGATCATCATCCGGGTGCTGGCCGGTGGCGCTCTCTCGGGCGCAGAGACCCGGCATCCTCTCGGGATGCAGGAGGTGGCACCGATCGGTTCCGGTGAAGACTATCGGACGGACGTGATGCGCGCGCGGAGCTTCGACCCGGCGGTCGCGACGGGCGGTGCCGCGGACAAGGTCGAACTCGCCATCCGATATGTGGCGAGTCACAAGGATGTCTCGACGCTGCAGGTGGGTATTGCGACGCCCGAGCAGTTCGAGGGGGCGGCGGCGGCGGTCTCGCGGGGCGGGCTGAGCGCCGAGGCACTCCGAGAGATCGCCGGGGTGCAGGCTTCGCTGGCAGCCTGAGGCGGGCTAGACCACGCGCGCGGGTCGGTGTGGGGCCGAGGCTCAGGAGCCACCCTTCTTGGCGCCGAAGTCCCGATCAATGCCCTTGATCCAGTGATCGAGGGAAAGGGCCAGGGATTCGACGTCGGCGTGCAGGCGCTCGAGCGAGTTCGCGTCGGCGGTGCGCTCTTCGGCGAGGTGCTGGGCCAGCTTACCGTGCGTGGCGACAATGTCGGACCATGACGTGCCCCCGTACGGCACTCCGCTCGATGCAGCGGAGTGGTGACGAAGCTCCTCGATGCGAGCTCCAATCGACGCGAGGCGGGCCCGAAGAGCGGCCTTGGCAGAGTCGATGGGCATAATGATTTTCCCTCTCCTTGTGCGGGCCTGGGGGAGGCCCAGCTCCGGCCGGGCCTCCCTGAGCATTTAGGGGCGGAGATGGAACCGTTCCAGGGGCATGGCGTTGGGATTCCGCGGCTGACAGGCTGGTCGTGCGGGCCGGGCGGGGCGGTGCCAAGGTTATCGCTCCGCTCCCGGAATCTGCGACAATTTTGCGATTGCCACAATGATTCTTGGCAGAAGGAAGCGCAAGTGTTTACCATCTGTTAGCATCGCGATTCATCTGACGGATATTTCTTGTAAAATTCGGTCAGTAGGTCTGGGATTATTAACCGAGTTGCTTCAGCGCAAATTAAGAGCGTTGGGGTAGAGTGGCGCCAGGTCAGAGAGAGTGTATCGAGTACCATGACCGATCAACAATTCAGATCGCGCGCACGCTATGTGATTGGTCCCGACGGCAGCCCGCTGACCGTCGCCGACCTTCCTCCGCGAGACACGAAGCGCTGGGTGATCCGGCGCAAGGCTGAAGTTGTCGCGGCGGTTCGCGGCGGACTTCTGAGCCTCGAGGAGGCTTGCGAGCGCTACAAGCTTACCGTGGACGAGTTCCTCTCGTGGCAGCGGTCCATCGACAAGCATGGGCTTGCCGGCCTGCGCGCCACGCGGATCCAGGATTACCGTAGCTGATCATCCGAGTGGGGATGATCGGAGCGGTGAGCCGCCGGTCGGCGCGGCGCGTGCGCAACCGCGCGGTCAAGCCTTGCGAGCTCAACGCTCAGGTGGATGGTCTGCTCCGCTTATCCTGTGGAAAATCCGCTGGATAACTGCCCGGGCGGTAATATGCCCCGGGCCTGCTGCTGCCGACATGCTCTAAGCGCTATGAACATGCAACCTGGCCCTTCAGTGGATCGGGACCGTTCTTGTCATGAGTGATGCATCGCGTAGCGGCACGATGGAGGGAGAGGCCCCGGTCAATCCCTACAGCCTGCTCGAGGCCGTCAATCGCACGAGCCAGGCGGGACATCGGGCGTGGCTGATCTTCGTCGGGGTGACGGGCTACCTGCTCGTGACCGTGGGCGGGGTGACGCATCTGGATCTGCTGCGGTCCAGCGATATTCTCATGCCGATCCTGCAGGTTCGGCTGCCGCTGGCGGCCTTCTTCGTGGCCGTGCCGGCGATCGTCGTGCTGGGGCACGCAGGACTGCTTGCGCAACTCGTCGGACTGGCGCGCGAGGCGTTGGAACTCGACGCGGCGCTGCGCATGGTCGAGGCGACGGACAAGCGGACGCATCCGCTGAGGCTCGAGCTCAACAATTTCTTCCTCGTTCAGGCGATCGCCGGGCCCGAGCGCAGCCGCGTTCTGGTCGTGCTGCAGCGCGCGATGGGTTGGATGACACTCGTGCTCCTGCCGATCGCCGCGCTGCTTTTCGTGCAGGCGACCTTCCTGCCCTACCATGACCAGGCGATCACGTGGTGGCACCGCGGGCTGCTCGTCGCGGACTTGGCTCTCCTGGTGCTGATCGGTGTTTTTCTTTGCGGCCGCGAGCATTCGCTGCGCCAGGCCCTGGTCAGTGCCGGGAGGCGACGGCCGCTGACTGCCGGCGGCGCGCTGCTGGCCGTGGGATGTGCCGCAGGCCTCTCGTTCGTGGGAATGACGTACCGTGGCGAGAGCCTCGATCACGTGCGGGAGATGGTCAGTGGGGGCCTGTTCGGTTCCGGGGCGCGCGCCCCATCCGCAGCGTCGGGTGAGCCGTCCGGTGCGGGTTCCGCCCGTCGCGGCCTTTTCGGGCTCATCCGGCGTGATCTGGAGGTGACCCAGATCGGCGATGCCGGGGCCGGGCAACCGCTCAACTTGCGGCATCGGGATCTTCGTGGCGCCGTGCTCGACCGGATGGACTTGAGGAGGGCCGATCTCGCAGGGGCTGATCTCGACGGGGCGAGCCTGGCCGGGGCAGACTTGCGCGGCGCGCGGCTCGGATGCGCCGATGCCGGCGCATGGTCGGCCGAGCGGGGCCGGACACGGCATTGCCTGCGCGCCCGGGGGGCGGATTTCACCCAGGCACGTCTTGCGGGTGCGGATCTTTCCAGGGCGGATCTGGTCGGCGCGCGAGGCGTCGGGGCGGAACTGGTCGGGGCGGTGCTGGCGGGCACGGACCTTTCGGGTGCCGATCTTTCGCAGGCACGCCTCGACAAGGCGAAATTGACGAACGGAACGCGCCTCAAAGGCGCCAATCTGACTGGAGCGCGACTGACGGGCGCGGACCTCACGGGAAGCGACATGCTGGGGGCGGACCTCTCCAAGGCCATTCTCAGGGCGGCGTCGCTTCGATCGGCTGGCCTCGAGGGGGTGGTGCTGCGTCATGCGGACCTGGAGGGCGCCACGCTGTTTCAGGCTCGGCTCTACGGGGCGGATCTCAGCGGGGCGCGGATCAACGGGACAAGCTTTCGACAGGCAAGGGTCTGGCTCGCACTGCCGCCCGATGGTGCGGAAAGCCGCCTTGCCGAGTTCGCCGGAGTCCGGGCCGATCCGCTTTCGGCTGCCGATCGCCAGCGGCTCGGAGATGCGGTGAATGCCTCGAGCGGGGTGCGTGCCAAGCCGGCGGCCCAGGCTGCTCTCGAAGCTCTCAAGTCAAAGATGGTTGGCAACCGAGGTGGCGATGGGCCCGTCGAAGGGGCTAGCTGGGCAGAGTTGATCCGGGTGAGCGAGCGGGCTAGTGCCGCGGTCACGACGGTTATCGGCTCGCTGGTTCCTACCGGCAGCGTGGTAGCGGGAGCAGAGCCAGCGCCCCAGCCTCCGGTGATCGGAGGGCTGCAGGCGCAGCTTCTTCTCAGCGACAGGCGGGCAAGACTGACCCGCTATCTCGGGGATGTCGCCTGTCGACCGCGGGCGGCAGACGGTGCGTTCGCGACGGGCGTCGCGAGGCGGGCCGTAGAGCCGGGCTTCGAGGGCGATCCCGGGGCCCTGCTCGAGGCGCTGAAGCGGCCAGATTGCGCCGGTGGACGGGCGGCCGACCCGGAAACCGTGGCAAGGCTGGAGGACGCCGTCGAGCGGCTGCGCGGGCGCTGAAGCGCGCCGATGGTCGCGCTGCGAAGCTTCTCAAGAGTTGCCGCGTCTAGAGCGGCCCGCGAAGCGTACGGCCTCCTCGGCTGCGCGGAAGAGCGCGCGGGCCTTGATGACGCATTCGTTCTGTTCCTCGGCAGGGACGCTATCGGCCACGATGCCGGCTCCGGCCTGGACGTACATGCGGCCGTCCTTCACCAGTGCGGTTCGCAGCACGATGCAGGTGTCCATGTTGCCGTCGGCGGAGAAGTAGCCGACGCAGCCGGCATAGGGGCCGCGCTTTTCCTTCTCGAGCTCGTCGATGATTTCCATGGCCCGCACCTTCGGTGCGCCGGATAGCGTGCCGGCGGGGAAGCCGGCCAAAAGCGCATCGATGGCATCGAAGCGGGGGTCGAGGTCGCCGTTCACGGTCGAAGACAGGTGCATGACCTGGCTGTAGCGCTCCACGTCGAAGCTCGAGGCCACCTCGACGGAACCGATCTTGGCGACACGCCCGACGTCGTTGCGGCCGAGATCCAGCAACATGAGGTGCTCGGCGCGCTCCTTCGGGTCGGCCACGAGCTCGGCTTCCAGGGCGCGGTCCTCCTCCGGCGTGCCGCCACGGCGGCGTGTGCCTGCCAGCGGGCGTATGGTGACGCGCCCATCCCTCGTCCGGACGAGGATCTCGGGACTCGAGCCGACGAGGGCAAAGTCGCCGAAGTCGAGATGGAACAGGAAGGGTGACGGGTTCGTCCGGCGGAGCGCGCGATAAAGCGAAAAGGCGGGAAGTGTGAAGGGTGCGGAGAAACGCTGGGAGATGACGATCTGAAAGGCGTCTCCCGCAGCAATGTAGTCTTTGCAGCGATCGACCATGCCCAGATATTCGCCGGCCGGCGTGTTCGAGATCGGCTCTGGCGCTTCGAGCGAGGCCATTGGAGCCGCTGCATGCGGCACGGGATCATCGAGATTGCGAACGACCCGCTCCAGGCGTGCGACGGCCCGCTGATAGGCCTCCCCGGCCGCGACGCCTGCCGCCGGAAACACCGAGGTCGCGACCGTGATCTCGTCCTTCACCGCATCGAAGATGACCATGACAGTGGGACGCAACAGAATGGCGTCCGGGACACCGAGCACGTCGGGCGGGATATGGGGCAGCGACTCGACGAGACGGACGGTGTCATAGCCCATGTAGCCGAACACACCTGCCGCCATGGGAGGCAGGTCCGGTGGCAGCTCGATGCGAGAGCGTTCGAGGAGGTCGCGCAAGGAGGCGAGCGTAGGCCTGGGCTCGGCAACGAAGGCGTCGGGTCTCTCGGACGGGCTCGTGTTGATCTCGGCACGATCGGCAAAGGCACGCCAGACGATGTCCGGCTCTAGGCCGATGACGGAATAGCGCCCGCGCACCGCGCCGCCCTCGACGGATTCGAGCAGGAAGCTCATGGGGCGCCCGTGAGAGAGCTTGAGCATGGCGGAGACGGGTGTCTCCAGGTCAGCCACAAGACGCGCCCAGACGATTGCCGGGCGGCCTGCCGAATAGGCACGTTGGAAGGCGTCGGGCGACGGCTCGACTTCGAGGTCCGGCTCTGCCAGGACGGGCGGCTTGTTGGCTTCGGTCGTCACTGCTCGTCCTTTTTCGAGGCGCATCAGGCGGTTACAAACGCGTCAGTGCGCGGTCACGGCGCCTGCTCCAGGCCCACGGTCCGCTTGTATACGTCCTCGTTGATCTTGACGCCCTGACGTTCGCGAACGGCGCCGACATAGGTTTGCAGCGTATCGCGCTGAAGCTCCTGGCTGAGCTCTTTGCGTATCGCGTCCAACTGCTCCTTGGTCGGCTCGGGGGCGGCCTTGATGTCATCCACGACCATCACGATACGGGTCTTGCCGTCGGCGCTGGCCGACGAGGCGGCACCGCCTTTGGGCAGGGTGAACGCGAGGTGGGTTGCGGCCTGGGTGAGGCCGTCGGGCGGGCTCGAACGCTTGAACGGCGGCGTCGTCTTGACCTCGAGATTGCTTTCCTTTGCGATCTCTTCGAGCGCCGTTCCGGCCTTGATCTTGTCGACCAGCTCCTGAGCGCGCTTCGTCAGAGCTGCGCGCTTCTCTCGCTCGCGCCACAACTTCTCGACATCCGCCTTGACCTCCTCGAAAGGCTTGGTGACGGCTGGCCGAACGTCGCTCACCTCGACCCATGCCTCGCCTCCGTCGGAAAGCGTGATCGGGTCGCGCGGTGTCAACGCGTCGCCTTCGAAGGCCGAGGTGACAAAACGCTGGGCGTCGGGATGGTCGAAGGCAGGTTTGCCATCGGGGTTGAGGCCCTTTGCATCAACACTCGGCGCCACGAGCAGCTTGAGCTTCAGCTCGTCGGCGATGGCTTTGAGCTTGTCCGGCTTGTCGGTGGCGCCACGCTTGTCCTCGATCTCGTCGTGGAGCTTGTTGATCAGCTCGCGGGACTTGGCCTCCTCGAGACTCTTGCGGACCTCGCCCTTGACCTCGTCGAACGTGCGGGTCTGAGCCGGCGCGATCTCGGAGACGCGCAGGAGGAGCCAGCCTCCTCTCACTTTCACGGGATCGGAGACCTTGTTGAGCGGCAGCTCGAAGGCGACCTTGGCGAACGTCGGATCGGAGATCTCGCGGCGGGCGATCAGACCCTGGTCGAGGCGACCATGGGCACCGTCGGCCTCGAGCGCAGCGATGAGAAAGCTCTTGCCGGCCTCGATGGCCTTCTTCTCGCCTTCGGCCTCCTCCTTGGTCTTGTAGGAGATTTGCTGAATGCGACGCCGCTCCGGCACGTCCCAGGACTGACGGGCCTCCTCCCAAGATTTGCGAACCTCCTCGTCGGTCACGCTGGAGCGGGCCTTCAGCTCTTGCGGCGTGACGAGCAGGACCGAAACCTTGCGGCGCTCGGGCACCGTGAAGGCGCTCTTCTGCTGCTCGTATAGGCTCTTCAGGCTCTTCTCGTCCGGCTCGCCGGCGGCGGGTACCTTGTCGGGGTCGAGCTGGATGTAGCGGACGGAGCGGGTTTCCTCACGGAAACGATAGACGATGTCGGCGAGGGTGTCGGGCGCTTTCAGGCCCGCCACCAACGCCTCGGTCAGCTGCTCGCGGATCTCGTTGCGGCGGCGCTCGGCAAAATAGCTCTGCTCGCTGAACCCGGCCTGACGAAGACGCTCGTCAAAAACGGCGCGGCTGAAGGTTTTGTCAGGGCCATGGAAGGCGGGGTCGGAGCGGATCTGCTCGGCGAGTGTCTGATCGGAAAGGCGAAGGCCGAGATCCCGGGCATAATTGGCGACGGCGGCGCCATTGACCAGCTCTCCCAGGACGGCGGCGTCGATGCCGAAGGCGCGCGACTGCTCGGCGGTGATCGGCTGACCGAGTTGGCGGGCAATCAGCTGGCGGCGCTGCTGCAGTGCCGAGATGAACTCCTGCGGCGAGATCTCGGTGCCGCCAACCTCGGCAATGGAGCCCTGTCGGGCCTGGCGGACGACATCGCCGATGCCCCAGATGGCAAAGCTCAAGATCAAGACCGCAAACAGCGCGAAGACCAGGACCTTCGTGGCGCCACGCCTGAGCTTCTCGAGCATTCCAATTTCCGTTCTCGTGTTTGGGCCGACCGGACGCGAGCGATCCTCAAAGCGTCCGAAGCGGCGCGCAGATTGCCTCTTTCGCAGAGGGGAACAAACGCCAACTGTCTCCGAGGCCACCGACGGCGCGCCCGGCGCGGTCGTTTCTAGCCCTACGCGGAAGCACCGGGCATTAGCCAACTCGCGTCGCAAATCGCCGCAGGCCGTACCGCCGAACGGCCCGAGGTTGAAAGGCGAAGGGCGACATCATAGGAATCCAGCGCGTTCGCTGCAAGGCAAAGGAAGGCGGGCACCGGACGCGGAAAACGGGTGGCCGGAGCGGCTACCGGGAAGGACATTCCTTCCTATACGCGCGGGAGGCATTCGACGTGAGCCAGACCTCATCCATCCGGCCGCTGGTGGCCGGCAACTGGAAGATGAACGGCCTCAAGGCCGCACTCGGTGAGGTCGAGAAGCTGAAGGCCGGCCTCGCCGGCCGGTCAGGGCGGGTCGGCACCGACGTCATGCTCTGCCCGCCGGCAACGCTGGTGGCAGCAATGGCGGCCGTGGCCTCAGGGAGCGCCATCGGAGTTGGTGGCCAGGATTGCCACGCCAAGGCATCGGGTGCCCACACGGGCGACATCGCCGCGGAAATGCTGAAGGATGCCGGCGCGACCGCGGTCATCGTCGGACATTCAGAGCGCCGGGCGGATCATGGCGAGAGTGATGCCGTGGTACGCGCCAAGGCGGGCGCGGCGCACCGGGCGGGGCTCGTGGCCATCGTCTGCGTGGGAGAGACCGCCGATCAGCGCAAGGCGGGCGAGACGCTGGCAGTCGTGGGGGGGCAACTCGCGGGCTCACTGCCGGATGCGAGCCGCGCGTCGACCACAATCGTGGCCTACGAGCCGGTGTGGGCGATCGGTACGGGATTGACGCCGACCGCGGCCGACGTCGCCGAGGTGCACGCGATGATGCGCGAGGCGCTGGTCAAGCGTTTCGGCAGCGAGGGCAAGGCGATGCGGCTGCTCTACGGCGGCTCGGTAAAGGCCTCCAATGCGCACGAGTTGATGGCGGTGGCGAACGTCAACGGCGCGCTGGTCGGCGGCGCCAGCCTGAAGGCGGACGACTTCCTCGGGATCATCGACGCGTACTGTTGATCCGGTTCCGGTTTCGCGCTCGAAAGTTTCGGCGCCGATGGCCGCCACACGTGCGCAGGGGGATCAGGGCATGATGCCAACGGGAAGAGCGCTGTCGGCCGTCGCGGCGGCCTTGCTGGCTGCGCTGACTGCAGCCGAGGCGTCGGTCGCGGACCAGCTGCCAGCGGAAGCGTGCGCAGCAGTCGCGGGGGAGCACGCGAAGCTCGTCGCGGCGGGGCTGCCGGACATGGTCAAGAAGGGTCCAGAGTGGGCGAAGGCCAATCTCCAGGCGGGTCAGATCAAGGATGTGGCGCGGTTCATCAAACTGCAGGAGGAGTTGCTTTTCCGGTGCGGCTACGACAAGCGCAGGACGCTGCCGGGAGAAGAGGGCGACGAGGCCGGCGATGTGAAAGCGTCCGATGGGGGGCCGCCGCTGCCTCGGCGCAAGCCCGCCAGCATGAGAGACGTCGGCGCTGCCGCGGCGGCCCATCCGGCGAAGGCGCAGTCGGCCAAGGGCGGCGCGCTGCTCCCTACGACCAAGCCGAAAACAAAGCCGAAAGCCAAGGTGGACGACGCCTACCGTCCGCCGCCGAAATCGACTGCGCCGCAGCAGTAGGGCCAGGAGCCCGAGCGCTTGGCCGGGCGAATGAGGGTGCAGGTACTGGTCATGAGGCCGGGGGTCGTGTAGAACGCCCGCCAATCGCTCGCCTCGCTAGGCCCTGTCGCCCTCTGATCGCCGCGGCGCCGGCCCAAAACGCACCGGATTTCCCATGCAGACGGTCCTCCTGCTTCTTCACCTGATGATCGCCGCGGCGCTGGTCGGCGTGGTTCTGCTGCAAAGGTCGGAGGGGGGTGGTCTCGGCATCGGTGGCGGAGGAGGCAGCTTCATGACCGGCCGAGGGACGGCGAACCTTCTGACGCGCGTCACGGCGGGGCTCGCAGCCGCGTTCTTCGTGACGAGCATCAGCCTGACGCTGCTGGCGCGGCACACCGCACGGCCGCTCTCGCCGCTCGACGCGCCGGTCTCGGGCTCGAGCTCGGGGCAGTCCGCGCCGGCCAAGGGCGGCGTGCTCGACAGCCTCGAGAAGGGCAAGCAGAGGTTGCCGTCCATTCCGAAGTCGGATTGAGCCGGCAGGCGGCTCCCACCATCGCGCCCCGGGCTGCGGCAAGAGAGCCGGGCTCTGGCGGTGGACGGGTGCGTTTTGCCACTTCGAATCAGGGTCTTTTGGTATACTGTTGAGGTCCATGGCGCGGTACATCTTCATTACCGGCGGCGTGGTCTCCTCGCTCGGCAAAGGGCTGGCTTCAGCGGCCCTCGGAGCGCTCCTTCAAGCCCGCGGCTACTCGGTCAGGCTTCGTAAGCTCGACCCCTATCTCAACGTGGATCCGGGCACGATGAGCCCGTATCAGCACGGCGAGGTGTTCGTGACGGACGACGGGGCCGAGACAGATCTCGACCTCGGGCATTACGAGCGTTTCACCGGCGTGCCGGCCAAGAAATCCGACAACGTCACGACGGGGCGGATCTACCAGGACATCCTCGCCAAGGAGAGGCGCGGCGATTTCCTGGGCGGCACTGTGCAGGTCATTCCGCACGTGACGGACGCCATCAAGGAGTTCGTGCTTTCCGGCAACGACGACGTCGACTTCGTCCTGGTCGAGATCGGCGGCACGGTAGGTGACATCGAGGGCCTGCCGTTCTTCGAGGCGATCCGCCAGCTCGGCAACGATCTGCCGCGGGGGCACTCGGTCTACATTCACCTCACCCTGTTGCCGTTCATTCCTTCGGCCGGCGAGCTGAAGACGAAGCCGACGCAGCATTCGGTGAAGGAGCTGCGCTCGATCGGCATCCAGCCGGACATTCTGCTCTGCCGGTCCGACCGCGCCATTCCGGCCTCGGAACGGCGGAAGATCGCGCTCTTCTGCAACGTGCGCGAATCCGCCGTGATCCAGGCACTCGACGTGGCCTCCATTTACGACGTGCCGCTCGCCTACCACCGGGAGGGGCTGGACCGGGAGGTGCTTTCCGCATTCGGCATCGAGGGCGCGCCGGCGCCGAAGCTCGAGCGCTGGGAGGGCATCTCGAAAGCCGTCGCCAATCCCGAGGGTGAGGTGAACATCGCGGTCGTCGGCAAGTACACCGGGCTCAAGGACGCCTACAAGTCGCTGATCGAGGCTTTGGTGCATGGTGGCATCGCCAACCGTGTGAAGGTCAACCTGCAGTGGATCGAGAGCGAGATCTTCGAGAAGGAGGATCCGGGGCCGCATCTGGAAGGCGTGCACGGCATTCTGGTGCCGGGCGGGTTCGGCGAGCGGGGTGCCGAGGGCAAGATCCTCGCTGCGCGGTTCGCGCGTGAGCGGCAGGTGCCCTACTTCGGCATCTGCTTCGGCATGCAGATGGCGGTGATCGAGGCGGCGCGGACGCTGGCCGGCATCGAGAAGGCGTCGTCGACCGAGTTCGGGCCGGCGACGGAGCCGGTGGTGGGGTTGATGACCGAGTGGATGCGCGGCAACGAGCTCGAGAAGCGCCGTTCTGGTGGGGATCTCGGGGGTACGATGCGGCTCGGCGCCTACGAGGCGGAGCTTCAGAAAGACAGTCGCATTGCCGAGATCTACGGCGCGACGCGCATCTCCGAGCGCCACCGCCATCGCTACGAGGTGAACGCGCGCTATCGCGAACGGCTCGAGGCGGTGGGGCTCAAATTCTGCGGCACGTCGCCCGACGGGCTGCTGCCGGAGACGGTCGAGATACCGCGGCATCCGTGGTTCATCGGCGTGCAGTATCACCCGGAGCTGAAAAGCCGCCCGTTCGACCCGCATCCCCTGTTCGCCTCGTTCATCGGCGCCGCGGTGGAGCAGTCGCGACTGGTGTAGGCAGCGAGACGCTCGGTATCGGGCACGGGCCTGGCGACGGGACTTGAATTTGCCGAGTTGCCTGCCTGTGGCGCGAGTTCCGGGACCGTTCCACATTGCCGATGCAACCAAGCCACGCCTCTGCGCCCGGCCGCGCGTCGAGCGCGCCGGTCGATGTCAAAGAGCACGGGGGGAGGACGCCGTCCGGCCACCGCTATGATTATGTAAGGCAGCCTCGCGGCGCCCTCCGACGGCATTTTCGCGTCGCGGAAGCGCGCCCTGGGTGGTTCCCCGGCTCATCTCCACGCGACGCCCGGCTTGCGTAGTGGCGCTCACCTCTCCAGAGGCCGGATACCGCCTCCTGCCCTCGCTCTCGGCACGCCTCGCGACAGCGACCCGCGCGAACAGGATGCCGGGAGGATAAGTGACGCCGGAGGGGCCGGGGATAAGTTCTGGGGCAGGGATCTTTCGACCCCCCATCAACCCAAATGTCATCCCGGGCCTTGCCTGCCCCGGCGCAGCCCGGGGGCAGGGGACCCTTCGGACCGCTGCCTCGGGCTTTCGGACAAAGCACGCGATCGCCGCGAACGATCGGGCCTCGACCGTCTTTGGTGTGGAGAGTGTCGTGATCGTCGTGGCAACGCCCGCTCTGGCGCCGGCGGCCACCCGTCGCGGGGCTCCTCCTTCGCGCGAGCAAAGTTATCCACAGGTGCGTCGCGTATCCGGCGGAATGAATCCAGCGAGCGCGCGTTGTCGTCATAAGCGCTGCACGAGCACGTACCGGAGTAGGCTCCAGCAGCGGGTAACGTCTTGCGTGTGAGAGCGTACCCTCAGTAAGACGTCACTTATTGGGTCGGTCTCATGGCCGGCCCAATTTTCTTTCCGGCGTCGGCCTCGTCCGCCGCAGTTCTGGTGGTTCCGCCGAGATTGCCGACATCGACGGGGGCTGGGGCCGGCCGCATCGCGCACCCAGATGCATGGCAGGTACCTCCGAAACCGACCGTCGGGACACCGACGTCACGAGCCGAATCCGGAAGTCGGCCCCAGAGTCCATGATGCGCTGCATTCGTCCGGAACCGGAGACCTGCAGACGACCCTCGAACTGAATGAGTGTCCGATTGCGCACGGCTCCTTATGGACACGAACTAGGGAATTGATCTCAAACACCATACCGGCTCGATACAGGGAAGAATGCCGCTTTGGCACGATCTGGATCAATCCGCAAAAAGACAATCCTCCGACGAGATCTCAATGGAAGTGTCGCCGCCCGGCTGGTTGACCGCGACACGATAGCTGTCGTATCTCTGTCATACATTTCGACTATTCGAGAGTTATGGAAGCAAAGGCGGCAGCAACGAAGTTTGGGGCCCTCGCCCAGGCGACGCGCATAGATGCGATGCGCCTTTTGGCAGAGCGAGGAGCGTCGGGAATGGCGGCTGGCGAATTGGCTCGCGAGCTGGAGCAAGCGCCATCGACACTCTCGTTCCATTTAGCCGCCCTCGAGCAGGCCGGCCTCGTTCAGTCGACCCGTCAGGGCAGGCATGTGATCTACGCCGTCCGGTTCGCTGGCCTGCGCGCACTCTTCAGCTTCCTGACCGAGACCTGCTGTGGGGGAAATCCCGAACTGTGCGGCGATCTCGGTCGACTGCTTCCCGATGAAGTCGAAGAGAGCACCCCCATGCAGCCAGCGTTCAACGTCCTGTTCATTTGTGCTCGCAATTCCGCTCGGTCGATCCTGGCGGAAGCCATTCTCGAAAAGGTCGGGCGTGGCAGGTTCAACGCCTATTCGGCCGGCACCGTACCCGCCGAAGCACCGATGCCCGAGGTCATCGAGCGGCTGAGAGCCCTTGGACACGATGTCAGTCATCTTCGCGCGAAATCGTGGCTCGAGTTCACTGGATCCGAGGCGCCCCGCATGGACTTCGTCATAACGCTCTGCGACGTGCCCGAAGGAGAGGCCTGTCCCGATCTGGGCGCGCGTCCGATCACGGCGTCGTGGCCGTTTCCCGATCCGGCCAAGTTCATGGGCTCGGAGATCGAGCGCACCGCGCTCCTGAACGAGCTCTACGGTATGATCCGGCGGCGGCTGGAGGCTTTCACGAGTCTTCCCTTCGGATCATTGGACAAAATGGCCTTGAAGGCGCGGCTCGATGAGCTCGGTGATAGCGCGCGCATGGCACGATGACCAAAGGGGGCTCGCAATGAAGGTCGGCATCAACGGCATGGGCCGAATGGGCCGTCTTGCCCTCAGAGCTGCGATGGGCGGCGTGCGTCGTGCCCACAGCGATCCGCGCAGCGCCAATCGGCTCGAAGTGGTACATCTCAACGAGGTCAAAGGCGGTGCGGCGACCACGGCGCACCTGCTCGAGTTCGACAGTGTGCATGGGCGCTGGCACGCGGCATTCGAGACCGACGGCAAATCCTCGATCGCCATCGATGGGCGACGAATGACCTTCACCGAGGCAGCCAAACCAGGTGATGTTCCGTGGGGCGATCTCGGCTGTGAGATCGTCCTCGAATGCACAGGCAAGTTTCTCAAGCCCGAGGATCTGCAAGCTTATTTCGACCGTGGTGTGAAGCGTGTGATCGTGGCAGCTCCCGTCAAGGACGAGCGCGCGCTCAACATCGTCGTCGGCGTCAACGACCATCTCTACGATCCGGCGAAGCATCGCTTGCTGACGGCCGCGTCGTGCACGACGAACTGCCTCGCTCCCGTCGTCAAGGTCGTGCACGAGAACCTCGGCATCCGGCACGGCCAGATCACCACCATCCACGATCCGACCAACACAAATGTCGTCGTCGATTTCCCGCACAAGGATCTGCGCCGCGCCCGCTCGACTCTGCTCTCGATGCTGCCGACGACGACGGGCAGCGCGACGGCGATAGCGCTGATTTATCCTGAGCTGAAGGGCAAGTTGAACGGGCACGCCGTACGCGTGCCGGTGCTCAATGCGAGCCTGACGGATTGTGTCTTCGAACTGAACCGCGCGACCACACAGGCCGAGGTCAATGGGTTGTTCCAGGCGGCCGCAGGCGGCCCGCTCGCGGGAATTCTCGGCTACGAGACGCGCCCGCTGGTTTCGGCCGACTACTGCAACGACACCCGCAGCTCAATTGTCGATGCCGAATATACGATGGTGACCGGCGGTACGATGCTCAAGGTCTACGCGTGGTACGACAACGAAATGGGCTACGTCTGCCGCATGGTCGATCTTGCCAACATCGTCATTGCTGCGGAGTGCTGAGATGGCGCACGCTGTCCGCAATTATCTCGTTGTCACGGCATCCTACTGGGGTTTCACGCTGGTCGACGGCGCCTTGCGGATGCTGGTGCTCCTGCACTTCTTCAAGCTCGGCTATTCCCCGTTCACGCTATCGTTCTTGTTCCTGCTCTACGAGTTCGCAGGCATCGTAGCGAACCTTGCGGGAGGCTGGCTGGCGACGCGGTTCGGCATCCCGCGCATGCTGGCCGCTGGGCAAGCTCTGCAGGTGGCAGGGCTTCTGTTGCTATCGGCGCTTGATCCGGCATGGACTGCGCTCGCATCGGTCATCTGGGTGGTCGCCGCCCAAGGTGTTTCCGGCCTTGCCAAGGATTTCACCAAGACCGCATCGAAGTCGGCGATCAAGGTCACGGCGGCCGAAGGCTCTCGCCAGCTCTTCAAATGGGTCGCTTGGTTCACGGGCTCAAAGAACGCAATGAAGGGTGCCGGCTTCTTCGTCGGCGGCCTCTTGCTCGACACGATGGGTTTCAGACCCGCGCTCTATCTTATGGCCCTGCTTATTGGTGTCGTCTTCGTCGCAGGTCTCGTGCTGTTGCCACGCGAGCTCGGCAAGGCCAAGTCGTCGAAGTCGATGAAAGAGCTGTTTGCGAAGTCGCGTGGCGTCAATCTTCTGGCTGCGGCGCGCATCTTCTTGTTCGGCGCGCGCGATGTCTGGTTCGTCGTGGGATTGCCGGTGTATCTCTATGCGAACGGCTGGCGGTTCGTGGAGGTGGGCACCTTCCTCGCGGCATGGACCGTCGCATACGGGTTTGTCCAGGCCATAGCACCAAGGTTCGTGTCGCGCAGCACGGACGGCCTCAGCGCTGAAATTCCAGCAGCGCGATTTTGGGCTGGCTTGCTGACCGCGATCCCGATTCTGTCGGCCCTGCTGCTTGCCAGCAATGTGCTGTGGCGACCGGATCTCATGCTCGCGGCCGGACTTGCCTTGTTCGGCGTTCCGTTCGCCATCAACTCGTCGCTGCACTCCTACCTGATCCTTGCCTATGCGGGCTCGGAAAAGGCTGCTGAGGACGTCGGATTCTACTACGCCGCCAACGCGCTCGGGCGCCTGGTCGGCATTCTGCTTTCTGGCGCTCTTTATCAAATCGGCGGCATCGTCGGATGCCTGATCGGCTCAGCCGTCATGTTGGCCATGTGCTGGCTCATAACATTTGCCTTACCCACGACAAGCAAAGGCGCAACCCAACCCGTTCAGGTCTGATCGCCGCTGACTCCGGCATTCTCGGCCTCAATGGCGAACCGACTGGCTACGCGGTGCATAGCCGCTCCGGCATCTCATCGCATCCGCCTTCTCCCGTGGAAAGCCGTCGTTGCGCGGGTTGGCGGGGGGGCGTGCGCGTGGTCTTGTCAGGGGCAGCGAGACCAATCGATTCGAGGGGGCGGCATGATGGTCGCATCCACAGGCGAAGGGCAGCGGCGCGCGAGGGGTCGCTGCGCAACGAGGGCTGCCGCCCGCGATCCGCGGCAGCGGACACCCCTGCCGACCCCGTTTTTTCTCGTGAAAGTGCTCGGGGTGGTCTCGGCGCTGGTGCTCTCGGGCGGCGTCGCGTCTTCGTGGGCGGCTGACGAGCTTGCTCTGCGGGGATCGGCGATTGCGGCGGAGAAGTGCGGACGGTGCCATGCGGTGGGTGTCGCCGATGCGAGCCCGCACAAGATCACGCCGCCCTTGCGCGAGTTGCACGTGGACTATCCGTTGGCGATGCTGACCGAGGCGCTGAAGACGGGCGTGGTCGGCGGGCACGACGAGATGCCGATGTTTGATCTCGGCATCGACGGTGCAAGAGCGCTCGTCGCCTACATCGACAGTCTCAACCCGAAAAGCCCGCAGTATCTGGACAAGGCGCCATGAGGGCGGGGGGGAGCAAAAGGCGACGCTTGGGACGGTTGCGGCGTGCGGGGCGAATGCTCGCAGTGCTGCTCGGCGGCGTTGCCGGATGGGCCTTCGGCCTGCCGGTCGCCGAGGCGCAGGTCTACCGGCCGGCAGTGTCGTGCGAGGTCGCTGATTTCTCGATGACGTTGCGGCTCTACCTGCCGCTCGAGTTCGACGGCTCGGGCTCGCCCGGGGAGGGCGGGTTCCAGGGTTCGGTCGAGATCCATCATCAAAAGGTGCCGAAGGAGCGGCGCCGGTGGTCGCTCGACGGCAAGCGGCCGGTGCAATTCTGGAACCAGGACGGCGAGCTCAAGATGATGATCGTGCTGGGCGGGCGCGACGACCCGATCCGGCTGGTGATCGAGACGCGGCAGCGGCCCGGCGAGGACCGTTATGTCGGCGAGTTCCGCCTGATGACGTCCGAGGTGAAGCTGACCGGCAGGCTTGCCTGCCAGGGCTGATCGGCGCCACACTCTCCCATTCGCAGCGGGAACGGCAGCATCAGCACGCCGCGTGCGGCGGGGCCGGCAGGGAGAGAATGCTCATGGATCTCAAAGGCGCAGTGGCGATTGTCACCGGCGGCAACGGTGGCCTCGGCCAGCGCATCTGTCACGCGCTGGCGAAGGAGGGTGTGCATCTCGCCGTCATGTATGCGCAGAGCCGCGAGCAGGCGGAGAGCGTGGCGCGCGAGATGGCGTCGTCCTACCAGGTGAACGCGGCGGCGTTCCAATGCGACATCACCAACCAGGCGCAGGTCGAAAAGCTGGTGGCCGACGTCGAGAAGCGCTTCGGGCGGATCGACATCCTCATCAACGACGCGGCGTTCAACAAGTCGATACCGTTCCAGGACATCGACAGCCTGACGATCGAGATCTGGGAAAAGATCATGGCCGTGAATCTCACCGGGCCGCTGCGGCTGATCAAGGCCGTGGCGCCGGTGATGAAGCGGCAGGGCCGGGGGCGGATCGTCAACATCTCGTCCGTTGCCGGTCTCGGGCCGTCGGGCTCGTCGATCGCATATGCCTGCTCGAAGGCGGGGCTCAACCACCTGACGAAGTGCATGGCGGTGGCGTTGGCGCCCGAGGTGCTGGTCAACTGCGTCGCGCCCGGACTGCTCGAGGGCACGCGGGCGACGTCGAACCTGAGGGCCGAGCAGATCGAGAAAGCGAATTCGGGCTCGCTCTTGAAGAAGGCCGCCGACAAGGACGACTGCGCCGACATGACCGTCACGCTGTGCCGCACGGAGACGATGACGGGGCAGACGGTGGTGATCGATGCGGGGCGCCTGTTCCATTGAACGTGCCGGAAGCAAACTCAAGACAAGAGCACTCGGGAGAGACAGCCATGGCGAAGGGCCTGCTTGTTGCCGCGTTCGATTTCTCGACGGCGCCGGCCGACGAGTTCCACGACTGGTACGACACCGAGCATGTGCCGGAGCGCCAGCGCGTGCCGGGTTTCGGTGCGTGCGAGCGCTGGATCGGGGCGGATGAGCCGACGTTCGCGGTCGCGACCTACGATCTCGACAGCCTCGAGGTGCTTCGGGGTGCCGCCTACAAGGCGATCGCCTACGAGAACCTATCGCCGTGGTCGAAGCGCGTGACGGCCCTGTGCAAGCGGCTGCTGCGCTTCGAGGGCACGCAGACGCTGCCGGGCGGGGCGTCGGCGCCGGCCTCGGGTGCGGGCGGCTTCCTGCTCAACGCCATGAATGTGGCGCCGGAGGCCGAGGCCGACTTCAATCGGTGGTACGACGAGGAACACATTCCGGCGCTTTCGGCGGTACCGGGCACGCTCCTTGCGCGACGCTACAAGGCGGCCGGCGAGGGCAGCCAGCGCTACGTCGCGATCTATCATCTCGTCTCGCCGGACGTGACCAAGACGGCGGCGTGGGCGAAGGCCGTTGACACGCCGTGGAGCGCACGCGTGCGGCCGCATATGCGCGACCGGGTGCGCATCCTCTGCCGCCGGTACGACCGTGCGAAGGACCGCGGCGCTTGAGCCTTTCGCCTCACCTCTTCGCGGGGGCGCGGATCTCGACGCCGGCCCAGCCTTCGATCGCCTTGGCGATTGAGTGGTTCGGTGCGGAGAGGCCGATCTCGCCGCCGATGCGCATGATGAGCTGATGCACCAGGTTGCCCATGAAGAAGCTCGCGTCGTGGGCGCGCGCCGTCTCGCAGGCGATGGCGACGTCCTTCAGGAGCAGTGCGAGTGCCATGCCGCCCGCGTGGCTGTAGTCGCCTTTCATCACGTAGCGGGGGAAGCGCACGTCGGTGACGTAGCTGCGCCCGCTCGAGCCGTTGATGGCCGTGATGACTTTGTCGGCGTCGAGACCTGACTTCACGGCCAGCGCCATGACCTCGGACACGGCGACGGTGTTGAGGGCGAGAAGCAGGTTGTTCAAGGCCTTCGTCGTGTGGCCCGCGCCGACCGGACCCATGTGCACGATGGTCTTGCCGATCGCCTCGAGGCAAGGGGCGGCGCGGGCCACGTCCTCGTCGCTGCCGCCGATCATGATGCCGAGCGTTGCGGCCTCGGCGCCTGCGACGCCGCCACTCACGCCCGCGTCGATGTAACGGATGCCGCGCTCGGCGAGTCGCCCGGCGATGATTTTCGAGCGTGGCGGGCTGCCACTGGTCAGGTCGATGATCAGGGTGCCGGACGGGGCCTCCTCGATGATGCCCTCCCGCCCCAGGACCACGGCCTCGACCTCAGCCGAGGTCGGAAGGGACAGCAGGATGACGTCGGCGCCCTTGGAGACCTCGGCGAGGCTCGATGCGCGCCTGGCGCCTTCGGAAACGAGCCTCTCGACGCGGGCTTGGTCGAGATCGAAGACGAGCGTTCCCGGGAACCGCTTCAGGATGTTGGTCGCCATGGGCCGGCCGATGTTGCCGAGGCCGATGAAGCCGGTTCGCGTCGTCATGCTCTTCTCCCGGATGCTGTTTCCGCGGCAGTGTCGGAACCCCGCGGCATGCCGTCAATCATGGAGCCCGGGAAGGGCCTCGGGGGCGGCGGGGCTCGGAATCCACTCAGAAGACACCAGAAACCATCATCTTGGGGCCGTGCCTCGCTTTGCCATGATGTGCGGCTATGCTTGCCGCATGTGGCGCTCCCTGCTGACAGCCTTGGTCCTGCTCTTCCTCGCACCGGTGGCGACGCACGGTCTCTGGTGGCAGATGCAGGCCCACCCGCAATCCTATTGGCAGGCGGACTGGTCGTCGGCCGGCATCCTGCCAGACGCGCGGCGCGTGCCCGAGGCGGCCGTCTATGTCATGGCCGGTCGAACCGGGCGCTGGAAAGGGATCTTCGCACACCACTCATGGATCGTCATGAAGTCCAGGGGGGCTCGGTCCTACTCGCGCTACGAGGTGGTCGGATGGGGCCGGGCGCTTCGCGTGGATGCCTATCCTGCCGATGGGCGATGGTATGGCAACGACCCGGTGGTGCTGCTGAGCCTTCGCGGGGCCGCGGCGGAACGGGCCATTCCCGAGATCCGCCGGGCCGTCGCGACCTATCCCCACGCGCAGCGCGGGGCCTATGTCGTCTGGCCCGGGCCCAATTCGAACACGTTCGTTGCCACCATCGCGCGGCAGGTGCCGGCGCTTGCGCCGGCGCTGCTACCGACGGCCATCGGCAAGGATTATGTGTCGTGGCCGGTCTATGCCGGTCCGACAGCGAGCCGGACAGGCGTGCAACTCTCTATCGGCGGATTGTTTGGCCTCGCCGTGGGCTGGGTCGAAGGCATCGAGATCAACGTGCTCGGGCTGGTGGCCGGGGTCGATGTGCGCCGGCCGGCCCTCAAGCTGCCGGGTTGGGGGCGTCTCGGCCTGGCAATTGCCGATTGAATGCGGGGAGGATGGCCGGCCGGGGAGAAGCTGTGATCCGATACGCGAGACGACTTGACCCAAGAAGGCAGCGCGTCGGATTGTGGGCAGCCTGCCGCAAATCCCGGCATGGGCCTGGGCGGGGGAGCACCCTTCACATGCGCATCGTCGTCCTCAGGGCTCGGGGGCAATAGCTTTCGCTCTTGCAGCGCGGGCGACGCGGCCACTTCATTCGGGAGCACAGCTTGGCTGACGGTTCACAGATGGCGGGCATCGCCCAGACGCGATCCGAGATCGACGGCTGGGTCGCCTGGGGGCGGTTGCTCACGGCGCTCGCAATCAGCACGATCGGCGGCGTCGGCATGTGGTCCGTGGTGGTCGTGCTTCCCGCGGTGCAGAACGAATTCCACATCTCGCGAGGCGAGGCGTCGATCGCCTACACGCTGACGTCGCTCGGGTTCGGTTTCGGCGGCATCCTGATGGGAAACCTCGCCGACCGGGTCGGGATCTTCCGGCCGCTGGTCGGAGCCAGCATTACGCTCGGGCTTGGGTTCATAGGCTCGGCCTATTCGGCGAACATCTGGCAATTCGCGGTCGTGCAGGGGTTGCTGATCGGCTTCCTCGGATCATCGGTGAGTTTCGGGCCGATGATCGCCGACATCTCGCACTGGTTCGAGCGACGGCGTGGGATTGCGGTCGCGATATGTGCGAGCGGCAACTACGTGGCGGGCACGATCTGGCCGCCGGTGGTGCAGCATCTGGTGTCGACCTATGGCTGGCGCCAAACACACGTGTGGCTCGGTCTCATCTGTATCGTGGGCATGGTGCCGCTCTCCCTGCTGTTGCGACGGCGGGCACCGACCAAGCCCGCGGTGTCGATCGATGCGGAGAGGCGGCCGGCTGGTGCAGCCGCTGCGGTGTTGCCGCCGCCTGTGCCGACCAATGTCCTGCAGATCCTTCTGATCGTCGCAGGCGTATCGTGCTGCGTCGCCATGTCGATGCCGCAGGTGCACATCGTCGCCTACTGCAACGACCTGGGCTACGGCCTCGCACGTGGGGCCGAGATGCTGTCCTTGATGCTGGGGCTCGGTATCGTGAGCCGCCTTTTGTCGGGCTTCATCGCCGACCGGATTGGCGGCATGAACACACTGCTGCTCGGCTCGGTTTTGCAGGGTGTCGCGCTCCTCCTCTACGTGCCGTTCGACGGGCTGATGTCGCTCTACATCGTGTCGGGCCTGTTCGGCCTGTTCCAAGGCGGCATCGTGCCGAGCTACGCGCTGATCGTGCGCCAGTATTTCGCGCCGCAGGAGGCGGGAGCACGTGTCGGTATGGTGCTCACCGCGACTCTGGTCGGCATGGCGCTGGGCGGTTGGCTCTCGGGCGTCATCTTCGACCTGACCGGCAGCTACAGGCTGGCGTTCCTGAACGGCATCGCGTGGAATGCTCTCAACGTGGTGATCGTCCTGTTCCTCATATGGCGCGGACGAGCCAGGGGGCATCGTCTGGGCAGTGCCGTTGCGGCCGCGGCTTGAAGGCGGCAGGACGTGCGGACTAGCATAGCCCGTTGCTCAATTCCGTGATCTGAGAGGGAACGTCCGATGCCCAAGGTTCTCACCGCCGCCGAGGTCGAGGCGTACAACAGGGACGGCTATCATTTCCCGATCGATGTCTTGTCGCCGGCCGAGGTGGCCGAAGCCCGTGGCGCGCTCGAAGCCTACGAGCGGACAAGCGGCGGGCCGATCAGCGGCGCGATGCGCCATCGCAGCCACGTGCTGTTCACGTGGGTGAACGATCTGGTCCGGCATCCGAAGATCCTCGACGCCGTCGAGGACGTGTTCGGGCCGAACATCCTGTGTTGGAACACAAGCTTCTTCGTCAAGGAGGCGCGCGATCCGGGCTTCGTCTCGTGGCATCAGGACGCGACATACTGGGGGCTTTCGTCTCCCGACGTGATGACGGTGTGGCTGGCCCTTTCGCCAGCGAATACGGTGTCGGGGTGCATGAAGTTCATCGCCGGAACGCATCAGATGCAGGTGGCGCACGCGGATACGTTCAACCAGGACAACCTGCTCACGCGCGGGCAGGAGATTGCCGTCGAGGTCGACGAAGAAAAGGCGATTTATGCCGAGCTCGCACCCGGGCAGGCCTCGATGCACCACGTTCTTCTGTTCCACGGATCGGCTCCGAACCAGTCCGACGATCGGCGGATCGGGCTGGCCATCCGTTACATCCCGACCCACGTGAAGCAGGCCGTCGGGACGCGGGATTGGGCGACGCTGGTGCGCGGTGTGGACACCTTCGGTCATTTCGAGCCGGAGCCAAGACCCATGCGCGACCTCGACAGCGCCGCGCTTGCCTTCCATCAGATGGTCAGCGAGGAGCAGGTGCGTGTGCTCTATCGAGGAACGGGCAAGCAGGAGTACCGGGCCTAGTTCGCCGAATGGTGGCCGGCTCGCCCGAGACTCTCGGGGCGCCGGCACGTGCCCGGTCAGCTACTTCAAGCTATCCACGGGTGCGAGAGAGTCTGCCAAGTTCGGGCCGCCGAGCTTCACCTTGAGGGCTGCCGACACGATGTCGACCTGGGTGTCGGCTTCGCCGATGAAGCGGAGGCCACGCTCGAAGCGGTCGATTGTGGAATCGCCCACCGAGAAGATGTGCGTGTAGGCGAACTCGAGGCCGACGGTGTCGCTCCATTTGTACGAGGCACCGACGCTCGCCCAGAGGCGATCCGTGTCCGGCACGCGGAGCGAGCGCTCGTCGGGGTTCTGGATCGGCGAGATCTCGTAGGCGAGACCGGAGCGAAGCGTCAGGCGGTCGCTGTAGGCGTATTCGCCGCCGGCCGAGAAGAACCAGCCGTCGTGCCAGCCGAGCGGCAGCGACGTGGCGAGCTGGCCGTTGCCCGCCGGGCAGAAGACCGGATTGCCGCCAGCATTGTGAGCGCAGACGACGTCGAGCTTTTCGGCGCGGCTCCAGTGGCTCCATTCGACTGTGCCGAGCAGGGTCAGGCGATCGGTAATGCCATGGCGCAGGCTCAAGGTGACGATTTCCGGCAATGTGATGCCGGCCTTGATCGATGCGCCCACGCTCGCAGGTGCCAAAGCCGAGCCAGGAACGGCTATGCCGCCCTCCAGTGTGTGGTCGATCGAGGAGCGGTAGCCAAGCCCGATGTGGGAGCGTGCCGCCAGTTTCACATCGATGCCGGCGGTAAAGCCGAAGGCCGTGTCATCGCCATGAATGACCGTGTTCGGCGAGGTTGGCGTGATTCCGGAGGCGGACTTGAGGCGGCCTTCGATGTGCTCGATCTGAAGGCCGGCGGCGATGGCGATGGCAGGCGTGATTCGATAGGCGAGCGTCGGATTGAGATTATAGGTCTTGATCTCGGACGTTCGTGCGAACGTCTGTCCGGCCCAGAAGCGGTTCGAAGGCTCGGTCACGAGGCCGAACGGGGAATTGAAGCTGACTGCGGCGACAAGGCGATCATTGACGCGCCAGCTGTAATACGAGGCGGGAACGGCGGCATCCTTGGCGATGTCGCCGCTGTCTCGCGGCAGGCCGAGATTGGTTGTCCCTGAGAAGGCGTCGCCGGTTATCTCGGAATTCGCGATTATTCCAGCGTAATTGGATTCCGAATAGATGCCGACCGGGGCGTAGGCCGCGACGGCGGGATTCCAGAACATACCGGACAAGCCACCGCCACCGGCTCCGTTGCCGGCGAAGGACATGCCCTGGAACTCGGCGGATTGCTCGCGAACGGCGAAGCCGCCAGCGGACGCCGGTTCGGTAGCGACAGCGATGCCGATCGCGCCGAGCACGGCCGCAATGGCCATCTTCGCTCGTGGCGAGAGGTCTCTGCCGGATCCCCCATCCATGGCACTTCCTCCAAGCCCCTGGCGGCCACTGCGGGCCACTCAATCGACTCTTATGTAATCGATCCGCTTGGGCGAGAGAAATTCAAACCACATGGTTTGGGTGGTGATCGTCCGTTTCCACAACTGTTGTTGCGCATCTGCGACAATGAATGCAGCGCTCAAAAGAGAAAGCCGGCACGAATTCAATCGCACCGGCTCTCTCAGGATCGCCCGCGCACGAAATTCGCACGACAGAACGATCCTCCCCCAATTGCCTGGGTGCGAGAATAGCAGAGCGAATTCGAAGTTGAAGTATGCCGCGGCAATTCTCGTTTTGCGTGACTTCGGAGCCACGCAGGAGCCGGACCTCAGGTTCGCGCAGCGGCCGCGCCAATCGCGAAGAGGTGATCGACCGGGCCGTTTCCGCGACCGACGCCGAGGTTGGCTCCCGCAGCGATCGCGTCGTGCACATAGCCTTTCGCCTTGCGGACGGCGGCTTCGAGGTCGTCGCCTGCGGCGAGCCGGGCGGCGATGGCAGCGGACAACGTGCAGCCGGTGCCGTGGGTATTCCGCGTCGCGATGCGCGGGGCGGAGAGACGGACAATGCGGTCACCGATGGACAGATAGTCGACCGCCTCGTTGCCTTCGCCGTGGCCGCCCTTGAGCAACACGGCACGCGACCCGAGGGCCTTCAGGCCGGCGAGTTGTGCCGTAGCGTCCGCCTCGCTGTTGGCAATGGTGCTGCCGAGGAGCTGGGCGGCCTCGGGCAAATTCGGCGTGATCAGCGCGGCCAGGGGGATGAGGCGGGTCTTCACGGTGTCGATGGCATCGGGCGCGAGGAGTACGTCTCCGCTCGTGGCGACCATCACGGGATCGAGCACGAGCGGGATCGTGCCGGCACGGGCGCGCAACCTGTCTGCCACCGTCTCGATGATGGCTGTGTCGGCGAGCATGCCAGTCTTGACGGCGCGCACGTCGAGGTCGTCGAGGACGGAGTCGATCTGGGCGGCGACGAAGGCGGGCGGCACGGGGTGCACGCCTTGCACGCCCATGGTGTTCTGGGCTGTCAGAGCCGTCAGGGCGGAGGCGCCGTAGATCCCAAGGGCCGAGAACGTCTTGAGGTCGGCCTGGATGCCGGCGCCGCCGGAGCTGTCGGAGCCTGCGATGGTGAGTGCGATCGGGCGGGCCATGACGAGCCTACTTGGTGCCTTGCTTCAGGATCTCGGTCTGCAGCTTCTTCGAAACCGCCAGTTCCTCGAGTTGCCCCAGTGCGGGCACGTTCTCGATGAGCCATTGGCCCAGCACGTTGATCGATCCGCCCATCAGGGTCATGCCGAGCACGATGCCGGCGAGACCGATGAAGCGTTGCGTCTCGATTTGCCGCAACACGAAGAACAGGCCGAAGAAAACGAGTGCCAGGCCGAGCCAACCGCTGATCGCCGCGAGCGAGGGTGCGGCGGAGAAAAGCGCGGTGCGCACCCAGCCAAGGGCCTCGCCAGCGAACAGGAGCCCGGTGATCAGCAGAACGGCCCCCATCACCTGCTCGACGCGCCCCATGTGCCGGCGGAAGCGCTTCATGAAGCTCATGAAGGGGCCGATTGCCACGGCGGCGAGGATGAAGGGAATACCGAGCCCGAGCGAGTAGGCGGCAAGCAGCTTCACGCCGGCGCCGAGGCTCGCCTCGTTGGCCGCGACAGTGAGCACGGTTGCGAGGATCGGGCCGACGCAGGGTGTCCAGCCGAACGCGAAGGCGAGGCCGATCAGGTAGGAGCCGATATAGCTCGCGCCCTGCATGTCGGCGTGATAACGCGCCTCGCGATAAAGCAGGGGAATTCGCAGGATGCCAAGGAAGTGCAAGCCGAAGAGCGCGATCAGAAGGCCCGCGACGATGGCGAGCTCGGCCTTGTAGGTCTGGATGAGCTGGCCGAAGGCGGAGGCGCCGGCCCCGAGCCCGATGAAGACCGTGGAAAAGCCCAGCACGAAGCAGATCGCGGCGATGACCACGCGCCGCCAGGCAGCCGTGTCGATGCCCTTCTCGTCGGTCATCTGCTCGATGGTCATACCGCCGAGATAGCCGAGATAGGGTGGCACCAGCGGCAGGACGCAGGGCGAGAGGAAGCTGACGAGCCCGGCGAGCGTGACGCCGAGATAGAGCGACAGTTCGGGCAGCAGCATCGGGCTCCCTTGGTCGGTTCGAGTGGCGGGACCGTTCCGACAGATCAGGTAGTCGGGTTCGGCGGGAACCGCAAATCAAGCCTCGCTCACGAGTTCGCGGGGAGAAGTGTGCGTAATGCCGAGGGCACGTCGGCGAGGCTTGCGGCCATGGCATCCGCGCCGAGCTCGGCGACGGGCACACGCGAATAGCCGTGGGCCAATGCGACCGACCGACATCCCGCAGCGCGGGCGGCGCCGATATCGGCGGCGGTGTCACCGATCATGACGACGGCAGAGGCGTCCACCCCCAGCGGCTCGAAGGCGGCACGGAGCATGGTCGGGTCCGGCTTCTTGGGTAGGTCGTCGCGGGCGCCGACGACAGACTTGAAGAAACGCCGAATATCAAGGGCTGCGAGGGCGATGGCCGTGACGTGCTCGGCCTTGTTGGTGCAGAGCCCCAGCGGGATGCCGCGCGCGGTGAGGTCAGACAGCAGCTCGACGGCGCCCGGATAGAGGCCCCGGCCCGCCGAGGACGCTTCTGCATAAACGGGATAGAAGCGCTCGAGGGCTGCCTCGGTGTCGGCAGCGGAGAGTGTGAGGCCAGCCTGCGCGGCTGCCCGGCCGATCGCGGCCCGGGCGCCGCCACCGATCATGCCTTTGACCGCCGGAAGGTCGAACGGGGCGACGCCGAGCGGGGCGAAGGCCGCGTTGATTGCGATGCGGATGTCCGGCGCGCTGTCGACCAGCGTGCCGTCGAGATCGAAGACGATCGCGCGCGGCCAGCCCGCCGTGTCGGTGCCCCTCATATCAAGCCTTCGTCTTCGTGAGGGCCGTGACGCCCGGCAGCTCGCGTCCTTCCAGCCACTCGAGGAAGGCGCCGCCGGCCGAGGAGACGTACGTGAACTGGTCCGTCACGCCAGCTTCGTTGAGGGCCGCGACGGTATCGCCGCCCCCTGCCACGGAAACGAGCTTGCCGGCTTTGGTGAGGCGTGCCGCCTCCTTGGCGAGCGCGAACGTGCCGGCCCCGAAGGGGTCGATCTCGAAGGCACCGAGCGGACCGTTCCAGAGCAGTGTCTTGCAATCGGAGATCACGCCAATGAGGTGTGCGACCGAGGCCGGTCCCACGTCTAGGATCATCTGGTCGGCTGGCACCTTGTCGAGCGCGACGGTGGTCGCGGGGGCGCCGGCCTTGAACTCGGGCGAGACGACCGCGTCGGTCGGCAGCACGATCTCGCACCCCTCGCTGGAGGCAGCGGCGATGATCTCGCGCGCCTTGTCGGCAAGATCGGGCTCGGCAAGCGACTTGCCGACGGAGACGCCTTTGGCCAGGAGGAAAGTGTTGGCCATGCCGCCGCCGATGATCAGCTTGTCGACCTTCGGGAGCAGGTGCATGAGCACCGGAATTTTCGTCGAGACCTTGGCGCCGCCGACGACGGCGGCAGTCGGGCGCTCGGGCTTCTCGAGGGCGGTGCGAAGCGCGTTGATTTCCTCCATCATCAGCGGTCCGGCGTAGGCCGGCAGCAGATCGGCCAGTCCCGCTGTCGAGGCGTGGGCGCGGTGGGCGGCCGAGAAGGCATCATTGACGAAAAGGTCGCCGAGCTTGGCGAGCTCTGCCGTGAAGGCGGGGTCGTTCTTTTCCTCGCCCTTGTGGAAGCGCGTGTTCTCGAGGACGAGGACGTTGCCGGGTGCAAGTGCATCGACAGCCCTGGCGGCCTCTGGTCCGATGCAGTCGGCGGCGAGCGGCACGGGCGCACCGAGGAGCCTGGACAGGGTGTCGGCGACGGGGGCGAGCGAGTTCTCCTTGTCGGGGCCGCCCTTCGGACGACCGAAGTGCGAGAGGACGATGACGCGCGCCTTGCGGGCCATGAGATCCTTGAGGCCCGGCACCAGCCGCTCGAGACGCGTGGCGTCGGTGACCTTGCCGTCTTTCGCGGGAACATTGAGGTCGGCGCGGACGAGCACGCGCTTTCCGCTCACGTTGGCGGACGATACGGTCCTGATGGCATCGAGGTTCATGCGTTGCTTCCTTGGCCGGTGTCGGCGCATCGATCCGGGGCTTCGGTGTCTGAGCACGGGGTATCCCAGGCGCGCGGCCGGGCGCAAGGGGGGCGCGGGGCGAGGGTGAAGGTGGGGCCCTCGAGGTCTCCGAGAACAGGTGCATGCGACGCTCGGGGTTATGTGCCGGTGCAACCATCGACTCAATTACGTCACATCGCTGGCGTTCTTCGGCCGTGGTTCGGGGGCAGGTATGCACCTTGGACAGACGGGGGAGACCAAACGTGCGTTGCGTATCGCGTTTCGGCAGCGAGGGCCTTGCAACTCTCGCGGTGGTTCTCGTACTCGCTCTGGGGCTCGGAACCGCAGATCGGGCGGCCGCCCAGGGGGCGGACAGCATTCTCGGCCGGAATATCGACGTCTCGCGGGGGCGGGCTGCAGACAATCCGAGAAGCGTAGGCGACCAGGCCGTGGTCAACGGGTGGCCGCTCTATCGGACGGAGCGCGGCCAGGCAGCCTACAACGCCGCGATGGCGACGCTCGCGGCGACCCATTCGGCGGCGCCCAAGGCCGCTGTCTTCAAGGGCTGCGCCAACCTCCTGTGCGAGATCGACGTGCCGAGGATTGCCTCGGACGGCTGGGTGCCGGCGGGACGGATCTGGATTTCGTCTTCGGAGTACCTGGTCGTCGCTCATAGCCCGCGGATGCGCGGCAGCCGGGCCATGCGTCGCCGGCCCTTGCGAAGCATGCGCTACTTCGTCTTTCACGAGTTCAACAACAGCTCGCGCAACACCGATCCTTACGACACCATTTCCTCACATAGCGGCCGGGTGTTCGTGCCGTTCTACATGAGCAAGACCGGGACGGATGCGGTCGGGCACCACTTCGTCGTCATCGTCCAGGTGGCGCCCTACGACGTCATCAGCGTGCACGCAACGAACTACGGGAGTGCGGGGCCGGGAGTCGAGGTGGCGAAAAACATGGGCGATGATCTCGAGCCCCTGCAAGGGCGGGCGGGTATCGTGCTCGCGGAGATCGTGAAGCGTGCGGCGCCACAGTTGCGGGTCGTCAATCACCGCGGGCGCGAAGGCCTTCCGATGCTCGAGGGCTACCAAAGCCGGCTCGGTGCGCTCCGGCGTGGCCGGGGCGGTGAGGCCTTGCGCCTGCCGTTCGTGCCGGCCCGGTCTGACCGCGTCGCGACGGCACAGGCTGGGCTCGGGGAGCTCATCATGCGGCCGGGAGCGTCGAGGCGCCTCTCCATTGCCGAGCGCACGTTCGTTCCGCTCGGGGGAGCCTCGAAGGCTCGGGAGCCAAAAGAGGGGGCGACGGCCGATGCGCCCCGGCTCGTCGTTCCGGTTCGGCTCGCGCGCCGTCCCGAGGCCGAAGGCGCGCCGCGTCCAGTGCTGAAAGGCCCGGTCCGGCTCGTTCGCTCGTCGGTTTTCACACCGAGCACCGGGCCCTAGATCGAGTCCTGTTGCCGGCAGGAGGTCTGGCTCCGGCGTCATCGCGCTTCTCCTCTCGCATCGCGGCCGCGTTCGCCCTAAACAGGGGCAACGAACAGGAGCCGGGGTCAGAGATGGACGTCACCGCCCACGCCTTCAAATCGAACGTCAAAGCCGCGCTCAAGGACGCTCAGCTGCAGCGTGCATTGGCCGGCCTGCCCACGGGGCTCGTTGCCCAACGGGCCGCAGCGCGGGCGCGACTGCCGGAATTCGAGGCGCTGCGCGACGTCGGCCGGGAAATCAAGAACCACACGCTCGAGCATCTCGACCTCTATCTCGAGGCTTGGGAGAAGAATGCGACGAAGGCCGGCGCGAAGGTGCACTGGGCACCGACGGGGGCGGATGCGCGCGACATCGTGCTCGAGATCTGCCGCGCGGCCAATGCGCGGCTGGTCACCAAAGGCAAGTCGATGGTATCCGAGGAGATCGGGCTCAATGCCCATCTCGAGGGTGCCGGGCTCGAGGTCGTCGAGACTGATCTCGGCGAGTATCTCGTGCAGATCCGGCACGAGACGCCGAGCCACATCATCGCGCCGGCGATCCACCTGACCGAGGCACAGATCGAGGCAGATTTCCGGCGTCATCACACTCATCTGCCGAAGGACCGGCCGCTGGACGAGCCGGTGAAGATCGTCGGCGAGGCCCGCGAGATCCTGCGCGAGAAGTTCATCAAGGCAGACGTCGGGATCACGGGCGCGAACTTCCTGATTGCCGAGACGGGCTCGTCGATCATCGTCACGAACGAAGGAAACGGCGATCTCACGCAGTCTCTTGCCCGCGTGCACGTCGTGGTCACGTCGATCGACAAGGTGGTGCCGACGCTCGAGGACGTGACAACGCTGCTGCGGCTTCTGGCGCGCTCGGCGACCGGGCAGGAGTTCTCCGTCTATACGACGTTCTCGACCGGCCCGCGGCGGACCGAAGACCCCGACGGGCCGGAGGAATACCATGTCGTGGTGCTCGACAACGGGCGCTCGGCGTTGCTCGGCACGCCCTTCCAGGAGGTGCTGCGCTGCATCCGCTGTGGGGCGTGCATGAACCACTGCCCTGTCTATGGAGCGGTCGGCGGCCATGCCTACGGCTGGGTCTATCCGGGGCCAATCGGGTCGGTGATCAACCCGGCGCTGATCGGGCTTCCCGAGGCGCGCCACCTTCCCAACGCGTCGACCTTCTGCGGGCGTTGCGAGAGTGTGTGCCCGATGAAGATACCGCTTCCCGGATTGATGCGGGAGTGGCGCACGCAGGATTTCGCGTCGGGTGGCGGCACGCGCATGACACGCTGGGCGCTCGGGGCCTGGGCGGCCGTCGCGCGGCGGCCGCGCCTGTATCACATGTTGGCACGCCTCGGCATCGCAGCGCTGGGCGGGCTCGGCCGGCGACGGGGGTCGTTCCGGACGCTGCCGCTGGCAGGCGAATGGACGCGACATCGCGATCTCGCTGCGCCGCAGGGACGGACGTTCCAGCAGCTCTGGGCCGAGCATAAGCAGGGGGTGCCGAGATGACCGGCAGCAAGGACGAGACCCGGCGGCGGGAAACGGTGCTCGGCGCGGTCAGGAAGAGGATCGCGGCTGGAGCGGGTGGGAGCGGCCGGCAAGCGGCCGTCGAAGCGCGTCTTGCAGGACAGGCGGCGCATCTCATCCCGGCTCGTTCGCGCCAGGACGCGGGCCAGCTCAAGGCTCTGTTCGCAGCCCAGCTCCGTGCCGCGAACGCGACGGTGCTTGAAGCTGCAAATGAGGGCGAACTGCCGGGCGTCGTCGCGGGGTACCTCAGGAGCCAGAATTTGCCGCTGGCACTCAAGGCCGGCGACGATGCGTGGCTTGGCGATATCGAATGGTCCCGGGAGCCTGCGCTTTCCATCGCGCATGGACGGGCGGAGCCGGACGACGGGATCGGGCTGACGCATGCCGTGGCCGGAATCGCGGAGACGGGCACGCTGATGCTGGCGTCGGGTCCGCTCAATCCGGTGACGCTCAATTTTCTTCCCGAGACGAGTGTCGTAGTGGTGCGGGCGGGTGATCTCGTCGGACCTTACGAGGCGGCCTTCGATCGCATCCGGGCGCGCTATGGGCGCGGCCTCATGCCGAGGACGCTCAATCTGGTCTCCGGGCCGTCGCGTACGGCGGATGTGGGCGGGCGGCTCGTCACGGGAGCGCATGGCCCGCGTCGCTTCTGCGTGATCATCGTCGGCTAGGCCAAGCAAATCCACGTGTTGAGTGGCGAATTACTTCCGCTTCTTCTGAAGACACGCTTCCAGGCAGCGCTGACGCTCCTCGTCGCAGGAGCGGCTGCCCTTGGTGGCAACCCGGCAGCGATCGTGCTGCGCCTGGCACTTGCTCACGCAGCTTTCCGCGAGAACGAACGGTCTCGGGCCGCTGCCGTCGGTATGGGGCGCGGGCTCAGCGGTACGAGTGCCAGGTGACTGGGCCTCGGTTGCGTCTGCTGCGAGGCTCGTCGCCACCAGCGCCAACCAAGCCAATACGAGCATGTTGCGCCGAAGCACGTCGCCACCTCCCCGTTCTTCCATGAGCCGCGCCTGCCGACCGGCCGCTCGGGGCTCAACGTGTCAACGGCCAGCCGGTTCGCACCTCTCGATGTGTCGAACTCGGCTCCGGCCCCGCGTTGGTTAGCGGATAGGTGGCAGCGTATGAACGTAAGCTGAATCCTGCAACGTTCAGGCGATTGCGAAGCGATCCCATGCGGCCAGCAGAGTGGTGGTGGGCGGTGAGAGGGTCGAACTCCCGACATCCTCGGTGTAAACGAGGCGCTCTACCACTGAGCTAACCGCCCGCTGGCGAAAGCGTTTAGGGGGGCGGCAGCGATCTGTAAAGCGGCTGTGCACCACGTCAGGGCTCTTGCCACCGATTTAGAGGAACGCACGCCGCCAGCCCGCGTTGCCGATCTTTGGGCTCTTGTGGCCCGAAGAGTGGAACGAGGTATCCTCATGGCAGAGAACAAGGCGACGCGCGCCCCCGACGCGCACGATGTGAGCGAGACCGACATCGCACAGGAGAAGATGGGCCGGAATTCGTTGCAGGGCGACGACCAGGAGAGGGTGCGTAACCAGCGACAGGCGGTACCCGACGTGCGGCAGGAGGCCGATGGCATCATCGAGACGGCCGAAAAGACGGACAAGGATGTGCGGGCCGAACGCGACCTGGGCAAAGGCCGCCGGGCGGCGTCGAAGCGGGGTGAAGGATCCAGGTCGGACGAGGACTAGGGCGCAACGGTCTCGATCAGGCTTCGCACCTGGCGGCGCAGAAGCGGCAGGACTTCGGCCTCGAACCATGGGTTGGCCTTGATCCAGGCGTTGTTGCGCCAGGACGGATGGGGAAGCGGGAAGAGAAGGGGCACTGCATTTCCGGCTGCGATATCCGGCGCATGACGTACCGTTTCGGTGACGGAGCCGGCCATGCCCTTCGGCAGGTGCCAGCGATGGGCATAGGCACCGACCAGCAGGATCAGCTCGATTCGGGGGAGCTCGGCGAACAGCCGCTCGCGCCAGAGTGGCGCGCACTCGCGCCTCGGGGGCCGGTCTCCGCCCTTGGAGTCCAATCCCGGGAAGCAGAAGCCCATCGGGATGATGGCGATCCGCGCCACGTCGTAGAACTCGTCGGGGGTGACGCCCATCCAATCCCGCAGGCGATCGCCCGAGGGATCGGTGAACGGGACACCGGATCGGTGCACGCGCGTGCCCGGGGCTTGACCCGCGACCGCGAGGCGGGCGGTCGGGCTCACGCGCAGCACGGGGCGCGGCTCGTGGGGAAGGGGCCTGCCCACCGGACGTTCGACGCAGGCACGGCAGGCGCGCAGCTCAGCGAGCAAGGCGTCGAGGGAGCAATCCGACGGGCCGAGACCTACCTGCGCGGTCGTTTCGGGCGAGGCTTCCCGTCTCCTAGATGTCGAGGACAAGTCCGTCCTCGGCCTGCAAGATGCCGGGACCCATCGCTTTGTCGCGATTGGCGAGCATGCCGGCGCTCATGTGTGTGAGAAGAACCTTGCGAGCACCGATCCGAGGGAGGTTGGCGGAGATGGTCTGCCAGCTCATGTGATATCGGACCGGGCCATCGAAGGCGTAGCATTCCATGATGTAGAGATCGGCGTTGCGCCCGCAATCGACGAGCGGCTCCACCCATTCCGTGTCGCCTGTGAAGGCGAGCGTCTTGCCGGCGACCTCGATGCGAAGTGCGTGCGAGGGCGCGCCGGACGGATGGCTCACCTCATAGGCCGAGATACGGGCTCCGGCGAGCGCGACCGGGGCTGCATTGGCCTGCATTTCGACGAACGACAGATCGAAGCGGCGCGGCACCTTGGTCGAGCCGGGAAAGAGGGCCTCGGCGGCCGTTGTGAAGCGTGCCTCGATGGTGCGTGGCCCTGCCACGACCAGCGGTGCCGTGCGCTTGGCGACATGCTGGGCATGGAGCAGCCACCAGACCAGGCCGCCGAAGTGGTCCCCGTGGAGGTGCGAGATGACGATTGCACCGACCTCGTTCGGATCGAGGCCCACGCGGTTGAGGCCGATGATCGAGGTCGTGCCGCAATCGATCAGGAGGCGGTCCTGGCCGGTGTCCAGATGATAGCCGGTCTGCAGTCGCCCGCCCGAACCGAAAGCGTCACCACAACCGACCACGGTAAGTTTCATGGCAGCCTCCTGGCCGACCGAAGCGCGGCAGATTAGGCCTTCGCGCTCGGGCGGGCGGAAACCTCGGCGTGCCAGCGCTTCACGTTGGCAAGGTTCTCGGGCACGGCAATTCGCGCCAGTCGCATGAAATCAACGGCTACGAGGGCGGTGATGTCGGCGACCGTGTAGGCATCGCCCGCGATGAACTGGTTGCCAGCAAGCTCGCGATCGAGCATGGCGAGCGCGTCGAGGGCCTTCTCCTTGTTGGCCTCGCCCCATTCCTTGACCTGTGGAACCTCGAGATGCGCCATCGCCGGGTGGGTGTGGCGGAACGCCTGGGAGACGTGGGTGAGGAGACCAAGCTCCATGCGCCGGTTCCACATCTCGACATTGGCACGGCCGATGGCGGAATGTCCGAACAGCGCGGGTTCCGGTTTCATCTCCTCGAAATAGCGGCAGATCGCCATTGTCTCGGAGATCGTGGAGCCGTCGTCCAGCACCAGGATCGGGACACGCTGCATGGGATTGAGCTTCGTCATCTCGGGCGTCTTGAGGGCGCCCTTCATGAGGTCGACCTCCTCGTAGGGAACCTCGATACCCTTCTCGGCGAGGAAGATGCGCACGCGGCGCGGATTCGGGGCCTGACGCGTCTCGATGATCTTCATGAATTCTACCCTCGGCTTCCGGCTCACAGAGGCTCGCTTTCGCAAGGTCTCGATCGCGCTGAACGGTAGTGAAACAGAGGGGGCTGTGCAAGTCGGAGGGCTGGATGCCGGGCGGGTTTCGGCCAAACTTTCCAATAACCCGAAATTAGCGAGTTCACCCGATATTGGGACGGTCGGGTGGCTGCGGGGCCGGAAAGCGAGCGGTAGCGAGCCGCTTCTTCTGAGCACTTGTCTTGGGGGACATTGGGGTCACACGCGCTTGAATCCGACTGCGTCCATACCCGAGCCTCATGGCGACGAGCGGTTTGCCCAAGGCGGCAGGCTCGGCCATGCGGCGGAGCGTTCACCGTTGCGGGAAGTGCGCGAACGCCTTGTCGAGCGCTCGGCCATCCGGCCGGAATTCCAGTACGAGCTGGTGTCGATGTTCGTCAGGAACGAGCTCGGTGCCATCGCCACGATCCAGCTGCTCGCCGTCATCTTCACCCTGGCGTCGATGTTTTGGGCGCCGGTCGGCGAGGCGATCGCGTGGCTGCTGCTGGTCATCTTCTCGAAAGTCGTTCTGCTCGAGCTGTGCCGCCGCTTCATCGCGATGCCGCGGGCCGAGGTCGACATCCGGCAGTGGACGCGCCGGCTGATCATGGCCGAGCTGGTGGGTGGGTTCGTCTGGGCCGGGTTTGCGCTCGTTGGCCGCGGCACGGTCGATTCGGCGAGCCATGTGTTCATTTTCGCCTCGCTGATCGTGGTGCTCGCGATCCGCATGACGTTCGCCTCGACCGTGATGCCGATCCTCTATGCGGGCACCATCCCCATGACGATCGCCGTCGTGGCGCGGCTCATGATGCTCGGCCACCCCTTCTACTGGGCGATGGCGTCCATGGCGGTGGGGGTCCACGTCTATTTCGTTTTCCTCGCGAAAGGTCTCAACGCGACAGCACTCGCCATGCTGGCCTTCCGGGCAGAAAAAGATGCGCTGATCGGAGAGCTCGAGAAGGAGAAGGCGATCTCCGACGAGGGGCGGCGGCGCGCGGAAGCGGCGAACGTCGCCAAGTCGCGCTTCCTCGCCACCATGAGCCATGAGCTCAGGACACCGCTCAACGCAATTCTCGGCTTCTCGGAGGTGATGAAGGCCGAAATCCTCGGTCCAATCCAGAATCCCACATACAAGGAATATGCGGGCAACATCCATGAGAGCGGGCGGCACCTCCTTCACCTGATCAACGAGATTCTCGATCTGTCGCGCATCGAGGCAGGGCGCTATGAGCTCAAGGAGGAGGCTGCGCGGCTCGCCGACATCGCAGAGGACTGTCACCGGCTGCTGAAGCTCCGAGCGGAGAGCAAGGGGCTCCGCATCGTGCTCGATCTCGAGGAAAACCTCCCTCAGATCTGGGTGGACGAGCGTGCGATCCGACAGGTCTGCCTCAATCTCCTGTCGAACGCGCTGAAATTCACGCCGAAGGGGGGCACGATCACCATTCGGGTCGCCCGTACGATGACCGGAGGACAGCTTCTCTCGGTCAAGGACACGGGGCCGGGTATCCCGAAGGAGGAGATCCCGAAGGTGCTGCAGGCGTTCGGGCAGGGGTCGCTGGCGCATCAGACGGCGGAGGGAGGGACCGGTCTGGGGCTCCCGATCGTGCAGAATTTGGTCGAATTGCACGGTGGCACGTTCGAGCTCACGTCGGAGCTGCGGAAGGGCACCGAGGCACGCGTCATGCTGCCGAGGCAGCGCATCTTGAGGGCGATGCCGCCGCTGCAACCGTTGGGGCAGGAACGTCACGGGTCGCCGAGGAGGGGGGCTTGGGCCGAGCCTGAGGCTTCGGCATCGGTCGAGGGGATCAGGCGCAAAGCCCGCCTGCGTTCAGGCGGGTAGCATGGTGCGTGGTCCCGGATTCTTTGCCAGAGGCATCGCTGCCACTCGCGGCGAAGTGAGCGGAGCGCAGATTGTGGGTCTCGGTCGGGCTGCCTAAATTGTGCTCGAAGTGGTGGCTACGAACAAATCGCGAGACGTGCCCGAGCGTTCATGGTGAAGGGATCGACGGGCAGACGGCGTCTCTACGTTAATCTATTCTGGCGCGAGTTTTGCGTTCCGACGGACCGAGGGAAATGGGCATCGAAACGCCCTGTGTGGGGATCTGCAACCTCGACGCACGCTCGGGCCTTTGTATTGGCTGCGGGCGGTCGCTCGAGCAAATTGCGGGCTGGGCACGTCTTGCTCCTGAGAGGCGGCGTGAGATCATGGACGAGATCGAGAGCCGACGTCGTCGCGTTGCTGGAGAAGTGAGATGATCCGCCTTGTCGTTTTCGCAATTGCGGCTCTCGTGGCAGGTGTTCTCGTCCTGGGCGGCGAGACCTCGATCTTGCGCGGGGTGCAGCGCCTCGAAGAGGGGCTGATGACGGCGGACGCGCAGGAGCTCGCGGCGCTCGCCGGGTCGCTCGCCCTGATCGTTATCGTGCTGCCTGCGGTGTTCGGCGGCTACAAGGGGCGCATTGGCGGGGCGATCCGGGACCTGGTCAGCTGGACGGCGATCGGCATGATTTTGATTGCCGGGTACAGCTATCGCGATGAGCTCGGTCGGATCGCGTTCAGGATTGCCGGCGAGCTGTCGCCGCCCGGCTCGACGCTTGGCGTAGAGCAAAGGCAGGCCGGGGAGCGCGCTGTGCGCATCCGGCGGCGAGGGGACGGCCATTTCGTCGCTCGTGTGTCGGTGGACGGCGCAAGCGTCTCCATGTTGGTCGACACAGGTGCCTCCACCGTGGTGCTGCGGCAGTCGGACGCTCGGCTCTTGGGGGTCGATACGAGACGTTTGCGGTATACCGTTCCCGTTCAGACAGCCAACGGGCTCGCCTATGCGGCGCATGCTCGACTGCGCGAGGTCGCAGTGGGCTCGATCACGTTGCGGAACGTCGATGCGCTGGTTGCCCAGCCCGGGGCCCTCAAGGAGAGCCTGCTGGGTATGAGTTTCTTAAGCCGCCTGCGGTCATATGAATTCGCCGGGGAGTTCGTGACCTTCAGGAACTGAGGGTGGTTGTCGCGTTGGCCCCGGCCTTCAGGCATGGGGTAATGGCGATGCTGTCGTCGGGCGTCAGGAACCTCGGAAAGCTGGTCGGTGGCTGGGTGCTGGCCATCGGCGTCACGGCGTTCGCCATGGTCAACATGGAAGAGATCCGCACCCGGCTCGGCCTCAAGCTGACGCCCGAGGATCTGGGCATGACGGCGCCCGAGCCGGCGGCGGCGCCCGAGGTTCGCACAATCATCAAGTACGTCGAGCGGGATGCCAGCGGGGGCGACGCCGGTCGCCGGGACGCTGCCCGGGCGGGCGGGCGTGACGAGCAGCTGTTCCGTCAATCGGTCGCTCTCACCCGTGGCCGCGACGGCCATTTCCACGCGGACGCCGAGATCAACGGTCGGACGATCGGCGTGCTGGTCGACACAGGCGCAACGCTGGTCGCGCTCAGCTACGACGACGCCATGGCGGCTGGGGTCTCCGTCAATTCGAGCGACTTCCGCTACGTCTCGAGCACGGCGAACGGGCAAGCACGCTTCGCCAGGGTCACTCTCGATCAGGTTCGGATCGGAAACGTGACGGTTCGCAATGTACCTGCGGCGGTCAGCCAGCCGGGCAAGCTCGAGACGACGCTACTCGGGATGTCGTTTCTCGGCCAACTGCGGATGGAGATGAAGGACGGTCTCCTGGTTCTCGAGCAATAAGGGCAACAGCAACGGCTCGCCGCGGAATGCGGCGTACCCGCCATTAATCCGAACGGCGCGTCGGCCTCGACCGCGTCGACATTTTGCGCTAGCGCTCGCCTGCCATTGCGTTTGCTCGATGAGGACGAACTGATGCTTCCCAAGCCACGCGCCGATCTCAAGCCGAACACCGCTGACTTCGAGCGGCTGCCGCTCGTCAAGCCGACCGGCTTTCGCGAATACGACGCGCGCTGGCTGTTTCCGGGCGAGATCAACCTGATGGGGCTCAATGCCATCGGTCTCGGTCTTGCGACGCTCGTGAAAAAGCGGGGAGTGGCGCCGCGCTTCGTGATCGGTCACGACTTCCGCTGGTACTCGGCAAGCGTCAAGCAGGCGCTGATGACCGGGCTTCTCGCCGGCGGCGCGGAAGTCCATGACATCGGCCTCGCTCTTTCTCCGATGGCTTATTTCGCTCAGTTCGAGCTCGATGTGCCGTGTGTCGCGATGGTGACTGCGAGCCACAACGACAACGGATGGACCGGCATCAAGATGGGCCTGTCGCGGCCGCTGACGTTCGGGCCGGACGACATGTCGGAGCTGAAGGAGATCGTGCTCTCGGGATCCTACAAGGCCGGCGCCGGCGGGCGTTACATCTATGTTCCGGACATCCCCGAGCGCTATATGGCCGATCTCGCGAAAAGGCCGAAGCTGAAGCGCCGGCTGAAGGTGGTGGCGGCCTGCGGCAACGGTACGGCCGGGGCGTTTGCGCCGCAGGTGCTGGAGGCGATCGGCTGCGAGGTCGTTCCGCTCGATTGCGAGCTGGACCATTCGTTCCCGCGGTACAATCCCAATCCCGAGGACATGAAGATGCTGCACGCCATCAGCGAGGCGGTGCTGCAGCACAAGGCAGACGTGGGGCTCGGTTTCGACGGCGACGGCGACCGCTGCGGCGTGGTCGATAACGAGGGACACGAGATCTTCGCGGATACTGTTGGCGTCATGCTGGCGCGGGACATCTCGGCGCTCCACAAGAACGCGACGTTCGTTGCCGACGTGAAGTCGACTGGGCTCTTCATGACCGATCCCGTTCTCCAGGCGAACGGCGCGAAAGCGCTCTACTGGAAGACCGGGCATTCGTACATGAAGCGTTACACGTTCGAGCAGAAGGCGCTGGTCGGCTTCGAGAAGAGCGGACACTACTTCTTCCAGCCTCCGCTCGGCCGCGGCTACGACGACGGTCTGGTTGCGGCGCTCGCCGTTTGCGACATGCTGGACCGGGCCGAGGGGAAGTCGATGGCAGACCTGAAGCGGGCGCTGCCGAAGACCTACCAGTCACCGACCATGTCCCCGCACTGCGACGACGAGAAGAAGTACGGTGTGGTGGAGAAGATCGTCGCGCAATACCAGGAAGCGCAGGCCAAGGGCGAGAAGATCGCCGGGCAGGCGATCCGCGATCTCGTTACCGTCAACGGCGTGCGCGTGACGCTCGCCGACGGCACGTGGGGCTTGGTGCGCGCGTCCTCGAACAAGCCCGAGCTGGTGGTGGTCGTCGAGAGCCCTGTGTCGGAAGACAACAAGATCGCCATCTTTCGTGACATCGAAGCTCGCCTCGCCCAATGCCCCGAGGTTGGTGAGTACAACCAGAAGATCTGAGGACAGGCTGCTAGGCCACGCTCCGGCGTGCTTGGAAGGCAAAACTCCAAGCGAAATCCCCGGCATCAGGGATGCCGGGGACAAAGAGTGTCGATCGATGGTTCCCGTCGGAAGGCTCAGCCCCTCAGGCGGGTCCTCACGATCCGCGGGAAGTCGTCGAGGTGGATTTCGCCCTGCTCGGCGGCTGGAGCCGCGGGCTGGCCGCGCCCGCGACCGTCGCCGCTCTGCTGGCGGCTTTCCTCGCTCCCCGACCAGTAGGCGGTTTCGGTCGCCGGCGCCGTTGTGCGAGGTGGCGGCATGCTGGCGTAGGACGGGCTCGCCGCCGGTTGTCGCGCGGAGGCCGTCGGAAGGCCGCTACCGGCGAACCAGGCTTCCACCAGATCCAGTTCGTCGGCGGAGAGCGTCAGCCCTTGCGAGCGGCAGCGCGCCACAACGAAATTACGGAAGCGACCTGCAAAGAGGTTGGCTGAGGCGCCCTGCTCGAACCAGGGGTCGGTCTCGCTGACAACCTCGAGCACGAAGCGGACATCATCGCGCCTGACGTCGATGCCGCGCTCCTGAGCCCGTGCGGTAATGTTCTGAATGGTCTGCGCGCCGATGAGACCGTTCTCGTTGATCTCCTGCGCAATGGTCTCGAACAGCATGCGGTACTCGGGCGGAGCGAGGGGCGGGGCCTTGCAGGCCTCATGGATGCGCGCAATCGACTGTTGAATGCTGGGATTGGTTGCCGACGGAGCCTGCGGTAACGGTGCCTGCAACTGCGGCTCCGGCTTCAGCGGGTTCGCAGTGGGCGCAACGTCTTGCTGAGCCGTGCGGCGCGCGATCATGGTGCCCACGGACGTACCGGCCGATAGGCCCTGGCCCTGCTTGTGGGGTGCTTCGCTCGGGCGGAGTGCGCCGAGGCCGCCAAGGCCGCCGAACGGGCGCTCCTCGCGCATTTCCTCGCGTGCAAGGGGCACTTGCGGCTGGGCGCGCTCGTGGCGAGGAGGCTCGGCGATGTCGATGGCAGGCGGGGCCGCACGGCTCTCGAGGCGGGGTGCCGCCGCCGGCTGAGCAATGTGCCGCTGGATGTCGATTACGACGTAGGGCGGCTCGCCGGAAAGGCGCAGGCCCTGTGGCAGGCCCTGGCTCAGCAACTCGCGGAAGCCGCCCGCGCCGCCCCAGCTGGTGCCGATCGTGCGGTCGTGTCCGATGTTGCGGACGGCGCGGTCGGCCAGAACCTCGAGCGGTACCGGTGCGTTGGCGGCCCTGACAGCGGCGGTCACCTCGTCGAGAATGGCGCGGCGGGTCGCCTCGAGGCTCGGTCCCTGGGCGGGGGCTATCTCGGCCGGTGCGTCCTCGTTTCCGACGCGGCCCTGGGTGAGGTAATCGATCAGGTCGATCTCGCGGATCTCACCGTCGCTGATGGCGGTGTAGGGTGCGGCCGTGTATTCGGTCGCGTAGATCACCGTGCGGCGAGCGTGGGCGCGGAGCCGGTGCAGGACCGGCGTGAAGTCGGCGTCGCCCGAAAGGATGATGAACTCGTCGAAGTGGGTCTCGTGCGAGAGATAGTCTCGCAGGTCCATGACCATCCGTATGTCGGAGGAGTTCTTCAGCTGCGCGGTCAGCGGGGGGCAATCCACGACCTCGAAGCCGGCACGCAGGAAATGGTGGCGCACGAAGGGGAACGAGCTCATGTCCGTCGAGTTGTCGGACGGATTGCGGCGAGGAACCGGGTTGCCGTAGCAACGATTCATCACGATGCGACGGGGTATGTCCGGCTGCAAGCCGTTGGTCGAGGTAATGAGCGCGCCGCTTTCGATCTGCTTCAGCCACCCGATGGCATCCTTGGCGAAGCGCTTTGCCGCCTCTTCGTTCTTCCGGCGCAGCGACAGATAGATGTTGTCGTAGTCGACGAAGACCGCGCTCAAGAACGGACCGGAATGTTCGCGCCTCATCTTATACTGCCCCCGAGCTGCCCCCGACTGATTGCGCGAAACACGCGCTCCTGGAGACATCACTGAGTCGCTGCCTCCCAGCAAGGCGATGGCGGGGCCGTCGCAAACCTTTCCCCGGTTAATTGGCCGGGCAGCACCGCGAACGCAGCGGCTGGCATGCGCCGTTCTCGGATTTCGCAGTCGCCAGCGCGACTTGGCCGCACTTGCGCGTTGTGTCGAAGACGCCGAAAATCGCCCGGAACTCAAACTTCGGATGAATTTGATGACCGATCCTCTGCCGAGGCTTCTGAAATCCTACGAATTTCTAAAGCAGGCTCTGGCGCAATACGGCGGCAGGATGGCGGAGCACGAGGTGGCTCGGCTGCGCGAGCAACGCGATCAGGTGTTCCACCGAATCCTCACGTTCGACGCGTCCGACCCTCGGGTGACCGGAGCGCAGTTGCATTTCATGATTGAAAACCTTCCGCGCCTGGCCGGAGATCCCGAGGCCTTGCGGACGGTGCAGAAGGCCGCGGGGCGTCACCTCGATCGATTGCTGCGGTCGCGTTCGGCAGAGACGCCAAAGCTCATGGCGCGGCCGAATGCGTCTGGTGGCAGATCGCGGAACCGCTTCGATCCCGAGAAATTTCGGACGTTCGATCACCTGAATGATCGCGTCGGGATCATCGACCGGGGGCTCCGCTTCCTCTACACGAATGCGGCCAACGCGCGGTTCCACAGACAGAGCGCGGGGGCCTTCGTCGGATCTCCTTACTGGCAGATGACGGGCCGGACGTTCTTCGACCGGGTGAGCGCGCCGAAGATCGAAGCCGGGTTCGCCGGGAAGCGTTCATCGTGCCTGTGTCGGAATGCCAATTGGCGAGACCTCGTTCAGCTTGCTTCGTTCGAGCCGTTACGCGACGAGGGCGGCGAGATCTTCGCGGTGATGATCATGTCGAAAGACGTGACCCACTTGCCCATCCCGGAAACCGATATCGTCTCAGCCTGAACGAGCGTCCGCACGGCGGCCCAGCGAGTGTGGCCGCGGGCTTATCGGCGCCCTGGCTCGAAGGACGGTGGCGCCAACTCGAAGCTTTGGAATGTGAAGCCCGGTGCCACCGTGCAACCGACAAGCGTCCATGCACCGAGCGATCGCGCCTGTTGCCAGTGGTGCGGCGGCACAACGATCTGTGGTGCCTGCCCGGCAGCGAGGTCAGGGCCCAGCTTGTGGGCCTCAGGGGTGACATCGGCAGCCGCCGCAATGGAAAGTTCGAGCGGCGCACCGGTGTAGAAGTGCCAGACCTCTGCGCAATCGATGCGATGCCAGCGAGAGATTTCGCCGGCCTCGAGCAAGAAGTAGATTGCGGTCGAAGCGGCGCGTCCCGGCGTGACGCTAGCGGGGTCGCGGAACGTTTCGCGATAATGGCCTCCCTCGGGGTGAGGGACAAGGGCGAGCCGACGGCGAATGTCGTCGGCTGTCTGAGCGGTCGCCATGGCAGCCTCTGCGGTCAGAGCGGGACGCGAATGATGGCGCGCAGGCCGCCCATCGAGCTCTCGCCGAGGGTGACGTCGCCACCGTGGCTCTTCGCGATGTCGCGAGCGATGGCGAGGCCAAGGCCGGAGTTTCCTTCGTCCTGGGTGCGAGCCTGCTCGAGCCGGTAGAAGGGACGGAAGACGTTCTCGCGTTCGTCGGCCGGGATACCCGGGCCGTCGTCGTCGATCTCGATGCGGAGCCAGCCTCGCTCCGTCGCGGCCCGGATAACGATATGGTCGCCGTATCTGGCCGCATTCGAGACGAGGTTCGTAATCGCCCGTTTCATAGCGTTGCGCTTGAGCGGAATGACCACCTCGCGGCGGCGACGGCGGATGCGAAGCGTGATGGGCACGGCGAAGTGCTGGGCTTCGCTGACGATCTCCTCGAGCAGCGCGCGGACGTGCGTCTGGGTCGCCACTTCGCCACCGTCGCCCTTGGCGAAGGCGAGGTAGTCCTCGAGCATGCTCTGCATTTCCTTGAGGTCGCCGCGCATCGCTGCCACTTCCGGGCCGTCGCCCAGGAAGGCGAGCTGTAGCCGCAGCCGTGTCAGCACCGTCCTCAGGTCGTGACTGACGCCGGCGAGCATGGTGGTGCGCTGATCGACGTGCTGGGTGATGCGCTCGCGCATCTCGAGGAACGCCTGGCTTGCCTGGCGGACCTCGCGAGCGCCGCGGGGGCGGAAATCGTCGGCGACCTGCCGGCCCTTGCCAAAGGCGTCGGCGGCTTCTGCCAGTCGCAGGATCGGCCTGATCTGGTTTCTGAGAAACAAAATCGAGACGGTGAGCAGCACGACGGACGTGCCGACCATCCACATCAGGAATATGTGCGAGTTGGATGCGTAGGTCTGGCTGCGGCGTGCGACGAAACGCAGTACGGCCTTGTCGTGCTTGACGCGAATCTCGACATGGTCCGACTGGCCGACGGTGTCGATCCAGAACGGGCGATCGATCTGCTTGGCCAACTCGCGCGACAGCGTGCGGTCGAGAAGCGCGAAGAAGGGCTTCGGCTGAGGCACCGGCAGATCGCCGGGAGGCAGGATTGAGAGAGAAAGGCCCAGCCGTTCGCGGGCCATCTCCAGCAGGCGCGAGTAGTTGTCGGCCCGGTGGTAGTCCTCGTAGACGTCGATCAGGGCCGCGATGTTGCGGGCTGTCGCTTCGGATAGGCGTCCTGTGACGGCCTGCCAGTGGCGCTCCATGAAGCTGAATGCGACCACGCCTTCGAGCAGCACGATCGGCGTGATGATGATGAGCAGGGCGCGCGCGTAGAGGCCGGTGGGCAGCAGACCTGTCAGTCGGGCCGCCAGCGCTCGACCCAAGGTGCGCAAGGTACGGATGGCCGCGGCCATCGTCCCCCGCCCGGTCGAACGGCCGGCTTCGTCCGGCGTCGCGCTCTCGTTGACTGCCACCATCGGGTGGTCTCCCGGGGTCGGCTACGTCCTCTCAATCGACGTAGAGGATGTAGCCCTTGCCGCGCACGGTCTGCAAATACACGGGATTGGAGCTGTCCGCCTCGATCTTGCGCCTCAGGCGGTTTATCTGCACGTCGATGGCCCGCTCGCTACCCGTCGACTCGTCGTTCGCAAGCTCATGGCGCGCGATCGGTGAGCCGGGACGGCTGGCGAACAAGCGCAGCAGGTCGCGTTCGCGCTCGGTCAGCTTGATGACCTCGTCGCCGCGCTTCAGCTCGCCTCGCCCGACGTGGAAGACGAAATCGCCCATGCGAACCTCCTCGCGCGGGACCGGGCTCGTCTTGCCTCGCTTGAGGATGTTCTGAATCCGGAGCAGCAGCTCACGTGGCTCGAAGGGCTTGCCCACATAGTCATCGACGCCGGCCTCGAGACCGGCAATGCGCTGCTCCGGGTCGGCGAGAGCCGTGAGCATGCAGATCGGCACCGGCGAGACGGCCTTCAGATCGCGGGCCAGGGAGAGGCCGGTTTCGCCCGGCATCATCACGTCGAGAATGACGAGGTCGAAGCTGAGGCCGCGCATGGCGGCACGTGCCGACTTGGCATCGGGGGCGGTCGAGACGCGATAGCCGGCCGCGAAAAGAAGGCGCGCGATGAGGTCGCGAAGGCGTTGATCGTCGTCGACGACGAGAATGTGCGCGGCATTATCGGGCAGCGGCTCACGCCGCTGGGCAGACGGTTCTCGCGACATCATACCCCCCGATCGTCAGTCGTTCCTGCCACGATCGCACGCCGTACAAGCGCTTCCACACGCTCGTGATCCTCCGGGGCGATCACACCCGCCAGGAAGGCGGCGGCGGCGCGCTCACTTCCGGGGCCTGCCGCTGCGAGCGCCTCGCCCAGGTGGCGGGTCTGCAGCGCCAGCAGACGCGAGGCGAGGTTGCGGCCCGTATCCGTCAAGTGCAGGCGTCGCTCGCGCCTGTCGACGGCGCCCGTCTCCTGGTGAATGTAGCCTTCATCGACGAGCTGCTTCAAGACGCGCGCCAAACTCTGCTTCGTGATTTTCAACACACCAAGCAAGTCGGCGACGCGCAGGCCGGGATTGCGATTGACGAAGTGGAGGACGCGGTGGTGGGCCCGGCCGAAGCCCAGCTCCGCCAGGATCTTGTCGGGGCCTGCCACGAAATCGCGGTAGGCGAAGAACAAGAGCTCGACCATGGCGACGAGGCGCGCGTCGTCCGCTCCCGTGACCGATGGCTCGGGAGGCTCGGCGGACGCCAGCAGGTCCGGTCCGCGCGTGGGCACATTTACGTCAGCCATGTTGACATATTTGAGGGCGATCGGTACCCATGGCAAGGATTTTCGAGGCGTTGCGCCGCGCATCGGACTGAACCTTTCGCGCAGGCCGCCACTTTCGACCGGCAAGCGTTGCCGGTCGCAAGCGACGTAGCCTTCGCTTCGAAGACCCACGAGACACGCATCCGAATTGAGGCCCAAAAACGGCGCCGGCGGCCGAGTCTGGCCGATCCGGCGGCGAATGAAGAGCACGGCCGGGCACCGGACGTGCCGATTGCGCGAGAGGAGAAGCGCCGATGGCCGACAGCCAACAGTCGTTCGTGATCGAGAGAAACGCAGCAGCGGTTCCGGTCGCCGAGCGCGCGAAAATGCTTGCCGATCCGGGTTTCGGGCGCGTCTTCACCGATCATATGGCGGTGATCCGCTACGGGGAGGGCAAGGGCTGGCACGACGCGAAGATCACGGCGAGGAAGCCGCTGCAACTCGATCCCGCCTCGGCCGTCCTGCATTACGCGCAGGAGATTTTCGAGGGGCTCAAGGCCTACAAGACTGCGGACGGCGGCATGGCCATGTTCCGGCCCGATGCCAACGCGCGCCGTTTCCGTGATTCCGCCAAGCGCCTTGCCATGGCGGAGCTACCGGAGGAGCTGTTCATCGAGTCGATCCGCCAACTCGTCGCGATCGACAAGGACTGGTTCCCGACCGTCGAGGGCGGCTCGCTCTACATCCGCCCGTTCATGTTCGCCAACGAGGTGTTCCTCGGCGTGAAGCCGTCCTCGGAGTACCTCTATCTCGTGATCCTTTCGCCGGTTGGCGGCTACTTCAAGAGCGGGGCATCGGCCGTCTCGATCTGGGTGTCTCAGGACTACACGCGCGCGGCGCCGGGCGGCACCGGAGCGGCCAAGTGCGGCGGCAACTACGCGGCGAGCCTCGTTGCGCAGGCCGAGGCCTCCAAGCACGGCTGCGACCAGGTCGTCTTTCTCGATGCAGCCGAGCACAAGTGGGTCGAGGAGCTGGGCGGCATGAACGTGTTCTTCGTGTTCAACGACGGCTCGCTGCAGACACCGCCGCTTTCCGGCACCATCCTGCCGGGTATCACGCGCGACAGCCTGATGACGCTGGCCCGCTCCGAGGGCCTCACCGTGCGCGAGGAGCCCTACTCGTTCGGCCAGTGGAAGGCCGACGCCCAGAGCGGCAAGCTCACCGAGGCCTTCGCCTGCGGCACCGCGGCCGTGGTCACGCCGATCGGCAAGGTCGCGAGCCCCGAGGGCGAGTTCAAGATGGGCGCCGGCGGTCCTGGCCAGACGACGATGCGCATCAAGCAGAAGCTGGTCGACATCCAGCGCGGCGTTGCCCCGGACCCGCACGGCTGGGTGCACCGGCTGGGGTAGGGGGCGAGGGGCCTCCTATTGGGGCGCAGCTCCTACGATCTGCGTTCCCGGCCCTAGCCGCCTTCAGGCTGCGCAGAGCCGGGAATCGCAGAGTGGATCATCCGAGCGTGTGGAAGCAGGCCAGCTTTGGTTCAAGCCAACTGAAGAAGACGGTTTAAATCCGCTTGGCCCTCCCTTGCCGACGTGCCAAACGGGACGGCGGGGGAGGTGGGCCATGATCCTCAGTCACGCGCACAAGTTCATCTACGTGAAGACCTACAAGACGGGGTCCACGTCGATCGAGGCCGCCCTGTCTGCCGTATGCGGGCCGGACGACGTCATCACCGAGGCCAGCGAGCAGCTCCGGGGCGTCCGGCAGAAGCCCGCCCAGAACTACCGCATCGATCACCCGGAGAAGCCGTCTCGGCCACTCTGGAAGACCCTGCTCGGCCGTCCGGAGCGCCACTATCACCCATCGGTCGGCTTCTACGAGCACATGCCGGCCTGGCGCATCCGTGCCTATGTCGGCGACGACGTCTGGCGGAGCTATTTCAAGTTCAGCTTCGAGCGCAATCCCTGGGACCGGCAAGTCTCATGGTACCATTACAAGACCAAGTCCAAGGCGGCCGATGCCCGTCCGAGCTTCGATGCCTTCAATCGCGATCGCCGGCGTGCCTTCGTCGAGAACTGGAGCCTTTATACGGAGCACGACCGGCCGATCCTCGACTTTGTCGGCCGCTACGAGAACCTCGAGGCCGATTTCGCGCACGTGCTCGAAAGAGTGGGCCTCGCCGGCAAGGTCACGCTCCCGCGCGAGAATGTTTCCAAAGGGCGTCAGGGCACCTACCGGGATTTCTACGACGAGGCCTCGCGCGCCCTCGTTGGCGCGTGGTACGCGCCGGAAATCGCCCATTTCGGCTACACGTTCTGAGGCGTCCCGCACTGCGATATGCACGCAGTTGCGACCATCCCGCCACACTCCGGCATTTCGGCACTACGGTTAGCGAGTTGGTAACCATGTGCCCCTAGCCTCATCCCGACTGGGCGGTGTGGAGTGGGTGGCATGGGGATCCTGACGTCGATAGCGGTGGACGACATCCGCCGGCGTGGAAGCATTCGCGACAGCGATGTCGCGGCTTTGCGCGCGGCTTATGAGACATCGAGCGAGATCACCTCTGACGAGGCCGATGCGCTTTTCGCGCTACACGCCGCCACTCCGATACAGGATCCTTCCTGGACCAGTCTGTTCATCGAGGTCATCGGTGAGTTCATCGTCAGCCAGAGCGAGCCGGAAGGCTACATCGTCGCCGAGAATGGCCGGTGGCTGATCGATCACATCACGACCTTCGGGCGCGTGGAGACGTCGACGGAGATGGCGCTGCTCGTTCATGTGCTGGAGCGCGCCCGTTGGTCGCCGCCTAGTCTCGCAGCCTTCGCATTGGATCAGATCCGTCATGCGGTGGACAGCGGCGCTGGTCCCCTCCGGAACGGGCGCCCCATCCCGCGCGGGACGATCGCGCCAGCGGAGGTCGATTTCGCTGCGCGTGTTCTCCGTGCATTCGGAGGGGATACCGCGACGGCTGTGACGCGTATCGAGGCCGAGGCCCTGCTTGCCATTCATCGTGCAATCGAGCCGGGCGGCGCGTCTCCGGCCTGGAGCGAGCTGCTCGTGCGCACGATTGGTGCCGGGGTGCTCGCAAGTCTGGGTCACGCGGTGGCGCCGCGCTCCGAGATCATCGAGAGCCTTGGCACGCCTGGCACTGACGGCGGGCTGGTGTCGCTTTTGATCGGGTCGAACGATCCGCGAGCCGCCTTGCCGCGCCATATCGCTGAGGGCGATCGGGGCGGATGCCGCATTTGGCAGTCTGCTCGCGTCCTTTCGTCCGAGGAGCGGGCTCTTGTCCGGCTCGAGCGCCAGCGGTTGGAAATCGTCACCAACGAAGTGATCGAGGAAACGGACGACTTGTGGCTCATGGACCGGCTGGCCGAGTCCCGTCCTGGCGACGAAGCGGAGGCGACGCTCCTTGCCTACGTCGTCCGCGAGGCGAGCCAGCTCACAGACGAGCTCGAGCGCTTCGCCCAACGCCGCGCCATTGCGGCCTGAGGGTGCTTAGGCCAAAGCTTTCCACGATCCGTGGGACTTCGCCCTTGCCCGCGACCGCGCCGCCTCGCTAGCCTCCCTGCGACACAAGCCAGGCAGGGAGATTGGATATGGCGATCGGTTTCGTTGGCATCGGGAACATGGGCCTACCGATGGCCGACAAGCTCGTGGGCACGGGGGACGAGCTCGTTGTCCACGACGTGCGCGAGGCAGCGCTGAAGCCTCTTCTCGAGAAGCAGGCCCGGCCCGCGACGTCCCCCAAGGAGGTCGGCGACCGCTGCGCTACGGCCTTCGTCTCGTTGCCGACGCTCGAGGCGTTGCGTGAGGTGGTGCTCGGCGCGAATGGGTTGATCCACGGTGCTGCCGTGAAGCTCGTGGTCAACACTTGCACCGTGGGTGTGCCGCTCGTCGAGGAGCTGGAAGCGGCCCTTGCAGCCAAGGGCATTGATCTCGTCGATTGTCCGATCAGCGGTGGTCCTCCGGGGGCACGGGCCGGAACGCTCTCGGTCATGGTCTCGGGCAAGCCCGAGCTCGTCGAGCAGATCCGTCCTCTCATCTCGAAGTGGGGCCCGGTGACGGTCGCCGGCCCGAAGCCGGGCCTTGCCCAAGTGCTGAAGCTGACGAACAACATTCTCTCGGCGGTGGCGCTGGCCGCCTCTCTCGAAGCCTATGTGATGGGCGCCAAGGGTGGGCTCGATCCCGAGGTGATGACGGAGGCGATCAACCGTGGCTCGGGGCGCAACAGCGCGACACAGGACAAGATTCCGCGATCCGTGCTCACGCGCTCGTTCGACTACGGCGCGCCGATGCACATCCTGACGAAGGACGTCGATCTGGCCATCCAGCAGGCGGACCGCCTGGGTATTCCGATGTGGGTGTGCACCGCCGCGCGTCAGATGTTCAAGAATGCCATGTTCGCAGGCATGGAGAACAAGGACATCACCGAGCTCGTCACCATGATCGAGAAGGGCGCGGGCTTCGTTCTGCCGAAGACGCGGTGATGCCGACCGGGGTCAGCTCGCCCTTCGGGCGTGATGCGAAAGGCCTCTGGCCGTTCCACACATGCCCGGTTGGGACGCTGGCCCTGGACCCGGAAAGAGCGGAGGCTCAACCGCCCCACGAGCACACGATTCGCTCGCAGACGCGGCGGCGGTCGCCGACCGAGCAGCGTGAGCGGACTGTGCGACACACACGGCACGTGTAAGACGAAAGGCAGCCTCGGACGGCGGCCCCGCGCGAGAAATTGCAGGTGCGTACGGTCTGGCAATCACGACCGGGATTGGGCGTCGGGACGATCTGCGCCGAGGCGGCAGTGATTTGCAGCATGAGGCTGATGGCCGCGGTCACGGTCGCCAATCCCGTTGCCCGCGCAGGGTTCGGCGGCCGCATCGACAGAGCGGAAGCGCATTCGAAACTGTGCCTGTTCGCGGTCGCCATGACACGCCCTCGCCGCTTGTGGCGCCGGAGAAGCGCCGCGCGAATTCAATGTTCCCTGCGCGAGCAATGCCTTCAACCGGGAAAGGGGGGTTAGGTTATCGGAGTGCTCGATGTGTGGTGAGAAGGCAACGGACTCCCCCGCCGACGAATGAAGAACGTCAGGACTGGGTTGCCGGGGTTTCATGATGCAGATCAGGTGAAAGCGCTGGTGTGAGAGCTGATTCCGGATGCGCATTCCAAAACAATCGAAATGTGGTTCTGGAGATGACTGAATTGCGACCGCTTCGATCCGATGCAGATCGGTACGGCTGAAAAATCATCTCGCGGGTTATTGACGTGGGCGGCCATGCCGCGCATAGTTAATGGTGTTGCGCAACATTTCTAATGATCAAAACATTTGGAGTACCAAACCATGTCGAAACTGGTCCCGACCAAGCCCACTGCTCGCGATGATGCCGGCGATACGTTGCCGGCGCCCAAGGGAGATGCATCCCCAAGGGTTCGCCTCGGGGATAGCCTGAGCCCGTGGGCCCAGACGCCGAAAGTGCGTCTCGGCGACAGCCTGATGCCCTGGTAAAAGCGGGGCGAAGCGCTTCGCTGCTGTCCGGCTGCTCAGTTTGCGGCCGGACGGTGCCGCGGCCGGACCATCCTGATCGAGTGCGTCGGGGCTTCTGGGCCGCGGTGGACAAGCGTGGGCAATTTCAGTCTTCTTTTTCGACCGTCATTTCGGCGGATCGATAATCGTTTCATTTTTGTCAGGTGATTTGACTCCATGCATTCATTGCCAGAAACGGGAACGCGCGAAAGCGGCGACGTCGAAGTCGCCCGTTTTTTCCAGATTGTGCCGGGAGGGCGACTGCCATGTCGGGCCGACAGAGGTGTCGGAGATACGTTGCCGGCGCGGGCGCGTCGGTACTGCGAGCCGGTATCGGCTGCGTCGGCCTTTGGTTGGAGCATTTTCGTCGCCTGCCGCTTCCAACTCGTCTGGGACGGCAGCGAAATCTTCTGGCGCACGCAGGACATGGATCGCTTTCTACCGCTCAGATGCGTGCATTATCCTGGCTTTCCGGAGGTGTTCGACCGTGCCGTGCCGGAGGGCATTCGTGGCTTTGCGCCGCCGTTTCTCGCGGCGTCGCCCCAGACCGGGGTCGTCAAGATCTGGCCGGGCTCGATGGTGCGGACAGCTCCGGGTTGGAGTCTGCTGGTGCGGCCGGTGCCGAATCTCGCCCGGCCGTCGGGCTACGAGCTTTACGAGGGAATACTCGAGACGGATGGTCTGTGGTTCGGCCCGCTCTTCACGAACGTCCGGCTGACACGCACCAATGTACCCATCGAATTCGACGATGACGTGCCGTTCATGCAGGTGCAGCCGCTGAGGAAGGACCAGTACGACGACAGTGTGCTGGACAGCTATTCGGCTACGGCAGATCTCACGCGGCTGACCCACGAGGACTGGGAGCACTACGTGCAGACGGTCGTGGAGCCCAACAGAGCGCCGGAGCGCCGGAGGGGGCGCTACAAATCCCTGGTGCAAAAGGCCCGGGCGGAGCGTCTTGCCGCTGTCGGCGGTTGAGCAAGGCGCCGCGGGGGACCGGTGCCAACGAACAGTGGTGAAGGCACGGCACGACGTGAGCGACGTGGCTCAGCCGGGCCTGCGTCTGCGGCGCAAGGATGGGGAATCGAAGCAGCCAGCGGTGCGAAGCTGGCGAATGTACTGCTCGCACAGGACGGGATCTTGAAATGGCACGGTCGTGCGCGCCACTTTCTCGTTGAACGTCGGTTCGAGCCAACGCAGACGTTTCGCCGCCTCGCGGGCCTCGCTGACCTCTCCGAGGCCGACACACGAGACGGCGAGCGCCTTGAGCGTGGTCGAGTAATGCGGGTTCTGGCGCTCCGAGCGCAGGGCGTACTTGCGTGCCATCGCGTAGTCGCCTTCGGCGTAGCAGCAGACGGCGGCGAAGTTGTTGAAAAAGTAGAGCTGGGAATCGAGGGGGGACAGCGTCAGCGCGTACTCGACGCACTTGCGGCCTTCCAAAGCGCGCCCGGTGTAGGCGAGCGTCGCACTGAGGAGCAGGTAGCCTAGGGGTTCGTTCGGACAGCACTTTATCGCGCGGCGCAGCAGGCACTCGCCGCGCGCGTAGTCCCGTTCGAGGTAGGAAGACAGGTGCCCTGCGGTGGCCAGTGCGATGGCGTTTTGTGGATCGAGCTCGATGGCGATCTCAGCCAGTCGTTTTGCCTCCCTGACGTCACGCCGGCGATCCTTGCTCCAGCCCTGTCCGATGAGAATGGAGTGAAAGCGTGCGAGCCACGCATAGGCCATGGCGTAGCGCGGGTCCTTGGCGAGCGCACTCGTGAGAAGGCGTTTGGCCTGATAGAAGCTTCGGCGCTGGAGACTGCACATGGCGACCTGTGCCCGCAAAGTCAGTGCATACGCCGAGGCGTTGCGGGGGCGGCGCTCCATGATGCGATCGATCTCGTTCTCCTTGAGAGGCAAGCGCACGTCGGCGACGACACGCGCCAGGACGTCGCGCTCGAACTCTTCGAGCTGGCCAAGGCCGCATTCGACCTCATGCTCGACGATGAGGGCACCGGTCCGAGCCTCGTAGAGCCATTGCGTGAAGTAGAGGGTCTGCTCAGATCTGAGTATCTGACCGCGTAGCACGTAGTCGACGCCGAGCTGTTGGCCGATCTGGGGGATGGAAAGCGAACGCGGAAGATTCATGGCTGACGAGGCCGACGTGACCCGCAGATCGCCGACGCTGCCGAGAATCTCAGTCACGCGCAGAGTGACGCCTGTCGTGAAGCCTCGTGTGAGCAGACCATCGACCGAAAAATATGGAACAACGGCGAGCGACGGAGGGTCCCATACGGCGCTGCCCCCATGGCTCGGCTGGATCTCCCCCTTGGTCGCCATCCGCCATCCTTCTCAGACACTAATCTCATTTCTCCATCACGGTGCCTGCGATCCGTGTACATTGTCCGTTCTCGGATCGCTCGTCCGATCTGGCCAACGTTCATGCCGCACCGCGCGGTCCTCGCACAGTCGCCCGGAAATTCAGCGGCGAACTGCCCTCGGAGTGGAGCGGAATGATGGGAAAAAGCAAACAACCCGTCCTACTACTGGTAGGACGTTAACGGCAAGCCAATATGTGCGGACAAATGTTGCGAGGCAAGTGTGGCGGGCTTGCCGCCTCGTCCTGGACCGACGCGAAGGGGCCGCTCCCCTTTGGGAACGGCCCCCGGCGGACACCGCACACCTCCCGAACGGTGCCCACAAGCCACGGCGTCCGGTGCCGGATCGCAGCGGCTGTCGGTGATGTGCTCAAAGTCCGCGGCGGGATTTCCAGCGACGCCAGAAATTGACTTGGCTGTCGTGGCGCTCGGCGGCGATGTGGAGCCGTGCGCGGTGCTGTGCTTCGCGAATGGCCCGCACCTCGCGACCCGTCACGCGGCCATCGGCCTTGGCATGGCGGCGAAGGGCGTCGATGTACTCCTGCTCCGCGATGAGGGCGCGCTGCTCGCGCTTGGTGAGTGATCCATCCCAGCGGCCTTGCTCGATTGTGGCGCGCTGATGAGCCTGGGTGCGCTCGATGCGCTGCGTATCGTGGGCGAGGGCGGACGTGGCAAACCCGGTGGCGATCAAGGTGGCGACGATGGCCGATTTGAATAGCGTCATGACTGTAATCTCCAATTCGTTCCCGATGACCTGGAGATTGCCTGGGGCGCCCTGAACTCAGCCTGAAGACAGCGTTCAATTACTATTCAGGCGTTCGACACCTTGCTGCCCCTGTTGGCGCGGCCCGCGGACATGACGCATTGCTCGCGGATTGCGGGCGGCGCCGTGGCCGGTATGCTCGCGTCGCTATCGGAGACGGCGGGAGGAAGAGGGCCATGGAGGCGGATTATGTGATCGTCGGCGCGGGGTCGGCGGGCTGTGTGCTCGCCGACAGGCTGTCGGCCGATGGCTCGCAGGTGATCCTGCTCGAAGCGGGGCCGCGCGATTTGCATCCCTGGATCCACGTTCCTGCCGGTGTGCTCAAGCTCCTGAAGAACCCGCTGGTCAACTGGAACTACGAGACAGAGCCTCAGGCCGGTTCGGGCAACCGCGCCATCCACTGGCCCCGGGGGCGGGTTCTCGGCGGCTCGTCGTCGATCAACGGCATGCTGTTCGTGCGGGGAAACCCGGCCGATTTCGACAACTGGGCGCAGATGGGCGCGCGTGGGTGGAGCTACGAGGATTGCCTGCCCCATTTCAAGGCGATCGAGCGGTATGCGCCGGGAGACGCAGAGCACCGCGGCAAAGAAGGGCCGCTGCTGATCGAGGACTACCGCACCATCCTGCCGCTCACACACCGCTTCGTCGAGGCAGCACAGCAGGCCGGTTTTCCGTTCGCAAAGGACCTCTCGGGGGTAACGCCGGCAGAAGGCGTCGGTTATTCGCAGATGTCGCGCAACGGTCGCTTTCGCGGCTCCACGGCGCAGACGTTCCTGCGGCATGCGAGGCGGCGGTCCAACTTTCGCGTTCTCACCAACGCCACAGCCCTTCGCATCCTGCTCGAGGGCAAGCGTGCGACGGGTGTTCGGATCGATCAGATGGGCCGCGAGCTCGAAGTGAAGGCACGGCGCGAGGTGATCGTCTCTTCCGGCTCGGTGAATTCGCCGCACCTGCTGCAGGTGAGCGGCATCGGGCCGGCCGAGCATCTGAAGTCGATCGGGGTCGAGGTGCTGCACGACCTTCCCGGGGTGGGCTCCAACCTTTCGGATCACTACGTCGCGCGGGTGTCGCAGCGCGTAAAGAACGCACGGTCGATCAACGAGATGTCGCGCGGTTTGTTGCTTGCCGGCGAGATCGCGAAATGGGTGACGACGGGGCGGGGCGCACTCACCTTCGGCGTCTCGAGTGCACAGTGCTTCTGCCGCAGCAGGGAAGGGCTGGCGAGCCCGGATATCCAGCTCCTGTTCTCGCCTGCGAGCTACGACCCCGCAGTGTTCGGGGCGCTCGAGCGCGAGCCGGGGGCGACGATCGCGGTCTCGATCGCGCGTCCCGAAAGTCGCGGAAGCATCATGGCGCGCTCGGCGGATCCTTACGACCGGCCTGCGATACGGCCGAACTATCTCTCGGCGCCGGGCGATCTGCGCGTGATGCTCGCCGGAATCGGGCATGCGCGGCGCATTTTCGCGCAGCCGGCGTTCTCCGCGCACGCCGCGGCCGAGATCGTACCTGGGCCGCATGTCGAGACGGAGGAGCAGCTCGCTGCCTATGCGCGCGATTTCGGGACGACGATCTATCATCCGGTCGGAACCTGCAGGATGGGTGAGGATCCGAGTTCCGTCGTCGATTCGCGTCTGCGGGTGCGCGGCCTTTCAGGTCTGCGGGTCATCGACGCCTCGGTGATGCCACAGGTGACGACGGGTAACACCAATGCGCCGACGATCATGATCGCCGACAAGGGCGCGTCGATGATTCGCGAGGACGCTCGCAAGGCGGCGTAGGGCGGGTCGCGCCCGGCACGAAAAAACGGCCGCCCGGGGGAGGGGCGGCCGCAAGTCGAACATGGAGAGAATGAAGGCCTGGGCGCTTACCACCAGCGGCGGTACCAGAGCCCACGGCGCTGGCTGTCGCTCCGCTCGAGGGCGATGTGGCGGCTGGCGGCATTCTGGGCGCGCTCGATGCGGCGTGCCTCCTCGCGGTCGATGTGGCCGTCTGCCTTGGCGCGGCGCTCCATGGCTCTGATCCGCGCCTGCTCGGCTTTGAGGGCGCGCGTTTCGCGGAAGGTCAGCTGCCCGGTGTGACGACCCTGCTCGATGCGATGGCTCTGGATCGACTGGCGCTTGTCGATGCGCCTCTCGGCGTAGGTGTCGGCGGAAGCGGCGACGGTGCCTGCGACGAGAGCGAGGGCTGCTACGGTCAACGTCTTCATGGGAAATCTCCTCGGCTGAAGGTCGGTGTCGGCCGGGGTGTCCGTCCCGTTCGACCTTGAGCCGAGAATGACAGAGGCGCGCTGAACTCGCTCTGAACGACGTATTTAATTTCGGTTCAGGCCGGCGCCATAGGTTCGCCACAGCCTGGCCGCGCGCGTTCAGCGGATGGTTTGCGACGTCGCGTGCGCGCGACGGATGATGTCGAGGATCTGATCGGGTGGGGTTTGCGGATCGAGGGCGTTGAAGTCGGCGCGGCGGGAGAGGGCGCGCTCGAGCTCGAAATGAAAGGCGACCTTGTCCAACTCGATGGTGCCGAACTGGCGCAGATGATCTGTCACGAATTGCGTGTCGAGCAGCGTGAAGCCGCCATGAAGGAGACGGGCTACAAGGTAGACGAGGGCCACCTTGCTGGCATCGGTCTCGGTGGAGAACATGCTCTCGCCGAAGAACGCGCTGCCGAGAGCGACACCGTAGAGGCCACCGACCAGGCGGCCGTCGCACCAGGTTTCTATGGTGTGGCAGTGTCCCTGGGTGAAAAGCGCACCATAGAGCTGGCGGATGCGGCTGTTGATCCAGGTCGAGCGTCGGCCGGGGCGCGAGCCGGCGCAGCCATCGATGACGCCGGCGAAGTCGGTGTCGACCTTCATGTCGAAGCGGCCGGAGCGGATGGTGCGCGCGAGACGCTTCGGGACATGCACGGCCTCGAGCGGAAGGACACCTCGCGCCTGGGGCTCGATCCAGTAGAGAGCGGGGTCGTCGGCGCTCTCGGCCATCGGAAAGATGCCGCAAGCGTAGGCCTTCAGCAGGACCTCGGGCGTGATTTCGATAGCGATGTCGTCGCGCGAGGCCATGGCGTCTGCTCGAGACTGGATCGAAGCGCAGTCTAGCGACAACCGGAAGCGAAAGCGAGGGGTCGGAAGGTGAAGACCTAACAAGCCCTTATGGCGCTCAAGACTTCATTCCGAGATGTCGCTCGAGCCAATGAATGTCGTAAATGCCATTGGCGATATCGGGGTGACGTACGAGCTCGGTGAAGAGAGGAATCGTCGTCTCGATGCCGTCGATGACGAACTCCGAGAGGCACCTCTTCAGGCGCATCAGGCATTCGTTGCGGTTCTTGCCGGCGACGATGAGCTTACCGATGAGCGAGTCGTAGTTCGGCGGGATCCGATACCCTTGATAGGCGCCCGAGTCGACCCGGACGCCCAGCCCGCCCGGAGGATGCCAGTAAGTGATGCGGCCCGGAGAGGGACGAAAGGTGGTGGGGTTTTCGGCGCAGATGCGGCACTCGATGGCGTGGCCGGAGAAAGTGACCTCGTCCTGCGTCACGCTCAGCGGATGGCCGGCGGCGATCCGGATCTGCTCGAGCACAAGGTCGAGACCGGTGATCATCTCCGTGACGGGATGCTCGACCTGCAGTCGGGTGTTCATCTCGATGAAGTAGAACTCGCCATCCTCGTAGAGGAACTCCACGGTGCCCGCGCCACGATACTTGAGCTTCTGCATGGCGCGCGCGACGGTCATGCCGATCTTGTCGCGCGCCTCGGCGTTGAGCGCGGGTGAGGGCGCTTCCTCGAGCACTTTCTGGTGGCGGCGTTGCAACGAGCAGTCACGCTCCCCGAGGTGGATTGCCTTGCCCTTGCCGTCACCGAAAACCTGGATCTCGATGTGGCGCGGGTGGGAGAGATACTTCTCGAGGTAGACGCTATCGTCGCCGAAGGCGGCCTTGGCTTCGGCGCGCGCCGTCTTCAAGGCGATGTCGAGCTCCTCGGCGGAGCGCGCGACCTTCATCCCGCGTCCGCCGCCGCCTGCCGCCGCCTTGACGAGAACGGGGAAGCCGATCGACTTGGCGACGCGCTGGGCCTGGGCCTCGTTGGTGATGCCGCCGTCCGAGCCGGGCACGACGGGAATGCCGAGGCGCTTGGCGGTCTCCTTCGCCTCGATCTTGTCGCCCATGATTCGGATGTGCTCGGCGGTCGGGCCGATGAAGGTGATGCCGTGCTCCTCCAGGATCTCGGCGAAGCGTGCATTCTCGGACAGAAATCCGTAGCCGGGATGGATGGCGTCGGCGCCCGTGATCTCGCAGGCCGCAAGAAGGCGGGGGATGTTGAGGTAGCTCTCGGCGGCCGGCGGCGGGCCGATGCAGACGCTCTCGTCGGCGAGCTTGACGTGCATGGCGTCGGAGTCGGCAGTCGAGTGCACGGCGACGGTGGCGATGCCGAGCTCTTTGCAGGCCCGGAGAATCCGCAGCGCGATCTCGCCGCGGTTGGCGATCATGACCTTGTCGAACATGGGCTCAAAGGCAGCAGGCTATAGGCAGTAGGCAACAGGTGCTCGCGGTCCCTGTTGCCTACTGCCTACGCGCCACGGCCTCTCCTTTCATTCGATGACGACGAGTGGCTCGTTGAATTCCACGGGCTGGCCGTTCTCGAAGAGGATGTGAGCGATGGTTCCCGAGCGGGGCGCCGGGATGTGGTTCATCGTCTTCATCGCCTCGATGATCAGCAACGTCTGGCCTTGCGAGACCCGCGAGCCGATCTCGACGAACGGCGCCGCGCCCGGTTCTGGCGAGCGGTATGCGGTCCCGACCATTGGGGATCGCACGCAGCCTGGATGGGCCGCAAGATCGCCTGCGGCGTTGGCCGCCGGCTCGGTCGCTGCGGGGGAAGGGGCTGGGCGGGCGGGCGCCGCGGTGATCGGCGCTGGTGCGGCTGCCGCGGCCACCGTCGCCTGGCGGGCCACACGCAGCTTGAGGCCGTCACGCTCGATCTCGATCTCCGTCAGTCCGTTCTCGTTGAGGAGCTGCGCGAGATCTCGGATGAGCGTCCGCTCGATGCCTTCCTTCTCTTTCGGGTCCTTGGCCATGCTCGTTTCCGCACATCTGTTGCACGCACCTCCCCGGTCGTCACGACCGTGAGGGGCTCTTGTCGCCGGTCTTGCCGGCCAGAATTCTGGATAGCCCGTCGAGGGCGAGAGTATAGCTCGCCGCGCCGAAACCGCACACGACGCCTACGGCAGCAAGTGACACGTAAGAGTGGTGGCGAAACGCCTCGCGGCGGAACACGTTCGACAGGTGCACCTCGATCGCCGGAAGCTCCGCCGCGTTGAGAGCGTCGAGAACAGCGACGGAGGTATGCGTCAGCGCACCGGCATTGAGGAGGATTCCGCACGCCTTGTCGCGAGCTTCCTGGATCCAGGTGACGAGCTCGCCCTCATAGTTGGTCTGGCGGAACTCGATGGCGAGGCCGAGTGCGTTAGCGTGCCGGCGCACCTGTGCCTCGACGTCGGCGAGTGTCTCATGACCGTAGATCGCAGGCTCGCGCAGCCCGAGCATGTTCAGGTTCGGTCCGTTCAGCACATAGACGGGCTTCTGCGTCGGCACGTGTCAGAGGCTCCCGATTCCCCCACTTCCCTGCCGCGAAGCCGAACGTCGTCCGGCTCCCGGATCCAGGGCGGAACGGGTGTAACAGCTTTCGCACGCCGGCGAAAGTGCAGCGCGAGCCCTGCTTGCGCGAAGCCCTAGCCACACGCAACCACAAGGCGCGATGCCGGCTCGGCCCTCAGCAGACCGGGCACCCCGTCTTACGCAACTCGGCGATGTGGCCCTTCATCTGCTCGAGCAGATTGCCGGGCGCGCCAGGAATTGCGCGATCGCCAACCAGGAAGTGCGGCGTGCCCTGAATGCCCATCTTGCGCGCGAGTTCGCGCACGCGCTGGATCTCTGCCGATACGGCCTCGGAGTTCATGTCCTTCTTGAGCTTGTCCATGTCGAGGCCGAGCTTTTCGACCGCCCGTAGAGCCGAGCGCTCGTTGACCTCTCCGCGCAGGCCGATGAGGGCGCGGTGCACCGGCCAATATTTGTCCTGCTGGCGTGCGGCCAGAGCGACACGCGAAGCTTCTTCCGAGCCCTTGCTCAGGATCGGCAGCTCCTTCAGGACGAGCTTGACCTTGGGATCGGCCTCGACCAGCTTGGAAACGTCAGAGAAGGCGCGGCGGCAATAGCCGCAATTATAGTCGAAGAACTCGACCACCGGGATGTCGCCGGCGGGGTTGCCTGCAACGGGCGCCGCAGGGTCGCGGAAGATCTCGGATGCGTTTGCGGCAAGGGCCGTTTTCAACTTCTCGGCCTGGATCTTCTCCATTTTTTCCTCGAGCGCCGTCTGGACCTCGAGCATCACTTCGGGGTGCTTCAAGAGGTAGTCCTTGACGATCGCCTCGATGGCAGACCTCTGCTTCTCGTCGAAGGGGGCCGGTGCCGCCGTGCCGGTCGAAGGGGGCGCCGCCTGCGCGAGACGGAGCGATTCGCCGGCGGCGAGCAGCGTGGCTCCGGCGCCTGCGGCGATGGCCATGACGGCGGCCGTGAGGGCAAGCCGGAGACCGCCTGAGCGGCGCGCAAAACGCATCATGAGGAACCGTTCTCCCTGAGTTGTGCGCGCTCTATAGCGCGTCTTTGGGGGCCTTGTAACTCACGATATCGCCAGCTCGGAGGCCCTCGGGCGAGCCGTTCTTCAAGCCGCGCTGGGAGCGCTTGGCGAAAATCTTCGCCTGCTTGATGTTGCCCTCGAGGAAATGGGCTTCGGCAATGGCAAGATCGGCTTCTGCGACATGGCCTTGCTTGGCATAGCCCGAGGCCAGCAGGCGGTAGGCTTGCGGGTTCTTGTCATGGAGCAGGGAGCGGCGCGCGAGCGCCACGGCCTCGCGGGTGCTTTGCGCGTCGTTCTGGCCGTCGAGAGCTTGCGCGAGGTGGACGGCGATCAGGGGGGCGTCGCCGGCTAGCTTGAGTGATGTCCGCAGCGGGGCAATGGCCTCGCTCGCGCGACCCGAGCGCATCAGGAAGTCGGCCTTGAGCTCGTGGAAGTACGGGTTCTTCGGCTGCTCGCGAATGAGCTTCTCGACCTCGGGCAGGCCCGCGTCGATGCCGCGTCCGAAGAACGTCGCGATCGTTCGGGCATAGCGGGCAGGGAGGCTCTGGTCGCTCTGGCGGTAGCGGTTCATCACGATTTGCGGCCGCTCGAGGTAGCCGGCAAGTTTGGCGCGCATCAGGTCGTGTCGGAGCTGCAGCTCCGGGGGATCTTTCTTGTCGGCGTAGGGGCTCGCGGCGACACGACGGCGCAGCTGGGCCAGACGGTCCGCGGCGACGGGGTGGCTCCGGGCGAAGGCGTCCTGGGTGGCGCCGGAGGCTGAGATATACTCCTGCTGGGCGAAACGCTCGAAGGTCTCGAGCATGCCCTTGCCGGACTGCTTCGAGGCATCGAGGAAGCGCAATCCGGCCTGGTCGGCCGACGATTCCTGGGCGCGGCGATCGGCAAGGAGCGAGCGGATCAGGATCTGGTCGCCGCCGACGAGGACGCCTGTGCCGGCCCCGGATACGCCGCTGCCACCGCCCGCAACCATCATGCCGATGCCGAGCAGCTTGATCAGGAGGCTCTTCGTCTGGTCGCGGGCAATACGGTCACGAAGCTGCGCGAGGTGGCCGCCGACGATGTGACCCGTCTCGTGGGCGATCACGCCGATCACCTGGTTCGGCGTCTCCGACTGCATCAGGGCGCCAGTATGGATGAAGACGTTCTGGCCATCGAGCACGAACGCGTTGAACGTCTCGTGCTTGACGATGCGCATGGCGATTTCCTGGCTGCCTAGGCCGGCGGCGCGGAAGATCGGTCGCGAATAATCGTTGAGGAGGCGCTCGATCTCGGTATCGCGAATGAAGCCGAGGCGTTGGGCCTCGGCGCCCGAAGGCACCGTCCAGACCAGGGTGGCTGCAAGTGCCGTGGCGCCCAGATGTCTCAGCATGCGGGAGGCAAAGCCGCGGCGTCCCCCTTGGTCGCATTCCGCCGTCACCGGTTTCATGGCCCGATCTCCTGGCTGCTCCGTCCTCGAGCGTCGCGGCGGACCCTAGGCAGGCCCCATGCAGGGGTCAATCGGCGCTAGCTGCCGTTCCGCGGCGCGGGTCGCCTTCTGGCTCGTCTGTCCACATGTCGCTATAAGCGCCGAAAGGACGCGACTCGGCGAGGTCCGCTCCCGACGAAGTCATTGTGCCGCCGAAATGGCGATAACAAGGCGGCCGCCGCCGCCGAGGAGGTCCCAATGGCGATTGATCGAGCCGGCGCTGGCCGCGCGCTGCTCAGCGCCCTTCCGGCGCGAAGCGACATCGATCCTTTCATCGTCATGGATGTCATGCGCCAGGCCGCAGCCGCCGAGGCGGCGGGCCGCGATATCGTGCACATGGAGGTCGGGCAGCCAGCCACACCGGCGCCACTTGCGGCACGCGAGGCGGTGAAGCGCGCGCTCGATGCGGACAATCTCGGCTACACGCTGGCGCTCGGTCTCGATCCATTGCGCGAGCGCATCGCCCGGCTCTATCGCGAGTGGTACGGCCTCGATCTTGCGCCCGAGCGCGTGGTGGTGACGAGCGGCTCGTCCGGGGCGTTCGTTCTCGGCTTCCTGGCGCTTTTCGACGTGGGTGCGGGCGTCGCGCTGCCGGCTCCCGGCTATCCGTGCTATCGCCACATTCTCACGGCCCTTGGGGCGAAGCCGGTGATGTTGCCGACCGGGCCGGAGACGCGATGGATGCCGACGGTTGCCGACATCGAGGCCGTGGCGGAGCGCTCCAATCTCGCAGGCTTGCTGCTGGCGAGCCCCGCCAATCCGACCGGCACGATGCTCGAGCCCGAGCGGCTTGCGGACATCGCGTCGGTGGCCCGGCGGCGCAAGCTGTGGCTTGTCTCCGACGAGATCTATCACGGTCTCACGTGGGGGGTGCCGCAGGCGACGGCGCTGCAATACTCGGACGACGTGATCATCATCAACAGCTTCTCGAAGTATTTCTCGATGACCGGCTGGCGGGTGGGCTGGATGGTCGTGCCGCCGGGCCTCGTGCGGACGGTCGAGCGTCTCGCGCAGAACCTCTACATCTCGCCGCCGGCAGTATCTCAGATTGCAGCCCTCGGCGCCTTCGACGGGCTCGACGAGCTCGAGGCGAACAAGCGCGTCTACGCTGCGAACAGGGCACTGCTGCTGCAAGAGCTTCCGAAGGCGGGCCTCGGCGAGATCGTGCCGGCCGACGGGGCCTTTTATCTCTATGTCGATGTTTCGAAGTTCACCGACGACAGCCTGGACTTCGCCAAGCTGATGCTGGAAGAGGCTGGCGTTGCCGCGACGCCGGGAGTGGATTTCGATGCAGGACGGGGGCGGCGCTACATGCGCTTCTCGTATGCGGGCGCGACCGAGCGGATGGCGGAGGCGGCGCATCGGCTCCAGCGCTGGTCACGCCTCGGCGGGTAGATCGCGCATGGCCACCTGCTGAGCGGCATCGACTTGCCGTCGAGCCGGCGCGCCACTCCTATCCGGGGGCAAGGCCGGGGATCGGGACGCCGAACGTCTGAAGGATGAGGACTGCGTTCATCGACAGAACGAGCGCGGTACCTCCCATCGCCAGCGCGCGGACCGGCAGGCTCGTGACGTGCTCGCCCATGATGTCCTTGCGGCTGGTGAAGTAGACGAGCGCCAGCATGGGCACGGGCAGCGCGATGCTGAGCACGACCTGACTGAGCACCAGTGCATTCGTGGCGTTGACACCTGCGGCGACGACGGCGAACGCGGGCAGCATCGTCACGAGCCGGCGAACCCAGATCGGCACGTAGAAGCGCAGGAAGCCCTGCATGATGAGCTGTCCGGCCATCGTGCCGACGACAGAGCTCGACACGCCGGAGGCGATCAAGGAGATGAGGAAGACGCTGGCGGCGGCTGCGCCCAGCAGCGGCGTCAGCGTATGATAGGCCGTCTCGATCTCGGCGACCTCGCTGTGGCCAGCGTGGAAAGCGCCCGCCGCCATCATCACCATGGCGATGTTGATCATGCCGGCTACGGCAAGTGCGAGCACGACCTCGATATTCGAGAACCTGACAAGCTTGCGCCGTTCGTCCGGGCTCCGCCCCGCAGCCCGCGGCTGGGTCAGCCCCGAATGCAGGTAGATGGCGTGGGGCATGACGGTGGCCCCGATGATGCCGACGGCAATCGTCAGGGCCTGGGCATCCGGCAGGCTCGGCGTCACGAGGCCGGTTGCGGCGCTGCGCCATTCGATCGGAGCGATCAGGGTTTCGACGAGATAGCAGACGCCGATCACGGCGACGAAGGCGGTGATGATCAGCTCCATCGCACGATAGCCGCGCCGCTCGAACAGCAACAGGCCGTAGGTCACGACCGCCGTGACCGCCATGCCGTAGAGCAGGGGCATCTGAAACAGCAGAGCGAGGCCGATGGCGCCGCCGAGGAACTCGGCGAGGTCGGTCGCCATGGCCGCTATCTCGCTCACGACCCACATCATCCATACGACCGGCTTCGAAAAGGTGTCTCGGCTCAGCTCTGCAAGGTTCTTTCCGGTCACGATGCCAAGACGGGCCGAGAGGGCCTGGAACAGCATTGCGATCAGGTTCGCCAGCAGTACCACCCACAGCAGGGCATACCCGTAGCCGGCGCCCGCCTGGATGTTGGTCGCGTAGTTGCCCGGGTCCATGTAGGCGACCGAAGCGATGATCGCCGGCCCTGCGAAGAGCAGCATCGAGCGCAGACCGCGCTTCTCGCCGGCAAGCACGGCCGTCATCTCGTTGCGCGTCCGATCCGTGACCCTGGCGTCCATGTCCCCGACCGTCCCAGATCTCGTGTTGCTGCCTGCTATAAAATGTAGCATAGGCTAACTCTCGCTTTCTTCGATACCGCATGCTTTGCGATCGCGCAAGCGGGTGGGTTGCAGTCCTGTCCCTCTGGGAAACGAGGGCCGATGTCGCTTGCGATCCCAGGAACGCTGCAGCGTTCCCACCGGGGTGCGCTGTCCGTGGCTCTTGCTCGATGAAATCCGACGGCTGGCGCGGGTGACAATTGGCGGGCGACGCGCCTACGATTGGCGATCACAAGCGATCGGGAGACGCCACAATGAAGAACCTCGAAGGCAAGGCCGGTATTGTCACGGGCGCGGGCCGGGGCATCGGACGGGCGATCGCCCTTCTCATGGCAGAGCAGGGCGCGAGCGTCGTCGTCAATGACGTGGGTGCGGGCCGAGAAGGCCAGCAGGACAAGGACGACAGTGCCGCTCAGGTCGTCGCCGAGATCACCAAGGCCGGCGGCAAGGCGATGGCCAACCACGACTCGGTTGCCGACTATCAGGCCGCGGGCCGCATGGTGCGCACCTGTGCCGAGACCTACGGCAAGATCGATTTCGTGGTGAACACGGCGGGCATGCTGCGCGAGCGCATGATCTGGAACATGACCGAGGAAGACTTCGACCTCGTGATCGGCGTGCATCTGAAGGGCACGTGGAACATGTGCACGCACGCGACCAAAATGATGCGCAACCAGCGCTTCGGCCGCATCATCAACTTCTCGTCGGATGCCTTCAAGGGGTCGGTCGGCCAGTGCAACTACGCCGCCGCCAAGGCAGGCATCATCGGCCTCACCCGGACCATCGCGCGCGAAGCCGGACAGTACGGCATCACGGCCAACGCCATGTGCCCCTTTGCAGCCACCCGCATGACTGTCAACGACGCGGTCATTGCAAACTGGAAGAAGCGGGTCGAGAACGGCCTGATGACGCAGAAGGACTACGAGCAGCGCATGGCGATGCCGGGTCCGGAATACATCGCACCGATGGTCGCCTACCTCGCCACGGATGCGGCGAAGGACGTGAACGGGCAGATCTTCCACGCCGAGAAGGGCCACTACCACACCTACTACTACGGCGAGGTGAAGCGCTCGATCTACAAGCACGAGGACGGCGGCATGTTCAATGTCGACGAGCTGATCGACATCATTCCATCGTCGCTGATGTACGGCATTCCGAACGAGGCGCCGGCGAAGGAGCCGAAGGAAGGCTGAGGGGCAGGGCGGGGGCCCCGGACGGCGCGAGATGTGCCGAGATCCGGGGAGATGCCTCGCGCCGCTGGCGCGGCGGCGCTTCGGATGCCACCAGCATCCGCGCCGTCGCGCAGGTTTGGCGGGGCGTGCTCCCCCAGACCCCCTTCCTCTTTGCGTGAAAGTGGGGCGTGGGGCGAGGGATCAGCGTGTGGCGACGCGGTGCCGCCGGGGATGCGAGATGGGGGATGAGGGATACTTATCCCCAGCGTGCCGCTCGGGTGTAGAGTTTCAGGCAGTCTCGCGAATTGCGCCCGGGTCGGGTCGCCGCGGGGCAGTTGGTAGCGGGAGGCGGACTTGAACCGCCGACCTAAGGATTATGAGACCTTCGCTCTAACCACCTGAGCTATCCCGCCACACTTCTTGGCCCGCCTTCGGATGCCCACTTCGCATCCGGCGAGGTCGTGCCCGCCTTTGGATGCCACTTCGCATCCGGCGGGGTCGTGCCCGCCTTTGGATGCCACTTCGCATCCTTCGGATCGGCCGCGTCGAGGTGCCGTTGGCGTACCCGAGCTCCGAGTGGCCGGATATAGGAAGTTGCGGGCCTGGATGTCAAGTTGAAGGCCCCGCGACAGGCCGCCATCACGACGGTTGTCGAAGGGCCCGAGTCGTTTGACGAAGGCTCATGGGTGCCGCCTTCGCACAGTCTTCTCCTGTCGGCGGCGGGCTTACCGCTCTGGTTTGCCGCCACCCTTCACCAGAAACGTGAAATCCGCCCCTTGCGGGGCCTGCATCACGTTCTCGCGGAACAGCCTGTCGTAGCCGCGGTCGGGGAGCGGGCGCGCTTCGTTCTCCCATTCGGCGCGGCGCCTCTGCAACTCGGCCTCGTCGACGAGCAGATCCAGCCGGCGCTCCTTGACCGAAAGCTTGATCCTGTCGCCGGTCCGCACGAAGGCCAACGGCCCGCCGATGTGAGACTCGGGCGCGATGTGGAGGATGATTGTGCCGTAGGCCGTCCCCGACATGCGGGCGTCCGACATGCGCACCATGTCCTTGACGCCCTTCTGCAAGAGCTTCTTCGGGATCGGAAGGAAGCCCGCTTCCGGCATGGCGGCAGGCGAGGCGGGGCCGACATTCTGCAGCACGAGGAAGTCGTCCTCGGTGACGTCGAGATCGGGGTCGTCGACGCGGGCGTTCATATCGTCGAGGCCGGTGAAGACGACCGCGCGGCCGGTCTTCTCGAACAGGGCAGGCGTCGCCGCCGAGCGCTTGATGATGGCGCCTTCGGGTGCGAGCGAGCCGAACAGCGCGACGAGGCCGCCTTCGGGCTCGATCGGATCAGTGGCCGGCTTGATGACGCGACGATCCACCCAGATCGCTGCTTCCGATTGCAGGCGGTCACCAAGCGTCTCGCCGGCGACGGTGAGGCAGTCGAGATGGAGCAGAGGTTTCAGCTCGCGCAGCACGGCCCCGATGCCGCCGGCAGCGTAGAAGTCCTCCATGTAGAACTCGTTGCCGACGGGCTTTACGGCGGCGAGCACGGGAGTGGTGTCCGAAAGCTCGTTGAAGCGATGCAGGTCGAGCTTCAGTCCCAGGCGTCCGGCGATAGCCGCCAGATGCACCACGCCGTTGGTCGAGCCGCCAAGCGCGAGGAGGACGCGCGTGGCGTTGTCGAGCGATTTCTGGGTGATGATCTGGTCGGGGGTGACGTTGGAGGCGACAAGCCTGACGGCGGCGGCGCCCGTCGCCTCGGCGGCTCTCAGGCGGTCGGCGTGGACGGCGGGGATGGCGGCGGTGCCCGGCAGGGTCATGCCGAGCGATTCCGCGATTGCCGCCATGGTCGAGGCCGTGCCCATGACGGCACAGGTGCCGGCCGTGGTGACGAGCGTGCCCTCGGCGGCCTCGATCTCCGGCTTCGACATGCGGCCCGCGCGGTACTCGACCCAGAATTTGCGGCAATCGGTGCAGGCGCCGACGCGGTGCTCCTTGTAGCGGCCGGTCATCTGCGGCCCGCCGATGAGCTGGATGGCCGGCTTTCCGGCGCTTGCCGCGCCCATCAGCTGGGCGGGCACGGTCTTGTCGCAGCCGCCCATGAGCACGACCGCATCCATCGGCTGGGCCCGGATCATTTCCTCGGTGTCCATGGCCATGAGGTTGCGGAACTTCATGGAATTGGGTGCGAGCGTGGACTCGTGGACAGAGATCGTCGGGAACTCGAGCGCCAGGCCTCCCGCCGCCTGGATGCCCCGCTTGATCGCGTCGACGAGCTCCGGGAAATGACGATGACAGGGATTGAAGCGGCTGTAGGTGTTGGCGATGCCGATCACGGGACGCGACAGCTCGTCCATGGAGTAGCCCATGGAGCGGGCAAAAGCCCGGCGCAGGTAGACGGAGAAGTCCGGGTCGCCGTAGTTCTGCAGGCCCCTCAGATAGCCACGTGCCGCCCGCTGTCCGGGCGGGAGCTTCTCGCCCCCGTTGCCCTTGCCGCCGGATTTGCCGCCCGTCTTCGCGTTCTTCGCCATTCCGCTCTCCTGTCCTTCGGCCGGAGCATGCGACGGGACTTAACGCTTCATCAAGGCTTCGATGGAAAGATTCGCTTAACCAAAGCTCTATCCATCGGGTCTTGTGCCATGCCTGCGAAGGCGGGCGCCGCCGCGCGCCTCACGTCATCCTTGAACGACGTCAACAACGATACTGGTCGCGTCGCGTTCTGCGGGCCGTTCGTGCTCTCCGCGATCACCGGCTATCCGATCTCGCGCATCGAGGACGAGATCCGCGCGTTCCGGGCGCCGGACACCAACACGAAGTCGATCGTAAAGGGGACGAACACGGAGGAGGTGGCCGCGGCGCTCGCCCGCTTCGGCTACCGGATGGACCTCAAGGAAAGCTACATGCATCTTGCGCGCAAGGAGCGGCCGAACGTCTGGAGCTGGATGCAGAAGCCGAGAAACGCCTGGGCGCACTACATCCTCGCCATCCACAAGGGCAAGGAGGGGCATTGGGTGCTTATCAAGGGTGTGAAGCTCTGCGACACCTACTCGGAGGGCCGATGGCAGTTCGTCTGCGACGGCCCGCACAAGGGGGCCCGCATCATGGAGATCTTCGAGGTGCGCAAAGAGCTCGGGGTGTAGCGAGGGCTCACTTGATCATCGTGTGCGGAATCCAGAGGATCAGCTGGGGGAAGGTGATCAGGATCGCGACGTTGATCAGGTCGACAGCGACGAACCACCCGCAGCCCTTGAAGATGTCCTGCATCGGCACGTCGCCCGCGACGCCCTTCAGGACATAGACGTTGAGGCCGACCGGCGGTGTGATGAGGCCGATCTCGACCATGCGCACGACCAGCACGCCGAAGACGATCGGGTCGATGCCGAGGGTCTTGATGGTCGGCAGGATGATCGGCACGGTGAGCAAGATCATGCCGATGCCGTCGAGGAACATGCCGAGCGCCAGGTAGAGCACCATGATGCCGACGAGCACGGCGGTGGGCGGCATGTTCATGTGCACGATGCGGTCGGCAATGGCGGCCGGCATGCCGGTGAAGCCGAGGAAATGCACGTAGATCAGCACGCCCGCGATGATGGCGAAGATCATCGCCGTCGTTCGCGCCGTCTCCACCATCGCGCCTCGGAACTCGGCGAAATGGATGCGAGGCAAGGCGATGAGCAGCGCGCCGATGGCACCGACACCGGCTGCCTCCGTCGGCGTGGCGATGCCGGTGTACATGCTGCCCATGACCAGCATCATGAGCAGTAGCATGCCCCAGACGCCCTTGAGCGAGCGTAGGCGCTCGCCCCAGCCCACGCGGGCGATCGGAGGGCCGAGCTCGGGGTTCGCCTTGAAGCGAGCGAGCAGCATCACGACGTAGCTCGTCGCCTGCAGGAGTCCCGGCAGGATGCCGGCCAGGAGAAGGGCACCGATCGATTCCTCGGCGATGAAGCCGTAGACGACCATCAGCACCGAGGGTGGGATCATGATCGCCATGGTGCCGCCGGCTGCGACGCAGCCGAGCGCAATCCTATTGTCGTAGCCGAAGCGCTTGAGCTCGGGCAATGCCACGCGGCCCATGACGGCCGCCGACGCGGTGGAGGCGCCGCAGGCCGCGGCGAAGCCGGCGCACCCAACAACGGTCGAGATGGCGAGGCCACCCGGCCAATGGCCGAGCCATTGCCGCGCCGCCCAGTAGAGGTCGCGGGTGATGCCCGCGTAGTAGGCAAAGAAGCCCATCGCGATGAAAAGCGGCAGGACAAGCAAATTGTAGTTGGTGAGGTGGCCGTAGATCGTTTGCGCCGACAGAGCCGCAGCGGAGTCGTAGCCGCGGAGCACCATGAGGCCCAGGAAGCCGCAGATCGCCGTAGCGAAGGCGATGCGCAAGCCGGACACGAGCAGCAGCGTCAGGGCGGCCAGGGAAATGTAGCCGAGCGTGATGGGGTCCATGGGGCAACTCGCTGGAGGCTCGGGTTCGGCGGATCCGGGCTATTCGGTGTGAAGCTCGACGTCGCCCTCGACGGGCTCGTCGGGAAAGCGCTCGGGGGAAAACTCGGCGAGGGTTTGCAGGAACATGCGGAACGATAGAAGTCCGTAGCCGATGCTGATCGCGGCCTGGGATGGCCACGTCTTGAAGTAGGGGGGGGTCATGGTCACGTCGTCGTAGAGCCAGAGTTGGTAGGCGGCGCGGCCGCTGAACCAGGACAGGATGGCGCAGACGAAGACACTGACGAGCAGGGTCATGACCGTGGCAAAGCGGCGTGCGGCTGGCGGCATCGCCTCGACGACGAGGTCCATGCCCACATGGGCCCGCTGGCGCTGGGCATAGGAGATGGCGAGGAAGACGATGATCGGCACCAGCAGCTCCGATCCCTCGAGATGGCCGGGGATCGGAGAGTTGAAGACGTAGCGCATCACCACCTCGGCGCCGACGAAGATCATCTCGCCGAGAATGATCGCGGCGGAGGCGTAGAGCAGGATCTGCTCGAGGATGCGCACCGCCGGTTTGACGACGTCGAAGAGGAGCGTCGTCACTGCCATCAAAGCGATGACGACACCCGCCAGGATGATGAGCTCGTGCACGTGAGCCACCCTTTTCTAAGGCTGCGCACGCGCGCTCAGTGCTTGTATTTGGCGACCTCGGCCTTGACGAAGTCGAGCATCTTGCGGCCCGGACGGCCGGCCGCCTCCTGCTCCTTCACCCAGCCTTCCCAGATCTCGTTGGCGCCAGCGACGAGCTTGGCTCGCTCCTCGGGTGTGAACTCGTCGACCTCGAGCTTCTCCTTGAATATCGGGATCCACTTCGCGTCGGCGGCGGCATAAGCCTTGAGCAGTGCCGCCTTGGCGGCCTCGCGTGCTGCCGGCAGCTTGGCGCGAATCGGTTCGGGAACCTTGTTCCAGGCTTTGATCGAGACGCCCTGGAAGCACATGAAGCCGTTGAGAGCGATGCCGTTGGTGACGTACTTCGAGACCTCGTGCAGCTTGTAGGCGCCGAAACTGTAGGCATATGGGAAGCCGAAGCTGTCGATGGTCCCGCGCTCGAGCGCCGTGTAGGCTTCTGGTGCGGTCACGACGACGGGCACGGCGCCGAATTTCTGAAGCGCCTTGGCGTTGAGGCCGGAGATGCGCACCTTGACGCCCTTGAAGTCCTCGGGCTTCGCGATCTTGCGGTTGCCCATGAACTCGTAGGCCGGAAGCGCCGTCGGACCGAAGTACATCATGCCCCAACGGTCGGCCATCTCCTTCTCGGAGAGCGGGTTGGCGTAGACCGCGTCGTCGACCTTGATGCGGTCCTCGAGCTTGCGCGGCGGCAGGAACGGCAGCTCCATTACGTTCGTCATCGGGAACTTGTTGGGGTAGTAGCCCGTGCACATCTGGCCGCCTTCATAACCGCCCGCGCGGATGGCTTCCGGCGTCTGCTTTTCTGGGCCTAGCGCCGAGCCGTAGGCGATCTTGATGTCGACCTTTCCGCCCGATTCCTTGGCGAAGAAGTCGGCCATGGCCTCGATGCCCGCGGTGACCGCGCGCTTGGGGCCGAAGATGTTCCAGTTGAGTGTGATCTTGTCCTGGGCGCTTGCGGGTCCAGCGAGACCGGCGAAGCAAATTGCCAAAGCGGTCGCGCGCGCGACGGCGCGCGGCGTTGAAATAGCCGTTTGCACGACATCCTCCCTTTTTCGCGACGCCTCGGGCTTGTTTGTTTTCAGTGTGCGGGTGACAGAGACCGCACCCCGTAGGCGTCAGGAACAGCTAACCGCCAAGGGCAGCGTATTGCAAGGCTAGATTGACCGGCAGCCGATTGATCTGGCTTGGTTTGTCGAAAGAGCTTCGTTCGTCTGATTGCGCGCAGCGGCGGTGGGGGGCGCCCCATAACGGCCTCGCCGGGCGTTCAGCCTGTGATCGGCGCCTCGGGAAACGAAAGCTGCTCTCGCGCCCGCCACTCACTGGTGACGTAGTTGATGATGATCGATTTCCTCACGCCCTCGATCTGGCGCGGCTCGAAGCCGTGGTAGGTGTTGTTCGATGGTACGAAGACCATGGCTGCGTTGGGCGCGAACGGTGAGCGCCCGATGTGGTGCTTCTCGCTGTCGTAGATATCGGTGCCGAGGTCGCGATGGCTCGGATCCTTCGATAGATAGAGTAGCATCGTGAAGACCTTGACGCCGAGGTCGGTGTGCGGCTCGAGCCAGAAGCCGTTGGTGTCCTGGGCATACTCGAGGCGCAGGTAGGTGTCGGCGAGGGACGTGCCGAAGTGCTTCTGGATGCGATCGGTGATCCTGCGCGACTGGAACGCCTGAGCGAACGCCTCGACGACCGGAAACGCCGCGCGGTTCTGCCCGTCGAAGTATTTGCGCGTCGCGTTGTGCAACTCGCGCTTCCCCGAGAGGCCACCGAGCGCGGGCGCCGGAAACGGCAGCTCCGTGATCTCGTCGGCGACATCGGTGGGCAGGCACTTGGTCAGGAACCAATGCGGATAGGGCTTCGCATGGCTCTCCGAGGCCTCGATGCTCGAGATGAGCTGGTCGGCAATCGCTTCGGTCCGGTTCGCCATTTCTACGCATCCCCCGTAGCTCTTCGCCCGTCCGTGCAGGCGACTGGTGCGCGTCGGTGCTGTTCCGCGCTATTCACCCCCACTAGCACTCGGGATTTGCCGGCCCCTACGGGGCAAGGCGTCACGGGGAGGAGTTGTCACGCGCCAAATGGAAGCATGGCTCGGTCTCGGAATCCTGTCCTCGGCTCTCGGCAGATGCCGTAGTGAGTTGATGCAACACGAATTCCGCCTTGCCCTCGCCATGAGCATCGTGGACAAAACGCCCGCGGCGGGGGACCGCGACGGCCATTCGCGGGCAAATGGAACTTTTCCAGGACATCCTGACCAAGGTGACGCTGCCGATCATCGCACTGGTGGTGATCGGCTATGTTATGCAGTCGCGCCTGAAGCTCGACATCGCGACGCTCAACCGGCTTCAGGTCTATGTGGTGATGCCGGCCTTTTTCGTGCACTTCCTGTCGAGCGGACGTCAGCCGATCTCGGTCGTCTGGCCGGTCGTCTATATGGGGATCGTGCAGTTCCTGATGATTATTCCGCTGGGGTGGCTGCTCGCGATCATCTTTCGCATGCGGCGCGATCTCGGACCCATGATGGGGCTCGGTGCCGCCTACGCCAACGTCGGGTTCTTCGGGGTACCGGTGACGCAACTCGCGTTCGGCTCGGAATACCTGATCCATCAGTCCGTGATGGCTGCGCTGATGGCGATCATGACGACCACGGTCGGTGTCTGGGTGATGGCGCCTTCGGGCGGACGACCGTTCGACAAGCTCAGATCGGCGTTCGAGACGCCGATGATCCCTTCGATTGTCGCGGGGCTTGCACTCCGCGGTTTCGAAGTCGAGCTGCCCGCGGTGGTCGGCCAGCCTATGCAGTTTCTCGGATCGATCTTCACGCCGCTCGCACTTTACACACTCGGGGCGCAGGTGGCCGCGTCGCGGATCGGGCGAATCGAATGGGGGCCCCAATCGCTCATACTTTTTCTGAAGTTTCTGGTCGCTCCAGCGTTGACCTGGTGGATCTGCAGCGTCATGGGGCTCGGTGCCGACGTCACGGCCGTGATCGTCGTTGCGGCTTCGACGCCGGTCGGCGTGCTGATCACCATTTTCGCCGCCGAGTACAAGATGGAGGCCGACTTCATCTCGACAGCCGTGGTCATCTCGACGGCCTTATCGCCGATTTTCGTGACGGCGTGGATCATTGCCATGAGACTGGTCTAGACGGGCGGCGGAGCGGTGCCGGGTGGCGGGGAGCGACTACCGCTGTTTCTCGATCGGAACGCCCGGCTCGTGCTTGGCCTCGCGCAAGACGACCGTCGTCTTCACGCTCGCGACATTCGGTAACGGGGTCAGTTGCTCGAGGACGAAGGCCTGGAAGCTCGACATGTCGGCCGCAACGCATTTCAGCATGTAGTCAGCGTCGCCCGCGAGCATGTAGGCCTCGCGCACAATGGGCCAGGTCAGGAGGCGGTTCTCGAACTCGCGCAGCTCGATCTCTCCCTGGGCCCGCAGCGTCACCATGGCGAAGGCTGCGACCTCGAAGCCGGTGAGCCGTGCGTCGAGCACCGCGTGGTAGCCGCGAATGAAGCCGGCGCTCTCGAGCGCCTGCACGCGCCTCAGGCATGGTGGCGGCGACAAGCCGACACGTTGGGCGAGGGCGACGTTGGTGAGCCGGCCATCGGCCTGTAGCTCCTTGAGGATGCGCCAATCGGTAGCATCGAGACGGGCGCGCATCGGCGATAGTGCCTCCAGAGTTGGTCGGGAGAGTGAGTCCGTGGGCAGTTCAGCACGGCATGGCCCGGGTCGTCGAAGACAAACGCGCGTCGGTCCGGACTCCTTCACGACTATCGTATGCATCCCACGGGGGCTCAATGATGGATCGCCCGCGACCGCTCGCCGGCCTGAGGGCATGGCTCATCACCGACGACAAGGCGGGCATGAAAGTCCAGGCGCAGGGGGTTGCCGAGGCGCTCGGTGTACGCTGGGACCTCAAGGAGGTTGCGCCAAAGGGGCTCTGGCGGTTCTCAGCGCCGTATGGGCCCTTGGACCCGCGCGACGGGATCGGACCCGGCAAACTCCTGTCGCCGCCGTGGCCCGATATTGCCATTGCCACAGGCCGTCTCAGCATTCCCTATATCCGCGCGCTGCGGCGCCAGGCCGGGGTCGCGACCTTCACGGTGGTGCTGCAGGACCCCAAGACCGGCCCGCGAACGGCAGATCTGATCTGGGTGCCCGAGCACGACAGGCGGCGCGGGGCGAATGTCATCACCACTCTTACGGCACCGCATGCGTTCTCGCCCGAGCGGATCGCGCGCCTGCGCCAGTCGACGCCGGACGCGATCTCGGGATTGCCGGGACCGCGCGTCGCCGTGATCCTGGGCGGCAAGAATGCGGTCTACAAGTTCACCGAAGCGGACGATGACCGGCTCGAAGCCTCCATCGCCTCGCTTGCCAGGCTCGGTGCGAGCTTTCTCATCACGCCGTCGCGGCGCAGCCATCAAAGGCTGGTCCGGGCCGTCACCCGGGCGACCGAGAATTCGCCCCGTTTCATCTGGGACGGTACAGGCGAGAACCCCTATCCGGCATTCCTGGCCCACGCCGATCTCTTCGTGGTGACGGCCGACAGCGTGAACATGACGGGCGAGCCTCTCGTGACGGGCCGCCCGGTCTACGTCTTCGAGCCGTCCGGCGGCAGCGCCAAGTTTCGTCGCTTTCATGACTCACTGCGGCGCTATGGCGCCACACGCGCGTTGCCTGCCGAGGTTAAGAGTCTGGACGGGTGGAGCTACGAGCCGCTGGACTCGGCTGCTCAGATTGCGACGGCCATCGAGGAGAGACTCAGCCGTCGCCGGGGAATGCTGAGCGGTCTCGTTTCGCACCGGGTGGGTGCAGAGGCTTGAGCCGCTCGTTGATGCTTCGAGGCGGGATCGGCGCGAACGAGGCACGGCGTGTGCGGAAGGGGGAATCGACGATGGCGCATCTCAACATTGCCAAGCTCAGGGCGGCAACAGTCGAGAAGGAGCCGTTCAGCTACGTCGTGGTGCCGGGCTTTCTATCTCGGGAAAGCATTGCTGCCATCAACGCCACGTATCCCAAGATCGACAAGGGCGGGAGCTTTCCATTGGAGAGCCTCGACGAGAGCATGGCGATTCGCGAGGTGATCGCAGAACTCGACGGGCCGGAGTTCGAGGCGACGATCGAGGAGAAGTTCGATGTTTCCCTCGAGGGGCGGCCGAAGATGTTCTCGCTCAGGGGCTGGACGCGCGCCAAGGACGGGCAGATCCACACGGATTCCAAGGACAAGATCATCACCGTCCTCGTCTACCTCAACGAAGACTGGAAGCAGGACGGGGGGCGCTTGCGGATCCTGAGGAACGGGCACGACGTCGACGACTATGTGACGGAGGTTCCTCCCGACAACGGTACGCTTCTCGTCTTCAAGCGGTCCGACAACTCGTGGCACGGGCATCACCCGTTCGAGGGCCAACGCCGCTCGCTGCAGATGAACTGGATGACGAGCGAGGGCTCGAAGGGATTCCATGCCATCCGGCATCGACTCTCGGCGGCCATGAAGAAGGTCATGGCCGGCTAGTGTGCGTCAGCCTTTCGCCACCTGGAACCGCTGGTCGTCGTCGGTGCGCATCTGGTTGACGAGGTCGATTTCCCACGCGAGGTAAGCGCGCATGGCGCTTTCCCTATCGCCTGTGCGCTCGCGGGCCGGGAGCCAGACGTCGTCCGGGGTATCGGCCAAGCGGTCGTCGCCGGATTCGAGGGGATAGCCCGCCTCGACCCAAGCGCGGGTGCCACCTTCGAGAGCCAGAACCGTGGCGTCGACGCTGGCGGAGATCTCGGCCGCGGCGATGCGGGCGAGGTCGCCATCCGGCGAAGTGAGGACGATTGTCTGGGCCTTCGGGAGTTTGGCCAACGCCGCAGGCAGGCGCGTCCGCGTTGCGAACCAGGCCCCGGGAATGTGAGCCTTCCTGTATGGCTTGGAGTAGTCGAGATCGATAATGCCCACGTTTCCTGAGGTCAATTTCTCGCGGAGAACGGCGGCAGCGATGGTCTTTGCATCGGCATTATCGAGGCCGAGCGCGCGTGGGCGGTGCGGGCCCGTCGTGCGTGTTCCCGGGAGTTCGTCGATGGCCATGACGGCGACGTCGGACCAGCCCATCTGCTTCAGCCAGGACGCCGTCATGGTGGCTCTGACGCCGTCGCTGTCGACGAGCACGATGCGGGCGCCCCAGGTTGCGAGGTAGTTGTCGGTTTCCTGGACGAGTTGTCCTCCGGGCGCCGAGCGAATGCCTGCGACGTGGCCCGCCGCGTATTCCTCGGGCGTGCGCACGTCGAGGATGTAGAGCGATCGCTCTTCGGCTTCCGCACGCCAGCGTGCCAAGGTAGCGGCGTCGATGCGTTGGATGCCGAAACGCGCTGCAACGCGTTCTGCTGCACGGCGCCCTGACTCGGCTGCCTCACGCGAAACGTCGGGCGGTCTTCGTTGCGCGCCTTGCACGACCTCGAAGCCTGCGAGATGCCAGGCCATGGTTCCGTCCTTCAATGAGACGACCTTGTTCGGTACCCCCGCGGTGATGAGCGACTGGGCGCCGATAATACTGCGGGTCCGACCGCCGCAGTTGACGATCACGGTCGTCGAGGGTGACGGCACGAGATCGTGGAAGCGGTAGACAAGCTCGGCGCCCGGCACGCTTACGGCGGTCGGGATGGAGTTGGTGTGGTACTCCTCGAACGAGCGGCTGTCGAAGACGGCGATATCCTCGCCGGCATCTATCATGGACTTGAGGTCGGCGGCAGTTATCCAGGGCGTGTGCTGGTCATGCTCGACGACCTCGGCGAAGGCCTTGCTCGGCACGTGGACGCCGCTGTAGACGCGGTAACCAGACGCCTCCCAGTCTTTTACCCCGCCGTCGAGGAGCGATACGTCCGAATAGCCAAGCTGGGTCATGCGCTCGGCCGCGCGCTGCGCCAGCCCGTCGCCGTCGTCGCACCATACGACGCGCGCCGAGCGGCGCGGGACCATGTCGTCGGCGAGCACCTCGATGCGTCCGAGCGGCAAGCACGACGCCATCAAGATGTGTCGCTCGCCGAAGGCCAGTTCCTCGCGTGCATCGAGAAGAGCGATTTCGCCTCCGTCGCGAAGCTGAGCTTTCAGCTCGTCGGCGCTGATGCGCTTGACCGGGCTCGACATGGTGTGCGCCTCCAGATCTCGTATTTGCCTCAACCGGCCAGATGGCGACGGAAATGCGCGAGCGTGCGTTCGCGGGCGATGGCGGCCTGCTCAGCATTGTGCGGCGGATAACCGTAGCGATTGAAGCCATGCTCGGCGCCCGGATAGACGTGGATCTCGGCATTTCGGGTTGGCGCCAGTGCGGTGCGGATCTTTTCGACGGTCGGCAGAGGCACGTGGGGATCGTTCTCGGCGAAGTGCATGAGGAGCGGACACTTCAGATTTGCCGCTTCGTCGAGGTGCTGGTCGATCTGGACTCCGTAGTAGCTGACACCGGCATCGATCCGGTGGCGGACGCTGGACAAGTAGGTGAACTTGCCGCCGAGGCAGAAGCCCATCACGCCTGCCTTGCCGGTGCACTCGGCGCGGGCGCGGAGCGCGGCGACGGTGTCTTCGAGATCGCGGGCGAACTGGTCGGTGTCGAGACGGGCTCGCAACGCCTGGGCCTTGGCCCGACCCTCGTCCGTGTAGCTCATGTACGAGCGGGGCTCCTGTCGCCAGTAGACATCCGGAGCCAGCACGACGAAGCCGTCGGCGGCGTAACCGTCGCAGACCGAGCGGATATGTGGGTTGGTATTGAACACTTCCGGCAAGAGCACGATCCCGGGCGCTGGCGTCGTCGCCGGGAATGCGAGATAGCCGTCGAAGGTTTTTCCATCGCGTGCGGAAATCTTGATGTCCTGGCCCATTTGCATTCTTCCCATCATTCGAATTGTCGGCTGCACCGGGGCGCCCTCAGACGCGCGCCTTTTGCATTTCGAGGCGAGCATACGACGGTGGGCCGCGAGGGGAAGGGGTCGGTTGCGAGGAGGTATAGGCGAGTGGACCGACCGGAGGGCTTGCTCTCCATGTCCCGCCGGCTGGCGCTTGGCTCGAAGTGGCCTTACACGTGCTGCACCGAGGAAGAAGAAGCGCTGAGCGAGAGGAAACATGACGACAAAACGCGTTGCCGCCGTAACGGGTGGCGCCAGCGGCATTGGAGCCGCCACGGCGCAGAGGCTTGCCGCCGATGGTTACGACATCGCCGTGATCGACATGAACAAGGACGCTGGCGAGGCCGTCGCGTCTGCCATCGCGACGCGCGGACGTGCCGCGAAGTTCTACGCGTGCGACGTCTCGGATGCTGCGGCCGTCGAGGCGGTTGCCGAGACGATCGAGAAGGATCTGGGGTCCGTCCAGGTGCTGGTGACGGCGGCCGGTCTCATTCCGAACACCGAGTCGGTTCTGGACATGGACATGGCCTATCACGAGCGAATGTGGAAGGTGAACTACAACGGCACGCTTCATTCGTGCCAGTCGTTTGCGCGGCGCATGATCCCGCGCAAGAAGGGCGCGATCGTCACCCTTGGCTCTATCAACTCACGGATGCCACTTCCGCTGCCCGCCTACAATCCCGGCAAAGCGGCGGTCGAGCGCCTGACGCAGCTGCTGGCAGTGGAACTCGGCCGTCATTCGATCCGCGTCAACTCGGTGGGCCCCACCTACGTGATGACGCCGCCTCTGCGCCAGAAGGTCGCCGAAGGGAAGCGCGACATGGCCAAGATCATGAGTGTTCACGCGCTTCCCTATCTGCCCGAGCCGACAGACATCGCCGATGCGATTGCGTTCCTGGCCTCCGACCAGGCGCGAACGATCACGGGCATCCTGTTGCCGGTCGATTCAGGATGGCTGGCGGGCGTTCCCTACCGCACCTATGCGGGCGGCGTTCCTTGGGAAGCTTGAGAGCCCGCTCTCAGGTGCCAGGTGACCGGACGTTGACGTAGCCCTTCTCCGCCCGGCTCGCGAGCTTGGCCGGGTCGGTGCCCGGGCGTTCGCACGGGGCGCAGAACTGGAGGCCAAGCACCTGCGCTCCCTCGTCGCTTGCGCGAAGCGTGATGGCTGCGTCGTCCGGTTCGACGCGGACTAGCGAACGCGGCGGAAGCTCCCTGCCGTCGAGTACGAGACTGCCTGCGCAGACAAGGTAGAACTGGCCTTTGCCCTCGTGCGGGATGCCTTCCGAACAGGCGCCTCTCCCGAGGCGAAAGCCTATGGCCTCAACGCCGTCGGACTGGGGTGGCATCAGGATCTCTCGGGTGCACTCTCCGGCCGTCGGCACGCCGATCTCGAGGTCGAAGACGCCCTCGATGTTTCGCCCGGCCCGGCCCGGCATCTCCTGCTTGTTGCCGGGCATGGCCCAGAAGCCGCCGCTCGCGATGTTGCGAAGTGTGAAGAAGGACAGGCGCTCGTCGGCGACGATGGGGCCGTAAGGCGTGAATGCGTCGGCATACTGGAAGGTGATGGGGCGCACCTTCTTCTTGCCGATGCGGCCGCCACCATCGATCACCACCTGAAACTGGTCGACGTCGTGGAAGTGGGGCTCGATGCGGGCGCCGGCGAATGGACGCACCACCAGGAAGGCCTGGGCCGCCTGGGTCAATTGGCCGGGCTCGCCAATGTAGCCGTGGCGTTCTCCGACACCGCCGGCAACCTGGACCTGTTTGATGCGGGCTTCGTCACGGGAAACGGCGAGCATGGGCGTTCCTCCAGGCAGTTGCCGCATCTTTCCCGCTCGCGGAAGTTCGGTCAAGCGCGCTTGGAACGCGGCTTGGCGGGTGCGGTGCACGAATCCTGGGTCGCTATTTCTGGAGGATGCGACCTTCAATCTTCCCGTCGATTTTTCCGAGGGTGCGGATGTGTGCCATTACGAGGTTCGCCAGTATCTTGCCGTCCGTCTTTCCGATCAGAGTTCGGCCCCGTGCGAGCGCCGTGTAGCCGTCGCCGCCGCGGAGCATGAAGTCGTTCGATGCGACCTTGTACAGTCTATCCGGATCGATCGGCTTGCCGTCGTGCTCGATGGTGAGCACGCGCTTTCCAGATGGGCCGTTGACATCGATCAGCACCTGAAGCCCCGAGACCTGGGGAAAGCGACCGCCACGATTGTCGAGGTCGGAGAAACCGTTCTCTAGCGCGTCGCGGATGTCCCTGCCCTTGATCTCGACGAGCACTGTTCGGTTGCCGAATGGGAGCTCGGCGAGCACGTCGCGCCGCGTGATGAGGTGGCCTGCCGGGTAGGTGCGATTGCCACGCAGGCTGCCGCCATTGGTGATGGCGATGTCGGCGCCGGTCGCCTGCCGTATGGCGTCGGCAACGATGTTTCCGAATGCGCTTTCCTCCGAGCGCACCGTCGCGGAGCGCGTGTCGAGCGGACCCGTCGCTCGCGCGATGGTGACATCGAGCTCCTTGCCGAGCATTTGCTCATAACCCTGGACGATTGCGAGCGCCTCGGGGTCGGGGGCGACGGTCGCGGAATCGATCGGACGGAAGCGCGGGCGCCACTCAACATGACGACGGCCATCCTTCTCGCCGATCGTGGCGTAGATATCGATCGCGGTGACGGTCTCGCCTTCCTCACCGCTCTCGACCATCACGAACCGGTTGTCATAGACGATGCGCAAATCGTGATCGTGGCCGGTCAGGAGCACATCGACGAGGCCCGAGCGCATGATCTCGAGGTCGCGCGCAAAGTCGGTGTGTGTGACAGCGACGACGAGGTCTGCTCCTGCCTGCCGCAGGGCTTTGGACTGTGCTTTGACGGTGTCCATCTCGTCGAGAAAGACGAGGCTTCCGGTTTGCGACATCAGAGGACTTGTTGCGAGTGCCACGCCGAAAACGCCGACCTTGAGCGGACCCAACTGGAAGATGCGTGCATCCTCGTGTGCCGGGAGACGCGCGCCGCCGGCCTGTCGCAGGTTGGCTGCGAAATAGGGGAAACGCGATTCTGCGCAGCGGCGACCGTAGATCTCCGGGCCAAAGTCGAACTCGTGATTGCCGGGAACGAAGACGTCAGGCGGCACGACATTCAACAACTCGACCGTATGCGCTCCCTGGTCGAAGCCGGACATGAGCGAGGGCGAGAACATATCTCCGGCGTGGGCATAGAGAACCGGTACACCCGTGGCGCGCTCTCGCCGGGCAATGGCGGCAAGCCGGGCAAAGCCGCCGCGGCCCTTCACCTCGCCCATTTTGTAGATGTCGTTGACGAGCAAGAGGGTGCATGTCGGCTTGTCGTCAGGTGCAGGCTCGGCGGCGGCAGGTCGGCCAACGGGAAGCGCCGCATTTGCCCCTATCCCCGTGGCGAGGGCGCCGGCGAGGGCGTCGCGGCGCGTGATGCCGGTCATATGCGTTCATCCTGCGATCGATGACTGCTGGGCCTGGCCGCTCGGTCGGCCGCGCCTCCCTCCCTTGACGTGGCGGCCTTCGGGCGGCGCTTCCGCGAATTGTCGCAGGTGCGGTCAGGTCACCGCTTGCCGGGGAGCCAGCGACGAGGTGTCTCGCGTGCGTCGTCGTAGGCGGCCTCGAACACTGGGCTCGCGAGGATCGCCTGGACACGGAGCGTTCCCGAGCCGGAGTTCGTGAAGCCATGCTTCAGGCCCGCCGGGATCACCACCGACTGGCCCACTGTCGCGCGCTGGCGCTCGTCTCCGACGAATATCTCCGCCTCGCCTTCGAGCACCGTGAGAATTTCCTCTACAGCATGCAGGTGGGGCGGCGCGCCGAGGCCGGGATCGCACCACTGCTCGAAGACGCAAAGCTGGGAGGTGCCGATCGCGGAAGATGCGATCATGCGGGTGAGCACGCCGGGGCGCCACTCGTCCTTCGCCTGGCTGGTGTGGTCGATCAGGTTCAAGGTCATCGGTCGGCTCCGTGGTCGGGTGTTTGCAGCGGCTGAGCGATCGAGCCACCGGCCGGCGCCCATTCGGGGAGGGGTTTCCCGGACCGGCCCTCTCTGCTGCTCAGCTCAGGCTTCCCTCGTAGTCCTGCCAGATCGAGGGTTCGAGCTTGAGGTGCGTAGCGGCAGGGAAGTGCTGCTGCCAGTGCGCTGCGATTTCCGAGCCGGTCGCGAACCAGATGCCGGGGCGGCTCGTCATGTGGGCCAGGAACCGCTCCAGAAGCTCGAGGCGATTGCACCAGCCGGAATGCTGGGGATGCAGAACCATCGAAAAGCAGCGGCCGCGCCGATACTGCGCGTCGAGCTCGGCTTTCCAGTTGCGAGCCAGCATATCGGAGTTCTCGAGGCCCGTGCCGGCGACTGGAAACAGTGAGAAATACTGGTCATCCAGGTGATAGTAGTAGGGAAGCGTCAAGAACGAGCGCCGGCTCGCGACGTCGGTCACGGTGTAGTAGGGGATGTCGTCCGCCATGCCGTTGCCCAGCCAGCCGTATTCCGCCTCGCGAAGGAGGTCGTGCGTGTTCGGGCTCGTCGCGCCACCGGCGTAGCGGTCCTTCTGGCGCGACAGCGCGTACCAGCCGTTAGGTCGTTTGCCGACGATGCGGGTCAGGATTTCCGTGGCGCGTGCGATGCGCGAGGCTTCCTCCTGGCGCGGCATTGCGCTCGTGTCCTCGTGGCGGAGCCCCAGGGCCGCGATCTCGTGTCCAGCTGCCGCGATCTCGCGAATGCGTTCCGGCATCATTTCGGCGACGACGGCCGGTACCGCGACGGTCGCGCGCAGGCCGTGACGTGCCAAGGCTTGCATGAGGAGATCCAGGCCCTCTCCCATGCCGAAACGGCCGGCCGAAGACTGCAGATCCGTCGCGGTAATTCCCTCCGGGCCGGAAGCGACGCTCAATGCGACTGTTATCAATGCGCCCATCCTCTCGCCGTCGGGCCAATGCAGCTGGTGGTCTCTGAGGCTGATCTCGTCGGAGACGGTGTAACGGTCTTTCCAGGGCATGGGCTGCTCCCGAGCGTGTGGTTGGTCGGTCGCGATCAAGGTCCGGGTTTTGTCGCGGATGGTGGGCACGTGTCGGCGACGTGGCGGGCCACGGCCTCGCAGCTCGTGAGCCAGACGCCCGGCAGCTCCTTCATCCGCGTGATAAGACGGTCCAGGGCGGCGATGCGCATGGCGCGGCCCGAGACGAAGGGGTGCAGGCAGATGTTGAGGTAGCCGCCGGCGCGGTACTGCTGCTCGAAAGCCGCCCACCACATGTCCATGACGCGGTCGGGGTCGGAGAGACGCTGCTCGCTTGTGGCGCTCTTGTACCAGGCGAACGAGAAGAACATCGCGTCGTCGATTGCGTAGTGGAAAGGCAGCTCGACCAGGCGGTTGCGGCCATGGGCGTCGTGGCTCCAGGTCGGGCCGTGCGCATCGGAGCCATGACTTCGGTAGAGGTAGCCCTGCTCGGTCAGTGCTTCGGCCGTGTGCCAGCTGCGCGTGCCAACCGGGCGCTTGCCGGTCAAAGCGGCCAGCGCGTTCGTCGACTTGGCGAGGTGGTCTCGCTCGAGGATCGGATCGCTGGGAACGCGATGTTCCCACATATGGTCGGCGACCTCGTGCCCACTCGCGGCGCAGGCCTGGACGGCGCGCGGGTAGAGCTCGCAGATGCGGCCCGGGACGAAGAATGTCGCCTTCATGGCGTGGCTGTCGAACAGCTCGATCAACCTCCAAATGCCGACGCGGCCGCCAAACTCGCCCTTTGCCAGCTGCTCGGCCGGCTCGTCGTTCAAGCGCCGCAGGAGCATTGCGTCGAAGTCGGCCGTGAAATTGACGGCGATGCGATTGGCATCGGGCCAGGAAATCGGGCCGATGCGCTGGAAGGTGGACTGATCGTCCCGATAGGCTGCGACGAGGTCCGAGACCTCGTTCTGCAGTGCGTCGCGCATTCGTGCCTCCCGACAGTCGCCTTTGCGATGGTCTCAGGTTAGACCCGTCCCGGCTCGGGTGTCAGCCGGCTATCGATGCGCCCCTCGCGTCTGGGCATTGCCGGTTCGGGGAGCGAGCCTATCTATCGTGCTATGCGCGAGCGCGGCCAATCAACAGCGAGGAAGCCATGAGCACGTTGCCCGACAACGATCCGGTCCCGGGCGATGCCAAGTCCTGTGCCCAGATCGAGCAGGTGATCGTGCCGCGCGCGCGCGATCTCGGTGGCTTCGAGGTGCGCCGGGCGTTACCCGCGCAGGGCCGACAGATGGTCGGACCGTTCATTTTCTTCGATCAGATGGGGCCGGCGGAGTTCCTGATCGGGAAGGGCATCGACGTGCGCCCGCATCCGCACATCGGGCTCGCGACGGTGACCTACCTCTTCCAGGGTGAGATGTGGCACCGCGACAGTCTCGGAACGTCCGTTGTCATAAAGCCGGGCGAGGTGAACCTCATGACCGCCGGGCGGGGCATCGTTCACTCCGAGCGCGAAACTGCCGACGCGCAGGCGAGGACGCGCGAGATGTTCGGCATCCAGGCATGGATGGCGTTGCCCAAGGAGGCCGAAGAGGGTGAACCCGCATTCGTGCATCACGGGCTTGCCGACCTGCCGCGCATCGAGGGCGAGGGAAAGCGCGTGCGTCTGGTACTGGGCGAGGCATTCGGGCGGCGCTCGCCGGTCTCGTTTCCGCATCCGGCGCTTTATGCCGAGGCAGTGCTCGCACCCGGGGCCGTGCTGCCGCTCGACTCCTTCTACGACGAGCGCGCCGTCTACATTGCTTCCGGGGAGATCGACATCGCCGGCGACCGGTTCGAGGCGGGCCGGCTGCTGGTGTTCCGGCCCGGCGATCGGATTTCCATATTGGCGTTGTCGCAGTCGCGCCTGATGATGCTCGGTGGCGAGCCCATGGATGGCCCGCGGCATATCTGGTGGAACTTCGTGTCGTCGTCGCAAGATCGTATTGCGGCGGCGAAGGCCGACTGGAAAGCCAGGCGCTTCGCAAGCGTGCCGGGCGATGAGGCGGAGTTCATTCCTGCACCCGACTAGGCCGGTCGGTGTCAGTTCCCTGTCGAACTCAGTCCGTTGGCAGAAAGTGTCCCTGTTGCCGGGGCGGGCGGGAGTCTGGCGGCTTTCGAGCCGCTACCAAGTGTTCCGGACGTTTTGCTTCGCGTCACGAGGCCCGTGTGTCGGGACGCGCTCGTTGACTTCTTGCGTCGCGGCTTGGCCCGCACCGGGTTGTGAGGCTGGATTTTCGCCGAGGTCTTGGCGGCGATTGCCGCGTTGGCTTTCACCGCGGTCGACGCGACCGAGCCAGTCACCACGGTGGCCGTGCCAACAGGCTTTTCCGTATCGCCGGCCTCGCTCGTTTCGATCTCCGTTTCAGGTTCGTGTTTCGGGAAGCCCGAGTATCCGCGGCATTTGCGTGAGCGGAGATCGTGCGCGATGTCCTGTGGCGGCACGGGTTCGGCAGGGCTTATCGCCATCCTGCCGAGACCAATCGGGGAGAAGGCTTTGGGTGCGGGCGGCTGCTCGTCCTTGGCCTTGCCTCTCACCTTGATGGGCTTCTCCGGCGGAATTGACACTGTCTCATCGGCGGTTCGAGGGCTCGAGACGTAATCAAATCCGGCTTCGATCAGCTCGGTGGCGCGTTCTGAACGCTTTTGGCGATTCACGGCCCCCAGAACGATGGCGACCAGCCGGCGGCCGTCGCGCGTGGCGCTCGCCACGACATTGTAGCCCGAAGCGCACGTGAAGCCCGTTTTCATGCCGTCCGCACCAGGCAGCGTGCGCAAAAGGTCGTTCTGCGAATGGAAGGTGCCCTTGTGGATGTGCACCGTCGGCGTGGAGAACACCTCGGCGCGGTCGGGGAAGTCCCTCAGCAGCGCGGTGGTGAGGACGGCGAGGTCGCGAGCCGTCGTCACCTGCTCGGCATCGGGGAGACCGTGCGGGTTGCGGTAGACGGTGCGTGACATGCCGAGGCGCTTGGCCGTCGCGTTCATGAGCTCGACGAAGGCCGCTTCGGTGCCACCGACGCGCTCGGCGAGGGCGACGGCGAAGTCGTTCGCGGATCTCAGGATCAGGCCGCGGACGGCCTGCTCGACATTGAGCTTGATGCCGCCGCGGAGCCCGATGCGGGTCGCCGGCTGGCTGCGGGCGTGCTCGGAGAGGGGAACGTCGTCGTCCCACGCGAGCCGCCCGACCTTTACGGCTTCGAACGTCAGGTACGCCGTCATCAGCTTAGTGACGGAAGCGGGATGCCAAGCGCGATCCGGCTCTTCGGCGTAGAGCACACGCCCCGTCGCGGGCTCGAAAAGGAGCAGCGGATTAGCTGCTGCCACGTGGCCAAGCGCGACCAGTATCGGCATGGTGGCCAGCGCCATGTGCCGGCACAAAGCTTTGATCGTCATCCCCCGTCCTTTGCATCCTATCCGCGCGCATTGGCGACGGTAGAATTAAGGTGCTGTTTGCACCTTGTGATTGTTATTCGCAAGCGTCGCTTCTTTTCCGGGCTCGCCTCGGCACGTCGCCGTGAAGCTTGTCGCGATGGCCGTTGCAGTGCGGGGTGCTTCAGTTTCCGGTGCCCGTGGGGAACGCGCGCCAATTGCGTGGCGCCGCCGGCTTTGGTGCCGACGTTTCCGCGCGGCGCGCCGCGCGTGCGCGCGGCGTACGGTGCGTGGTTGTCGGCTTCACATCGTCCTCGCTCGTATGCGCCGAGGAGAGCACGACGGATCGGCCGGCGAGAGCGGACGCGACACGGCTATCCAGGCCGTAGATGTCGCGGAACGTGTGCAGCTTGCCGTCGGCATCCGCTGTCGCCGTGAAATAGACGATGTGCACGGGCACCGGCTTTTCCAGCGTCACGTCCGTGGTGCTGCCGCGAGCGGCAAGCTGCGCAATGCGCTCTTTGCCCCAACCGCGATCGTAGGCAAGGATCGTCTCGGCGAGCTTCAGCGGGTTCTCGACGCGCATGCAGCCGTGGCTGAACGTGCGGGGCGCGCGCGAGAAGAGGTGTCGCTCGCTGGTGTCGTGCATGTAGACGTCGAACTTGTTGGGAAAGCGGAATTTGACGACGCCGAGGACGTTGCTGCGGCTTGGTGGTTGCGTGAACGTGAAGCGGCGTACGTCGGTGGAGGCCCAATTCACGCTGTCGGGGTTGATTTCGCGTCCGCCGATGAAAACGCGGAGCTGATGCCGCCGCAGCACACGCGAGGCGCCCTCGTTGTCCGAGAAGAACCAGCCCGAGGAATTGGCCTGGGCGCGGCGCAACATGGGGCCGAGTTCCTTCGACTTGATGCCCTCGGGGACCCCCCAGGACGGGTGGAAAATGACGAAACGCATGGGCGCCGAGAAAATGGGTGTCGGCGTTGAAGGCTTGCCAACGACGATCCGCGCGTGATGCACCTCCTTGCCGTCGTGATAGACGCGCGTGATCTGTTCGGGAACGTTGTCCCAGACATAGAAGGCGCCGAGATCGGCCGGCAGCCATCGCCAGCGCTCCATGTTGACGATGATCCGGCGCTCGTCGGCCGAGGAGGCGCGAGATGTCTTTTTCTCGCCGGCCGCGGAGTTGGCGGCCGTCGTTTCGCTGCTGCGGAGCTTGGAGAGCGCTGCCTTGAGGGCAACGAAACCCGGGTGCCGGGGATTGAGATCCTCGAGGTACGTGTCGGCGGCGGGAGCCTTGGCGATGGCTTCGAGAATGGAGCGCGGCTCGTAGAGACGGGGCCGCATGTCGATCATCTTGCTGATCGAAGGCGGATCGAGGCGGCCGCCGCGGGCGTGACGAGCGTATTTCAGTACCTCGAGACCGACGCGGATCTCGGCTTCGATCAAGGTTTCGGGAAGCGCGCCCGTGCGCGGCGGAGGCGGGAGGTCGAACGCAGCCGCGTCGAGGCCCCATTCGTCGGCTCGCTCGAGCGCCTTGATAGCGGCTTCTGCGCGCTGCGATAGGCCGTCGGAAGTGGTCCACAGCCGCTCGGCGTCGTTTTCTGCGTAGTACGCCTTCAGGGCCGCGAGGTCGTTGGCTGCCGCCTCGCCTCGGGCTGCGCTCCACCTGTCGAGGCGGGTGCGCACAGAGGCGATGAAGGGATCGATCTCGCTCGTCGTGCGCGCAGTGTCGGGGCGCGTGGGTGCGCCGGGAGCTCGGGCTGGACCTGTGTCGACCGTCGGCGGGGTCAGTGGATCGGGCTCTGAGGGTGTCGGGTCGGGGTCATTCGCCGCCTGTGTGGCAGGTGGAGTGCTGGCGGCCTTCTCGGCCGTCGATGTCGTTGTGGTGACGGTATCCTTCGCTGCGGCCTGGGGCGCGCTGTTCTCCGCCGAGGGTGTGCCGGTCGGCGGCAGAGAGACGGACGGGCCCTCTGACTTGCCTGCCGATGCGGCTGTTTCCCCGGTGGAGGAGGGATGCCCTGTCGAAGTGGATGGCGCTGTCTGCTGCGCCGCTTCCGGTCGAGCCGCAGTCTCGGTGTCGGCGGCAAGGGCCGGCGTCGCGGCAGCTATCGTGACGGCCAGAACGGCCAGACGTGGGTAAAGCATCGTGCCACCTCGGTTCGGGGGCCAGCAGAGGCTCAAGATGTCAAGTCAGAGCGTCGGGATCTTTGTGAGCCTATCAGCTTCCGCTCCGCCTTGCCGATGGGCGGGATGGGTGTCCGTCGGCTTTGGCAAAGAGCGTTGCGCTTGAGCACCACTGCTCGAGGATACTCGTGCACAGACGGAGGGCTCGCGTGGCGGCGATTGATGGCGACAAGGTCCGCGTCCGACAAGGGTCATTTGAATTGCTTGCGGACCGGCCGAAAAAGCATCGACCCTGATGCATGAGGGAGGACATGCACCAGGGCCGTGCGCTCTCGGTCCGGGCCAGGATGGGGGAGGATACCCGGCACCGAGCGTAGGGACTGTCCTCGACCGCGCTACTGCGTGCGCGCGCGATCAGAAGTGTGTTTCTGCTCAACTTCCCTGCGGGCGCGACGGCGGTTCGTCGGGGCCGATGATCGACAATCCCGAAACGTGAGATCACCGGCCTTTCAAATTGCAGCGACGCGCCCAGGTGCGTCTCGCTGAAGCCTCCAAATGCCGTGCGTGTGTTTAAAGGCGATCTCTTAACTATACCAAATGGTGGGCTCGTCCCGCGTTCTCTGTCAATTGACGAAATGTTTCCGATTGATTCGAAGGCGTGAGATGGCGAGCGGCGCGCATTTCGCTGCGCACCGCACCAGTTCGGTTGCCGTCGATGGGAGTGAGACGTGTCCTGTTCAGACGGGGCCTGTTTCGATCGGGAGATCCTCGCGCGCGCCCCACTCGCTCCAGGACCCGTCGTATACCGCTGCATCCGGATGACCGAGCTGAGCCAGCGCAAAGGCAATCACACCGGCCGTGACGCCCGATCCGCAGCTCGCCACAACGGGGTGTTCGATGTCCACACCGGCGTCGGCGAATACCTTGCGCAGCTCGTCCTGGCTTTTCAGAGTGCCGTCGGCGTTCAGCAGGGTCCCGAACGGAACGTTGCGCGAGCCCGGAATGCGGCCCGAACGCAATCCCTTGCGCGGCTCCGGCGCGCTCCCGACGAAGCGGCCGGCCGCGCGCGCGTCCACAATCTGCACACTGGGGTGGCCGATGAGAGCCTTCACGTCATCGGCGTCGCGAACAAGCGCCGCATTGGCGCGCGGCGTGAAGTGGCGCGGCTGGCGCCTCGGGCTCGGCTCGTCCGTGACGGGACGTCCCTCGGCCTTCCATTTCTTCAGACCGCCGTTGAGCACGGCCACGTCGTCGTGCCCCATGGTGCGAAACATCCACCAGACGCGCGCGGCAGAGTAGAGACCCTCGACATCGTAGACGACGATGCGGGTGCCATCCCCGATGCCCATGGCCTTCACCTGGGAAGCGAATTGGACCGTGGACGGCAGCATGTGCGGCAGCGGGTTCTTTTTGTCGGCAACCTCGTCGATATCGAAAAAGTATGCGCCGGGAATATGGGTAGCAGCGTATTCCTGGCGTGCATTGCGGCCGGAGGTCGGCAAGTGCGTGGACCCGTCAAGGATGACGATGTCCGGGCTTTCGAGATGCCGGGCGAGCCACTCCGTCTCGACGATCCAATTCGTCGGGTCGACCATTCCGTTTCACTCCTTGCAGGCTTGTCCACGCGATGCGGGCGGGTTCGTTGAGGTGTCAGGCGAAAACGACGCGAATGCGCCGGTTGATCTTGCCTTTTTTCTCGATCTTGGAGACGGCCACTGGCCCGATCTCGCCTGTCGAGCGGACGTGCGTGCCGCCGCAAGGCTGCATGTCGACAGAGCCGTTCTCGCCAATGAGCACGAGGCGGACGCGCCCAGACCCCATCGGAGGCTTCACGGACATCGTGCGCACGAGACCAGGGTTCGCCTCGAGCTCTGCGTCGGTGATCCAGCGCTCGGTCACTGGGTGATCGGCCGCGACAAGTGCCTGCAGCTCGGATGTGAGCCGGTCCTTGTCGACGGCCGAGGCGTCCTCGATGTCGAAGTCGAGCCGGCCTTCCTCGGGGCCGATCTGGCCGCCTGTCACGGGGAACTTCACGAGGCTGCACAAGAGATGAAGGGCGGTGTGCATGCGCATGTGCTTCAGGCGAAGGTCCCAATCGAGGACGGCAGCGACTTTGTCGCCTACGGCAGGCCGGGCTGCACCCTCGGCTGCAACGTGGACGATGCGAGATTTGTCGGTGCTGTCGTAGACGGTTGTCGCGATCGGGCATTCGCCATCCGCAAAACGGATCAGCCCGCGGTCGCCGGGTTGGCCGCCGGCCGAGGCGTAGAACGGCGTACGGTCGAGGATGATGCCGCCGCGCTCGTTGACATCGATGACGATCGCCTCACTGTCGCGGAGGTAGGCGTCGGTTCGGTAGAGCTGCTCGGTCATTCAATCAGGCCTTATCGGGATCGACGAACACCTGCGGCGGTGTGGCGCGCTTCGTTGCGAGCCAACCAGGCACGGGCAAGCCCTTGCTCCGCAGGAAATCCGGGTTGAAGAGCTTCGACTGGTAGCGCGTTCCGTAGTCGCAGAGGATGGTCACGATGGTGTGGCCTCGGCCGAGATCTTTCGCGAGGCGGATGGCGCCGGCGACGTTGACGCCCGAGGACGAGCCGAGGCAAAGCCCTTCCTCCTCCAGAAGCTGGAAGACGTTGGCGACAGTCTCCTCGTCGGGGATGCGGTAGGCCTTGTCGACCGTGAGCCCCTGCAGATTGGCCGTGATCCGGCCCTGACCAATGCCTTCGGTGATCGAGGAACCTTCGGACTTGAGCTCGCCTGCCGTGTAGTAGGAATAGAGCGCTGCGCCCGGTGGATCGGCGAGCGCAATCTTTACGTCGGAACGCTTGGCCCGGAGCCCCATTGCGACGCCGGCCAGGGTGCCGCCGGAGCCCACGGCCGAGACGAAACCATCGATCTTGCCGCCTGTCTCGTCCCAGATCTCGGGTGCCGTGGTCGCGACGTGGGCATCGCGGTTCGCAGTATTGTCGAATTGGTTGGCCCAGATGGCGCCGTTGGGCTCGCTCTTCGCCAGCGCCTCGGCCAGCCGCGCCGAGTATTTCACGTAGTTGTTCGGATTCCGGTAGGGGACGGCCGGCACCTCGACCAACTCGGCGCCGAGGAGGCGGAGCGTGTCCTTCTTCTCCTGGCTCTGCGTCTCTGGGATGACGATCACGGTCTTGAAGCCGAGCGCGTTGCCGACCACCGTCAGGCCGATGCCAGTGTTGCCGGCCGTGCCTTCGACGATGGTGCCGCCAGGCCGAAGTGTTCCGCGCTTGACTGCATCCTCGATGATGAAGAGTGCGGCGCGATCCTTCACCGAGCCGCCGGGGTTCATGAACTCGGCCTTGCCGAGGATTGTGCAGCCGGTCTCCTCGGAGGCCCGCTTCAGCTTGATGAGGGGCGTCTTGCCGACCGCGTCGGCAACGCCATTGCGAATGGTCACGTCCGGGCTCCTTCGGCTGGAGACACGATTTTGGCCGAGACCCTAGCAGGCCCGGCCCGAGCCGCAAACGGGAAGGCGGCCCTCGTCATCGGATCGGCGAGAACGGGGCGGGGAGCATCAGCCAGGCGTCCTGGGTGAGCGTCGGCACTGGCGGCGGCGGCGGCCAGACGCCGGTCTCCTGCATGGCCCTCCGCACGTCCATCCGCTGTTGCAGGCTCTTGTAGGCCCAGATGTGCACCCACTGGTTGAGCCCGCCGATGTCCGAGGTGAAGACGCCGATGAGTGGCGAAAGCTCGAGCCGCGGGGCGAGGTGCCTCTCCCATTTCGCCGCCATCTCGGGCACGCCACCGGCGCGGAGGACGTAGCGGCGCATTTCGAAGTAGGGGCCGTGATCGGACGGCTCCAGCAGCGGCGAGAACGGCAGCGGCTCCAGGATCTCCGACTTCATGTCGGTGATGAACTCGGCGACCTTGGGCGGCCACACGCCGGTCTTCACGGCCTCGGCCCGGATCCGCGCCCGCTCGTTGGTGTCCTTGTAGGCCCAGACGTGGATCACTTGGTTGAGCGGCCCGAATTCCGTCACCCAGCACGCGGCGAGGGGAGAGAGCTGCTGGCGTCGGGGCAGGGCCTCACCGAACCGCTTGAGGAACTCGGGCATCGTGCGGACTTGCAGCGTGTAGGTGCGGAACTCGTAGATCATGGCGCGGTCTCCTCCGGAACGTGGCTTTAGAATAGCCGTCGGCGGAGCCATCGTGGTAGCGGGTCTCAGTGCGGCTTTGCCTAGGGCGAGCGGTCGCCTGTATGGTGGCGACGACCCGGCGCAGCGAGGCAAGGAGATCCACGTGTTCTACGACACCCACGAGAACAAGCACGGCCTGAAGCACGATCCGTTCAAGGCGCTGATGGTACCGCGGCCGATCGGCTGGATCTCCTCGATCAGCGCCAGCGGCGTCGCCAACATCGCGCCGTACAGCTTCTTCAACGCGATGGGCGAGCGGCCGACCTACGTCGCGTTCGGCTCGGCGGGCTTGAAGGATAGTCTCAAGAACATTCTCGAGACGAGGGAGTTCACCTGCTCGCTTGCCACCTGGGATCTGCGCTACGAGATGAACGCGACGTCGGCCTCGGTGCCCTACGGCGTGGACGAGTACCCGATCGCGGGTCTCACGGCCGTTCCGGGCACGCTGGTCAAAGCCCCGCGCGTGAAGGAAAGCCCCGCCGCGTTCGAATGCAAGCTCTGGCAGACCATCGAGCTCCCGGGCCGACCGGGCAAGCCGTCGAGCCACACGATGGTCATCGGCGAGGTGGTGGGCGTCCATATCGACGATCGCTTCGTCAAGGACGGTCTGGTCGATACCGGCGCCATGCGGCCGATTGCCCGCCTCGGATATATGGAGTACGGCGTGCTCAATCCGGAGAACGTGTTCACCATCAACCGGCCGGAGGTCGATGAGACGGGCAAGGTGATCAACCTGCGTCCCGAGGGCGATTTCGACGGCAAGTACCGCTAGCGGATGGCGGGCAGGAGCTCGGGCAGTCAGTGATCGGGTGGTCGATCGCGACCGACATTCCTGTGGTGCGCGCGCGTCGTGCAGGGATGGAGCGTTCTCGCATCGGGGCTGCGTTCGTCGCGGTCGCAGATCTCGAGGTCGGCTGCCTGGAGAAGCGCGCGCTGCGGGGTCAGCGATGGGCGGGTTGGAGCGGCGCAGTCGCTTTGCCGGCCCCACCGGCGTTTCCATGATGCGCTGTCCCGAACGCGCCGCGAGGCATTACGCTCCTACAACTTCTCGATCAATTCCTCGTCGCCCGTCTCGCCGATGCCGGCCGCGAAAGCGCGCTCGAGCGACGGTGTAACGTCCTCTATCCGATCGATGATCGAGAAGCGGACCTCGAGACCGGGGCGGATGAAAGCCTCCGCTCGCATGTGATCGAGGAGACCCTTGAGAGGGGCCCAGAAGTTGTCGACGTTGGCGATCACAACAGGCTTGTCGTGTCGCCCGAGTTGAGCCCACGTCATCTGCTCGACAAGCTCCTCGAGCGTTCCGATGCCCCCTGGAAGGGCAACGAATGCGTCCGAGCGCTCGAACATGAGGCGCTTTCGCTCATGCATGTCGGCGGTGACGATCAGCTCATCGACGTCGCGCAGCATGCGCTCCTTCTCGCTAAGGAATGTGGGAATGATACCTGTGACGTAACCCTGCTGGGCGAGCACCGCGCGGGCGACCTCCCCCATGAGACCAAGACTGCCGCCTCCGTAGACGAGGCCCAGACCGGCAGTGGCAAGGGCGCCACCGAAGTGGCGTGCTGCGGACACATAGGCCGGGTTGCGGCCGGGCCCAGATCCGCAAAAGACGCAGACGTTTCGTCGCGGGCGTGATTTGGGGCCTGAGGCCGGACCCGATGGCACGGGGATCGTGTTCTGATTTTTCTTCTGCATTTTGGAAATTCTACCCGTTATCGGAGGTGTCTGGGAGTGAATTTGTCGCGATCTCCTAACGCGCGCCCCTGGTTGCTTTTCGCTCGGCGATAGCGCCGCGCCCCATTCCGAGTCTCTCTTCTCGATAGCGCAGCATCAGGCTCGAAATTGGGCCTTCCACCGTTTCCCCCACGGAAGGGGATTGGTAAACGCGCGACAGGCATCTGCCGTTGCCTTGCCCGGCCGGGCCGCGAAGAGCCATTCGTGTTCGGTTTGGCCGAAGACGGTCTGTCTGCCTGCGGAGTTCCAGGTCTCGACCGTCAACCACGGTGGGGCTCGGCATTGGCATCGGTTCTGCTTCTGCCGCTATTGTGGGCTCGTTTTGACCGTCGCGGGCGCGGTCCGCAGCTGCGGCGACAGTGGTTTTCGGGGGCAGGGGCGGCGATGAAGCGAGGCATGAAGGTGGGTATTGTGAAGTCAGTACGGCCCTGGCTGCTTTGCTCCGGTGTTGGGCGCGTTGTTGCGCTTGTGCTCGTGGCCTCAATCTCCGGTCAATGTGCGTTCGCGGACGACGCGGGCGCGGCGCGAGAGAGGGCAGAAAATCTGGCGCGGGATGCGCACCAGGCGTTCGACCGCTTCCAGAAGGGCGAGGAGCTGGTCCCACCAGCCCCAGGACTTCGCGTGGCGGCTGACGGTGGGCCCGTTGACCGGTCGAACCGCTCGATAGAGAGCGGGAGCGACTGGCTCGCTCGCACGCGGCGGAGCTATGAGGCTCTGATGGAGCGTTTGTCTCAGCCGACTGTGCCGAATCCGGTGGTGGATGCAGCGCTGAAGCATGAGGCCAGCCGCGCTGCCCCGAAGAGAGACGGGGGCGCGAGCGATGGTGTGATCGTGCCGCGGAAGGAGCCCCGGACCGTAGTGGGTGAGGGGATGAGCGCACCGCCCTCGCACGGCAGTTCGTCAAAGGAGAACGGAGCCGAGCAACGGGGGGCATCCGGAACTCTGATCGGGGAGGCGCGAGACCGGCTCGAGCAGGCGCGGCGCGAGGCCGACGCAATGGCCGCCCCGCCAGAGCCGCCGAAATCTGGTGACAGTTCGGGAGTGCTGAACTGGCTCAACCGAGGCTATGAGGCGTATCAGCGAGAGGTTGTCGGCAGGCTCGCCCGGTCTGGGGAATCGCAGGCTGCCGGATCCATCGAGGGGCCTGCCGGACAGTCTGCCTCGCCAGGTTTGATCCCGCCCCCGCGGGCCGGCGGAGATGGCGCAGCCTCAAACTCGTCGCGGCGAGATCAGACGGCCGGGGCTGTGGAAGCAGCAGGGGATAAGGATGCGGCGGCATCTGCAGGAAAGGAAGAAGTCCGCCCGCGCGGCGAGGTGGCCCCGGCACGGCAGACGATCGACCAAATGAGTCCTGAGGATGCGCGTCGGGCCGAGGTGACCCGCAAAGCGGAGATGGCGCGGAAGGCTGCGGCTGCGAAGGCCGCCGAGGACGCGCGTCGGGCCGAGGAGGCCCGGAAAGCCGAGGCTGCACGGAAGGCTGCGGCTGCGAAGGCCGCCGAGGATGCGCGTCGGGCCGAGGAGGCCCGGAAAGCCGAGGCGGCACGTGAAACCGGAGAGAACGCCGGTCGACGTACCCTCGCTGGGGAAGCTGATTCCACTACTCGAGCTTCTACCGGGGCGCCTTCCAGAAAGGGGACGCACAAGCACCGTGCGCGCGGCCGAGGGGGACTATATGGATCCCCTGCGCCAATCTCCCGGCCGACGAGGGCAATGGCCGAGCCGATGCCCATCAATCGTCCGGGACTCTAGGTATCCGCATTTCTTCGCCAAAAAGGCCTCCGGCGGGGAAGCCGGAGGCCGCACGGAAGGCTGCGGTGCGAAGGCCGCCGAGGATGCGCGTCGCGAGGAGGCCCGAAAGCCGAGGCGCAGGAAGGCGGCCGAAGGCCGCCGAGAGGCGTCGGGCCGATGAGGCCCGGAAAGCCGAGGCGGCACGTGAAACCGGAGAGAACGCCGGTCGACGTACCCTCGCTGGGGAAGCTGATTCCACTACTCGAGCTTCTACCGGGGCGCCTTCCAGAAAGGGGACGCACAAGCACCGTGCGCGCGGCCGAGGGGGACTATATGGATCCCCTGCGCCAATCTCCCGGCCGACGAGGGCAATGGCCGAGCCGATGCCCATCAATCGTCCGGGACTCTAGGTATCCGCATTCTTCGCCAAAAAGGCCTCCGGCGGGGAAGCCGGAGGCCCGATGGTGCAATATCAGGGAGAGTATCTTCGGGGTGATATGTTGCCGGCGGCGGAGGACCAACTCTTTGCCGGCTCTTGAAATTTCATGCCTGGTGCTGCGGGGGCAGGCTCAGTGGCCTGTAGTAGGGGGCGCAGTATCCGGTCACCGAGGTGTCGGCCTGGGCCGGCGTGACGGTGGAGGCCGAGGCGGCGCCGGCGAAGCCGAGGGCGATGAGGGAAGCGAGGATGGTCTTCATGGGAGTGTCTCCGAGGGTTCGATTGGCTTCAGGGGCAGGGGATCGGTGTCCGGTCAGAGCCGGCCCGCTCAGTGGCCGTAGTAGTAGGGAGCGCAGTAGCCGGTGACCGAGGTGTCGGCCTGGGCCGGCGTGACGGTGGAGGCCGAGGCGGCGCCGGCGAAGAGGCCGAGGGCGATGAGGGAAGCGAGGATGGTCTTCATGGGAGTGTCTCCGAGGTGTCTCGAGTGTCTCTTCCGTGGTGTCCTTCCGGTGCGGCCCGGTTGGTGTCGGTGGCCGTCCGATGAGGTGAATATAAACATCGTTCATTGGCGATGTCAAATCCGAAACGCATCGTTTCTAATCACGGGTGCGTGAGGATCGGGCTCTGGAGCGGCAGAGTGTTGCGCAGGCGAAGGAGCCGAGACTCGGGAATCCGTAGCTGCTATGAGCCACGCCCTGGAGGCTGCCCATGAACATCACGTTCCTCATCGCGGTCTACTTCGTCATCTGGTGGGTGGTGCTTTTCGCGGTGCTGCCGTTCGGTGTTAGGACCCAGGGCGAAGCTGGCAACGTCGTGCCTGGGACACCAGAGAGTGCGCCCGCGAATTTCCGCCTCTGGCGCGTGGTCGGTATAACCACCATCGTCGCGGCTGTGGTCTTTGCGGTGCTATGGGCGGGATTTCACTGGGGATGGATCGATCTGCAGGGACGCGGTCTCGAAGACCTTAGGCTCAGTCCGGGCAGCTACCGGTCGCGAAAACACCGGGGCTGGCCGCCAAGCCTAGCCCCGAATACGCAGTGCGCCATTATCCGTTTTCGTTGTATTGAGGGCTGCGGCCCCGTTGAACCGGGGATCAACAGCCGACAGTAGCGTGGCTCCGCGATCAGCTCCGGAGAACTGGTCATGGAGCTTGATGGTCTCCCCAGACCTGGGCAGCTGCCGACCTTAGGTCGGAGCGGACCCCTTTCTGTGCAACGGAGCGCAAATTAGCGAAGGCAAGACGGCTTGTCAGCACATTTCCGTGACAATTTGCCTTACGGGCTGCAAATCTCTGATCGAGGACAGTTTCCGCAGCAAAATTCCCGGGCTCGGGTAGCGTCGTTGCCACGGCCGGGGAAATGGCTATTAGCCGCCGTCATGCCAGCACCTCCAGGCGTTCCGATCGGGCGGGGGATGGTGCCACGCGATCCGATCTTGCGTCTTATCAGCGACAAGGAGCGTAAGCGCTCATGCGCCTCAGCCGATACTTCCTGCCCGTCCTCAAGGAGACGCCCAAAGAAGCGGAGATCGTCTCCCATCAGCTGATGCTGCGCGCGGGCCTGATCCGGCAGGAGAGTGCCGGCATCTATGCCTGGCTGCCGCTCGGCCTCAAGGTGCTCAACAAGGTCAATCAGATCATCCGGGAGGAGCAGAACCGCTCGGGTGCCATAGAGCTCTTGATGCCGACCATCCAGTCGGCGGATTTGTGGCGTGAATCAGGGCGCTACGATGCCTACGGGAAGGAGATGCTGCGCATTCAGGATCGGCACGAGCGGGACATGTTGTTCGGGCCGACCAACGAGGAGATGATCACGGAGATCTTTCGCGCCTACGCGAAGAGCTATCGCGACCTGCCGCTCAATCTCTATCACATCCAGTGGAAATTCCGCGACGAGGTGCGTCCGCGGTTCGGGGTCATGAGGAGCCGCGAGTTCCTCATGAAAGACGCCTATTCCTTCGATCTGACGAAGGAGGCTGCGCGACATGCCTACAACAAGATGTTCGTCGCATATCTGAGGACGTTTGCGCGGTTCGGGTTGAAATCGATTCCGATGCGGGCCGACACGGGGCCAATCGGGGGTGATCTCAGCCACGAGTTCATCATTCTTGCCGAGACGGGCGAGAGCGAGGTGTTTTGCCACAAGGACTACCTTTCCTTTCCAGTACCCGGGGCCGATACCAACTTCGACGACGTCGCTGCGCTACAGGGCACGGTCGACAAGTGGACCTCTCTACGCCGCCACCTCGGAGATGCACGACGCAGCGGCCTACGACGCGCTTCCCACGGAGGCCCGGGTTTCGGCGCGCGGCATCGAAGTCGGTCATATTTTCTACTTCGGGACGAAGTATTCCGAGCCCATGCGGGCGGTTGTCCAGGGCGCGGATGGCAAGCCCGTCACCGTACACATGGGCTCCTATGGCATCGGTCCGACGCGCGTCGTTGCGGCGATCATCGAAGCGAGCCACGACAAGGACGGCATCGTCTGGCCGGTCTCCGTCGCGCCCTTCGAGGTGGCGATCGTCAATATCAAGCCGGGGGATGTGGAGACCGATCGGGTTGTGGATGACCTCGAACGCCGCCTCGTTGCGGCCGGAATCGAGGTGCTGGTCGACGACCGGGACGATCGACCGGGTGCGAAGTTCGCGAGCATGGACCTGATCGGCTGCCCTTACCAGGTGATCGTCGGTCCGAAGGGTGTGAAGGCAGGCGAGGTGGAGGTGAAGACGCGCGGCGGGGGCCAAAGGCGAACGCTGTCGCCGGATGCGGCAATCTCCGCACTCGTTGCTGACGTGACGGCAGGGCGGAATCCCGCCTGATAGCGCGGCAACGACCACCTGGGGCGAGATGGACGGCCGGGAGAGCGGGAAGCCGGCTCGTCTGAAGCGTGGGTGTTCGCGAGCGTGCGCGATGGCGGCGCGCTTGCAGCGGGACAAAGGGGAACGCGCATGGTGATGGCAGCGACCGACGTCGCCCCGCAGCAGCCGACATCTTCGCGGGGGGGCTCCGTCGACACGGCGCCGTTCGCTCCGTTCGAGTGGATGCTTGCCAGACGCTATCTGAGGGCGCGGCGCAAAGAGGGGTTCATATCGGTCATCGCCGCGATCTCTTTCATCGGCATCATGCTGGGTGTGGCGACGCTGATCATCGTGATGGCCGTGATGAACGGCTTCCGTCACGAGCTTTTCCAGAAGATCCTTGGCATCAACGGCCATGTGATCGTGCACAAGATCCAGGCGCCGTTCGACGACTACGATCAGGCTGCAGCGCGCCTGCGCTCTGTTCCGGGCATCAAGGCCGTGATGCCGCTGGTCGAAGGGCAGACGATGATCTCGTCGTCCGCCAATACGCTCGGTGCACTTGTCCGCGGGCTTACTGAGGCCAGTCTCGACAAGTTGCCGCTCGTATCAGGCAATGTCCGCTTCGGCACGCTAAAAGGGTTCGATGCACAGGACGGCGTAGCGCTGGGCATGCGGCTCGCGAACGCACTTGGGGTGTCGATTGGGGGCAGTGTGACGCTCGTATCTCCGAAAGGGGCGTCGACACCCTTCGGCACGGCGCCGCGTATCAAGCGCTACAAGGTGGCGGCGATCTTCGAGCTTGGCATGTCCGAGTACGACAAGACCATGGTCTTCATGCCGCTGGCTGAGGCGCAGCGCTACTTCTCGCGCGGCGCGGAGGTCGACGTGCTTGAGGTGATGGCCGACCATCCGGATGACGTCGACAAGGTGATCGGTCCACTGCGCTCGGCAGGGGGACCCAGTCTGCACTTCACGGACTGGCGAAAGCGTAACGAGACGTTCTTCACCGTGCTCGAGGTGGAGCGGAACGTGATGTTCATCATATTGTCGCTGATCGTTCTGGTGGCGGCCTTGAACATCATCTCCGGCATCATGATGCTGGTGAAGGAGAAGAGCCGAGACATTGCGATCCTGCGCACCATGGGTGCGACGAAGGGCGCGATCATGCGGGTGTTCCTGATCACGGGGGCATCGATCGGCGTCGTCGGCACCATTGCGGGCCTCATTCTGGGCATCGTGTTCTGTTGGAACATCGAAGCCATGCGCGAGGCGCTGCAAAGCGTGCTCGGCACCAAACTTATGGACCCGCAGGTCTACTATCTGACGCGGCTCCCGGCGCGTATCGATCCTGTGGAGACCGGCTGGATCGTGGCCATGGCGCTTGTACTCTCGGTTCTGGCGACGCTCTATCCGTCATGGCGGGCCTCGCGGCTCGATCCTGTCGAAGCGCTGCGCTACGAGTGAGGTTGGCCGTGCCGGATACCTTTCGCGATGCCGTACCGGTGCTCGAGCTCGTTGAGCTTCGGCGCACCTTCCACCAAGGAACGCGGGCGATCCATGTTCTCGATGGGGCTGCTGCTGCCTTGATGCCTGGTCAGGCCGTCGCGCTCGTCGGCCCGTCGGGTGCGGGGAAGTCGACGCTCCTCCACATCGCCGGCCTGTTGGAGACGCCGGACAGCGGTCAGGTTCTGGTCAACGGTCGCGACTGCTCGCAAATGGACGACAGCGGGCGTACGCGGGTCCGACGGGCGGAGATGGGCTTCGTCTACCAGTTCCACCAACTGCTGCCGGAGTTCTCGGCGGTGGAGAATGTCATGATCCCGCAGCTCATCCAGGGCAAGCGAGAGAAAGTGGCGCGCGAGCGTGCCGTGGACTTGCTTTCCGGTCTCGGTCTCGCAGAGCGGCTCGAGCACCGCCCCGCCGAGTTGTCCGGGGGAGAGCAGCAGAGGACAGCGATCGCCCGAGCGCTCGCCAATGCGCCGCGCCTGCTCCTAGCAGACGAGCCGACGGGCAACCTCGATCCGAAAACGTCGGAGCACGTGTTCGGCGAGTTCGTCGGGCTGATAGAGCGGACGGGGGTCGCCGCCCTCATTGCGACGCATAACATGGATCTCGCGCGGCGCATGCACAGGGTGTTGCGAATGGAAGGCGGCAAGCTCGTGGAACTGAGGCCGGAAGCGGTCCTTTAGAGGGGCCCGCCCGTTATCTTTCCGTCGGCAGTCGCAGGAACGATCGAGGTCAGGGGGCGTTGGCACCATCTAAACGGTCTTTCGGCCGGGCGGGGTGCGACGCAGGAGGACCTTATCGTGAAGTGTTACCTTGCATTCGCAGTGCTTGCGGCCCTTATTCCCTCAATGGCTGCGGCCCAGCAGAACCAGGCGCAGGAGCCTCGGAACCAACAGCCATCGCAACCGCAGTCCCAGCAGCAGTCGGCCAATCAGCAGGCGCAAAGCAAGCAACCAGCGCCATCGCTCAACAATTGGTCTTATGACCGACTCTACGAGAACGGCTGGAGTGCCCGGGGCCTCTATCGCAACACGACGGTGCTGGGGCCGTATGGCGACGACATCGGCAGCGTCGAGAACCTTATCTTCAGCGATCAAGGTAAGCTGCTCGGCGTGATCGCGGAGATCGGAGGCTTTATCGACATCGGCGACACGCACGTGTTCATCCCGTGGGACGAGGTGAAGATCAGCGCGGATTTCGGGCGTATCACGGTGCCGGTGACAGAGAATATGGCCGACAGGTACACGTTCGAGCGCAGCAACCTCTGGCGCGCCTACACCAACCAGATAACCGCTGTCGGCTCCAATGTGCGAACGGGCCCGAAGATCTGGAAACTCAGCGACATCCTCGATGACTACACGTATCTCACCGATCGGAGCGGCTATGGCTACATTCACGACCTGATCGTCTCGCCCGAAGGGAATGTCGAAGCCGTGGTGGTTTCGTCGGACGCGACCTTTGGGGGCGGCTACAGAGCCTTCCCTTGGCGCGGCTATGGCTGGGGCTACGAGTCGCCCTATTACGATCTTGGCTATGACCGCAACCAGGTGAGCCGGGTGCAGCTCCTGGACTACGATCGAATCGCGGGTTCGCTGCGGCCGGTTGGCAACTGGGGCGGCGGGGCTGCGACGGGCATGGGTTCGGGTGAGAGCGGATCGGCCGTCGATGGCGGTCGGTCTGGGCAGGCGGATGATAAGACGCGGCAGCAGAACCAGCAGCGGCCGAGCACGCAGCAGCCCGGCCAGCCGCAACGGTGAGGATCGTCGGCTCAGGTCGGTGGATTGCGGGGGAGTGGGAAGAGAAGGCGAATTGGTCTGCCGATGCGGTGCTAAACTCGTGGCATGAACGCACCGATTCGACCTGACGAAATGAAGCCCACGGCGCCCGCTGCGAGCGGGCGCTTCGTGCACCTCAAGGTGCATTCCGCTTATTCATTGCTGGAAGGCGCGCTGCCGATCTCCAAGATCGCGAAGCTCGCCGAGGCGAACATGATGCCGGCGATCGGGCTCACAGACAGCGGCAACATGTTCGGCGCCCTCGAGTTCTCCGATAAGCTGGCGGGGGCGGGCATCCAGCCGATCGTCGGCGTGGCCTTGCGCTGCGATTTCCGGGACAACGTGGACGAGCTCGCAGCGCTGCGGGGAGGGCAGGCGGCAGCGGCGAAGCCGGCCGGGCCCCTCGCACTGTTCGCGCGGACGGAGGCGGGTTACGGCAATCTCGCGAAGCTCAACAGCGCGGCATTCCTGAAGACGCCGGATTCCGAACCGCCGCATGTCAAGATCGAGGATCTGGCGCAGAAGGCGGATGGAGTCATCGCGCTGACGGGTGGTCCGGAAGGGCCCGTCGACCAGGCGCTGCTCGAAGGCAAGCCGGAGATCGCGCGGGCGCGGCTCGAGCGTCTCAAAGAGATCTATGGTCGTTCGCTCTACGTCGAGATCCAGCGGCACGGCCTTGCGAGCGAGACGCAGGTCGAGCCGGAACTGCTGGCACTCGCCTATGCGCTCGAATTGCCGATCGTCGCTACCAACGAGTGCTATTTCGCGAAAGCGGACGACTACGAGGCGCACGACGCGCTGATCTGTATCGCGGAGGGGCGCTACGTCACCGAGGACAACCGGCGGCGGTTGACGCGGGAGCACTATTTCAAGAGCGCCGACGAGATGATCAGGCTGTTCGCCGATCTTCCGGAAGCGATCGAGAATACGGTCGAGATCGCGCGCCTTTGCGCCTACCGGCCGCGCGGCAGGAAGCCGATCCTGCCGGCTTTCGTCAAGACCGCGGACGGGGCGAGCCAGGCGGACCGTGAGGCGGCAGAGGCAGCCGAGCTTCAGCGGCAAGCGGAGGAGGGACTGGCCCGGCGGCTCGAGGCGCATGGCCCGGCGGCTGGGTTCACCGTCGAGGACTACCGCAAACGCCTCGCCTACGAGGTGGACGTCATCGCCAAGATGAAGTTCCCAGGCTACTTCCTGATCGTTGCCGACTTCATCAAGTGGTCGAAGACGAACGGCATTCCTGTCGGCCCGGGTCGTGGCTCCGGCGCCGGATCGCTCGTCGCCTATGCGCTTACCATCACGGATCTCGATCCTTTGCGCTTCGGTTTGCTTTTCGAGCGTTTTCTCAATCCCGAGCGCGTCTCGATGCCGGACTTCGACATCGACTTCTGCCAGGACCGGCGCGAAGAGACGATTCTCTACGTCCAGCAGAAGTACGGCGCCGATCGTGTCGCCCAGATCATCACGCACGGGAAGCTGCAGGCACGCGCCGTGCTTCGGGACGTCGGGCGTGTGCTGCAGATGCCCTATGGGCAGGTAGACAAGCTGTGCAAGCTCGTGCCGAACAATCCGGCAAACCCGGTGACGCTGCGCGAGGCGATCGATGGCGAGCCAAAGTTACAGGAGGCTCGCGACGACGACCCGATGGTCGCGCGGCTCCTCGAGATCGCGGAGAAGCTCGAAGGCCTCTACCGGCATGCCTCGACGCATGCGGCCGGCATGGTGATCGGCGACCGGCCGCTCGACGAGCTGGTGCCGATGTATCGCGATCCGAAGTCGAATTTTCCCATCACCCAGTTCAACTGGAAGATGGTCGAAGCGGCGGGGCTCGTCAAATTCGACTTTCTCGGGCTCAAGACGCTGACTGTTCTGCAAAAAGCCGTCGCGCTGATCAAGAAGGGGCGGGGCGTCGAGGTGGATCTCGCCAAGCTCCCGATCGGCGGCGACGACCCGAAGGTGCTCGCGGCCTACGAGTTGCTCGCCAAGGCCGATACGGTCGGCGTGTTCCAGCTCGAATCGACGGGCATGCGGGAAAGCCTGAAGCGGCTGAAGCCGGACCGGTTCGAGGACATCATCGCCATGGTGGCTCTCTATCGTCCCGGGCCGATGGACAACATCCCGACCTACATCAACCGCAAGCACGGTGACGAGCCGATCGAGTACCCGCACGAGCTGATCAAGCCGATCCTCGAGGAGACCTACGGCGTCATCATCTATCAGGAGCAGGTCATCCAGATCGCCCAGGTGATGGGCGGCTATACGCTCGGTCAGGCGGACCTGCTGCGACGTGCCATGGGTAAAAAGGACAAGAACGAGATGGCGCGCCAGCAGGCGCGGTTCGTCGAGGGCGCGATCAAGAACGGCGTCAAGAAGGAGGATGCGACCTACATCTTCGAGCTGGTCGACAAGTTCGCGGGCTACGGGTTCAACAAGAGCCACGCGGCGGCGTATGCGCTGGTCAGCTACCATACGGCTTACCTCAAGGCGAACTATCGGGAGGAATTCCTGGCTGCGTCGATGACGCTCGACATGGCCAATACCGACAAGCTCGCCAACTTCGCGGCCGAGGCGCGGCGGTCTGGCATCGAGGTGGCGCCGCCGTGCGTGAACCGCTCCGACGTGGAGTTCTCCGTCGACCCGCCCCGCGTGGATGCGGCCGGGCAGGGACAGGAAAATGGCAGCATTCGCTATGCGCTGGCAGGTTTGAAGAACGTCGGCGCAGGAGCAGTGTCGACCATCGTCGCGGAGCGCGAGCAGAACGGGCCATTCAAGTCACTTGCGGACTTCGCGAGCCGGTTCGACCCGAAGCAGGTGAACAAGCGTGCGCTCGAGATGCTGGCAATGTCGGGTGCCTTCGATGCGCTGGAGAAGAACCGTGCGCTGGTCCATGGCAACGCCGACGTGATGGTGGGCAACGCTCAGCGTCTCAGCGCGGACAAAGCATCGGGGATTGCCGACATGTTCGGCGCGAGCGAGGGGCCGCGCCTCGATCTGAAGCCGGTGAAGGCGTGGACGCCGATGGAGCGGCTGCAGAATGAGTTCGCAGGAGTCGGCTTCTATCTCTCCGGGCATCCGCTCGACCAATACACGGCTGTTCTGCCGAAGCTCGGCGTCACCCGGTATGTGGACTTCGAGGCGAGGGCTGGTCTTGCGGCCACGGCGGGACGTCTTGCCGCGATCGTCGTCTCAGCTCGCGAGCGGCGCTCACAGAAGGGCAACAAGTTCGCATTCGCGATGTTCTCGGATGCGACAGGCCAGTTCGAGGCGGTGGTCTTCTCGGACACGCTGGCGCGCTCGCGCGAGCTGCTCGAAGCGGGGACGGCGGTGCTCCTGTCGGTCGAAGCCGAGCGGGACGGGGACAGCGTGAAGCTACGTGTCAATTCGATCGAGGCGCTGGACAAAGCCGCCGCCAACGTCAATCGGGGCGTGCGCATTGTCCTGGACGGCAGGGCGATGCTGGGAGGACGCAAAACGGTCGGTGAGATCGCGCGGCTTCTCAAGCCTGGTGGCAAGGGCGAGGTGCGTTTCTCGCTGGAGGTGGCGGGCGTGCCCGGTGTCGCCGGGGGCCGCGAGATCGAGATGCTGCTTCCCGGCAAGTACGAGATCGGAGCGGCGGAACGGGGTGAGCTCTCGACCGTGCCGGGGGTGCTCGAGGTGCTCGAGGTCTGAACGAAAAAAGGCCCGGTCTCGGCGACCGGGCCTGATGCTCGTCAGATGCTGAGCAGTCTTACTTCTGCGGGCGGCTCTTGGCCCATTCCACGTACTTCTTGGCCTTGGCATGAGTCTCGTCGAAGTACTTCTGGTACTCGGCGCCCTTCATGATCTTCACCGCGAGGCCGACGTCGTCCATTTTCTTCTGGTGCTCGGGGTCCTTCATGGCCTTCTCGAGCGTGTCGGCGAGCTTGGCGACGACGTCCGGCTTCATGCCCTTCGGGCCGGCGATGCCGCGCGTCGAGGAGGAAATGACGGTCGGGTAGCCCAGTTCCTTCATGGTCGGCACGTCGGGCAGGAATTTGGACCGCTCGGTATCCATTACGGCAAGGGCGCGGACCTGGCCGCCCTTCACCTGCTTCACGATCGATCCGACGTTGTCGAAGGACACATCGACGTTGCCGCCGAGCGTCTCCTTCATCTGCGCCGCGCCGCCGACGAGGTGGACGATGCGGAACTTCATGCCGGGAACGGCCTCCTCGAGCATCAGGATCGCCAGATGGTCGTCGGACAGGATGCCGGTGGTTGCCGCACGGACTTCACCAGGCTTCGCCTTGGCGGCATCTATGACGTCCTTCAGGGACTTGTACGGGCTGGAGGCGGATACCCAGACGACGCCGGGATCCAGCACCTGGTTGATGATGGGTGTGAAACTCTTCTCGTTGAAGATCGCCTGGCGCTGCGGATCGAGGTAAGCCGTGTTGGTTGCCGGCAGATTGAGGAAGCCGATGTTGTAGCCGTCGGGTTTCTGGCGCGAGAGATCGGTCCAGCCGACCTGTCCGCCGGCGCCGCCCTTGTTGACGACGACCATCGGCTGGCCGATCAGCTTCTCTGCAATGCTCGCCACGATGCGCGCGCCGATGTCGGTCGAGCCGCCGGGCGGGAAGGCGACCATCAGGTTTACGGCGCGGTTCGGGTAGGACTGCGCGAGCGCGGCGGTGGCGCCGAGTGCCAGTGCCAGGGTGGCACCGATCATCTTCTTGAGCATGTGTTTCGATCTCCCTTGTTGTGCGGTTCGTTGGTCTTTCGGCTGGGGCTTCTCAGTCCTCCGAAGCCTCTCGAAGCTGCGACGGCGCGAGATTGAGGGCCGATACGAGCAGCACCAGGGCAGAGAGGACGAGCAGGACGACCGTAATGGGCCGGGTGAAGAAGATCGAGAAATCGCCGGCGGACATTTCGAGGGATGTGCGCAATGACTTCTCGAGCTGAGGGCCGAGTATGAGGCCAAGCACGGCAGGCGCCAGCGGAAAGTCGAGCTTGCGCAAGAGATAGCCGATGACGCCGAAGCCGAGCATGACCCAGATGTCGAAGACACTCGAATTGATGGAGTAGGCCCCGATCATGCAGAACAGCACGGTTCCAACGCAAATGTATTGGTAGGGCACCTCCAGGATCTTGGCCCAAAGGCCGACGAGCGGGAGGTTCAAGATGAGCAGGATCACGTTGCCGATGAAGAACGAGGCAATGATCGTCCAGACCAGCACGGGCTTCTCGGTGAACAGGAACGGACCGGGCGTCAAGCCGTTGATGATGAAGGCGCCCATCAGCACCGCGATGGTCGGGGATGATGGGATGCCGAGTGTGAGGAGCGGCACCATCGCGGCGTTGGCGTAGGAGTTGTTCGCCGTCTCGGGTCCCGCGACGCCCTCGATCAGTCCTGTGCCGAATTTCTCCGGATGCTTCGAGATGCGCTTCTCGAGGATGTAGGACATGAACGTCGGGATGATCGAGCCGACGCCGGGAATTAGGCCGAGGAAGAAGCCGATACCGGTACCGCGCCAGATGGCGCCCATCGATGCTTTCCACTCCTCGGCGTTGGGCATCACGTCGCGCAGGTTCGTTCGGACGATCTCCCGATAGGGCTTCTCGGCCGTGGCCAGGATCTCGCCTATGCCGAACAGGCCCATGACGACGGGAATGAAGCCGAGGCCGTCGTAGAGCTCGGGCATGCCGAAGGTGAAGCGTGGCGCACCTCGGGTTGGATCGATGCCGATCATTGCGATGAGGAGGCCGGCGACAGTCATCAGGATGCCGGCGATGAGCGAACGTCCGGCTAGGCCCGTGACCAGGCAGAGGCCGAACAGCATCAGTGCGAAGAACTCGGGCGGCCCGAATTTCAAGGCAAGAGCGGCGAGTGGTGCCGCAACGACGACGAGGGCGATGACGGCGACTGTGCCGCCGATGAAGGAGCCGATGGCCGCGATGCCGAGGGCCGCACCGCCGCGGCCCTTGCGGGCCATCTGGTAGCCTTCGATACACGTTATGACGGAGGCCGCCTCACCGGGCACATTGAGCAGCACAGACGTGATGGTGCCGCCGTACATGGCGCCGTAGTAGATGGCCGACAGCATGATGATGGCGCCGGCCGGATCCAGATTGAAGGTGAGCGGGATCAGGATGGCCGTGCCGGCGGCAGGCCCGACGCCGGGAAGAACGCCGACGAGCGTGCCGAAGATGCAGCCCGCGAGCGCAAAGGCGAGGTTCTGGAAGCTGAGCGCAGCAGCGAAGCCTGCGAGCAGATGATCGAGGGTTTCCATGTGGCGCGTCCCCTAGATGCCAAACGTGCCGATGGGCAGCGGCACCTTGAGCCAATAGTAGAATACGTGGAACACGCCGAAGCTCGCCGCGAGGACGAAGGCGGCTATTGCGATCGGAGACCGTGCGCCGAGGGCCGGTAGAAGCACGGCTGTGACAATGAGGGCGGTGAGCCGCCATCCGAGCCAGTCGAGCAGTGCGGCGCCAACAGCGAGCATGACCACGACGGAAGCCACGCGAAAGAGTGCGTCCGAGGCCGGGATCAGTGCTTCACCAGGGGATGGATCGGGGGCGCGCGCCGTCTCGATCACGAGCAGCAAGCTGAGCACTGCGCCGATGCCCGCCAACCAAAGCGGGAAGAAGCCGGGCCCCGGACCGAGCTCGTCGAGAAGCGGAAGCGAGACAGATTGCCAGATCGTGGCACAAAACAACGCGAGAAAAACCAAACTCGCGACAATCCAGCCGCGTTTCACTCCGGAATCCTCCCCAGGCCCTATGGTCATTGATTGTTGATCGACGGCTACCACGCTTCCCCTGTGTCGGCAATCGCGTGTTGCTGGAGGGGCTTGCGGAGGGCTGTGCAACTCAGCGGGGCGGCTGCGTTGCACTCGTCCGCGCGCCGCGCGGGCTTCCGGCAGATGACCGACTGACGTGGATCAGGCGGTCTCGTCGAGAGCCTGTCATGATTTTGTGGGAATGGCGATTGCCACTCTCGCGGTCGGTCGCATGGTCAAGGGACGCAAGGGAGCTTGAGCACGCGCCGAACTTGCGAAGCGAGCCTTGCGTTGCAGAAAGGAAGAGGTGCGATGCCACCCTCTGTTCGCCGTATCGACGATGCTCGGGCGGTCGTGCACAACGGCCACGAGGCTCCGGAGCGAATGGCGCAGGAGACCCAACGGGGATCAAGGGTGCCGCCGGTTATCGGTGACGGCGTGTCGATCAAGCCGCAAGGCGACTACGAGCTGCAATTCGACTACGTCGATCGCTTTCTCAGGGCTAGCACGGCACGTCTCACGCTGGGGCTATCACCGCATGCGATCGGGGCCGCTTGGTTCGACTGGTCATTGCATCTCATGCGGTCGCCCGGCCGGGTGATGGACCTGTGCTATGCGGGGCTAGCCAACCAAGCCAAACTTGCCCGCTTCGCGGCAGGTTGTGCGGCGGGTTCGCCCGTCGAGCCGCCGTTTCGCCCGCGCCACGGTGACCATCGTTTCGATGCGCCGGCGTGGCACGAGCTTCCGGCGTGCCTCGCCGTGCAGAGCTATCTGGCGCTCGAGGAGTGGTTCGGACTTGCGACCTCGCAGATTCCAGGGATGGCGCCGAAGCATGCGGATCGCGTCGCGTTCATGGCGAGCCAGGCGCTCGACGTCGTCTCCCCGACGAACTGTCCGCTGACCAATCCCGTGATTGCGGAACGCACTCTGGCAGAAGGCGGAGACAATCTGCGGCGTGGCTTGCTGAACCTCGTCGACGACTTCTCGAGAGAGATCGCGGGGCAACCGCCACGCAGCGCGAGCCAACTGAAGGTGGGGAAGGATCTCGCCGTCACGCCGGGGAGCGTGGTCTACCGCAACCACTTGTTCGAGCTTATCCAGTACGGCCCGTCGACGGGCGAGGTGCATCGCGAGCCGGTGCTTATCGTGCCGGCCTGGATCATGAAGTACTATATTCTCGACTTGCGCCCGGAGAACTCGCTGGTGCGCTTCCTGGTCGAACGAGGGCACACGGTCTTCATGATGTCGTGGCTCAATCCGGGGCCCGAGCAGCGCGACGTGACGCTCGACGACTATCGCCGGGCAGTCATGGCTGCGATGGATGCCGTCACCAGTGCCGAGCGCGACACGCGCATCCACCTCACCGGCTACTGTCTCGGGGGAACGATCGCTTCCATCGCTGCGGCGACGATGGCGCGCGATGGGGACGCTCGACTCGCTTCCCTGACGCTGCTGGCGGCGCAGACCGACTTCAGCGAGGCGGGAGAACTGATGCTCTTCGTCGACGAGAGCCAGATCACGTTCCTCGAAGACATGATGTGGGCGCAGGGCGTGCTGCGGGGGCGGCAGATGTCGGGCGCCTTCCAGCTCTTACGCTCGAACGAGCTGGTCTGGTCGCGCATCATCAAGGAGTACGTGCTCGGCGAGCGGGCGGAAGTGTTCGACATCCAGGCCTGGAGCGAGGACCTGACGCGCATGCCGTACAAGATGCATTCGCAGTACCTGCGCGGCCTGTTCCTGGAGAATCGGCTGACGGCGGGGCGCTTCGCCGTCGAGGGCCGTGTCATCGCGCTGAAGGATATCGAGGTGCCGATGTTCGTCGTCGGCACGGAAAGCGACCACATCGCGCCGTGGCGATCGGTCTACAAGGCGCACCTTTTCACGGACAACGAGATGACGTTCGCGCTGACCAACGGCGGGCACAACGCCGGGATCGTGTCGGAGCCGGGGCACAAGCATCGTCATTATCGGCTGGGGATGAGAAAGCCGCTCGACCGTTATCATGATCCCGACACCTGGGCGGCGCGGGCCGAGGTGCACGAGGGCTCGTGGTGGCCGGCGTGGGCGGACTGGCTTGCGAAACGATCGACGGGAAGGGTGCCGGCGCGAGACGAACGCGTGGCGGCTGGATTGCTGCACGATCTTGGTCCGGCGCCCGGATCCTACGTTTTGCAGCGCTGAGGCGTTGGGGGCGTCAGCCCAGGCGCCGGCGAAACTCGTCGTATCCGAAGGAGCGCAGCACGCGGTAGGTGCCGTCTTCCTCGAGCATGGCCATGTCCGGGAGCGGCGTGCCGTTGAACGTGGTGTTCTTGACGAAGCTGTACTGCATCATGTCCGTGAAGATCAGCCGGTCGCCGGGCGCGAGCGGCCGGTCGAACGCGTACTCACCGATGATGTCGCCGGTCATGCAGGTCTTGCCGCCGAGGATGTAGGTGTGGGCCTTCTCGCCCGGCTCGGACGCCCCGATGATTGCCGGCCTGTAGGGCACCTCGAGTACGTCGGGCATGTGGGTCGAGGCGGACGTGTCGAGGATGGCGATCGGCTTCTCGTTCCAGTGGATGTCGAGCACGGTGGCGATGAGCCAACCGGTATCCACGACGATGCCGGCGCCGGGCTCCAGGATGACCTCGACGCCGAACTCGCGGCGAAACCCCTGGATGGCTCGGATGAGAGCGTCGACGTCGTAGCCCGGCTTGTTGACGAAGTGGCCGCCGCCGAAGTTCACGGCTTTGGCGCGGCGGACGTAGGTGCCGAGCGTGGTTGCGACATGCTCGATCAAGCCGACCGACCCGTCCGCCAGGCTCTCGCAGAGGGCGTGCGTGTGCAGGATGTCGATCTCGTCCCAGGGGAGGCCGTCGAGCTCGGCGCGCGTGGTGCCGAAGCGGGAGCCCGGCGCGCAGGGGTCGTAGAGGGCGCCGCCGAGCGTCGCGTTCGAGTAGCCGGGATTGACGCGGATGCCGATCTTCCTGCCGGCTGACTTGGCAACAGGCAGGTAGGCGGCGAGCTGCGACGGGGAGTTGAAGTAGATGTGGTCGGCAATTTGCGTCAAGCGCTCGACCTCGCCCGGCGCGTAGGCCGGGGCGTAGACGTGGACCTCCTTGCCGAACTCCTCACGCCCGAGCCGTGCCTCGTACTCGCCGGAGGCCGTGGTGCCGTCGAGGCAGTCGCGCATGAGGGGGAATGCCGCCGGCATGGCCCAGGCCTTTGTGGCGAGCAGCACCTTGCAGCCCGCCTCCTGACGGATGCGCCGGACGGTCGTGAGATTCCGCTTCAGGGCCGCCACGTCGAGGACGTAGGCGGGGGTGCGGATATCGGCTGGCAGCTTGGGTACCATAGGCGGGAGGTCTCCGGCGTGCATTGGCCAGCGGCCGCAACGAATGCCGCTATATGGCACCGGCCGGGGTCATGTTGAAGGGTGATCTCCCTGTCCCTTCGCGTGCGGATGCAGAGGTTGCGGGTTCTCACTCGATCCGCGGCGCGGCGCCTCGGCCTTCGAGCAAGACCGTGATCTGGCGCAGGAGGGGGTCGGAGGCATCGAGGCTGTCGCGGCCGGGCTTGCCCTTGTGGACCTGCACGCAGGCCTCGCGGTCGCCATCCTGCCCGTCCTCTATAGTGCACACAATCAGGTAGGTGTCAGCGCCGTCGCGGACGTCGAACTCCCAGCCGTGGTCCTCGGCCCACGGCGCTGACGCCGTGAGTCCCTTCGTCTGCAACTCCGCCGACAGCCACTTGGCGAGCGCGGCACCACCGATCTCCTCGTTGATGCGCGCGTCCCGATCCTCGTCGCTGTCCTCGAAATCGTCGGTGGCAAACCAAAGGATGGTCGAAGGCATCACGTCCTCACAGCGAAGAGTTCAGCCTGGCTCTCTTCGGTGATCTCCTTCATATGCCAGGGGAGGCCCTGCTTGCCGATCTCATCCATGAAGGGCTTCGAGGGCAGCTGCTCGACGTTGTAGACCCCGCCGGGCTTCTTCCAGGCGCCGTTGAAGAGCATCATTGCGCCAACGACCGGCGGCACGCCCGTGGTGTAGGACACGGCTTGCGCGCCCGTCTCCTTGTAGCAATCGGCGTGGTCGCAGACGTTATAGATGATGGCCCGCTTCTGCTTGCCGCCCTTCTTGCCGACGAAAATGCAGCCGATGGACGTGCGCCCCGAGTAGTTCTCGCCGAGGGACGAGGGAGCCGGCAGCAGCTCCTTCAGGAACTCCATCGGGATGACGGGCGTGCCCTTGTACATGACGGGATCGATCCGCGTCATGCCGACGTTCTGGAGCACTTCCAGATGCTTGATGTAGTTGTCGGAGAAGGTCATCCAGAAGCGGATCTGCTTCAGGCCCTTGATGTTCTGGACGAGGCTTTCCTCCTCCTCGTGATAGATGAGGTAGCTCTTCCTCGGGCCGACCTCCGGATAGTCGATCATAGCGGCGATGGAAAGCGGATCGATGTCGATCCACTGACCGTTCTTCCAGTATTTCCCGCGTTGCGTCACCTCGCGGAGGTTGATCTCCGGATTGAAGTTGGTCGCGAACGCCTTGCCGTGGCTGCCGTCGTTGCAGTCGATGATGTCGATCGTCTCGATCTCGTCGAACAGGAATTCCTGCGCGTAGGCGCAGTAGATATTCGACTGGCCAGGATCGAAGCCGCAGCCGAGGATCGCCATGATCCCCTTGTCCTTGAAGCGGTCCTGATAGGCCCACTGCCAGGAATACTCGAACTTGGCGACATCGCGCGGCTCGTAGTTGGCCGTGTCCATGTAGTGGACGCCGGTCTCGAGGCAGGCATCCATGATGGGGAGGTCCTGATAGGGCAGCGCCATGTTGATCACGAGGTCTGGCTTGACCCGATTGATCAGCGCTACGGTGGCCTTCACGTCGTCGGCGTCCACCTGGCTTATCTCGATCGGCGTGACGCAACGCTTTGCGACTGCCTCACAACTCGCGATCCGGCGTGAGGCGAGGTGGATCTTCTTGAAGACGTCGCGGTTCATGGCGCACTTCTGCGCGGTCACAGAGCCGGCGGCACCCGCACCGATAATGAGAACACTGTCCAAGTCGATCTCCCAGAGCTGAGGGGCTGCTTCCAACGGTGTCAGGCGAAGACAACGCTTCTGCGACAGTCCGCACAACGCGTGCACTTAGTGCAGCTTAACGGCGAGCACAATCCCGTTTGGGTCGGTGTGGGGCCAGGTCGGGCGTGGATCAACGACGCAAGAAGGGCCTGCGGCGCTTCTCGGGCGCGGCGCCGAAATGCTCTGCGAGGGTCTCGATCCAGGCCTGGTGGCGGGCCCCTGCCTCGTCGATGAGATCCGGATCATCACAGAGTGCCAGCACCTGGGCTGTGAGCTTCAGATCCGTGTCCTCGCCCTTCCGCAGCAAGGCGAGCGTCGTCAGCGTGACGGACACGCAATGGTCTCCAGCATGAACGACCTCGGTGGCTACGACGAGCGCGCGGGGCACGATCTGATGATAGATGGCCTCTCCATGAAAACGGGGGTTGCCCTTCGGGCCGAACCGGAAGGCATCCCTGCCGCCGACCCGAAAATCGCTTTCATCGAGGAGGAGCACGCAGCCGTCTCCGGCGGCGCCGATGCGTGCGCGCTCAAGGGGCTCGGAAACCGCGGCGTAGATGCGGTCAAGGGACCCATTCAGCGTCCGCCCCAGAACCACGGTTCGGTGCTCGGCAGTGTGCTGGCGTGGGGGATTGGTCACGACGAGCTCTCCGTGAAGACTATGCAACCGGAGACGTCTTGCCGGCGATCTCGAGAGCGAAAGCGTAGTCGAGGGCGACCTCCTTCAGGGCCTCGAAGCGTCCAGAGGCACCGCCATGCCCCGCTTCCATGTTGATCTGCAGGAGAACCAGGTTGCCGCTCGTGTTGCGCTCGCGCAGGCGCGCGATCCATTTGGCCGGCTCCCAGTAGGTGACGCGCGGGTCGGTCAAGCCACCGTAGGCGAAGATGTGGGGGTACGGCTTCGCCTCGACGTTCTCGTAAGGCGAGTAGGAGAGGATGCGTTTGAAGTCCTCCTCGCTCGTGATCGGGTTGCCCCATTCGGGCCATTCCGGTGGTGTCAACGGCAGGCTCGCATCGAGCATGGTGTTCAAAACGTCGACGAACGGAACGTCAGCGATGATGCCGAGAAAAAGGTCGGGGGCCATGTTGGCGACGGCGCCCATCAGCATGCCGCCGGCTGAGCCGCCGTTGGCCACAATTCTGCCGCGTGTCGTGAGGCCGAGAGAGACGAGGTGCTCTCCGGCTGCGATGAAGTCGGTGAACGTGTTGATCTTCTTCTCGAGCTTGCCGCCTGTGTACCAGCGGTAACCTTTGTCCTTGCCGCCGCGGATGTGGGCGATGGCGTAGATGAAGCCGCGGTCGACCAGGGACAGGCGGGTCGTTGAGAACGAGGCCGGGATCGGAATGCCGTAGGCGCCATAGCCGTAGAGCAGCACGGGGGCAGTGCCATCCAGGGGCGTCGACTTGCGATAGAGGAGCGAGACGGGGACAAGCTCGCCATCGGGGGCGGGCGCGAGGACTCGCCGCGTAACGTAATCCGCGGGATCGTGGCCGGACGGTACCTCCTGGCGCTTTCTGAGCGTACGAGAGCGGCTTGTCATCTCGTAGTCGTAGGTCTCGGCCGGAGTCGTCATCGAAGAGTAGGTGAACCGTATCGTCGTCGTATCGAACTCGTAGCCATGGCTGAGACCCAGGCTGTAGGCCTCCTCGTCGAAGGCGATCTGGTGCTCCGTGCCGTCCGAGAGCTGGCGGACGATGATGCGGGGCAGGCTTTCCTCGCGCTCCAGGCGAACGAGGTGGCCCGCGTAGAGCACGGTATCGATGATCAGGCGGCCAGGCTTGTGTGGGACCAATTCACGCCAGTTCTCCTCGGACGGGCGTTCGGCCGGGGCCGTCACGATGCGGAAGTCCTCGGCGCCACCGGAGTTCGTGGTGATGTAGAGAAGATCTCCGTGATGCTCGACTGCGTACTCGTGGCCGTGGCGGCGGGGGGCGACGAGACGCATGGGATCGGCGGGCCGCTCGGCGTCGATCAGGTAGATCTCGCTCGTCTGGTGGTCGTGAGCGTCGACGAGAATGTAGCGGCCCGACTGGGTGGCGCCGACACCGACGTAGAAGCCAGCGTTCTTCTCCTCGTAGACGAGGACGTCGCTCTCGGCGGGCGTGCCGACCGTGTGGCGGTAGACGTAGAGCGGACGGTGATTGTCGTCGAGGCGCACGTAGAAGAACGTCTTGCCGTCGCGGGCCCAGACCACCCCGCCGCGGGTGTCGGGAATGCAGTCGTCGAGGTCCTTGCCGGTGGCAAGGTCTCGGATGCGGACGGTAAAGAGCTCTGAGCCCTTGTCGTCGACGGCATAGGCCATCAGCCTGTGGTCGTGGCTGTGGCTACCACCACCAAGTTGCCAGTAGGCCTTGCCCTGGGCCTCGGCATTACCATCGAGCAGAACGGTCTCCGAGCCTTCGTTGCCGCCCCGCGGACGGCGCAGCAGGCGAGGATACTGACCGCCGACGACGTAGCCGACCTGGTACTCGTAGGGACCGTCGGGCGAGGGCACGGAGGTGTCGTCCTCCTTGATGCGCGCCTTCATCTCCTCGAACAGAGCCGTCTGCAGCGGCTTGGTGTGTGCGAGTCTCGCTTCGGTGTATGCGTTCTCAGCCTCGAGATGAGCTCGAATGGCGGGGTCGAGAACGGATGGATCGCGCATCACGTCCTGCCAGTTCGGGGCGCGCAGCCAGCCGTACTCGTCGACGAGGGGCGTGCCGTGGTGGGCGCTCGTGACCGGCCGGCGCTCGGCTCTGGGTGGCAGAGGCTGCGAAGTGTTCGCATTCGGCATGACGTTCGTTTCCGTGCGGAGGGCTCACTGGGCGGGGCGACGGCGCGGCTGCGGGTGTCGACCGCTCTTCGCGATGATTGCTACCACGGTGCGGGGGCATTCCGCCAATCGCGGCAAGCCATTCGTTTTTGGGTTGTTCGTGGGGGGGGCATGATGGCGGAACGTCAAGTCTTGTTTCTCGATGACAGAGCTGTGTGGGGCCATTAGATTTGTCTAGATTGGCCGAGAGACGGAAAATTACTGTCGTTCTGGAGGGATGGTCTTCAAGTGAAGAAGATCGGCTCGGTGGCGCATAGAAATCGGGTGCTTCTCTTCTTGGATTTCGAGGCTCGCACAGGAGGTTGTCATGGAGGACGAGGAGCGAGGCGACCTGATCGGGCTGACTGCCGAGATCGTGGCCGCCTACGTGAGCAAGAATTCCCTGGCGAGCGGCGATTTGCCGACGCTGATCGGAGAAGTGCATCAGGCGCTCGTCAGGGCCTGTGGCACTATCGAGGTGGGCGAGCGGGATGAATTGAAACCCGCAGTGCCGGTGAAAAAGTCGGTGACGCCCGATTACATCGTTTGTCTCGAGGACGGAAAGAAGTTCAAGTCGCTGAAGCGTCATCTGCGGACACATTACAAGATGTCGCCCGAGGAGTACCGGGCCAAGTGGCAGTTGCCGCATGACTACCCAATGGTTGCACCGAACTATGCGGCCGCACGGTCGCAACTGGCGAAGAAGATGGGGCTGGGCACGCGTCGCGAGTGAGGGCGGGCCAGGCGCGGTGCCGGTGCCCGGTGCCGCGGTCCATGCGGCTGGGCGGGTGCGTCGAGGTCTGCGCATTCGAAAAGGCGCGCGCGGCCCACGAGGACAAAGGTGGCGGGAGCGTAGCAATCTCCGCTTGCAAGGCCCTATAGAGGCGCGCATGCCGGGCAAGATCGTACGTCCAGCATCCCGCGATGCCCCGCCGGCGCTCCTCGCGCAGGGCGCGGCGGAGGCGCTGGATGAGGCGGTGGTGGGTCTCCGGCGTCAGAGCGGCAATCTCGTGCGGCCACATGGGCAGGAGGCGGGGGAGGTCGCGCAGGCGGTCATAAGGTTGGTTGTGCGCGGGGCGGACCGCGGCGTGGGAGCGGGGGTGGGTCTCGTGGGACTTGAGGCGGATGGGCATGCTCGGTTCCAAATTGCGGATCGAGCACATGATCCCACGACCAAGAGGAGCGGGGATAAGTTCGCCGGGAGAGAGCCGTACCATCTTGTTCGGGTGGGCTCGGCACGGCATGTAGGTTCAACCGGAATTAGCAGCCGGGGGAGAGATGTTGTCGTCGAGGCTCGGGGTCGTGGCGCTGGTTGCTGCGCTGTGGACGGGCGCCCCTTTGGCGGCGAACGCGCAGGCCTGCTCGCGAGCGGATTTCGAGACGGCGGTCGCTGAGGCGGCGCAGGCCCTCCGCGCGCTCAACCGAGACAACAAGCCGGTTTTCCAGGCCAAGCTTCGGCAACTCAAGGCCAAGAAGGGGTGGACTCACGATCAGTTTCTCGCGGAGGCGGCTCCGATCGTGCAGGATCAGAAAATCGCGGCATTCGACGACGAGGCTGCCGCTTTCCTGGCGCGGATCGAGCAACTGGGGGCCGAAGGGACGAGCGCGGCGTCGCCCGATTGCGGGCGTCTCGAGGAAGTTCGCCAGTCCATGGCGAAGCTGGTCGCGGTGCAGAAGGCGAAATGGGCCTACATGTTCGAGCGGGTGGGTGCGGCGCTGGCTCAATAGCCTGCTGCGGGGCGGCGTAGACGCGCCGCGAGGCTGCGTACCGCGATCAGCATGACGTTCCAGACGAGTGTGATCGAGAGACCCAGGCCGAGCGCCGGCCAGACGCCGATCTGTGGCAGCGCCAGGCTTACGGCGGCGAACGCGATGACCATGCCGACGAGCCCACCGAGCGTATGGGCAAGAAGCGCCGCCGTTGCCGGCCCGCCGACGCGGGGGTGCATCACGAGGACGAGGCTGGTCGTGAGGATCGGCGTCACCGAGAGGATTCCTGTGACCTCGGGCGGGACGTGGCGGCTCGCGACAATCACGACGCCCGTGAGCAGTGCCACGAACACGGCCCGCTGCACGAGGTCGGTCCAGCGCCGCTCGGCACGGCGGATGGCCACGCCGCGCGTGAAGCTGCGGGCGAGCCAGAGCGCCACGGTGTAGATCGGGGCGACAAACAGCAGCGCCTCAACAAGTGACCACTCGCGGGACTGTACATAGACGCCACAGGCTGTCCAGGCGGCGAGGCCACCGGCCAGCGAAAGCAGGGCGCCGTGCCGGCGCGCAAGCAAGGCGTAGATGAGAACGAATACGGGATTTGCGCCGCAGATCGCGACCGAGGTGACTGTCGCGGCGCCGATGTAGGCTGCATCATGCTCCAGGGCGAGCAGCAGGTAGACCGGTCCGGTGTAGAGAGGAAGCGAGGCCACCATGGCGCCCAGGAAGGGGCCGAGGCGCTCCGCTATCAGAGCAACCAACACGACAAAGAGAGCGACGAGGCCCATCCGCAACCCCAGCATCTCCGGCGGCATGCCCGAGAGAAGGTCGGAGATGAAGGTGGTCATGCGAGTTGACTGTCAGGCGCGCGCGACCTAGCGGCGGCGATCATGGCGCTCATTCTCTCGTGGGCAGCAGACAGGGAGCCTCGGCCGGCTTTCAGTCGATACGATGCCAGCCGTTCGGACCAAGTCGTTCCTGCGGTCCGAACCGGCGCTTGTAGGCCATCTTGCGCGAGCCTTCGATCCAATAGCCGAGGTAGAGGTAGGGCAAGCCCAGTCGTCGCGCCTCGGCGATCTGCTCGAGGATCATGTACGTGCCGAGGCTGCGGCTCTCGTCGTCGGTGTCATAGAAGCTGTAGACCATGGAGATGCCGTCCGAAAGGCGGTCGCACAGGGCGATACCTTTCAGAGAGCCGTGCGCAGAACGATCGGTGGTGCCCGGCGCTCGATCGTCGGGAACGCGATACTCGGTAAGGAACGTGTCGATGATCGAGTCCTCGACCATCATGGCATAGTCGAGCACCGTCATGTCAGCCATGCCGCCATCGCCGTGACGCTGGTCGATGTAGCCGCGGAACAAGCTGTATTGCTCGGAGGTGGGTACGGCTGCAACGCGACGTGCGGAGACGTCGGCGTTGCGGGCGATCACGCGGCGGAAAGATCGGCTCGACTCGAACTCGTCGACGACGACGCGAATAGAAACGCAAGCCTGGCAGCCCTCGCAGTAGGGCATGTAGGCGATGTTCTGGCTGCGACGGAAACCGCCGCGCAGCAGGCTGTCGACCAGCGCGCGGGGCTTGTCGTGCGTCAGGTGGGTGAAGAGCTTGCGCTCATTGCGTCCGGGCAAATACGGGCATGCCTGGGGAGCCGTGACATAGAACTCAGGGAAGTTCTTCTGTTGCTCCGACATGCCGGCCTTCACCCCTGGTGCAAAATGAAGGACGCTTGCTGCAGCGCGAAGCGTCCCGAGTAGGACAACTTATGGAGATCACGGTTCGGCATCAAGTGCCGGCACAACGTGAATTTCGGGGGCGGGGGCGGATCCGCACGGTGGGTCGGCGAGACCGGTCATGATGGGGGCAACGGGGACCGTCAGCTTGCGATGCAATTTTCGCGAGAATCAGGTACCGTGCGCATAAGGATTGATTTGGGGGAAGACGATGCTCGGAATTTCGCGCCTGGTGTGGATGTCAGCGGTGGCCTTGCTCACCACAAGCGCCAGTGCAGTCATGGCCGCAACGGCGACAAATACGTTCCAGTCGAAGATCGTGATCGTGGCCGAATGCAAGGTGCAGTCGACACAGGATCTCGATTTCGGATCGCACGGCGTGCTCGATGCCAATGTCGATGCGACAGCTGACATCGGTGTGCAGTGCACGAACACGACGCCTTACAACGTGCAACTGAATGCGGGGTCCACTTCGGGTGGCAGCATCGCCACCCGGCTGATGACGAGCGGCAGCGCGACCGTCGCCTATCAGATGTACAAGGACGCCGGCCGCTCGCAGAACTGGGGCCAGACGAACGGCACGGACACCGTCTCCGCCACCGGCAACGGTTCGGTGCAGACGCACACGGTCTATGGCCGGGTTGCGCCGCAAGCGACGCCTGCGCCGGCAACCTATACCGACACAGTAACCGTGACGGTGGAGTATTGATCTCTGCCGGTGCTGCCCGAGCCATAGGAGGGCGACCATGAAACGCGCAATAGCGTGGATGTGTGTGGCAGCACTGACGTGCGCCCTCGGCACTTCCTCACAAGCAGCGACGTTGCAGGTCAGCCCTGTCTTGATCGACGCGGGTGAGAGTAGCGCTGCGGAAAAGCTCGTGCTTCGTAACAAGGGCGCGACGCCGATCAACGCGCAGATCCGCTTGTTCGGGTGGCGCCAGAGCGAAGGGCAGGACGTGCTGGAGCCGACACGCGCGATCGTCGCCAGCCCGCCGTTCGCCAGCATTCCGCCCGGCGGAGAGCAGGTGGTGCGGATCGTACGGGTCGATCGCAGCAAGCCGGCCCGGGAGGCGAGCTATCGCCTGATCGTTGACGAGCTGCCGGACAAGTCAGAGCGCAGGACCAGTGGGGTCAACTTCGTGATGCGCTACTCGGTGCCGGTATTCTTCGGCTCGCCCGCTGGCGCCGCGCCACGCCTCGACTGGAAAGTGCGTGCGGAGAAGGGTGCAGTTGTCGTCACCGCGGTCAATACCGGTGCCCGCCGAGTGAGGGTGTCGGAATTGGTGCTGCGGAATAGCGGAGGCGAAATGCTGGCCGCTCGAAGGGGGTTGGTGGGGTACGTCCTCGGGAATTCGACTGCCACGTGGAAAATTCCTGCGGGAAAGGTCAGCTCCGGATCTAGGGTGCTGATCACTGGCAACGGTGATGTGGGGCCGATCCACGGCCAAGCGGTGGCACCTTAGGGTCCACCGGCACCTGACACTATGGCTGGCGGTTGTTGCGGCCGTGTTCGGTGCGCCCGGGCGGGGTTTGGCTACGGGCTTGCCCTTGCAACTCGAAGTCTTCGTCAATGGGCATGCTTCGAACCTTATCGGCGGGTTCTCGGAGACAGCCAAGGGGTTAGCGTCTACGCCGAGCGAACTCAGCGAGCTCGGGCTCCTGTTACCCGAAGCGTTGCGGGAGAGGGGTGAGGTCGCGCTCGCTGACATTCCGGGGCTGACCTACCGCTACGACCGGGGCCGGCAGGTAGTCGAAATCTCGGTCGGCGCGGATCGCTTGAAACCGCATGTCCTCGATGCCCGCGTGGGCAGCGGCAATAGGCTGGTAGCGGAGACCGGATTCGGCGGAGTGCTGAATTACGCGCTCGTCGGTACGGTCGTCGACGATGATCTGCGACGATTCCGATTCCAGGGCTTTCGGGATTCGGCGGCCTTGGCGGCCCATCTCGAAGGGCGGGTGTTCACGCCTCATGGTGCACTCGAGACCGGCGTCATCGGCCGGACGGGGGCTGTCGACGACGGGGAGGGCGTGATCAGACTCGACAGCGCATGGACGGCGGAAAACCCTGATCGGCTGATGCGGTGGCGGTTCGGCGACCATGTGAATGGCGCGTTGCCCTGGACCCGGCCGATCCGCATGGCAGGCGTGCAGGTGCAACGCAGCTTCGATCTGAGACCGGATTTGATCACGGCCCCGTTGCCCGTCATGAGCGGGAGCGCCGCTGTCCCCTCGACGGTCGACATTTACGTCAACAACGTGAGGAGTTTCAGCCAAGCGGTGCCTGCAGGTCCGTTCAGCGTCATGAACCTTCCGGTTGTCTCGGGGGCCGGAACGGCCCGGGTCGTGGTCCGGGACTCAGCCGGGCGCGAGACCACGAGCGAGCAGGCGTTCTTCGCCTCGGCATCGCTTCTGGCATCGGGTCTCTATGATTATTCCTTCGAAGCGGGCGTTGCGAGACGCAACTACGGGGTGCTGTCCAGCGACTACTCGGAGCATCCGATCGTCAGTGCCAGCGGGCGCTTCGGCGTCAGTGACCGGGTGACGCTGGAGGCGCATGCGGAAGGCGGCGACGGGCTGGTCAACGGTGGTGTCGGGGCATCGGTCGGAGTAGGACGTTTCGCTGTCGTTTCAGCGGCGCTCTCCGGCAGCGTGCGAGACGGCAGCGCGGGCGGAAAGGTCCACGCGAGCCTCGAGACGCAGCTGTTCGGGTGGTCGGTCAGCGCGCAGAGCCAATGGACGTTCGGCGACTACCTGGATCTTGCCGACATCACCGCAGATAGCGACGGTTTCGCGGCTGGCTACCCGCTCATCACCGCAAGCCACCTGAAGTCGCTCAATTTCGTTTCGTTCGGGCGCCCTCTGCAGATGCTGGGTGGCAACCTCAATCTTTCGATGATCGCTGCGGAGCACGTGGATGGCTCCGAGCAGAGGATCGCAACAGCGAGCTATTCTCAGCGCCTGAGCGATCGGATGTCTTTCTATGCGACCGGCTTCCATGATTTCCAGGGCGGCGCGACGGGCGTTTTCGCGGGGCTTGCGATCGGTCTCGGAGGCGGACATCACCTGACCGTCGGGGCGATGCACGACGACAAGGGCACCGGGGTCTCGGCCGACTACGTCAAGTCGTCCTCGAATACACCCGGGAGCGTCGGATGGCGTGTCTCTGCGGCACGCGGCGCGACGGAGCGAACGGGTGCGCAAGTGGACTGGACGTCGAGCGTGGCGAGGGTGCAGGCCGGTGCACAATCGACGGCCGGCTCGACCTACGGTTCTGTGGTGGTTACGGGTTCCGTCGCAACACTCGGCGGCGGGGTGTTTCTCGCAAATCGGATCGACGACGGGTTCGCGGTCGTGGATGCAGGTGTGCCGGGCGTCATCGTCATGCAGGAAAACCGGCCGATCGGCACGACGGGGGCGGACGGACGTTTGCTGGTGCCGGGCCTGAGGGCCAACCAGGCGAACAAGATCTCCATCGATCCGCTGAGCGTGCCGCTCGACCGGGAGGTGCCGGTCGTCGCCCGCAACGTCGTACCGGCGCGTGGCAGCGGGGTCGTTGTCGAGATGAAGGGCAAGCCCACTCCCTATTCCGCGATCGTGGTGTTGCGTGATGCGCGCGGAAAGCCGCTTGCACCCGGTGCGACAGGGACAGTCACTGGATCCGGCGAAACGTTCGTGGTCGGATACGACGGGGAGGCGTATCTGAAGGACGTGGGGGCGCATAACGAGGTCGTCGTCACTCTCGGCGAGCACGCCTGCACGGCGACGTTCTCGGCCGACGTCAAGGCAGGCGTGCAGGGCCGGGTCGAGGGAGTGGTGTGCCGATGAAGCGGATCGCGGCCCTTCTGGTGTTGATCTTGGCGCTTGTGTTCTCCAATGCGCCGGCGAGCGCACAGAGTTGCAGTTTCACGATGCCTGACATCGATTTCGGCGACATCGACCTGACGCTGAACACGACATTCACGACAAGCGTGACTTTCCAAGTGACGTGCACGGGCACGCCCAATGCCCGCGTGCGGATCTGTCCGCATTTCGGCAGCGGCAGCGGTGGGAACTCGTCCACCGGCAATCCGCGGTACATGCTCAACGGAGCGACACAGCTCAACTACAACATCTATCGCAACGCCGCGATGAGCCAGGTCTGGGGCTCGCTGTTCTGGGGGCGGCCGCCAACTCCACCGACGATCACGTTCCGCCTCAATGGAGCGGGGACAGGTACGAGCAACTTCACGGCCTACGGACGGGTCAACGCCGGGCAGACCACTAAACCGGCAGGGGTTTACGTTTCGTCTTTTGCGGGGGGGCATACGCTCGTCGCCTACGCCTACACATCCGTTGGCAACTGCACTGCAATCGGCACGTCCAACGCCACGCAGGTTCCATTCACGGTCCGCGCGCGCAATACAGGTACGTGCTCGGTGGTGGCGACGACGCTCGACTTCGGCAGCAAAGGCGTGCTCGATGCGAGCGTTGACGCGCAGAGTCAGCTTTCCGTCACTTGCACGAGCGGAGCCGCTTATACTGTCGGCCTCAGCGGGGGCAACAGTGGTGCCACGAATCCGACACTGCGGAAGATGTCGCTCGGGGCCAACCAGGTGACCTACGGGATCTATCGGAACGCGGCGCGGACGCAGCCCTGGGGGAGCACGATCGGGACGGATACGATTGCCGGCACCGGAACGGGCTCGGCGACCGTCATCCCTGTCTATGGGCGCGTGCCAGCGCAGACGACCCCCGTGCCAGGCACCTATACGGACACGATCGTCGTCACGGTCACCTATTGATGCGCCGATAGGGGGCCTGCCAAGCCGTTACGCGCCGGCGTTCAGGATCGCGGCGGCGCGCGGCGCGAAGTAGGTGAGAATGGCGTCGGCACCAGCGCGCTTGAAGCCAAGCAGGGCCTCCATCATGACGCGGTCGCCGTCCAGCCAGCCATTGCGCGCAGCGGCCTCGAGCATGGCGTACTCGCCAGACACCTGGTAGGCGAACGTGGGTACGCCGAAGGTGTCCTTTACGCGCCGAATGATGTCGAGATATGGCATGCCCGGCTTCACCATCACCATGTCGGCGCCCTCGGCGAGATCGAGGGCCACCTCGCGAATCGCCTCGTCGGTATTGGCGGGGTCCATCTGGTAGGTCCGCTTGTCACCGATCAGGGTGGCGTTGGTGCCGATGGCGTCGCGGAACGGCCCGTAGAAGCCGGAAGCATACTTGGCCGCGTAAGAAAGGATTTGCACGTCCTCGAAGCCGGCGCGGTCGAGTGCACGACGGATGGCGCCGACGCGGCCGTCCATCATGTCGGACGGGGCGATGCAGTCGGTCCCGGCCTCGGCGAGCGCCAGCGACTGGCGGCAGAGGATCTCGATGGTGGCGTCGTTGAGGATGCGCCCGGCTTCGTCGAGCACGCCATCATGGCCGTGGCTGGTATATGGGTCGAGTGCGGCGTCGGTGATGATGCCGATCTCGGGGACGGCCTTCTTGATGGCGCTGACGGCCCGGCACATCAGATTCGTCGACTTGACGGCCTCGGAACCGGTGGGATCGCGGAGCGACCGGTCGATGTTCGGAAACGGCGCGAGGGCCGGAATGCCAAGTGCGGCGGCTTTCTCCGCTTCGACGACGGCCTCCTCGACGTTGACCCGGTCGACGCCCGGCATATGGGCGACGGGCACGCGGCGCTCGGGGCCGTCGATCAGGAAGATCGGCCATACGAGGTCGCTGGTGCTGAGGCGGTTCTCGGCAACGAGACGGCGGGACCAGTCGCTCTTGCGGTTGCGGCGCATTCGGACCGACGGGTAGCCGGGGGAGGTGGCGAGGGGCGTGCCTGGGGACGCGTGCTCGGTGCGGGGCTCGATACGGCGCTGGGCAATGTTCATGATGCTGGTTCCCGCAACGGACGTCCTGTCGTGCTAGGCTGGAAAGAATCCGCCTGCTCGCTCGCGGTTGCAAGTTCAATTTCGCGCGCGATGCCGCAGGGGCGGGATAGAGGGCGGTCGGTCTATCCTGACGGCCGGCTTGGGTAAAGCGGTCGGGTCGGCTTGTTCAGGGACGGAGGGCCGGGCTGTATTTTGGGAAGGGACAGTGCGTGGGGACAGAGAGCAGGCGGGCCGTGATCGGCAGGGACCTTGCCGTCGAAGGCGCGATCCAGAACGCGGACATCGTCGAGGTCTGGGGAAGTGTGCGTGGCGCGGTCTTGGCGGATCATCTGGTGATCCATCCAGGCGGCATGGTGACGGGCCGCATCGATACCGGTGGGGCCGACGTCAACGGTCTCCTCGACGGGCGGGTACGTGTACGGAACCTGATCAGCATCGGGCCTTCCGGGGCGGTGCGCGGCAATGTTCGTTATGGCCGGTTGTCGCTGGCGATGGGTGGAGATCTGGCGGCGGAAGTACGCAATGTGCCGCCGGAACTCGGTGGGGATTTCGAAGTGGTGGTCAAGCGGGGGCAGTCGGTGGCGGTCACCTCCGCGGATCTCCATGCGACTGACGCCGAGGATGGCGCAGCGGCGCTCACTTATGCCGTGAGCAATGTCGCGCGAGGCTTCCTTGCGCTCGTTGCGGCCCCCCGAAAGGCGATCATCCAGTTCACCCAGGCCGATATCGAAGCGGGGCGAGTTCTTTTCGTGCATGACGGGAGCGGCCTCGATCCAGCCGGCTTCGATGTCGTGGTCGCGGACAGCCAGGGGGCGACGACGGGAGCGCCGCGGCGGGTCAGCGTGGCGGTGCTCGAGTAGCCCTAAGTTACCAATACCAGCGGCAAAATCGGCTCTTGCCAGATTTCAGGGGCGGTGGCTTCTATGCGCGCGCCGAGCCGAAGCTCGGTGATCATGGGCGGACCAGACGGGTTCCGCTCTCGCGGAGAAAAACTATGGAAATCAGTCGGAGAGGCTATCTCGGTGGCATGGGCGCCGCGCTTGGCGCGAGTCTGCTGCCGGGCGAGGCGGCGGCTCAGTCGTCCATGGCCGGTCTGCCATCGACGATGATCTGGAGCGTGTATGACGTCGGCGCGTCCGGGTATGTCGAGGCGTCGGCTGTCGCCGATGCTCTTGGAAAGAAGTACGGTGCGCGGGTGCGGCTGCAACCGTCGGGGACATCGATCGGCCGGCTTCTTCCGCTCAAGCAGCGACGCGCCTCGCATGGCTGGCTCGCGACCGAGGTCTACTTCGCCGCCGAGGGACTGTTCGAATATGCTTCGCCGGCCTGGGGGCCGCAGGACCTGAGGACCATGCTGGGCCGGGTCAACACGCTTTCGATCGTGGCGACCAAGGTCAGCGGTATCAAGACGTTCGCCGACCTCAAGGGGAAGCGCTACGCGATCGCGAAGGCCAACACATCGGTGAACGCCAAGGTCGAGCCGCTGCTCGAGGCGGCGGGCGTGTCGATGAAGGATATGCAGATCGTCGAATTCCCGAGCTACGGCGCGACGATGAAGGCACTGATCGAGGGCAAAGCCGACGCGGCCGGTGCTTCGCCACATACGGTGACGCTGAAGGAGCTCGAGGCGAGCCCCAATGGCATCTCGTGGATCGAGATTCCGAAAAGCAATACCGACCTGTGGACCAAGTTCCAGAAGGCGCTGCCGCTGGTGGCGCCGTTCCACGAGGAACTCGGTGCGGGCGTCAGCAAGGACAAGCCGGTGTGGATGATGGGATTCCGCTATCCCATGATCACGGTCTATGCGGATGCCAAGGACGACGAGGTCTATGCGGTGACCAAGGCCATCGCGGACAACTACGAGATGTACAAGGACGCGAGCCCGATCATGCCGCGCTGGGAGTTGTCGAAGTCGGGCGCCTATCCGATGGACGCACCGTTCCACAACGGCTCGATCAAGTACCTCAAGGAGAAGGGCATCTGGAGCGCTGAGCACCAGAAGTGGCAAGACGGTATCATGAAGCGGCAAGGCCTGTTGCGGCAAGGGTGGGCCGACCTGATGAAGGACCCGGCTGCGAAGGGCGCCGACGCGGCGAAGCTCTCGTCGCTCTGGGCGCCGCGCCGGGCTGAGATCCTGAAGTCTCTCTAACTCACCCAGGGCGACGTGATCCCGCGCCGGAGACCTTTTCTCCGGTGCGGGTTTCGCTCGTCGCGAGCCATCGCCGATTGCCAGGAAGACCTTCATGACCACTCAAGTGGATGCTCCAGACACGCCTGTCATGGAGGACCCCGAGGCACGCTCCAGCCGGCTGACAGGCGCCGCGTTCTGGGCCACGTTCGTGCTGAGCGTCGTGGGCGTCGGGCTGTCGGTGAACCAGGTGTTCAACCTTGGCTTGGGCGGGTTCCGGCCGATCAGCACGGCCTACTACTATCTGATCATCGGGATCTTCGGTGCGGTGGGCTTTCTCGCCATGCCGGCGCGGCGGTCGCATCGGGACAACGTGCGATGGTTCGATTGGGTGCTCGGCGCGCTGCTGCTCGGCCTCTCGATCTGGATCGCGGCGCGGGCGCAAGAGATCATCGACGCCGGCTGGAATACGGCGGGACCGTTGCATGCGACCATCGTTGCCGGCCTCTACGTCGCGCTCGTCCTCGAGGGACTGCGGCGCAGTGGCGAGATGATCCTGTTCTTCTTCTGCATCGTGTTCGCTGCCTATCCGCTCTATGCGGGATACATGCCGGGGTTTCTCTGGGGCGTGCAGCTCGACCTCCAGCAGACGCTGAATGAGCATGTCTATGGGCTCGAAAGCGTCATCGGCATTCCGATGCAGGTGGTGGCGGATACGCTGATCGGCTTCCTCGTTTTCGGCGTCGTGCTGGCGACGACGGGCGGGGGGACATTCTTCATGGATTTCGCCTCATCGATGATGGGTACCTCGAGAGGCGGGCCTGCGAAGGTCGCGATCATCTCGTCGGGGTTCTTCGGCATGCTGTCGGGGAGCCCGACCTCGAACGTGCTCACGACTGGAACGCTGACCATTCCGACGATGAAGCGCTGCGGTTACCCTGCAGCCTATGCCGGCGCCGTGGAGGCCTGCGCCTCAACGGGCGGTGCGCTGATGCCGCCGGTGATGGGCGCCGCCGCCTTCATCATGGCAAACTTCCTCAACGTGCCCTACGCCGACGTGGTGACGGCCGCGTTCCTGCCGGCGATCCTCTATTACTTCGCGCTGTTCATTCAGACCGACTTCTTCGCGGCCCGGAACGGGTTGCGCGGTGTGACAGCGAGCGAGGTGCCTCCGCTCATGAGCACGCTGATCGGTGGCTGGTATTACATTGCCGCGATCGTCGGGCTGACGGTGCTGCTGCTGATGTGGCGGCTCGAGGGTGAGGCGCCGTTCTGGGTGGCACTGTTCCTGATCGGCGTCGCCATCGCGCGGAGCAGGCAAATCGGGTTCACGCCGTTGCGGTTCGCCGGCCTCGTGGTCGACATCGGACAGGCGGTGGCGCAGATCATCGCGTTGATCGCGGGGATCGGGCTCATCATCGGTGCGATGTCAATCACGGGCGTTGCGAACTCGTTCTCACGGGAGCTCGTTCAGTATGCGGCCGGCAACATCGGGCTGTTGCTCGCTACCGGTGCGATCACGAGCTTCATCCTCGGCATGGGGATGACGGCTTCGGCCTGCTACATCTTCCTCGCCATCGTGCTTGCGCCGGCGCTGGTGAAGGCCGGAATCGATCCGATGGCGGCGCATCTCTACGTGTTCTACTGGGGCATCGTGTCGTTCATCACGCCGCCCGTCGCGCTGGCTGCGATCGCGGCGGCATCGATCGCGAAAGCGGACGCCATGGCGGTCGGGCTCCGGGCGCTCAGGATCGGGTGCCTGCTGCTGTTGCTGCCCGTCCTGTTCGTGCTGCAACCCGCCCTTATCCTCAAGGGTGCTTTCCTGGAGGTGGTGCAGGTTGCGGCGACGGCCGTGGCGGCCGTGGTCCTGCTGGCGGCGGCTTTCGAGGGCTATCTCTATGGCGTGGGACGGCTCGCTGCCTGGAGCCGGATACCGATCGGCATCGCGGGGTTAATGCTGCTCATTCCGGAGAGCTTTACCGATCTCGCGGGGCTTGTTCTCGCCGGGGCGACGATCGCGCTGGCGCTGGCCACACGGGAGAGGGAAAGCGCCCCTGCCGCTTGAGGCCGGGGCCGTTTCACCATCGTTTCGCCTGCGTCCCCGGTTACTTGAGCGGCGTCAAACATTCGACCCGCACTGCATGCGACATAGCGCGGACGGGGGCCATCGCGGGGTGACATTCTGTGCGGGCCGCTTGTATGGTGCGGCGCGCGATCGGCAGGCACTCCAGGCGTGTGCAGCCGCCGACGCAGCTTGTTCAGGACGGGACCGGTCGGCGTGAGGCGCCAGGAGCGGCCGATCTGGGCATCGGGTGGAGAGGCAGGACGATGGATTACGCGCGCGTGTTCGCAGACGCATTGGCCCGCATTCACAGCGAGGGCCGATACCGCGTCTTCGCCGACATCTGTCGCACGCGCGGTGCCTTTCCGAAGGCGCTGCGTCACGACGGCGCGGGCGTCAAGGATGTGACCGTCTGGTGCTCGAACGACTATCTCGGCATGGGCCAGCATCCGGTTGTGCTTGGTGCAATGCATGAAGCGATCGACACGGTCGGTGCGGGGTCGGGTGGCACGCGCAACATTTCGGGGACCACGCATTATCACGTCGAGCTGGAGTCCGAGCTGGCCGATCTTCACCAGAAGGAAGCCGCGCTGGTCTTCACCTCGGCGTTCGTCGCCAACGATACAACTCTCGCGACGCTGCAGAAGTTGCTGCCCGGGTCGATCATTCTCTCCGACGAGAAGAACCACGCTTCGATGATCGCCGGCATCCGCAATGGCGGCGGCGAGAAGACGGTGTTTGCCCACAACGATCTCGTCGATCTGGAGCGCAAGCTGGCGGCGCTGCCGACAGATCGGGCCAAGATCATCGCGTTCGAGAGCGTCTACTCGATGGACGGCACAATCGCGCCGATCGCAGGGATTTGTGCGCTGGCCAAGAAATACGGCGCAATGACGTATCTGGACGAGGTGCACGCTGTCGGCATGTACGGGCCGCGGGGTGGCGGTATTGCCGAACGCGACGGCGTGATGAATCAGGTGGATGTGATCAACGGCACCCTGGCCAAGGGCTTCGGCGTGATGGGCGGCTACATCGCGGCCAGCCGGGATCTGGTCGATGCGATTCGCAGCTACGCGCCCGGCTTCATCTTCACGACGTCGCTCGCGCCTGCCATCGCGGCGGGCGCAGTCGCATCCATCCGGCATCTGAAGAGATCGAGTGCCGAGCGGGTTCGCCATCAAGAGCGGGCGGCAACGCTGAAGCGCCGACTGAAGAACGCCGGCCTGCCGGTGATCGACAACCCGAGTCACATCGTCCCGGTTCTGGTGGGCGATCCGGTCATCTGCAAGCGGGTCACAGACCTGCTGCTCGACCGGTACGGGATCTACGTGCAACCCATCAATTACCCGACCGTGCCGAAGGGCACGGAGCGGCTGCGCCTGACGCCGACGCCGTTGCACACGGATGCCGACATGGATCGGCTCTGCATGGCACTTTCGCAACTCTGGGCCGAGTGCCCGGTCAGTCTCGAGCAGAAGCGCGCGGCAGAATAAGCGTCACGCCAGGTCATTGCACGAAGACCCGGCTTCGGATTGTCCGAGGCCGGGTCTTTCTTTTCCATCAGCCCTTCTTCGGGGCCCAGGCGGCACTGCGCTTCTCGGCGAAGGAGGCGAGGCCTTCGGCGGCCTCGTCGCTCTGCCGGGCGAGGGCGTGGCTGTCGATCAAGGCGTCCAGCGTCGGTTGATCGAAACCGCTCCACGCACTCTCGAGGATGTGCTGCTTGGTCTTGGCCATGGCCGTCGGTGCGTTCTCGAGGATCTGAGCGACGATCTCGGCGCCGCGAGCGTCGAGCCTGTCGAGGGGAACGACCTCGTGGACGAGGCCTATCCGGCGTGCTTCCTCGGCGTCGAAGCGCTCGCCGGTGATCGCGTAGCGGCGGACCTGGCGGACACCGATGGCGTCATTGAGGTGGGGCACGATGATAGCCGCATGCAGGCCCCAGCGGACCTCCGAGATCGAAAAGATCGCATTATCGGCGGCGATGACCACGTCGCAGGCCGAGACGATGCCCGTGCCCCCGCCGAAGCAACCGCCGTGGACGAGCGCGACGACCGGTACGGGGCAGCGGTTGAGCCGGTCTACCGCCGCCGCGGTGGCACGAGAGACCTCGCGATTGATTTCAGGGCTTTCCGGCCTGACGGAGTTGATCCACTTCAGGTCGGCGCCAGCCTGAAAGTGACGCCCGTTGCCCTTGAGCACGACGGCGCGAAGTCCTTTCTCCCGTCCGAGTTCATCAAGGCCCTTGAGAACTCCGTGAATGAAATCGCCGTTGTAGGCGTTGTTGACCTCGGGGCGGTTGAACGTGACCGTGGCGACGCCCCGGGAGTCGAGGCTGGTCAAGATGGCGGCTGAGGTCATGTTGGCTCCGTGGAAGCTGCTCGATGGAGGGTGATGATGGGTCTTGAGTTACCCGACGTCCAGGTGTGACGTCATGCACCTGGGAGAGGGCCGATTGTCACTCATGCGTGTATGGCGCCTACCGGTGATGCCCTGTAGGACATCGCGTCAATCCAGGCATGACCACACGATGGCCGCAAAAAAATCGTCTATTCGCCTCGGTCTCGCGTCACATGCAGTCGGGTCCGCCAAGCGTGAGCGGGCCGGTTGCGGGCAGCCGACGGGCGATGAAAGCAGCAGCGGGGGCAGGATGGCCGTGGCACGTATCGATGCGAACGGGGACGCCGTAAGGGGAGGGGCCGCTCGCTTCTCGCCGTTGGCCTTTGTCGTCGCGCTGTCGCTGGGTGCCATGTCGTTCGCGGGCCCAGCCCGCGCCCAGATGGAGTGGGCGAACAAGATTTTCGGATCTTCGGCGACCACGTCGTCGTTCGATCGGCGGCCGAGCGGCAAGACGGCGAAGGAAACGCCCCTCGACGATCTGCGGAAGGGCGACCAGCCGCTGCGAAGCGAGGCGATGCTGAAGGCGCTCGACCTGGCGTACGGTCGGTACAAGGCGATCGCCGCCCGGGGCGGATGGCCGATCATTCCGAGCTCGCGCATGATCCGGCCGGGCGACGACGACGAGCGCATCCCGACGGTACGCAAGCGTCTCGCCGCGACGGGCGAGCTGAAGGACCGGGGCTATTTCCAGGGCTACACCTTCGATGGTGAGTTGGAGGCGGCGGTCCGGCACTTCCAGAAGCGGCATGGGCTGGCGGTGTCGGGGCGCGTGGACCGCGGCACCATCGCAGCGATGAACGTCCCGGTGCAGGCGCGACTGGCGCAGATCAAGCTCAACTATGATCGCCTGGCGGCGCTGATCGACAACCGCAATCCACTCGAAGACCGCTACATCCTGGTCAATGTGCCAGGCTTCCAGCTCGAAGCCGTCGAGGGCGGGCGTGTGATGCAACGCCATCGCGTCATAGCTGGCCGGCCGGGACGTGAGACGCCAGTGGTGAAGGCAGCGGTGCGGGCGCTCAATTTCTTCCCGTACTGGCGGGTGCCGGACAGCGTTGCCAAGCTCGATGTTGCGCCGCGTCTGGTGAAGGAGCCGGATTACCTGGCGAAGGAGCAGATCCGGGTCCTGAACGGGAGCTACGTGGGACCGGAAGTGAGCGCCTCGTTGATCGATTGGTCGAAATTCGATCCGGTGACGACGAAGCTGCGCCAGGATCCGGGTCCGCAGAACGCGCTCGGATTGGTGCGCCTCGACATGCCGAACGAGCACGGTGTCTACATGCACGACACCCCGATGAAGCCGCTGTTCGGGCGGGCGCAGCGTGCGTTCAGCGCGGGCTGTGTACGCGTGCAGGACGTCTTCGACCTGGCAGCCTGGGTGGCGAATGGCGAATCGGGGCTCGACCGACGGCGTGTCGACGAGATCCTTTCTGCGGGGGCGCCGGTCGACATCAATCTCTCGCGGCCCGTTCCGGTCTACTTCACCTATATCACCGCGTGGGCCGACGCGGAGGGACATGCGGAGTTCCGGCCCGACATTTATGGCCGGGACGGCCTGTCGGAGCTAAGCAGCGATCGCGAGCGCGATCCCGACGCGCCGCCGCCTCCGCCGCCGACACTGGCACCTTGAGAGAGTGGTGTGTCGGAACTCGGTGCCCGTATAGGGCACCTGCTGGGCGTGCAATTGTCTGCTGTCGCGTGGATGGATGTTGCTGAAGCCGCGCATCGTCCTCGAGTTGCGCGACGCGCCGGTGGGGATGTCCGGCACGCCTCCGGTGGGCCATGCCGGGTATCACGCTCGAGCTCAGCAGGACTTTTCGGTCTTGGCCAATGGCGAGCACACTGCCGCGTCGGCTGCCGCGTGCGGCTCGCGCGGGAGGGTCGGCCGTCTCAGTGGGTCCAAGAGCCGATACGGCCGTAGCGGAAGTTGTCGGCGTAGGACTTGCGCTGGATCTTGCGCGGCGGAGGCTCGCTCAAGCGATAAGCGATGCCGCTCCGCTCGGCGTAGGCGATGGCCTCTTCCCGCGTGGCGAACTCGAGTCTCACCTGCGTCCGCGTGTCGCGAGACGATGTCCAGCCCATCAGCGGATCGATTTCCCGGGGCTCCTGCGCCTCATACTCGAGCACCCACTCTTTGGTTCGGGCTGGGCCGGACTGCATGGCCGTTCGAGCGGGCTTGTAGATGCGGGCAACCATGTTCGTCGCGTCTCGCTTGATAATGATCTGGTTACCGCGTCTTGGCAGCCGCGGCAGCCGAGTGGTCGGGGCAGAGAGATTCGAACTCCCGACTTCCTGCTCCCAAAGCAGGCGCTCTACCAGGCTGAGCTATGCCCCGTCGTCGCCCCGGTGTGCCCGCTTCGCCCGCTGCCGTCAAGATCGATAGCGTGTCTTTGGAGCTACCGAACAGCGGGCGGGAGCAGTGGCGGACGCCTGCCTACGGCGATGTTGCGAAAAGTCCGTGAAGCACCTTGTCGCCGGGTTTCAGCTGAATGCGCGCAGCTGTTCCGGCCTTGAGCTCGAGAACGGCCGCGACATCGCCATTCGAGGCGATGACCGCCTCGGAGAACGGCTCGGTTCCAGCTTCGATCCGATGCACGATGCCATCCTTACGGATGAAGACCATGTCGAGGGAGATGTAGGTGTTGCGCATCCACATCGTCGCCTCTTGCGGAGGCTCATAAGGAAAGATCATGCCGGCATCGTCAGCGAGTGACCTGCGGAACATGAGGCCGCGGGCCTTTTGCGCCGGCGTCTCGGCCACCTCGACGGTGAACGTGTGCGTTCCGCTGGCTGTGATCAGTTTGAGTGGATCCTTGCGCATCTCGGCCTTGAGCGGAGCGGCGCCACCGAGCGCCAGCGCGAGGTGGGCAAAAAGAAACAGGGCCGCGAAGATCGCAGCCCTGCCCGGAAATGTCGATGCTACGCAGCGCATGCAACTCGCTTCAGTCTGGTTGGACCTCGGGAGCCGCTTGCGCCGGGAGCTTGAAGCTCAGTGCGACTGCAGCGTCGGGGTCAGGCCGTCGGGCCGCAGCTCTGCCGCCATGCAGCCCTTCTCGCCCATGCCCCAGCGGACCTGAACGATCTGACCGGGGCGCAGCTCGGTGAAGCCGAACCGACGCAACGTCTCCATGTGGACGAAGATATCGGGCGTGCCGTCGCCCCGTGTCAAGAAGCCGAAGCCCCGGACCCGGTTGAACCACTTGACCATCGCTCGCTCCCAACCGCTCTCCGGCGTCACGATCACGTGCGTGCGCTGGGGCAGCTGCGACGGGTGGATTGCCGTGCTCTCGTCCATGCTGAGGATGCGGAAGGCCTGCATGCCCTTGGGGCGGCGCAGAACCTGAGCATGGACACGAGCCCCTTCGTAGGCGGTCTGATGACCGCCCGCCCGGAGGCAGGTCACATGCAGGAGAACATCGGGAAGGCCGTTGTCGGGAACGATGAAGCCGTAGCCTTTAGAGGCGTCGAACCATTTGATCGACCCTGCAATCTCGAAAACTTCGAGACCGCCGGCTACGTCTGCCCTCAGCTCCTCGTTGAGCGTCTCCAGATTATCCGGAGGCAACTTCGTTGCATCCCCCATTCGAAACCCCGCTACTTTCTACGGTTATAACTCGAGGCGATACCCGGCCCTATACGGATGCCGCCCCATCGCCAGCAACCGGTTCCCGGCTCGATTGCCCCCTCACCGGGCGGTGCGTTGCGACGACCGGAAATAGGCATGCAGCGTGGTTCGGTGTCCAGCCGGTTTTGAGGGAGCGGGGTGGAAATCGCCTGTCGGAAAGGTGTCGCAAAGGTGGATGGAATGGGGCCCAAGATATGGTTAACGCAACAGATTTCGGGGCCGCGGAAGGGTCCTCAGATGGCTTATGCGAAGGCTGTGCATAGCCCCCTGTGGACAAGCCTGAAATGGGGCAACACGGTGGCGAAATGCGAGTGATCGGCGTTCAAACTTGGCTCGAAGACGAATCAGTCGAGGGCCGCTGCTGGGGCGAGTGACGATGCTGTCAAAGGGGCAGCGGAGCTGGTTTGCCGGATGAGGTGCCGAGAACTTCACTGCGAAGGTCCCCGTTGCATCGGAGGGGATGCGGTCACACAATGCGACCAGCTTTTCGTCAATCCGGGAGAAACCACGTCATGCGCTACCTGCATACCATGGTGCGGGTTACCAGCATCGAGGCGAGCCTCGATTTCTACGTCAACAAGCTTGGGATGAAGGAAGTCCGCCGGGTGGAGAACGAAGCAGGACGTTTCACCCTGGTGTTCCTGGCCGCGAGTGAGGATGAAGCCTCGGGACGTGAGGCACGCGCGCCGCTTCTGGAACTGACCTACAATTGGGACCCTGAGGCCTACACGGGTGGTCGCAACTTCGGGCATCTGGCGTTCGAGGTCGACGACATCTACGAGACCTGCGACCGGCTGATGAAGGCGGGTGTGACCATCAACCGGCCGCCACGTGACGGGCGCATGGCTTTCGTCCGGTCGCCTGACAACATCTCGCTCGAACTACTGCAGAAGGGCGAGTCGAAGCCGAAGGCCGAGCCGTGGGCGTCGATGCCGAACACGGGCGTTTGGTGACACCTGGAGCGTTGCGGGCGGTGGCGGGACGTGCGAGCGCAATCCACGAGATGTGAATGAAGCACGTCATCGTTGTCGGCGCCGGGCCGGCGGGTCTG
>JAWKWD010000004.1:0-315000 GCA_041397805.1 Hyphomicrobiaceae bacterium
CGTCCGAACGCGAGATCGTCGACCTGCAGCAGGGCGACTACGAGGAGATGGACCAGTTGGCGGTTGCCAAGTCCGTCGCCAAGGCTGCGTACCGCGTGCTGCACGCGCAGGACATCGGTGTCGGCGTGGCGCGTGCCGTGCGCGCGGCCTGCTCGGGACGGCCGGGCGGTGTCTATCTCGACCTTCCGGCGAAACTGTTCGCGCAGACAATGGACGCTGCCGCCGGGCGGAAATCGCTGATCAAGGTTGTCGATCCGGCGCCGCGTCACATCCCGGCACCTGAAACGATCGCGCGGGCGCTAGACCTGCTGAAGGGTGCAAAGAAACCCCTGATCGTTCTAGGCAAGGGAGCCGCCTACGCCCAGGCGGACGAGGATATCCGGCGGCTGATCGAGCGATCGGGCATTCCCTATCTGCCCATGAGCATGGCCAAGGGCCTCCTGCCCGATACGCATCCACTGTCAGCCGGCGCAGCCCGGTCAATGGCTCTCAAGGAGGCCGACGTGGTGATGCTCATCGGCGCGCGTCTCAACTGGCTTCTGAGCCACGGCAAGGGCAAGACCTGGGGGGCGCCCGGAACGCAGCAGTTCGTCCACATCGACATCGACCCGAAAGAGATGGACAGCAACGTCGCCATCGCGGCGCCGGTCGTTGGCGACATCGCCTCGGCGGTTGCGGCACTCTTGTCGCAGATCGGAGCCGATTGGAAGAAGCCCGTGGCGTGGGCGGAGAGCATCAAGGCCAAGGTCGAGGACAACGTTGCGAAGATGGCTCCGCGGCTCAAGAACAACAATAATCCGATGGACTATCACGGTGCGCTCGGAGCCCTGCGGGAGATCATCAAGGAGCGGCCGGAGACGATCCTCGTCAACGAGGGCGCCAACACGCTCGACTTCGCGCGCTCCATCATCGACATCTATCAGCCGAGGCGGCGGCTCGACGTCGGCACCTGGGGCGTGATGGGCGTGGGGATGGGCTACGCGGCCGCGGCGGCGGTCGAGACGGGCAAGCAGGTGCTGGCCGTGGTCGGCGATAGCGCCTTCGGCTTCTCCGGCATGGAGATCGAGACCATCTGCCGCTACAAGCTGCCGGTGTGCGTCGTGGTCTTCAACAACAACGGCATCTACCGCGGCACGGACACCAACCCGGGCGGCGACGATCCGGCCTGGACCACCTTCACGAAGGATTCCCACTACGAGCTGATGGCCAAGGCGTTCGGCGGGGTCGGTATGCGCGTGACGTCGCCTGACGAGCTCGCGCGCGCCGTCAATGCCGCGATCGATACGCGGCAGCCGACCCTCATCAACGCCATCATCGACGAGAAGGCGGGCACCGAGTCCGGCCGTATCGGCAATCTCAACCCACAGAGCGCGCTCGCGAAGAAGAAAGTCTGACGAGCAAGCCTCTTCTAATCACCAGCAGGAACGAACCGATGTCCGAAGCCCTGAAAGGCGTCAAAATCCTCGACTTCACGCACGTCCAGTCCGGCCCGACGTGCACGCAGCTGCTCGCCTGGTTCGGCGCCGACGTGATCAAAGTCGAACGGCCTGGAACCGGCGACATCACGCGCGGTCAGCTGCAAGACGTCCCCAATGTGGACAGCCTCTATTTCACGATGCTGAACCACAACAAGCGCTCGATCACGATCGACACGAAGAACAAGACCGGGATGGAGATCCTCGAGCGGCTGGTGAAAACCTGCGACGTCCTGGTCGAGAATTTCGCGCCGGGCGCGATGGACCGGATGGGACTTACGTGGGATCGCATCCAGGAGCTCAATCCGCGCATGATCTATGCCTCGATCAAGGGCTTCGGGCCGGGTCCCTACGAGGACTGCAAGGTCTACGAGAACATTGCGCAGTGCACCGGCGGCTCGGCCTCGACGACGGGCTTTCGCGACGGGCCGCCGCTCGTCACCGGCGCGCAGATCGGCGATTCCGGCACGGGCCTGCATCTGGCGCTCGGCATCGTGACGGCGCTCTACCATCGGACGCATTCGGGCAAGGGACAACGGGTGACCTGCGCGATGCAGGACGGCGTCTTGAACCTTGCGCGCGTGAAGCTGCGCGATCAGCAACGCCTCGCGCACGGGCCGCTCACCGAGTACAGCCAGTTCGGCGAAGGCATTCCATTCGGTGAAGCGACGCCGCGAGCGGGCAATGATTCAGGCGGCGGACAGCCGGGGCGGATACTGAAGTGCAAGGGCTGGGAGACGGATCCCAACGCCTACATCTACTTCATCACGCAGGCGCCGGTGTGGGCCGAGATCTGCGAGGTGATCGGCGAGCCGGGATGGGTGGACGATCCGAACTACGCCACGCCGAAAGCACGCCTGCCGCGCCTCAACGAGATCTTCGCACGCATCGAGAAATGGACCATGTCGCTCGACAAGCTCGAGGCGATGGAGATCCTGAACAAGTACGACATCCCCTGCGGGCCGATCCTTTCCATGAAAGAGCTCGCCGAGGACCAGTCGCTCCGCGCCACGGGCACGATCGTCGAGGTGCCGCATCCGACGCGCGGCGCCTACCTGACAGTCGGCAATCCGATCAAGCTGTCGGCAAGCCCCGCCAAGGTCGAGCGCTCGCCGCTTCTGGGCGAGCACACGGACGAAATACTTCAGAGCGTGCTTGGCTACTCGGGCGACGAGGTGGCGCGGATCAAGGCGTCGGGCGCGACAGAGCCAAAGAAAAAGGCGGCGGAGTAGCTCGACGATTTCCCATCACACCGACTAACATTTCGAGATGAGGCAAGTTTCGCCCTGGCTCCCCTCCTCTCGACGGGGAGGGGAGAAGACGCTGCCTCCAAGTCAACGGAGGACACTCCCATGCGTATCGTCGTTCACGGTCAGGATGCTTTCGGCAAGGCGGTCCTGGAGAAGCTTCTGGAGCGCGGCGAGGACGTCGTCGCGGTGTGCTGCGCGCCGGACAAGGCCGGGCGCCCTGAGGATCCGCTCAAGGTCTTCGCCCGGGAAAAGGGGCTCGCGGTGCACCAGCCGACGAGCTGGAAGACGCCCGAGGCGCTGGCGCTGATGAAGAGCTTCAACGCCGACATTTGCCTGATGGCCTACGTGCTGCTCTTCGTGCCGCAACCGGTGCTCGACGCGCCGCGACTGGGCACGTTCCAGTATCACCCTTCGCTGCTGCCGGCGCATCGCGGCCCGTCCTCGATCAACTGGCCGATCGCGATGGGCAAGACGCGCACGGGTCTCACCATCTTCTGGCCCAACGAGGGGCTCGACGAGGGCCCCATTCTGATCCAGAAATCGGTCGAGATCGGCCCGGACGACACGCTCGGCGACGTCTACTTCAAGAAGCTCTTCCCGATGGGCGTCGACGCCATGATGGAGAGCCTCGATCTGGTCAAAGCCGGCGTCATACTCCGCCACGATCAGCGACTCGACGACGGCTCCTACGAAAGCTGGTTCAAGAAGGATCTGGCCCTCGTCGACTGGTCGAAGCCGACACAAGACGTGCACAACGTCATTCGCGCGGCTGATCCGGCGCCGGGAGCGTGGGGTACCATCGGCGGCACCAAGCTCGATCTCTTCGAGCCGCAGAAGATGCCTGGAGCGTCGGGTGAGGCAGGGACGGTGCTTTCGATCGACGAGGCAGGCATGGTGGTCGCGACCAAGGACGGTGGCGTTCGCGTCAAGCGCGTGCGGGCCGCGGGTGGCAAGAAGGTCGGCGCCGCCGAATGGGCGAAATCGGCGGGGATTGCGCCTGGCGCCCGCTTCGAGGCGACCCCGACCAAGTCTGCGTAAACGCTTTTGCAACGAGCGACCGAGCCGCTAGGCTAGGCGCTGAAACTTCCCCTTCCCGTCGTTCTCCCTGACGCACGCGTCCTACGAGCACTACCACTCGATCCCGCTTTCGGTATGGCCCGTAGGTCCTCGCCTGCGCGAGGACGACGCCAGGATGAACCGCTGCTCACGAACCCGAGGGAGCACCCCATGGCCGTCAAAACCGACATCGAGATCGCCCGCGAAGCCAAGAAGAAGCCGATCCAGGACATCGGGTCCCGTCTCGGCATACCGTCAGAGCACCTGCTCCCCTTCGGCCACGACAAGGCGAAGGTTTCGGCAGACTTCCTCAAGTCTCTCGAAGGAAAGCCCGACGGTAAACTGATCCTGGTCACCGCGATCAATCCGACGCCGGCAGGCGAGGGGAAGACGACAACGACAGTCGGCCTGGGAGACGGGCTCAATCACATCGGGAAGAAGGCCGCCATTTGCCTGAGGGAGCCGTCGCTCGGTCCATGCTTCGGCGTCAAGGGCGGTGCGGCTGGTGGCGGGTATGCGCAGGTCGTGCCGATGGAGGACATCAACCTGCACTTCACCGGCGACTTCCACGCCATTACGTCGGCGCACAACCTGCTCTCGGCGATGATCGACAACCACATCTACTGGGGGAACGAGCTCGGCATCGATGCCCGTCGCGTGGCTTGGCGGCGCGTCATGGACATGAACGACCGGGCGCTACGCGAGATCGTGGTGTCTCTAGGCGGTGTGGCCAACGGCTATCCGCGCGAGGCGGGCTTCGACATCACGGTTGCCTCCGAGGTGATGGCGATCCTGTGCCTCGCGACCAACATAAAGGACCTGGAGAAGCGGCTCGGCGACATCATCGTCGCCTATCGCCGCGACCGCTCGCCGGTCTACGCACGCGACATCAAGGCGGATGGCGCGATGACCGTACTGCTTTCACAGGCGGTACAGCCGAATCTGGTGCAAACGCTCGAGAACAATCCGGCGTTCATCCATGGCGGACCGTTCGCCAATATCGCGCACGGGTGCAACTCTGTGATCGCCACCAAGGCGGCGCTCAAACTGGCGGACTACGTTGTGACGGAAGCCGGGTTCGGTGCAGACCTCGGAGCCGAGAAATTCTTCGACATCAAGTGCCGCAAGGCGGGCCTCAAGCCCGACGCTGCCGTGATCGTGGCGACGGTGCGAGCCATGAAGATGAATGGCGGCGTCAAGAAAGAGGACCTCGGCAAGGAGAATGTCGAGGCCGTGAAGAAGGGCCTGGCGAACCTCGGACGGCACATCGAGAACGTCAAGGGCTTCGGGGTGCCGGCGGTCGTCGGAATCAACCACTTCATCTCGGATACCGACGCCGAAGTGGCGGCAGTCATGGAGTACGTGAAGGGGCTGGGCTCGGAGTGCTTCGTGAACAAGCACTGGGCGGAGGGCGGCAAAGGCATCGCGCAGATGGCCAAGCGCGTCGCTGAAATCGCCGACGGCGGCACCTCCAAGTTCGCGCCGATCTACCCCGACGAAATGGGGCTGCTCGAGAAGATCGAAACCATCGCCAAGAAGATCTATCGCGCCGATGGTATCACGGCCGACAAGGGTGTCCGCGACCAGCTCAAGGCCTGGGAGGACATGGGCTACGGCAAGTTGCCCGTGTGCATCGCAAAGACGCAATACTCGTTCACGACCGATCCCAATCAGCGAGGCGCGCCGACGGGCTTCACGATCCCGGTACGTGAGGTCCGGCTCTCTGCCGGCGCTGGCTTCATCGTGGCGATCTGCGGTGAGATCATGACAATGCCGGGCCTGCCGAAGAAGCCGTCGGCAGAGGTCATCCGATTCAACGAGGCCGGTCAGATCGACGGGTTGTTCTAGATCTCGTTGCCGGCTGCCCTTCGAAGGGCCACCGGTGTTGCCTTGTCGCGCCAATCGCGTTGCGGCTTCCAGCAAGCCGTGACGTTGTGGCGCATGAGGATTCGATATATCCTATCCCCACGGTTCAGGTGCTTTCGACGAACCGTCATACGTTTTCGATAACGTTCGTCGAAATCGTTTGGGGGATCTCATGCTCCAGCTAGACCGATCGCGCCGAGCGATGGAGCAACCGCGCTTCGCGGTCGGCGTCGCTACGAAATCGGCCGATGTGGAACAGGCATTGCGCCTGAGGTGGCAGGTCTTCGTAGAAGAGCAAGGTGCCTCTCCGGAAGCAGGAGAAAGTGGGCTCGAGACAGACCGTTTCGATGCCCACTGCCATCATCTCGTCGTGCGCGATCTGGAGAGCGGCATGGCGGTGGGCACATATCGGGTGCTGATGCCCGACCGCGCCGAGCGCCTCGGCGGCTTCTATACAGAACAGGAGTTCGATCTTTGCGGTCTCGCCGTGCATCGGCGCCAGATCGTCGAGATCGGCCGATCTTGCGTCCATCGCGACTACAGAAGCGGCGTGGTCATTGCGATGCTCTGGACCGGGCTCGCGGGTCTCATCCTTGGGACGGATGCGCGATTCGTAATCGGCTGCGCGTCGATCTCGCTGAGCGACGGTGGACGAGAAGCGGCAGGCGTCTTCAGACGGCTGGAAGCCGATCACATGTGCACCCCGGAATACAGGGTCGTGCCAAAGACGCCGCTGCAATTGGACACGACTTCGGCAGACATCAGTGTGAAGCCGCCTCCCCTTATCAAGGGATATTTGCGCGCCGGCGCCGAAATCGCCGGTTTCCCGGCCGTCGACGTGGCATTTGGCACCGCGGATCTGCCTATGCTGCTGACGCTGGACCGGCTGGCTCCGCGCTATCAGCGCCATTTCACTGGCGCTTGAGGTTGCCATGCACCGGACTCTGCGCCGCTCCATCGGAATGGTCCGGGTCATTGCGCATCTGACCAGGGGCGCCGCAACCATGGCGTTCGTGTTTCCGCTGATCGGCGCCGGGCGTCGCCGGGACATCATCAAGAGGTGGTCGGAAGGCGTGCTCGACATCTTCGGGCTGGCGCTCGAGATCGAAGGCGTGCCGCACGCCTCGTTCCGCGGCGGTCCCGTCCTGATGGTCGGCAATCACATCTCGTGGGTCGACATCTACGCCTATCTTTGCGTCGCCGACGCCAAGTTCGTTGCGAAGTCGGAGGTCAGGTCGTGGCCGCTGATCGGCTGGTTCGCCCGGAACCTCGGCACCATTTTCGTCGAGAGAGACCGTCCGCGTGATGCCGTGCGCGTCGGCCGGGAACTTCGCGAGGCGCTCGACGAGGGGCATGCGGTGTGCCTCTTTCCAGAAGGCACGACGACCGATGGAAGCATCGTGCTTCCCTTCTCCGCGGTGCTGATCAACGCGGCGGTCGAACGGGAAATAGCGGTGCAGCCGGTTTCGATTACCTACCGCAGGCCGGACGGCGGGATTTGCCTCCGCGCCGCCTTCACAGGCGATGCGACACTCGTCGGCTCGATCTGGGCACTGGCAGGAGGCGAACGCTCGGTGGTGAAGCTGTGCTTCCTCGAGCCGATCGAGACGGCGGGGGCCGACAGGCGAGAGCTGGCCCGACGGGCAGAGGATGCGGTCAGAAAGAGCCTCTGCCACTCTCCTCGACCGGCTCGCGCCGACCCGCTGATCGATGTCCGAAAGGTTGTAACCCCTTCCGAAACCTCGTCGGAGGGTCTGCCAGAGGCGGGGCTTCCGCGCGGGTAGGAAATCGTCGCGCACCCTCCCAGTGCCTCGACCGCTCGCCGACAATTACTTAGCAAACCGAAGCTCCCCGTTGGATTTGGTGGGCCGCCTCGTCTAGGCTCGCGGCAAATCCCAGAGGAGGTACGCCATGCGCTGGATCAGATTTTCGGCCGCCGGACGGACGGCTTATGGCCTCGTCGAAGGCGACCAGATCACCGAGGTGAAAGGCGATCCGTTCGATGGCTACGAGAAGACGGCGACGCGCCATGCGCTCGACGACGTCAAGATCGAGCTGCCGGTGGTGCCGCCGACCTTCTACTGCGTCGGCCTGAACTACAGGGAGCACATCGTCCAGGCCGCGCAACGGCTCGGCATCCAGGCGAAGTTTCCCGAGCAGCCCGACGTCGGCTATCGCGCCAACAACGCTCTCGTCGCGCATGGGGCAGACGTCGTCATTCCGGCCGACGCGACAGACAAGGTCCAGTACGAAGGCGAGCTGGTGGCAGTGATCGGCAAAGCCTGCCGGAACGTCAGCGAGAAAGAGGCGTTGGACTACGTCCTGGGCTACACAATCGGCAACGATGTCTCGGAGCGGACGTGGCAGAAGAGCGACCGAACGCTGTGGCGCGCCAAGAACACCGACACGTTCAAGCCAATGGGGCCGTGGATCGAGACGAACGTCGATCTGGACTCACTGGAAACGCGGGTTCGCGTCAACGGCACCGAGACGACGCGGTTCAAGACGAACGACATGATCCACGGGGTGGCGCTCTACATCTCGACGATCAGCAAGTACTGCACGCTCATGCCGCGGGACGTCCTCTGGATGGGCACGGATCTTTTTTCCCCGGATCTCAAAAGCGGGGACAAGGTCGACATAGAGATCACCGGTATCGGCATCCTCACGAACCGTTTCGTGCGCGCGGAGGTCTAGACAGGATGCCGCCCCGGCGCGGAAGACGAGGCTCGGCGCAGCGTCAAGCGATTGACGGAATTCGACGAAAGTGCTCCTAACGCACATGGACGGCACGATTACAAAGGGCGCCAAGGCGAGCCCCACGAGCGTTCCGAACCTGCTGACCTACGGCAGGATCGCGGCAGTGCCCGCCATGGCAGCGATCTTCCTGCTGGTCGAGGGCGACCAGAGACGATGGATTGCGCTCGCCATCTTCGTGGCCGCCTGCATTACGGACTGGCTCGACGGCTATCTGGCCCGCATATGGCAGCAGCAGTCCATGCTGGGGCGCATGCTGGACCCGATCGCCGACAAGCTACTCGTCGGCGCGGCCCTGATCCTTCTGGTGCAGGACGGGACGATCTCCAGAACGAGTGTCTGGGCGGCGCTGATCATCCTGTCGCGCGAAATCCTGGTCTCGGGATTGCGCGAGTTCCTGATCGAGCTCAACGTCCGGGTGCACGTATCGCGTCTTGCCAAGTGGAAGACGACGCTACAAATGATTGCCCTCGGCGTGCTGCTGGCCGGACCGGCCGGCGAGCGTATCGTTGCCGGCGTGATGGCGGCAGGTACGGCACTCCTGTGGGTGGCGGCGCTGCTGACGCTCTGGACGGGCGGCGGCTATCTCACGGCGGCCATCCGGTCGACGCTCGACCGGTAGCCGTCGGCGGGCTTGGCGAGACACTAATGCGGGACGCGGTGGCTGACCGCGCACAAGGTCCGATGAGGATGACGCTACTCTATTTCGCATGGGTCCGGGAGCGGATCGGCCGTGCCAGCGAGACGCTGGAGGTGCCCGAGAGACTCCTCACGGTGGCCGATCTCGTCGACTGGCTGCGCAAGCGAGGTCCGGAATACGAGGCGGCGTTCCAGCGGCCGGATCTCGTCCGGGCGGCGATCGACCAGCAGCACGTGAAGCCGGATGCGGGTATCGCCGGCGCACGCGAGGTTGCCTTCTTCCCGCCCGTGACGGGAGGCTGAGATGGCGGTCCGCGTGGAGATGCAGGACTTCGACGTGGGGCGAGAGATTGCAACGCTCACGACGGGGCGCACCGACATCGGCGCGATCGTGACGTTCACGGGAACAGTCCGCGGGCAGGCGAAGGGCCGGGCGATCGTCTCGATGACCCTGGAGCACTACCCGGGGATGACCGAGGCAGAGCTCGCGCGCGTGGAGGCCGAGGCACGCGCTCGCTGGCCGCTCGATGCCAGTCTGATCGTGCATCGCTACGGGGAGCTCAAGCCCGGCGACAACATCGTTCTGGTCGTGACCGCGTCGCGGCACCGGCAAGCCGCATTCGAGGCCGCCGAGTACCTGATGGACTACTTGAAAAGCCGGGCGCCGTTCTGGAAGAAAGAGACCACTGCGGACGGGGAAGGTCAGTGGGTCGACGCACGCGAGGCGGACGAGACGGCGCTGGCCCGCTGGGACGAGAAACCCGGCACCTAGACATGTAGGCCCGGATACGAGTCAGGCCTCCGCCATGGCGTCCTTCAGGACCAGATCGGCCGCCCTCTCGCCTATCATGATCGAGGGGGCGTTGGTGTTACCGGATGTCAGGGTCGGCATGATCGATGCGTCGGCGACGCGCAGGCCTGCAATGCCACGCACGCGCAAGCGCTCGTCCACAACGGCCATGGGATCCTGACCCATCTTGCAGGTTCCGACCGGATGATAGGTCGTCTCGGCTGCCTGCTTGACCCAATCTATGATCTCGTCGTCCGTGACGCGTTCCTTGCCTGGCGCGATCTCCGAAATCTGCAAGGGCGCCAGCGCGGGGGCGTACATGATGGACTGGGCAATGCGGATCGCGCGGACGGTGAGAGCCGCATCGATCGGGTCGGACAGGAAGTTGAAGTTGATCGCGGGCGGCGTTCGTGGATCGGCCGAGGTGATGTGAATGCTGCCCTTGCTCTCCGGACGCATCGGATGGGCGTAGCACGTCATTCCCGACTGTCGGGAAAGCTTCGGGCCTTTCGGTGTCGGTTCGGTCAGCATGGGCACCCAGCCAAGCAGCAGGTCAGGTGACTCGAGACCCTCACGCGAAAAGACGAATGCCCGGAGTGGGGCGGCAACCATGGCCAACATGCTGTCATTGCCGGTGAGGTAGCGCAGCGCCTGGTTGACGAGACCGAGCCCGCGCCCGCGATCATTGTAGGTGACACCCTTCGCGCCGATGGCCCAGCGGGTTCGCGGGGCGTAGTGGTCGCGCAGGTTCTCGCCGACGCCCGGCAACGCGTGCCGGACTTCGATGCCTAGATTGCGCAGACGGTCCGGCTGACCGATACCGGACAGCTCGAGGAGTGCTGGCGAGTTGACCGATCCGGCGCTGACCACCACCTCCCGTCCGGCGCGGGCCTCGCGCTTGGTGCCGCCCACGGAATAGCGCACGCCGACACAGCGCTTGCCGTCCAGGAGCAAGCATTCGCTCAGGGCGCCGGTCTCGATGACGAGATTGGGGCGCTTACCGATCGCCTCGAGATAGCAGTAGGCGGTGCTCATCCGGCGACCATTGGAAATCGACGCCTGGCTCATGGCGATGCCATCCTGGCGCTCGCCGTTGTAGTCCGGGTTATGGCGGATGCCGACTTGGCCTGCGGCCTCGATGATGGCCTTGATCAATGGATCGCGCGGCACCGGATTGGTGATGCGCAAGGGGCCCTCCCGACCGCGATAGGCATCGTCACCACCGCCCGCATAGCTTTCCATGCGCTTGAAGAAGGGCAGCACCTCGCGGTAGCTCCAGCCGCGATTGCCCATCTGGGCCCAGGTATCGAAGTCCTGTGCCTGGCCGCGCACGAACGCGAGGCCGTTGATCGAGCTCGATCCGCCCAGAATGCGCCCGCGCGGCACCGGGAGGCGGCGTCCATTGGTGCTGGGCTCGGGCTCAGCGGAATAGAGCCAGTTGGCCGCGGGATTCGAGATCAGCTTGGCGTAGCCGATGGGAATCTTTGCCCACGGGTGGGAGGCGGGCCCGGCCTCGAGCAGAAGGACCCGCATACGCGGATCCTCGGACAGCCGACTGGCAACCGCGGCGCCCGCCGATCCCGCTCCCACGACGATGTAATCGTAAGTCTGATGTGCTGCTTCGCGCACGTGCCCCTCCGACGCTGTCCGGACAAGCTTATCCGAACAGCGCCGCGCGTCCATGCCGCTCGTGCTCGATAGTCGTCTGCTCACCCTGGTGTGGTGGGAGGCGCGGCAATGCGCGACAGGGCTTCGGCGGCCAGAGCTCGCGTGACCTTGCGCCGAGAGGCGAGTGCGAGCCGATCAACGGCATCGACCACGCGGGCGGCGTCGGCCATGGTACGCTCCATGTTCAGCAGGAGCCAGGCGACCACCGCCGGATCGACGGCCAGCTGCCGGTCAGCGAAGTGCTTGACGAGAACGGCCCGCAGCAAGCCGTCGTCGGGTGCGGCGATCTCGACCGCGACGGCGGCGCGCAGGCGCGAGCGCAGATCCGGAAGAGAGATGGCCAGGTCACCGGGCGATAGCGCGGACGTGAGCAACAGGCTCGCGCGGCGCTCGCGGGAAAGGTTCAGGAGGTGGAACAGCGTCCGCTCGCAGGCGATGCCTCGATCGAGATCCTCGACCACCAACGCGCCGGCCTCGCCGAGACGAGATATCCAGGCTTCGGTGAGGTTGCCTGCCGAAACTATATCGGCGCCAGAGCGGAGCTGCCAGACGTGGGCGAGATGGGTCTTGCCTGCGCGAAGGGGCCCGACCACGAGCGCCGACGGCGCCGGCCAGTCGGGCCAAGCGTCAATGAGCGCCACCGCGGCAGAATTGCTGGCGCCAACGAGGAAATCCTCGGCGCCAAGGGCCGTACGATGCCCGAGATCGAGCACCAGTTGCTCGGAAGCTGTCATGCCTCAAGTATCCAGACGTGGGGCAGGGACAGGCAAGGGTGCCGGCACTTCGCCCAGGTAGATCGAGCTTTCCAGATAGCGATCACGCGCGAAGCGAACAAGAACGGCGAGGGCAGCCGAGACCGGCACCGCGACCAGCGTTCCGAGCATTCCGAACAGAGCGCTGAACACGAACAAAGCCAGCATCAACCAGACCGGATGCAGGCCGACCTTCTGGCCGACAATGAAAGGCGACAGCAGCCCCGAATCCAAGGCCATCGCGGCCAGATAAATGCCCACGACCTGCAGGGCGAGCGTCGTATCGGGCCAGGCCTGGGACAGGGCGACGACAAGGGCCACGACGAACCCCAGCGCCCAGCCCACCATCGGTACGAACGCGAGCAGGCCGGTCACCAAGCCGATCAACAGGCCATAACGGAGCCCGATCACAGTCAAGGCGAAGGCATAGAACGCCCCGAGGATGAGGCAAATGGTGCCCTGGCCGCGCACGAAAGCTCCCACCGCCGTGTCGATCTCACCGGCGAGGCGCCTAATCGTCGCCGCATGCTGGATGGGGAGCCAGCTATCGATCTTGGTGATCACGGCAGGCCAATCGCGCAACAAGTAGAATGCGACCACCGGCGTGACGAGCAGCAGCGAGACAATGTTCACAAGCGCCTGGCCGCGGCTCCAGAGGATCTGGGCGGCGTCTGCCAGCATGCCCGCGGAGCCCTGGGCCAGCTGGCCGAGAGCGCGCTCGAGCCCAGCCTTGACGTCCGGAAAGCCGGCCCCGAGGTGTTTCTCGGCGACGGCCTCGGCCCAAATGCGGATACGCTCGAGGTCCGCCGGCAAGGTTTGTGCGAAACGACGGAGCTGATCGGCGGCGAGCGGAAGCAGGAAAAATACGGTAGCGGTCATCACGACGGCAGCAATGCCGATGATGATGATACTGGCGGCGCTGCGGCCGAGGCCGGCTCGCTGCAGGGCACCGGCCACGGGGTCGAGGAAGTAGGCGATGACCGCCCCAACTGCGAACGGGAGCAGGGCATCGCTCAAGTACGACACCAGAAAGACCGTGATCGCACCAGCGACAATCCAGAAGACGACATGCTTTTCAGGACGCATCAGCTCCCCCTCGCGGATCTGTCCCAACTCCATGAAAGAAGGTTAGCATCTTCCAGGCAGCAAGGCACATCCATGAGGTTCGGTGCATGCCACGAGTTTGGCACCGCGGTCCGGTTTGCGATCTGTCCGGGCCAACGCCTCAACCGAGTGTCCACCCCCCATCGACAAGTAGATGGGTGCCGGTAACCAGGCCCGACGCTTCCGAGGCAAGGTAGACGATCGCCCCCATGAGATCCTCGACCTGGCCGATGCGGCCGAGCTTAATCTTCTGGAGCACGAACGACTTGAACTCGGGCTTGGCCAGCATCTCCGCAGCAAGCGGCGTCTCGACGAAGGTCGGGCACAACGTGACGGAGCGGATGCCGTGGGGGGCGAGCTCGGCGGCGATGGCCCGCGACAATCCTTCGAGTGCCGACTTGGTGGCGCAATAAACGGTTCGGCCCGGGCCGGTTGTAAACGCCATTTGCGAGGATATGTGGATGAGACTGCCGCGCGTGTTCGTCTCGACCATGCGCTTTGCGACGGCCTGGGCCACGATGAAGGCCGCCCGCACGTTCAAATCGAGCAGGAGGTCCAGGTCTTCCGTCTTGAAGTCGATGAAGGGCTGTGGCCGGTTGATGCCAGCATTGTTGACGAGCACGTGAAAGGGCTCGCGTGCAGTCACCTCGCGCCGGACGGCCGCATCGTCCAGCACGTCGAGTACGAGCACATCGGACGAGCCCCCTGCCTGGCGAATCGCGTCGCATGCCTCCTCAAGCTCGGATCGGGTCCGCGCGGCCAGAGTGACGTGTGCCCCTGCGTCAGCAAGTGCTGCGGCCGCCGCCAGCCCAATGCCGCGGCCTGCGCCCGTGACCAGCGCCCGCCTGCCGTCGAGGCGAAAAGACGGGGTTCTCGGCAGCTCGATCATGTCTCGCCTCCCATGTCTGGGCGCCATCGCCCGCGACCGAGAAAGGCATTCCAGACGGCCCTGCGTCAACATGGGTGTGGCCAGTGTGACCTGGAAATTGAAAGGCCAGATCGGCCGGCTTGTATCGCTTCACCGAGTTGTCTAAGCGGTAGCGTAACAAGTAGCGGAACCGCGAGGCAGCCGGGGTGGGTGGCAGCGTCTCGCGCCGCCGGGGGACCACACCATGAGCGCGCCGACGATCGGCGAGCGTCTCGTCATTGCGCAGCACGCTGCACGCTCGTCGGTCGCAGCGGCGCAAGACCGACTGAGAACGGTGCCTGGGCTGCGTTGGGGCTTGGTGCGCCCGCGCGCGGACACCTTCCTGTTCGTACCATCCGACATGCGGCCTGCCGATCCGAGCCTCGCAGATGAAATTGCATCCGGCCAGATGGGCATCGGCGGGGCCATGATCGATCTCGGCGGCAGATCACCGTTCGCCGTCATTGCTCCCGATCGAGCCTGGGCGAAGGCGCTGCATGAATTCACGTGGCTCGGCAGCCTGAGAGCATCCGGCGCACCGCGGTCCGTGGAGGTGGCGCGGCGGCTGGTGGCAGACTGGTGCGGTCGCAACCGTTCGCGGCCAGGCGGACGGGGAATCGCCGCAGATCCCGCCGTCATCGCTCGGCGTGTCACCTCGTTCGTGGTGAATGCCGGATTTCTGCTCGAGGACGCCGAGCCTGGCTTCTACCAGCTTTTCACGCGCACTCTGGGCGCGGAGCTTCGCGCTCTGGACCGCGCAAGTCGCAAGGCGACGGCGGGGTATCCACGCCTCGCTTGCGCCATGTCGCTCACTCTCGCGTGCCTGGCTGCCGACGGGCACGAGCGAGACCTCACACAGGCCGAGACGCGGTTGCTGGCAGAGCTCAGGCAGCAAATACTGGCCGATGGCGGGCACGTCTCGCGGAACCCAGAAACGGTGCTCGAGGCCTTGCTCGATCTTCTGCCCATCAAACAATGCTACGTGGCGCGCCGTATGCCAGTACCGACGGCACTTGCCGAAACGATCAACCTGATGCTGGGGCACATCAGGACGATGACGATCACACCCGGGGCGCTGGCTCGATTCAATGGGGTCGGCGCGGCGCGAGTCGAGGCCGTAGCGACGGTGCTTTCGCTCTCGACCACGTCCGGGCCCGAGGCAATCTGCGAACCGGGACCTTCGGGGTATGCCCGGATGGAGCGCGACGGCACCATCGTCGTGGTCGATTGCGGCCGCGCACCGCCACTCGTGCATTCGGGGTTCGCACACGCCGGGGCCCTGTCGTTCGAGATGTCGCATGCGGGCGAAGGCGTGATCGTGAACGGAGGGGCCGCGCCCCCGACGCACGAGCACCTCGCAGCGGATGCACGCGCCACGGCCAGTCATTCGACGCTCGTGCTCGACGAGAGCTCTTCGGCGCGTTTGGTCCACTCGCCGCAACTTGAACGGCTAACGGGAAGGCCGGCCCTTGCCGGGCCCGACGTGGTAGCTGCGACCCTGCTCGATGTGGATGGAGAGGCCCGGCTGGTTGCCCAGCACGACGGCTATCTATCGCGCTTCGGCCTCGTGCATGAGCGATCTCTCACGCTCGCTCGGGACGGTAGCGTGCTGGCAGGTGTCGACGTCCTACGCGCACTGCATGGGACACTCAGGCTTGCGCGCGATGTTCCGCTTGCGTTGCATTTCCATCTCCCGGTCGAAGCCGGCTGGCGAGCCAGCGGTCCGGATGGTGTCCTGATCGAACCGCCTTCGGGCCCACCGTGGCGCTTCAGCGCGACGGGTGGCTTGTGCGCGGTCGAGGCGGCGATCGACTTCGCGCAAAACCAGGGCCCTACACCTGCCCGTCAGATCGTGGTGCGGGCATCGACCCCCGGCGAAACGACGATCGCCTGGCGGCTCGAGCGGCTCTGAAGCGCCGGTCCTGGCTTGCATCCGCGGTTCCGCGAAGCGAGCGGGTGTGGTAACGGCCTCGAAAACGCCAGAACCTTGGAAAGACAGGCTGATGACTGCCGAAAACACGCGTATCCGACGTGCTCTCATTTCTGTTTCCGACAAGACGGGCGTGGTGGATCTCGCCCAAGCGCTCGTGAAAGAGGGTGTCGAGATCTTGTCCACGGGCGGGACGGCGGCCGCGCTCAAGGCTGCGGGCGTCCCGGTCAAGGACGTGGCAGAGCACACGGGCTTCCCGGAGATGATGGACGGGCGTTTGAAAACGCTGCATCCCAAGGTGCATGGCGGGCTGCTGCAGGTGCGCGGCGACACCGGGCACGAGGCATCGGCCGCCGAGCATGGCATCGCGCCGATCGACCTCCTGGTGGTCAATCTCTACCCGTTCGAAGCCACTGTCGCCAAAGGTGCCCCTTTCGCCGACTGCATCGAGAACATCGATATCGGCGGACCCGCGATGTTGCGGGCGGCGGCCAAAAACCATGCGGCTGTTACGGTGGTGGTCGACCCGAAGGACTACGTCCGCGTGCTCGAGGCGATGCGCGCGAACGGGGGCGCGACGACGCCGGCGTTGAGGCGAGAGCTGGCGCGTAAGGCCTACGCGCTGACGGCCGCCTACGACGGTGCCATCTCGAACTGGCTCGGCGGCGAGATTGCCAAGGCCGAGGGCGATCATGACGGCGCTCCCTTTCCCCCAACGCTCACGGTGCAGCTCGTCAAGGCCCAGAGCATGCGGTACGGTGAGAACCCGCACCAGAAGGCCGCCTTCTACGTCGAGCGCGGGGCTCCTGCCGGCTCGATCGCTGCGGCGCGACAGGTGCAGGGGAAGGAGCTTTCCTACAACAACATTGCAGATACGGACGCGGCCCTCGAGTGTGTGAAGGCGTTCGACGAACAACCTGCCTGCGTGATCGTCAAGCACGCCAACCCCTGCGGCGTGGCCGAGGGCGCCTCACTGACCGAAGCCTATGATCGGGCCTTCAAGACGGATCCCGAGTCGGCGTTCGGCGGGATCATTGCCTTCAATCGCCCACTCGACGAGACGACTGCCCGGGCCATCGTCGACAGGCAATTCGTCGAGGTGATTGTTGCGCCGGAGGCGTCGCCCGACGCGGAGGCGGCTGTAGCGTCCAAGAAGAACGTGCGTCTTCTCGTCGTCGGCAGGTGGGACAAGACGCCGGCGGCGCGACAGGACTGGAAAAAGGTGACCGGGGGGCTTCTGGTCCAGGACGCAGATCTGGCCCTGGACGCCGGTCTCACCGTGGTGACGAAGCGACAGCCGACGGCCGCTGAGCTTCGCGACCTCAAGTTCGCCTGGAAGATCGCGAAGTTCGTGAAGTCGAACGCGATCGTCTACGCCAAGGACCGAGCCACGATCGGTGTCGGCGCCGGACAGATGAGTCGCGTCAATGCGTCGCGCATCGCCGTCATCAAGGCTGAGATGGCCGGACTAGACGTCCATGGGTCGGTGGTGGCGTCGGATGCCTTCTTCCCGTTCGCCGACGGGCTGCTGTCGGCGGCCGGGGCCGGCGCGACGGCCGTCATCCAACCGGGCGGCTCGATGCGCGACGAGGAGGTGATCAAGGCGGCCGACGAGAAGGGGCTCGCCATGGTGTTCACGGGCATGCGCCACTTTCGGCACTGAAGCGATTGCCGACCGAAGGACCAGAGAGCGAGATGGCCATCTGCATCGAAAGGGACATCGTCTACGGGTACGGTGGCGTGGGCTGTCACGAGGCGGGCGGGCCGCGGCGGGTGGCGCTCAAGCTCGACGCCTATCTGCCGGCGCCTTCTGCAATGCCCGCTGCGGCGATCGTCATGGCGTTCGGAGGGGCCTTCCATCGCGGCTCGAAAGAGGACGACACTTTCAGTGACGGCACCGGCACCAACACGTCCATTGCCGAGTACTGCCGGCGGTTTGCCGAGCTGGGCCTCGCGGCCTTTTCGGTGGAGTACAGGCTCGCCCAAGCGGATCCGGAGCCGGGAACCGCGCTACTCAGCGAGCCGGATCGTGTGCCGATGTCGCGGATCAATCCCGTCCGCGCCGAACTCGGGCTGCCTCAGGCTTCGGCAAGGATGATGGCCGGCATAATGGAGGCGGCCTTCGACGATGTCGCTTCGGCCCTGTCCTTCGTCGTCGAACAGGCTGACGCGTTCCGAATCGATCGCGACCGTGTGGTGCTCGGCGGTTTCTCGGCCGGCGGTCGGTGTGCCATGTACGTCGCCTACGGCAAGCGGTTCCCCGTGAGAGGCGTCATCTCGATCTCGGGGCCCCTGGTTCCTGTGGATTGTGCCGCCTTCCTGCGCCGGCCGGGCGATGTCCCGCCTCTCCTGATGATCTCCGGGGAGCAAGACCTCGACTATGTGCGCACCTACGTCCCCGAGATCGAGCAACAATTCCGCGAAGCGGGCCGGGCCGTGTCTCGGTCTCTCGTACCGGGAGCGACCCACTTCTTTCCTGCCGAGGCGCCGACCGAAGACGGCCGGACGGTCATGCAGGTGATGGCAGCAAGCCTCGCCACATGGGGCTGCCTTCCAAGCCGGTGACCATTGGCGAAAAGCGCCCCATTGCGGAACGCGGACACTAACCTGCGGAATTTTCTGGCAGAGCGACCATCGCCTCGTATATGGAAGCGCGGCCATGAGCACCAATAATGTGACACAGGCGCGGCCGCTCGCGCCGGAAGACTTCATCTCAGACGCGCCGGCTGCGACTACGCCCCGGCTCCGGCCTCTTTCCATCGTCGTGCCCGTCCTCAACGAGGCGCGCAACCTCGACACGCTGGCGCAACGTCTGACGAGCGTGCTCGAGGGCCTCGGAAACCCGTTCGAGGTCATCATCGTCGATGACGGATCGACCGACGGTACGCTGGCCGCGGTGCGAGCCCTCAACCAGCGCGACAAACGGTTCAAGGCCGTCTCGCTCAGCCGCAACTTCGGCAAGGAGATCGCCGTCGCGGCAGGGCTCGAGCACGCTACGGGCGCAGCGGCGATCATCATGGACGGAGACCTGCAGCATCCGCCGGAGACGATCCGAAGGTTCATAGAGCTGTGGGACCAGGGCTACGACAACGTCTACGGCCAGCGGACCGACCGCAGCCAGAACACGAAGCTGGAAAAGCTGTCGGCGCAGATGTTCTACCGCTTATTCCGCTTCATGAGCGGCACAGAACTACCTGACGGAGCTGGAGATTTCAGGCTTCTCGACCGGCGTGTCATCGACGTCTTCAACGGACTCGACGAGCGCTCGCGGTTCAACAAGGGCCTGTTTGCCTGGGTGGGGTTTCGCTCGACCGGGGTTCCGTTCGAGGTGGCGGCAAGGGCTCACGGGACGACGCGCTGGCGGTTCCGGCGGCTCCTGTCATTCGCGATCGACGGCATCGCCTCCTTCACGACCTTGCCACTGAAGGTATGGTCCTACGTCGGAATCGTGATCTCGCTGGTGGCCCTCCTCTATGCCACCTTCTTCCTGGTCAAGACGCTGATCTGGGGCATCGACGTGCCGGGCTTTCCGTCGCTGTTGATCTCGGTTTTGCTCCTGGGCGGAATTCAACTCATCTCGCTCGGCGTGATCGGCGAGTACCTGGGACGCGTCTACGAGGAGGTTAAGGGGCGTCCGCTCTACATCGTCGCCGAAGAAATCGGCTTCAAGGACACGGCTACGACGGCCGCACCCGAAGCTCGGGGCAACAGCTCCGCCGTTTGAAACGATGGCCAACCGAGAGACAGCCGAAATGGTGGATGGCAGCCCGGTGAAGCCCCGAGATGCGGCATCCGGGGTGCCTCGCGCGCGGCACTGGGGCGGCTTTCTTGCGTCCGGCGCTATCGCATTCACCGTCGACGGAAGCGTCATGGAGATCGGTGTGCGGTTACTCGGACTGCCGACGCTCCTTGCGCGATTGGCGGGCGTGATGTGTGCGATGGTCGCGGCTTGGCTCAGTCATCGCACGCTCACGTTCGCATTAACTAAAAGACCAGATCTTGCTGAATTTTCCCGCTATGTTGCAGCAGCATCGACGACAGCGCTGATCAATTATGGGGTTTTCGTCGTCTTGCTGATTACTTGGCCCGCGATGCCGCGCTTGATCGCTCTGGTCATCGCCTCTTGTGTCGCCACAATCTTCGCCTACCTCTCAATGCGTTACGGTGTGTTCCGCCGCTACTGAGGATTGAGATGACGGCGCGGGGGCCGGTTGACGGGTCGCTCATGGGAACGCCTCCCGACGAGTTGGGCCTGGAGACTATTCATCCTCGGTTCAGCATCACTGGCGTTAATCGAGCACCGCGATAGGGACTTGCCGACATGAGCAACAAGGGGATGGCGAGTCTGCTGTGCGATGCGCGAGCGCTGCCAAAAACCGGTCCGTGAAGGAACCGGGTTTCAACACGAGGGTTTTGATGGTCATGTGTTCACCAGACCACGCAAGGGGTTCCATGTGCACGCGGATTGGCTCCGGGAGGCGCGCATGAAGTCAAATGCCGTCAAATCCGTCGAGCTCGACATCGATTGGGCCGTGCAAACGGTCATGCCGATCGAGTTTCAAGGTCGCGAACTTCATCTCGAGGCGCGGGCCTACCAAGGGGTCGACCCACATTGTCAGGCCATGGTGCTGGTCCATCGGGACAACCCGGCGGTGGGCGAGCTTCCGGTCGTACGTGTCCACAGCGGGTGCGTGACCGGCGACATCTTCCATTCGCTGCGGTGCGACTGCTATCCGCAGCTGCAGGCCTCGATGGAGGTGATCACGACGAGCCCGCTCGGTGTGATGATCTATCTCCCGTATCACGAAGGCCGCGGCATCGGGCTGGTCAACAAGATCCGCACGTACGCATTGCAGGACCAGGGCTACGATACGGTCGATGCCAACGTTGCGATCGGCGCTCCGATCGAGGCCAGGGACTATGACCTAGCGGCGCAGATCCTGTTCGACCTCGGGTACAACCGTATCGCACTCTTGACCAACAACCCAGCCAAGGTGGACGCGCTGCGCGCCGAAGGCGTAACGGTGGTCGAGCAGAGATCGCTCATCGTTCCGGCCTCGCCCTACAACAAGCGTTATCTTGCGACCAAGAAGGAGCGCATGGCGCACCTGCTCTGAGAAGCAACCGCCGAACACGAAGCGAACGGGCCGGTCGGGTGACCGGCCCGTTTCATTTTGCGGCTCACGGGAAAGCGTCAGCGGCCCCGAGTGAAGCGCGAAGCCAGCTCCTCCCAGGCGCCCGCAAGCGGCCGGAACGTCATCACTACGGAATGGCGACCACTGGGCACTCTCACGGCCCGGAAGATGACGTTCGCCTGCTCGATCGGGGCAGGAGTGCCATCGATCTCCGCATACCACCACGGATGCCAGACATCGTTGAGCACGACCCAACCGCCGTCGGGGCTCGACACCTCGATCGCAATTCGAGTCTGTCCGTACTGACGAATCAGGGCCTTTCCCGGCCGTGCCGCGGATCCTTCGCGAGGCAAGGCCCGGAGAAGGACGGTGGACGCGGGGTCGAAGCCGTCCGGCCAGCGTCCGGTGGCGAGGATCTGCTCGAAATCCGCGAGACGGGCCGATGTCGCGAACATGACGCGCGGAAGCGCGTTCGGGTTCTCGTAAAGATATGCCCCGCCTACCCTCTCAACGAGGACGAGGGCGCCAGGGCGCAAGTGCTTGTCCATAGTCTCGATTGGCGCGCCCGTCGCGATCCAGCGGAGGCCAAGCATATCGGCAAGGAGAGAGCCGTAGGACGGGAATAGCGGCGAGAATTTTCGCTGGTCCGGAAGGCCGACATGATCTTCCGCACCAGTGGCCCGCGAATAGATGCCGAGGCGGACTGGATTGTAGCCCAGCGTATTCTCCAGACGATGGGTCATGCTTGCGTTCGGCCAATGAAAACCGAGGCCGGCAAGCTCAACGCGGTCGCGACGCGTCCCGTTGTCGACGACGCGCGACTTGATGGCTGCGACAATCGGATCGCCACCCGCCGGATCGAGCATAGCGAATGTCGCCGGAGGCAGTGACGACGAGGTCGACGGGCCATTGTTGTAACCGAGATCGGCCGCAGTCACGGCAACGAGCGCGATTGCGGCATACCAGGGCTGAAGCGCAACGCGCGGTGCGGCCCAGGCCATGGCGGTGCCGGCCGCGAGAAACGAGATGGCGGCCAGTGCAAGCGGCGACGGGAGCCGCGGCACTCGATCAATCACGAGCGCGAAGACGAGCGACACGACGGCGGCCAGGATCAACAGCACAGCCACGCCAACCACGGCCGGAGGCGAGGGGCGCTTCCACGGCTCGGAAAACCAGACGTGGGCCGCGTAGCCCGCGAGAATGGCGCCGAGGCCGCCGATCATGAACACCGCATCGGCGGGACGACGATAGAGGTCGACTCCCGGTAGCATGTAGAAGGCTCGGAACAGGGGTGTATACCAACCGAGCGCGTAGAGCACCGCAAAGACGAAGGCGACGGTGAAAAAGCGGATGTCGCGATCCCAGAGACGCGTTGATGCAGCCGCACCGGCGAGGAGCAGGAAGGGGATGGCGCCGAGGTAGCACTGGCCGACGTTCTGCGCCGTGTAGAGGCCGGTGCCGACCCAGGCGAAGCTCGGCGGCCCCCAATAGTCGGCCATGTCTCCGGCTGCACCAAACAACTGCGGAACGACGAGCGTCACCAGGTGAGCGGGATGGAGCGATCCTGCACCGGCACCGGCCAGGTCAATCGCCGGGCGATTGGAATCGGCGGCGAGCAGAACCGTCATCAGAACGGGAAGGGTGATGGCAGCCAAGCCGACGATGCCACCGGCCAGGAGCGGGAGCAGGCTCGACTGCAGCCGGCTCCAGCGGTTTTCGGCCTCGAGCCATAGCCACAGCGTGCGCGCCGCGAGCAAATAGACGGCGAGAAGCGCAATCTGATCGCGCCCCAGAACGATGAATGCCGCAACAAGGCCAGCGCCCGCGCCCGCCCCAACGGAGCCGCGCTCGACCGCCCGGTCCAAGAGCATCAGGGCCCAAGGCAGATAGGCGAGGCTCAGCACCTGGCCGGTGTGCTGAATGCGCCAAGCCATGGCGGCACCGAAAGTGAAAACGAGGGCCGCAATCATAGCGCCGGCCCAATGCCACGCCTTGTCGCGGAACCAAACGATGACGCCGACACCTCCAAACGCCATCGATGCGAGCAATGTGACGTCTTGCGCCCACGGCCCAGGCGAAGGATCGACCAGGGCCAATGCCATATAGGGCGGCGAGAAGATCATCGACTGAGGGTCGGCGATCTGCGGTTGGCCCGAGAAGACGAAAGGGTTCCACCAGGGCAATTCTCTGGCCCAGAGGCTTTGGGCCAGGAACTGGATTTGAGGCAGGAAGTGTGCCTTGGAGTCCCAGGGGATCGAAACCCTGCCCAACAGCCAGGGCGAGGTCATGGCAGCGAAGGCCGAGAGGTAGATGACGACCGGTGCCATGAGAGACCATGCCGCCGCCCGATCGGCCGGGAGCGTGTCGAGCAGCGATTGTCGGCGCATTGGGTTCACCTCAACGGCGGCGTGCCGCTTGGAACCCGAGCGACGAAGGCCGGATCCAGGCGCGAACGTATCCGGCAGGCTGGCGCCGTTGCAAGGCGACCTCGTCGCGCAGTCCGGGCGTCATCAATCTCGGCATGAGGCCGTGACGCCGGCAGAACAGGTAAGGGCGGCTCGCCATTGTGCGGGCCGCCCTTTCACGCGATCGATCGCCCGAAGCTGGGGGGGCGTCTATTCGGCCGCAATCTTCAGTGCAGGAGCGGCCGCCTTCACGTCAGCATCGACGTGGGCCTCGAACTTCGCGAAGTTCTTGTTGAACATGTCGACGAGGGAACGGGCCGTCGCGTCGTAGGCGGCCTTGTCGGCCCAAGTCTCGCGCGGGTTCAGGATTTTCGGGTCCACGCCATCGAGCGCGGTCGGAACCTCGAAGCCGAACATGGCATCCTTGCGCATCGGCTGGCCCTTGAGCTTGCCGGAAAGAGCCGCGTCGAGCAGGGCGCGCGTCGCCTTGATCGGCATGCGGTGCCCCACGCCGAACTTGCCGCCCGTCCAACCGGTGTTGACCAGCCAACAGTCGACGTTGTGCTCGGCGATGAGCTTCCTCAGCATATTGCCGTAGACGCTCGGATGACGCGGCATGAAGGGCGCGCCGAAGCATGTCGAGAAGGTCGCCTGCGGCTCTGCACCGAGACCCTTCTCCGTGCCAGCGACCTTGGCCGTGTAGCCCGAAAGGAAGTGATACATTGCCTGGCTGGGCGACAGGCGCGCGATGGGCGGGAGGACGCCGAACGCGTCGGCGCAGAGCATGACGATGTTCTTCGGGTGACCTGCCGTGCCGGTGGGGCTTGCATTCGAGATGAACTCGATCGGGTAGGCCGATCGGGTGTTCTCGGTCAGCTTGCCGTCGTCGAAGTCGGCGTCGCGGTTGGGGCCTTTCAGGATGACATTCTCCAGGACCGTCCCGAAACGGCTGGAGGCGGCGAAGATCTCGGGCTCGGCCTCGGCAGAAAGACGGATCGTCTTGGCGTAGCAACCGCCCTCGAAGTTGAAGACCCCGTCCTTCGACCAGCCGTGCTCGTCATCGCCGAGCAGGATGCGCTTGGGATCGGCGGAAAGCGTGGTCTTGCCTGTGCCAGAGAGGCCGAAAAAGATCGCCGACTCGCCGCCGTGGCTGACGTTCGCCGAGCAGTGCATCGGCATGACGCCCATCTCGGGCATCATGTAGTTGAGGTAGGTGAAAACCGACTTCTTCGTCTCGCCGGCGTACGATGTTCCACCGATCAGCACCAGGCGACGGGAGAAGTCGCATGCGATCACGGTGTCAGACCGGCATCCGTGGCGGGCGGGGTCGGCGCGGAAGCTCGGCAGATTGACGACCGTGAACTGCGGCGCAAAGCCAGCCAGCTCGGCCTTATCCGGGCGGCGCAGCAAATGGCGGATGAAGGCAGCGTGCCAAGCGTACTCGGTGAAGACCCGCGCATTCAGTCGATGCTTGGAATCGGCACCTGCGTACAGATCCTCGACAAACAGCTCGAGCTTCGAGGCGTGAGCAAGAAAATCCTGGTAGAGCACCTCGAAGTGCTCTGGGGACATTGCCTTGTTGTTGTCCCACCAGATCTGAGGATCCGTAACGGCGTCGCGCACCGTGAACTTGTCCTGCACGGAGCGGCCAGTGTGCACACCCGTCTCGACCACGAATGCCCCGCTCGACGCCAGACGACCCTCGCCCCTGCGGACGGCAAGCTCGAGGAGCTCTACATGGCCGAGATTGTGCTGAATCTTGGCCGGCACGCTGAGTGCGAATGGTTCTTTTTGCATAGGTCCGCGCTGCTGCTTGCGTATTCAATCCTCGAACGCAGGGAGCGTCCGAGGCCCTCTTGAGGTTCCGGGCATCGTTCCCGCTTCAACGGGTACCCGGCGGTCTCACGAGGTCCCGCGTCCACCGGGCAAATGCAGACTACTGGCTCTAGCAGACCCCCGTAGCCGCCGTAATCGCCGAATAGTCGCACTTTTCGTCGGCGGTGTCCAAGAATGCGGATGCTGCATATGCGAAGACGATTAAGATGCTTTCGCTGCAACTCGCCGATGTTCCGCGGCACGGCTTCGGTCACTCCTTCTGCGCGACGCGGAAGGGTGGTCAGACGACCAATATTTATTGCCTCTATTCCGGGAGTTACTCGCGGCTTGGGCTGAAACAAGGGGGGATGACGTCGACGGAGAGGCGATCTTGCCGCGACCAACCGAGGAGGCTGCTGGGGAACGGCGGCTTCGAGATCCGTCCGCAAGCGCCCGACTGACGTTAACGCTGCGACAAACTTCAGTAGCAGGATGACCCCCTGGCGTTCCGGTTCCCAAGGAATGCTCGTGGCGGCAACCTGAAGATCCCTTCACAGACACTCGAGCCAACGTCCTCTCAACCGAAAGCTGTACGTCGGTGCGTCCTCGGGGTTGCTGCAATGCGCCCCGTCTTAATGGGCCATTGCATGTCGGCGCAGGCAAGCGGGTCGGGTTGAGCCGGGCCATTGCGCAGGCTGGTTGTCGCCTCGCAAAACTCTTCTCAAGGCACAAATTTTCCTCTTGTGCAGCCGATCTGGAACAGTCGCCCGCGCCGCCCGTCGCAAAGTGTTCAACGGGCTTCGAGGGCTCACCGGACTTTGCCGTTGGCAGTTGTCCCTCGTTGCGTTTGATGCGAAAAAACGAGGTAGAGACGCCAGCGGACGCCGGATATGACCCAGATCCCCGACTTCACCACACTCCCTCTCGAGGCGCCGGTCGACGCAACCGACACAACTGGCGATAGAACAGCGCACGCTACGATGCCGACGCCGGAAGGGATCGACATCAAGCCCTTCTATACTGGTGCCGACACAGCGGGGCTCGATTTTCTCGACGGGTATCCGGGAATCGCGCCGTACGTGCGGGGACCCTATCCGACGATGTACGTGACGCAGCCGTGGACGATCCGGCAGTATGCAGGCTTCTCGACGGCTGAAGATTCCAACGCGTTCTACAGGCGCAACATCGCCGCCGGACAAAAGGGGCTTTCGGTCGCTTTCGACCTGGCGACCCACCGAGGCTACGATTCCGACCATCCCCGCGTGAAAGGCGACGTCGGCATGGCCGGTGTCGCGATCGACTCGATCCTCGACATGCGAACGCTATTCGACGGGATCGACCTTTCACAGATGTCCGTCTCGATGACCATGAACGGCGCGGTGCTACCGGTGCTGGCGCTGTTCATCGTCGCAGGCGAGGAGCAGGGCGTGCCGGCGGCCAAGCTCAGCGGGACCATTCAGAACGATATTCTGAAAGAGTTCATGGTCCGCAACACCTACATCTATCCGCCGGATCCCTCGATGCGGATCATCTCGGACATCTTCGCCTACACATCGGCGAACATGCCCAAGTTCAACTCGATCTCGATTTCCGGCTACCACATGCAAGAGGCCGGGGCGACCGCCGACCTCGAGCTGGCCTATACGCTTGCGGACGGTGTCGACTACGTCAGGGCCGGCGTGAAGGCCGGGCTCGACGTCGACAAGTTCGCACCGCGCCTCTCGTTCTTCTGGGCGATCGGCATGAACACGTTCATGGAGATCGCAAAGATGCGGGCAGCCCGGCTGCTGTGGGCCAAGCTGATCCGCGACGAGTTCCAGCCGAAAGACCAGCGGTCGCTGTCGCTTCGGACGCACTGCCAGACGTCGGGCTGGTCGCTCACGGCACAGGACGTGTTCAACAACGTGACCCGCACCTGCCTCGAGGCGATGGCTGCGACGCAAGGTCATACGCAGTCGCTGCACACCAACGCGCTTGACGAGGCGATTGCGCTGCCGACCGATTTTTCGGCGCGCATCGCACGCAACACGCAACTCGTGCTGCAACAGGAAAGCGGAACGACGCGCGTCGCCGACCCGTGGGGCGGCAGTCACTACGTGGAGCGGCTGACCTACGAGCTCGCGGCCAAGGCGATGGGGCACATCGCGGAGGTAGAGCGGCTCGGCGGCATGGCGAAGGCGATCGCTGCCGGTATTCCGAAGATGCGCATCGAAGAAGCGGCTGCACGCACGCAGGCGCGCATCGACAGCGGCCGGCAGACGATCGTCGGCGTGAACAAGTTCCGGGTCGAGAACGAAGCCGAGATCGAGATCCTCAAGGTCGACAATGCGCGGGTGCGCGAAAGCCAGATCGCGAAACTGAAGCGACTACGGGGCGAGCGCGACGAGTCGGCCGTCAAAGCCGCGCTCATTGCTTTGACGGATGGCGCGCGCGGCAACGGCAATCTGCTGGACCTCTCGGTCAAGGCGGCGCGGGCGAAGGCCACAGTCGGCGAGATCTCGGACGCCATGGAGGCCGTGTTCGGCCGTCACCGGGCCGAGATCCGTTCGGTGTCCGGCGTCTACAGATCGGAGGCGGGCTCGATGAACAAGGAGATCACGGGCGTGCTGAAGCTCGTCGAGGCGTTCGAGGCGAACGACGGACGCCGGCCGCGCATCCTGCTCGCCAAGATCGGGCAGGACGGACACGACCGCGGCCAGAAGGTGATCGCAACGGCATTCGCCGACCTGGGCTTCGACGTGGATATCGGGCCGCTGTTCTCGACGCCCGAGGAAGTGGCGCGGCAGGCAGTCGAGAATGACGTCCACATCGTCGGCGTGTCGTCGCTGGCAGCTGGCCATCTTACGCTTGTACCGGAACTCAGGGTGGCGCTCGAAAAAGAAGGTCGCGGTGACATCATGATCGTGGTCGGCGGCGTAATTCCCCCGGCGGATTACCCGGCGCTTTTCGAGGCCGGCGCCAAGGCCGTATTCGGACCCGGCACCAACATCGCCGCGGCGGCGAGCGACCTCATCGCGAAGTTGAACGTGGCGCTCGGCTACAGCAGCGCCGAGGCGGCAGAGTAGCCTGCGTCCCCGACGCGGCTCCGAGACGCCCTGGGAAGGGCGGTGGTGGCGACGCGCTGCGATGCAGACGGCTACACAGAACGCGCACCTCCTCCTATGCTCGCTCCGCAATCCTCACACAACGGAGAGACACGCTCATGGCCGCGTTCTACGAGCTGCGACAGTACAAGATCAAACCGGGCAAGATGGACGCCTGGCTCAAACTGATGGAAGGCGAGATCATTCCCTTCCAGGTCTCCAAGGGAGCGGTGATCACGGCCTCTTTCCGCGGCGAGACAGACGAGAGCGTCTACGTCTGGATCCGGCGCTTCGAGAGCGAGGCGCAGCGCGAGAAGATGTACAAGGACATCTACGAGTCGGACTTCTGGAAAACCAAGATTGTTCCACAGCTCGGCGAACTGATGGACCGCGCAGCAAACAACGTGCAACGGGTCGTGCCCACGCGCATGTCGGCTGCGCAGTAAAGCGAAAGCTCAGGAGGCGCCGAGATGCCTCGGAGCCTCCGCAGCCTCGGCACGGCTGGCGTTTGGCGGACCTACTTGCCTTTCGGCGCCTCATGCACGATCGAATTGACCGCTCCGTTGCAGCCGGCAAGGCAGACGATGCACATCATGCCAGGCGAGCAGCCGGGCACGTCGGTATCCTTCGGCTTCGACATTCTGACGGTCGCCGGCGTCACGCTCTGGGCACGGGCCGAGGTACTGGCTGCCGATCCTGCGGGGGCCGGAGCGGTGGCATCGACCGCCGAGTCGGCCTCGTGCCCGGCGGGGTTCTCCGCTGCCGTCTTGTCCGTTGCTTCGTGGCTGTGCGCCCGGGCGGCGGCGGCGCCTGCATTGATGATCTTGCCGCCACGGCCGCGGGCCTCGGCATCGCCAGATACGAACGGAACCGCCGCAGCGAAAAGCGCCAGACCCAGAACAAGACTGGCCGACGCCCGCAATTTGAAGTGCAGCGACATCAACGGTACTCCCCAAAAGGAAACGCAAAAGGACGCGGCGACCGTAAACGGACACGATTAACAAGCTGTTTACATTCGCGTCGGCCTACGGGGCGCGCTGCGCCGTGAGCCGCCGCGGTCGGGCGCGCGGAAAAGACATGGCAATGGGCCGCAAGCAGGGCTTAGTCTTGCTGTCGGGAACGAAAATACAGCATCGGAGGTGCGCCCATGACAGCACTGAAAGACGGCAAGTACTACAAGGTCGAGGTCGATGGCCGGCTGATGATCGTCACTCTCAACCGGCCGGAGGTGATGAACGCGCTGCATCATCTCGCGCACGACGAGCTATCGGCCATGTGGGATGAATTCCAGGAGAATCCGGACCTCTGGGTCGCCATCGTCACGGGAGCGGGGGATCGGGCGTTCTCGGCTGGCAACGACCTCAAATATCATGCCGAGTACCGCGCCAAGCACGGAACCCGCCCCCCGGCGACGCCGAAGGGCTTTGCAGGGCTCTGCAATCGGTTCGATCTCGACAAGCCGGTGATCGCAGCGGTGAACGGCGTCGCGATGGGGGGCGGTTTCGAGATCGCGTTGGCGTGTGACATCATCATCGCGTCGGAAAAGGCCCGCTTCGCGCTGCCGGAGCCGAGGGTCGGGCTCGCCGCCGGTGCTGGCGGAATGCAGCGGCTCTCGCGGCAAATTCCACTGAAGAAAGCGATGGGTATGATGCTTACCGCGCGGCACGTGCCGGCGCAGGAAGGCTTCGAACTCGGCTTCGTGACGGCCGTCGTGCCGCACGAGAAGCTGATGGAGGAAGCTCGTCGCTGGGCGGGCCTGATCCTCGAGTGCTCGCCAATGTCGATCCGGGCAACGAAGCAGGTGGTGATGCGCTCGCTCGACGTGCCGTCGACGGAGATCTCGATGCGCAACCTCAGCTATCCGGCGTTCGTCGCGATGACTCAAAGCGAGGATACTGTCGAAGGCCCGAAGGCGTTCGCCGAAAAGCGCAAGCCGGACTGGAAGGGCCGCTGAGTGCGACCTGCCTTTGCGCCAAACACGACGAGGCGCCCGCAGAAGGAAACCGGCGGGCCCCTCGTCTTCGCATGCCGGCAGAAAGAGGTCGCTCAGCTCATCGGTGGGGCATCGTCGGGTGGCAGACCGCGCGGCGAGGCCTCGTGCTCGCGCAGCTCATCCAGCAGGGCGACGATCTGTTCGTCACGATCGAGCGCACCGTCGAGATCGACCAGCTTGCGCCGATGGTCCTCGAGGAGGCGGTAACGCGCGAGCTCGCGCCCGCTGAGGCGGGCGTTGCCCACCTGATCCTCCAACGTCGCGCCACGGTCGCGGAGATCGAGGATCATGTCGTCGATCATCTGCTGGTAGGGGCCGTCCGGGGTCATGATGAGGGCCGGGAGGTGTTGCTTGACCTTATCGACCTCAGACTCGAGTACTTGCACGTCGCCAATGAAGTGGTGCTGCAGCTCCTCGTAGACTTCGGCGATGTTCTGCTCGATCTCGTAAGCGAGCTGCTGAATCCCCAGACCAATGGGTCCGCGCCGATCGACGAGGGCGCGAAGAGCCTCGGCAATCGGCTGCGACTGTGTGTGCCAGATCGCCTCGATCTCGTCGTCGCCCCAGGTTCCCCAGCGGCTCAAGGCACCGGCGATGACCTTCTTTCGGATGTCGCTGGCGAGGCGGCTCGAAGGCGGCTTGCGCGGTGAAGGGGGAAACTGCTCGACGACGTTGTCGGCGGCCGGCTGAGGGGATGCGTGGAGCGGCGGCGGAGTGGCGGCCTTGACAGCGGCAGCCGGCACGATCGGTACGCTGCTGATCGGAGCAGGCTCGCGCGCGGAGGCGCTCGCTTTCGGCCGCCGGGGCGACGACGGTGCGGGCGGCTCAGGAGGCTGCGGCGCCGTCTCATGAAACGGTCTTCCCTCGATGCGTGGCAGTTCCGATGACTGCGCGAGGGGACGGGGATCGGCATAGGTCAGGCTACCGCCGTCGAGGGGGAGCGCTGCGCCATAACGAGAGCGCGCGGAGTCATCGCGGAACGCCGGAATGGCGCCGGCCCGCATCAGCAGCAACGTCTTGTAGAAATCCGTCGAGACGAAGTAGCGACCGTTGTCGTTCTCGCGCTTGACGGCTCCTTGCACGGTCGCGCCGGCGCCGAGCGTGTTGAGGACGAGCCGCCGCTTTTCCTCATCGGGAATGCGGAACGGGTAGGTCTCGGCAGCGAAACCCTCGGAGTCGGAGACGGGATGCATTTCCGACAGCACCTGTTCGGCATTGCGCTGAGGAAGAGGCAGCAGAGCCACCCCGATGACACTGACAAGCTCCTTGCGATCAAGCTCGGCGGGCTTGACCTTCCAGGTCTTCCGCTGCGCCACCGCGAAGTATCGCGCAAGGCCGGTCGTCACGAGATACCGACGCCGATCGGATCCGACTGGACGAACCGCACCAATCGTCGATGCCGCGACCAAAACCGCGCGCATGTCGTCGACATGAGATTCATGGTCGTCCAACACGATCTCCGAGGTAAATCCGTCCATCGCGTGGATGGGATGCATTGCGCGCAGCAACGCCGCCAGAGTTCGTCGCGGATCGGCCGCGTGGTGCAACGTGCTATCGATGGCGTGCTCGAGCTGATCCGCCGTCAGGTCGTTGCGGCCGTGCAGATCGGTCAAAGGTGAGCGCACGGCGTTGGCACCGAAGAGGCCCGACATGAAGACGAGGCTGTCTATGGCGATAGCGATCGCCAGTGCCAGATAGGCCAGCCGGTTTCCGTCGACAAACGCGTTCCAGGTGACGACGAAGCGATGAGCCTTGTCGTCACGGTTGAGGTCAATCGCCGAAATCTTGGCGGCCATCTCGGCCGAATCCCTACTCGGCAGACCCGAGTCCTGGAGGCATTTGCGGCCGAACGAGAGAAGGGCATCGGTGCCGCCCGATTCCGGGAGCTTGTCGCCGCCGGTACAGTTCTGGGCGAAAGCAACGAGGCCTGAGTTGAGTGCGAAGACGTGCGCTGAGGCCTCGTTGGCCTGCTTCGGGTCGCAGTCGATGCTGCGGACCCGATCCTTGGTCGCCGGCGTGGAGACGAGCGCATCGAGGAGCTGCGTGCATTGGGTGGAGAGCACATTCAGTCGCTCAACGGTCGGCTCCTGGCGAAAGTCGGTCAGCGCACGCTCGAAGGCGACGCGGACCCGGGCAGGATCGGTCTTCGGAGCATCGCGGCCATCGCCCGCCTTCGCCTGCTCGGAGACGGCGATCCGCTGAGCGGCCGTCTCGGCCTCGCCCTTGAGCTTGCCAAGCTCGGCATCGACCTCGGCGAGCTCACGGCCAATCTGGGCAATGCGCGTGTCGACGTCGGCCATGCGCTTGGCGGCGTCACGGACGCGTTGCTCCTGGATCTTCGCAGCATCCTGCATTTGGGCAAGCTCTGCCATCCGCTGGCGATAGACCGGTCCCTTGCCGACCTTGAGCGTTCCTTCTGCGCCTCGCTCCTCGGCCATGGCCTCAACGCGCTTGGCGTCGAGATTGCGGTTGCGGGTCTCGAGCTCCGTCTTCTTCTCCGCGAGGTCCGCAGCGAGGCCGGGCCGCTCGCCCTTCAGGCGGGACAACTCGTCGGCCAAAGCACCCTTCCGGGTAGCCAGTGCCGCCTGCCCGCTCTTCGCCGTCGCCATGCGTTCCTGCTGAGCGGCGACGGCTGTGCGGCGTTGCTCCATCCGCTCGACGAAGTACCGTTCGATCGCTTGCTCGGCGCCCTGGCTGGCCCTGGCGAGCGCCGACAGATTCTTCTCATAGGCCAGCCAGCCGGCCGCGCGGAACAACTGTTCGGCCTCCTCGGCCTGTCGACGCGCGGCAAGCACGCCGATGTCGTTGACGACGCCGGCGATCTGGCGCGTCGCGCGGATATCCGCCGCACGACGCCGCTCCTCCTTGGGGAAAATGGCCGAGAAGAGCGAGTCGAAGGAAAAGAACACGCTGGTCGCCATGCACGCCAGGAACATCATCCAAAGCACGGCATTGCGGGCCATGACCTGCACCGACTGCAGGTAGGGCTCGAGTATCGTGCTCTGTTGATTGAGGAAAATAGCCGAAAAGACGAGAAGGCCGACACCGAGCAGCAATGCCCAATTGGCGAACGCGGAAAGCGCCGCGTTCATCGAGCGTGTGGCGTAGAGGGCGTCGATCAGGCCGAGCGCGTTGGCGATGCCGAGGAAACAGAGAATACCCGCCGGTATGGCGATGTACTTCTCGACTTGAAAACGGCCGCTCCCGCGCACCGTGCCGGCAGCGAAACTTTCGCCGATCAGCCACGCGATGATCAGCATCACGCCCTGAATGCCGAACGTGATCATCAGCGACAGGATCGGCTCGCCGGTGAAGTTGCGCATGCCGTCCCACGTCGTCCAACCGGAGGCGAGGGAAAGGACGAATGCCGTGAGGGCGAGGAGCGTGAGTTGCCAATTGCTGGTGAGGGCGGTGGCCAGGGCCGCGCCCATGCGGACAAGCACGTTAGGCCCCTCTCGCGATTCCGATGGGCCGGCGAAAATGCGCTTCACGAGCGCGACGATGGATAGTAACGCCGCAAGGGCAACGAGCGCGGGCACCGCGTCGCGCAAGGACTGGGCCAGTGCGCCGAGTCCTCCGCTCCCCAAGAGCTCAAGCATTCAACCACTCCCGCCCCGCCACGTCTGCCCCGGACGGCCGCGCCTTCGATTCCACGACTGCCGGCCCTGGCGCCGATCCGCCAACCGACGCATGCACGACCGCACTTTTGCAATCAATGGACGTAGATCATGGCGTAGATCTGGCAATAACCTTAACTCAAGGCCATATTCCTGTGGAGAGGACAACCTGGCATTGGCGCGGAGATCGTCGCTGGCGACAGACGTCCTGACGCAGCACCATCACGGTCGCGCACCGAGCTTTCCGCGCTCGCGGCTGCGGCTGCGGCTGCTTTGCGTCCATCAGGCCATCCGCTCGATTGCCACGGCGGTCGCCTCACCGCCACCGATGCACAGCGAGGCCACCCCCTTCTTCTCTCCGTGCTTTTCCATGGCATTGAGGAGGGTGACGATGATACGCGCACCGGAGGCGCCAACGGGGTGGCCAAGGGCACAAGCACCACCATTGACGTTGACCTTGTCGTGCGGCAGATCCAGATCGCGCATGGCTGCCATTGTGACGACCGCAAAGGCCTCGTTGATCTCATAAAGACCAACATCCTTGTGGCTCCAGCCGGCCTGCTCGAGCACCTTTCTGATGGCTCCGATGGGAGCGGTGGTGAACCACGCCGGCTCCTGCGCCAGGCTCGACGTAGCCACGATCTTGGCAAGCGGCTTGAGACCGCGACGCTTGGCCTCGCTCTCGCGCATGAGCACCAGCGCCGCCGCACCGTCGGAGATGGAGGAGGAGTTGGCCGGGGTCACCGTGCCGCCCTCGCGGAAAGCTGGCTTCAGGCCGGGAATCTTCGTGGGATCGGCCGTGAACGGCTGCTCGTCACGATCGATGATGGATTCTCCCTTACGCGTCTTGACCTTGACGGGGGCCATCTCTTTCGCAAACGAGCCGTCCTCATTGGCGCGCTTGGCGCGAGCCAGGCTCTCGATGGCGTAGGCGTCCTGCTGCTCGCGTGTGAACTGGTAAGCCTGGGCGGTGTCCTCGGCGTAGGTCCCCATAAGGCGGCCCTTGTCGTAGGCGTCCTCGAGGCCATCAAGGAACATGTGGTCGTAGATCTGCGTGTGGCCGAGCCTCTGGCCGCCGCGAAGCTTCGGCAGGATGTGTGGCGTGTTGGTCATGCTCTCGAGACCGCCGGCCACGATGACGTCGGTTGGGCGGGCATGGAGTGCTTCATAGGCCATCATCACGGTCTTCATGCCCGAGCCGCACATCTTGTTGACGGTGGTGCATGGAACGCTGTCGGGCAGCCCACCGTAGCGGGCCGCCTGCCGCGCCGGAGCCTGTCCTTGTCCGGCAGGCAGGACGCAGCCCATGAGCACTTCCGACACCTCATCGGGCTTCACACCGGCCCGCTCCACGGCAGCCTTGATCGCGACGGCGCCGAGCTCGGGGGCCGTCACGCCGGCGAGACATCCCTGAAAGCCACCCATCGGGGTGCGGGCGCCGGAGACGATGACGACAGGATCATTGGCGGTGGTCATGAAATCGCTCCTTAGAGGATGGATTAGGATACCAGCACCCTTCGACGGGATCGAAATGGCGGGCCGTTAGCGCGCATCAGGCACCGTCGCCCGGGTTCGGTCAACGGCCTCGTTCAAGGCTGTCCACGCGAAGGGCGCCCCAAATTTGGCTTCGAGCCCCGAATCCATCGATAGATGGAGCCGGTCATACGGAGCAGGCATGAAACTCGCACAGCTTCTCGCTGCCACGGCCGGGGGCACTCCAACCGACTGGCAGAAGTTGGTGGATGAAATGGCGACGGCGGTTCAAACGCACGTGGCCAACCTCAACTCGCCGTGGACCTTCTACCAGGCCGCGATCATCCTGCTCGCGTGGGTTCTGGCCAAGTGGATCGCAAGCAGGCTCGAGACGCGCCTCGAAGCACGACTGCGGCTGATCAAAGGGCAACCCAGCCTACTGCGCGTGCTGGTCACGCTGCTGAGGCAGATCGATTGGATGGTGCTGGCGATCATGCTCGGCATCACGGCTGGCGTGATGAGCCATATCACGTGGCCGAGCAACTCCTACATCGTCCGTCTTGCAGCCCATCTCGCCGTTGCCTGGGCAGTCGTTTCCACGGTCTCGCGTCTGATCCGCAACAGGCTGCTGCAGCTCATTTTCCAGGTCGTCGGATGGAGCGTCGTGACGCTGAACATCGTGGGGCTGCTGGAGCCCACGGTGCAGATCCTCGACGCAGCGTCGGTGCAGGTCGGAGCGAGCCGGCTGTCGCTTCTGGTCCTGCTGAAGAGCGCCGTCCTGCTGACCATCCTGGTCTGGCTGGCGACGGTGGTCGGGGATTTCCTGGAGCGACGGATCAGCGACGGGCTCGAGCTATCGCCTGCCATGCAGGTGCTGACGGGAAAGCTCGTTCGATGGGGGCTCATCGCGATTGCGATCGTCTCCGCACTCGGGGCCGTCGGCGTCGATCTCACGGCGCTGACAGTGTTCTCCGGTGCGATCGGCATCGGCGTCGGCTTCGGCTTGCAGAAACTTGCGTCGAACCTGATCAGCGGCATCATCATTCTCACGGACCGGTCGATCAAACCCGGCGACACGATCACGATGGGCGACATGCGGGGCACGATCAGCTCGCTGCACGCACGCTATGTCTCGGTGATGACCCTGACAGGGGCAGAGCTCCTGGTACCAAACGAGCGGTTCGTGACCGAAACGGTGGTCAACTGGTCGTTCTCCAACCGCCGGATGCTGATTGAGGTGCCATTCGGAGTAGACTACGGGTCGGACCCAAACGAGGTTCGCGAGATTGCGATCCGGGTCGCACGCGGCGTGAGACGCGTGCTCGCAGCCCCACAGCCCAACTGCCAGTTGCGTGCATTCGGGGACAGCTCGCTCGACATGATGCTTCTGTTCTGGATCGACGATCCCGAGAACGGCACTGCCAACGTGAAAAGCGAGGTGCTGTTCGGGCTATGGGCAGCATTCAAGGAGAACGGAATCGGCATTCCGTTCCCGCATCGCGAGATCATCTTCAAGCAGCTGCCGCAGCAACCGGCGGCGTCGAGCGAGCCGCCGAAGGCGTGATCCGCGAAAGCGCGGTCGGTCACATGGCAAAGGCCGAACTGCGAGGCTAGCGTCGCCTCGACGGACGACGAAGGAGAGGCCGGGCGTGCCAGCGGAGCCATCTCTCGACATTGCAGATGCGATCGGCTCCGCACCTGTGGCTACTGGATTCGACCATATGACAGATCGGATCGCCGGCAAGGTCCTGGTGGCGTGCACCGAGGACTGGTTCACGCTTTCACATTTCAGGCCCCTCCTCAGGCGTCTTCGGCGGATCGCCGGTGAGGTCGTGGTTGTGACGCGATCCTCCGGGCGTATGGGGGAGATTGCCGGGCTCGGCTGCCGCACCATCGATCTCGACTACAATCGAAGCTCAATGAACCCGGCGCGGGAAGCAAAGACCGTGCGACGGCTCGCAGCAATCCTTGCCGCGGAGGCGCCCGACGTCGTGCATTTGATCGCCATGAAGCCAATCGTCCTCGGTGGACTTGCGACGGCCTGGGCACGGCCCAAACATACAGTTCTGCACATGACCGGACTTGGCTTCCTTGCCATCTCGGATACGATCAAGGCGCGGACGGCCCGGTCGGTGGCGCTGAAAATCATGCAAAGTGTGATGCGGCGGCGCGGAAGCTGGCTGCTGGTCGAGAATCCCGAGGACTTGGCGTTCCTGGAAGACGGCGGCATTGTGGCGCAAGGGCGAACCACGATGCTTGGCGGGGCCGGCATTGATCCCGAAGCCTTCTCGCCTCCAGTAACGTTGGAAAATCCAGTGCCCATCGCGGCCTATTTGGCCCGCATGATCCGGCCGAAAGGAGTCGACGTGCTGATGGAGGCGGGCGACCGCCTGTCGCGTCGTGGTGTGCCGATCGTCTTGGAACTGCATGGCGAGACGGATGAAGGCAACCCCGAGGCGGTGCCGGCATCAAGCCTGGAGACCTGGGCCAATGGCGAGGATCGGCGCTATCTGGGGTTCACACGCAACGTCTCGGGCGTGTGGCAGCGGGCCGACATCTTCGTACTGCCAGCCCGGAGCCGAGAGGGCATGCCGCGTGCCCTGCTCGAGGCTGCGGCCTGCGGACGCGCCGTGGTGGTGACAGACGTCCCTGGATGCCGACACTTCGTACGCGATGGTATCGAGGGGCTGATCGTGCCCCCCGGCGACCCAGAGGCCCTAGCTACCGCACTGGAGCGGCTGGCACGCGACGCGAAGCTGCGCGCCAGACTCGGGGCGGCGGCCAGGCAGCGCGTGCTATCCGGCTATACCGAGAGCCACGTGGAGGACGGCATCGAGCGAGCCTACCGGACCATGACCGCCGGCGCGTCAAATGATGATGCCAATACGAGGCCCTGATGCGCAAGGCGCCGCCGCGCGGGCCGCCATGATTGCTTCATATTCAGCGCGGGCTCATTCCTGGTGGTCGCCCGAAGGCCGGCGACGCACCTTCTCACTGCGGGAATGCTTGTCGAAGCGATCCGACAGCTCGTCGACTTGGCGTTGCGCCGCAGCAAACGCATCACGCAGGGCCAGCATCACGTCCGTGTGCGCGTGGTCTGCATCCGGCTCGTGCTTCACGACGATCGGCTTATGACCGGGAATGCCGATGTCGATGCGCACGTGGAAGAACTTTGGCAGCGGGGTGCGGCGTTGGGGCGCCTCTACCACGACCCTGGCATGGGTGATCCGCTCGAAATGGTTCCCGATGCGCTTGAATTTCTCACGGATCCGCGCCTCAACCGCATCGCTTCGCTCGACGCCGTGAAACGTGATCTCGAGCGATGGTTGCATGGGCTTCTCCTCTCGGCTTCGTCGTTCCTGTGTCCACAGCCCTCGGCTCATTCGCATGCGCGGTCAACCCATTGACTGCAACGCCGATTGGCAGCGCGCGACGCCCATGCGACGATACACGATCCAAAGCGTAAACAGGAGATCGGGCATGCAAAGCGCGGGACGACAGCGCGCCATCGTGATCGGTGCCGGCATCGTCGGCGTTTGCAGTGCGATCGAGCTTCAGCGCCGTGGATGGCAGGTGACGCTGGTCGATCGGCTGGCTCCGGGCGAGGGATGCTCGTTCGGGAACGCGGGAATTCTCGCGGCGCAAGCCGTGGTACCCGTTGCGATGCCCGGGATCGAGAAGGACGCGGCGCGCATGCTGCTCGACCGCGAAAGTCCACTCGTCGTCCGTCCGGGCTCGCTGCCCTGGACGGCGCGGTGGCTGTGGAAATTCCGTCAGGCCGCCAATCTCCCACGCGTTACGGCAACGGCCGACGCGATGAAGGCGCTTTATGGAACGTCACTCGAGTTGCACGAGGCCCTTGCGAGGCAGGCGGGGGTTGCGGACCTCGTTCGGCCGACCCGATATCTCTATATCGCCCGAGACCCAGCCAAACTCGATGTGGACAAGGCCCTTTCCTGGCAGCTCAGGCGCGAGCGCGGCGGCGAGATCGAGGTGCTCGACGGAGAAGCTCTCTGGGAGGCAGAGCCGGAGCTTTCGCGCGAGTACAAGCGAGGAGTCCGGCTGGGGCCGATCGGCTACACGCTCAATCCGTTCCGGCTGACGCAATCCTACGCGGCGCTGTTCCAGCGCGAAGGCGGGCGCATCGTGCGCGCTGAGGTGCGCGCGCTGCGGCCGGCCGGCGCCGTGACGGGGCTCGAGACCTCGGCCGGTCAAATGGCTGCCGAGACGGTCGTGATCTCGGCCGGCTCGTGGTCGATGGAGCTCGCGCGACCACTCGGCCTCAGGCTGCCGCTGATCGCGGAGCGGGGCTACCACGTAACCTACACCGACCCTGGGATCACGCTGAACCACGTGCTGAGCGAGGCCGAGCGCCACTTCGCCGTCACCTCGATGGAGATGGGATTGCGCGTGGCCGGGACCGAGGAATTGGGGCGGGCGGACGATCCTCCGGCTTGGCGGCGTGCGCAAGTGCTCGAGCGACAGGCGCGCGCAATGTTTCCGAAGGCACGGCTGATCGACGGCAGCCGGTGGATGGGTCCGAGACCGGGGACGCCCGACAGTCTGCCGGCGATCGGGCCACTGCCAGGACATCCGAACATCTTCCTGGCTGCAGGGCACGGACACCTCGGCCTGACAGGCGGCCCCAACACCGGCCGCATCGTCGCGGCGATGGCGTCCGGGGAACGGCTCAATCTCGACCTGAAGCCCTATGCGCCAGAGCGCTTCGGCCCCAAGCCCGGACCCGATGTGGCCGTAGCGCTGCTCGCCGGCAAACGGGCCTGAGCCAACTTTTCAACTCACCCTTTCCTGGCAGCCGTAACTTGACAGTGCCAACGGCAGCGCATACCTGCTCGGCCGGAACCGCAAAGCTACCGCAGTCGATGCGCGCCCCCGGCGAGCCGGTCCGGCCTCCGGAGGGCCGCGCCGGAACTGCTCGTTCGGGAGGGTTTCCATGGATGTTCTGGTCGATGCCGACCGACTGAGAAAGACGTTCGGGCACATCATCGCGGTCGACGAGATCTCGCTCAAGGTGGTGCGAGGGGAGGTTCTGGGTTTTCTCGGGCCAAACGGCGCCGGCAAATCGACGACGATGAAAATGCTGACAGGGTTTCTCGAACCCGACAGCGGAACTGCGCGGATCTGCGGGATCCCCGTCGCCGAGCGTCCGAAGGAAGCAAAGTCGAGGATCGGCTACCTGCCTGAAGGCGCACCAGCCTACGGCGACATGACGGCCGGAGCTTTCCTCCGGTTCATTGCCGAGGTGCGGGGCTTCGACGGCTCCGACAAAGTCAAGCGCGTCGCGGCTGCCGTGGCGCGGACGGGCCTCGAGAACGTCGTCGATCAACCCATCGAGACACTTTCGAAGGGCTTCAAGCGGCGCGTCGGCCTGGCGCAGGCCATCCTGCACGACCCGCCCGTGCTCATCATGGACGAGCCTACCGACGGCCTCGATCCCAACCAGAAACACCATGTGCGCTCACTGATCGCCGAGATGGCGAAGGACAAGGCGATCATCGTTTCGACGCACATCCTCGAGGAGGTCGAGGCGGTTTGCACGCGCGCGGTCGTGATCGATCGCGGCCGCATCGTCGCCGACGGCACGGCAGAGGAGTTGCAGCGCCGGATGCCCTATCACAACGCGGTGGCGCTGACCGTTGACGTATCGCGTGCGGACGCGATCGCCGACGCGCTGGCGAACCTCGCCAACGTGCACTCGGTCGAGCGCGAGGCTCAAAAGAACGGGCATGTGCATCTGCGTGCGCTGCCGAAGGGAGGGTCGACGATCGCCGCGGAGGTGGCGGCGATGCTGGCCGAGCGCTCGCTGCCGGTCGCCGAGCTCTACGTTGAGCGCGGCCGGCTCGACGAGGTTTTCCGGAAGATCACGAGCGAGGAGGCCGATCGGCACCATGCGTAACGTCTGGATCATCGCCAAGCGCGAACTCGCCGGCTATTTCGGCACGGGGCTCGCCTATGTGTTTGCCGTCATCTTCGTGGCGCTGACCGGCGCCTTCGCGTTTTTCATCGGCAATTTCTTCGAGCGGGGGCAGGCGGACCTGCTCGCATTCTTCCAGTATCACCCGTGGCTCTACCTGCTGCTCGTGCCGGCGGTCGCCATGCGGCTCTGGGCGGAGGAGCGGAAGACGGGCACGATCGAGCTGCTGATGACGCTGCCGGTAACGACCGGCGAGGCGATCGTCGGCAAGTTTCTCGCCGCCTGGGCCTTCATCGGATTTGCGCTGCTGCTCACCGTGCCGATGTGGATCACCGTCAACTACCTGGGCGACCCCGACAACGGCGTAATCCTGACCAGCTATATCGGCAGCTTTCTCATGGCCGGCGCTTTCCTCGCCGTCGGATCGTGCATCTCCGCGTTGACCAAGAACCAGGTGATCGCCTTCATCGTCGCCTCGACGATCTGTTTCCTCCTGGTAATGAGCGGCAGCCATCTCGTACTGAATGTCTTCCGGGCGTGGGCGCCGCAGATGGTGGTGGACGCCGTCTCGAGCCTGAGCTTCCTCAATCACTTCGACCAGATCATCAGAGGGGTGATCTCGCTTTCGAGCCTGTTCTTCTACCTGTCCATCATCGCCTTCTTCCTGTTCGCGAACGCCATCGTCATCGAGCAGCGCAAGGCCGCCTGAGAGGACACGAGCAATCATGACGGACAACACACCGAACTCCGGGCAAAGTGCCGGCGGCGCGCCGCGGCAGCAGAGCACCTTCACGAAGACCGTCATCGCGCAATCGCAGCGCGCGATGGGGTGGGCGCTTCTCGCGCCTGGCGAGGCGCTGCAATGGGCATCCGGGCTCAGCCGCTCGACGCTCGCGTGGGGCAGCCTCGCACTGGCCGGCGTGCTGCTGCTGTCACTGAATCTCTCGGCGTCGCTATCGCTGCGCAACGTCAAGGCCGACCTGACGCAAAACCACCTCTACACGATCTCGAACGGCACACGAAAAGTGATGTCGAAGCTCAAGGAACCCATCAACGTCCGCGTCTACTACTCGCATCGCCTGGGCGAGGTGGCCCCCATGTTCGCCCGGCAGTTCGACCGGCTGAAAGGGCTGCTCGAGCAGTACCGCGACATCTCCCGCGGGATGTTGAAAGTGACGTACCTCGATCCCGAGCCATTCTCGGATGCCGAGGACCGCGCAGCGGCCGCGGGACTCAAGGGACAACGCCTCACGCAGGATGGGGAGACCGCCTATTTCGGGCTGGTCGCCTCCAATCTGACGGACAACGATGCGGTGGTGCCCTTCTTCTCGCCCGATCGCGAGCGGTTCCTCGAGTACGATCTGACAAAGCTCATCAACGGTTTGGCAAACCCAAAGAAGAAGGTGGTCGGACTCATCTCCGGGGTGCGGATCGACGGCGGGATGGACCCGATGAACCCGCGAGGCAGGCCGCAGGAACCGTGGATGATCATGGAGCAGATCCGCGACTTCTTCGAGGTCAGGACGCTCGAGGCCAACGTCAAGGAGATTCCTAAAGACATCGACGTCCTGATGCTCGTGCAGCCGACGGTGCTGACCAAGGATGCGGCCTATGCGATCGACCAATACGCTCTGAGCGGGGGCCGCGTGCTCGCCTTCGTCGATCCCGTATCGGACGTCTCGGGAGGGGGCCCGATGAGCATGGGTGCGCTCCCGGTCAGCTCGGACCTGCGCAATATCATGAAGCAGTGGGGCCTCTCGCTCGACACCGGCTCGGTCGTCGGCGACCCCTCGATAGCGCGACGCGTGCAATTCGGGGGCGGACCGGGCGGGCAGCCCGTCGTGACGGATTACCTTGCATGGCTTCAGGTCGAAAAGGATCAGATCAACGACAAGGACCCGCTCGTCGGCTCGATCCACAGATTGAACATGGCGACGGCCGGCGCTTTGACGAAAGTCGACGGGGCCACAACCATCATCCAGCCGCTGATCGAGACGACGGCGAAGAGCGGCCTCATTCCGGGCGACAAGGTTAGGTTCCAGCCCGATCCACTCGCGATCCTGAAGGACTTCAAGTCGGGCGGGAAGAGGCTGATGCTCGCCGCCCGGATCGGTGGCGAGGCGAAGTCGGCCTATCCGAACGGGCGCCCCAAGGACGAAGACAAGAAGGACGCCACGAAGACGCCCGACAAGGCGGGAGAGAAAACGACCGCAGAAGGCACTAAGTCCGACAAGGCGCCAGAGGTAGCCAAGTCTGAGGCAACGAAAGCTGTGCCGCAAAAGGGAGAGGGTGCAAAGCCCGAGAAGGCGCACATCGCAGCAGGGCGTGTCAACGTCGTCGTTGTGGCCGACTCCGACATGCTGGCCGACCATTTCTGGGTGGAGGAACGAGAATTCCTCGGCCAGAAGGTGGCGCTGCCGCAAGCAGACAACGCAGGCTTCGTGGTCAATGCCCTGGAAAACCTTTCAGGCGGAGAAGCGCTCGCCGACCTCAGGGGCCGCGGCGTAGTGGAGCGGCCGTTCGACCGCGTCACGGCCATCCGTCGGGCAGCCGAGCAGCGGTTCCGCCAGAAGGAGCAAGGTCTCGTTGCCAAGCTGAAGGACCTGCAGCAAAAACTGGCACGCGTCGAGACACGAGGTGCCGAAGGCGGAGCGCAACAGGTGATCCTCTCTGACACCGAAAAGGCCGAGATCGAGAAGTTCCGTGGCGAGATGGTCAACGTGCGACGCGAGTTGCGGGAGGTCAAGGCGGCCTTGAGGCGTGATATCGACCGGCTCGACGGCTGGCTGAAGTTCTTCAATATCGCAGCGGTGCCGCTGCTGATCGGGCTCGGCGGACTAGGCTTCGGCATGATGCGCCGTCGCAACGGCCGCAACGGGTCCTGACGAGGCTGGAAGAGGAGGCACACGCGTGATCAAGCCACATCAATTCATAGGTCTCGCGGCTGCATCGGCCGTATCCGTCGCCCTCGCAGTCGGCCTCTACGTGACGAACAACACGTGGTCCAAGGGCACGGTCGAAGGTGCGGCATTTCTTCCGGACCTCGAGACGCGCATCAATTCAGTCGGCACGGTCGAAGTCACCCAAAGCGGCAAGACCCTTACGTTCGTCAGGGACGGAGCGTCCTGGAAGGTTCGTGAGCGTGCCGGTTTTCCGGCCAAAGGCGAGAATATCCGCTCGCTTCTCGTCACGCTGGCGCAAGCTCAGCTCGTCGAGCCGAAGACAGCCGTCAAGGAGAAGCTCTCCCTTCTGGAACTCGAGGAGCCGGCCGCGAAGGACTCCAAATCGCGGCGCATTCGCGTGCTCGACGGGAGCGGCAACGTGATCTCGGACGTGATCCTCGGCAAGACCCGCTACGATGCCTTCGGCTCGGGCAAGGGCGGCACTTATGTCCGCCGTACGAACGAGACGCAGAGCTGGCTTGCCACCGGGGATGCCAAGGTGACGTCCGACCTGAAGGACTGGATCGAGACGAACGTCTATTCGGGCGACGCAGCGAAGGTCGTGAAAGTCTCGATCGAAACGCCCGGAGAAGCGCCGCTCGTCATCGAGAAGCGACCGCCGGAGGAGAAGAAGGCCGACGACGCCAAGGCACCACCCAAGCCGCCGACGCCGAAGGCCGACAATGGCAAGTTCCAGCTCGCGAAGCTGCCCGACGGGAAGAAGCTCAAGAAGGACACCAAGATCGACGACATCGTCGAGGGCTTCAACTCGATCAATCTCGACGACGTGCGCAAGCTCGATGCGCCGCCGGCGGGTGCGAAGACGCAGGTGCTCAAACTGGAGATCGAGAAGGGCCCCGTCGTCACATTCCTGCTTCGGAAGGATGGGGACGCGAGCTGGCTTTCGCTTTCGGCGACAGGCGAAGGCGACGCGAAGAAAAGGGCCGACGAGATCAACGCGAAGGCAAAGGGCTGGGAATTCAAGGTTCCGAGCTGGAAGGCCGAGCAGATCGGCAAGCGTGCGGCGGATCTCTTCGAGACGAGCTGAGCCCGGGTTCTGCCTGAAACGACGAATAGCGCGGAGCCGGGTCGCTCCGCGCTCTTTCCATTCGCGCCGTAGGGATGTCAGCGGCGGAACTGGCCACCGCCGTCCATGTCGATCATGGCGCCGGAGAGGTACTCGACCTGCGGCGCACAGCACAGCACGGCCAACGCTGCGACTTCCTCGGGCTTCTTGATGCGGCCGAAGGGAAGGTCGCCGAGCGTTTCCTCCCAGCGACTCTCGTCGCCGAAAGTGGACTTCGCCCTTGCCCGAGACAGGGTCATGATGCGGTCGGTCAAGGTTGCAGCCGGATTGATGCCGAAGACGCGGACGCCGAAATCGACCGAGCGCGAGCCGACCGCCTTCGTAAAGGCGTTCAGGCCTGCATTCCCTGTGGAGCCCGCAACGTAATCCCAGCGCGGAGCTGGGCCGGCCATGCCGATGATGTTGCAGATGACGCCGGCTTTCCTGGGCTTCATGGCGGCGAGCGCAAGCTTTGTCATGTGGATGTAGCCGAACACCTTGAGCTGCCAGCTTTCAATCCAGCGCTCCATGGTGAGGTCCTCGATGCTGCCGCCGGGAATGGCGCCGGCGTTGTTGACAAGGACGTCGATGTCGGAGAAGCGCTGCATGGTGTCTTCGCGCGCGGAGCCCTGCGAGAGATCGGCGGCGTGGGCCTCGACCTGGACCTGGTGACGCGAGCGGATTTCGTCGGCAGTCTTCTTCAGCGCATCGGCGGTGCGCGAGACAAGGATGACGTTGGCGCCCTCGGCAGCGAAGGCATGGCCGCAGGACGCGCCGATGCCCTTCGAGCCGCCCGTAATCAAGACTTTCTTGCCCTTGAGACCGAGATCCATGGGTGTTCTCTCCGATGCGTGGTTCTTTTCGGGGTTACGCAGGCGGATATGATGGCATCGCGCGGGGCGCAAGGCGAGAGGGCCGTTCACTACGACCTCGCAGCTCAGCCCTTTTCTGGCCCGGCAGCCAGTCGCATCGCCTGGCGGATGATCTTCTTGTGGTCGAAGGCGAGGTCGAGCCGTTGCCAGCTCGTGACCCATTCGACAGCGGCGGCATCGTCGCCGGCGACGGCTTTGGCGGAGCGCACGCGCGAGAGGAACGAAACGGCGACTGTATGTCCGCGGGGATCGCGCGAGGGGTCGGAAAACACGCCGACGAGCGTGAGCTTGCCGAGCTTCACGCCGGTCTCCTCCATAAGCTCGCGCCGGCAAGCGTCCTCCACCGTCTCGCCGACCTCGACGAAACCACCGGGAAGCGCATGCTGGCCGCGGAAGGGTTCGTGTCCCCGGCGGATCAGCAGGATGCGATCCTCGGGATCGAGCACCACACAGTCGACGGCGAGGAGGGGTGTGACGGGTTTGGGCATAGGCGGTGACTACACCATTCGGAAGCGGAGCGACAGAGGCATGGGACATGCCACGAGTGCTTCCCCAAACCGGCGAAAGCTGTAACCTGAACCCATAAGCCACTCTGGAGGACTCGCCCAATGGCTACGATGAAGGTCGGTGACGCCATCTCTCACATCCTGAAACGCGAAGGCGTCGAATGGGTGATCGGATACCCTGTCAATCATATCCTGGAGCATGTGGCGAAGATCGATGTACGCCCGATCATCGTGCGCCAGGAGAGGATCGGGCTGCACATGGCGGACGCCATCAGCCGCGTAACGTCCGGGAAGAAGATTGGCGTTTTCGCCATGCAGCACGGGCCGGGCACCGAGAACGCCTACGGCGGTGTGGCGCAGGCCTGGTCGGAGTCGATCCCGATCCTGGTCATGCCGATGGGGTATGCTCGACGTATCGCCTGGGTAGAGCGGAACTACAACGCCTCCGTGCAGATGCGCGGCATCACGAAGTCGGCCGAGCCGATCACAAGCGCTAAGGAAGTGCCAAACATCTTCCGACGCGCGTTCCAGCAACTGAAGTCGGGACGCGGCGGACCAGTTCTCGTCGAAATCCCGACGGACGTGTTCAACGAGGAGGTGGATCCCGACACCTACTTCTCACCGTCACCGATCAAGACCGGCACCGACATGGAAGCCGTGCGGGAAGCGGCCAAGCGGCTCGTCGCCGCCAAACGCCCCGTGCTCTACGCCGGCCAGGGCGTGCACTGGGCGGAGGCATGGAGCGAGCTCAAGGAGCTGGCAGAATTGCTCGCCATTCCGGTGACGACGAGCCTCGAAGGCAAGAGCGCGTTTCCGGAGACGCATCCGCTGTCACTCGGCTCGGGTGGCCTCGCGATCCCCCAGACGGTGCGCACCTTCCTCGACAAGTCGGACCTCATTCTCGGTATCGGCTGCTCGTTCACGGAGACCAACTTCGGGGTCAAGATGCCGGCCGGACACAAGGGTATCATCCAGGCGACGCTCGATCCGGCGGACATCAACAAGGATGTGGCCGTTTCGATGGGCATCGTCGGCGACGCAAAGATCGTGCTTCGTGCGCTGCTCGACGAGGTCTACAAGCTGCACGGGAAATCGGCCAAAGATCCGAAGGCCGTCGCGGCCGAGATCAAGGAGGTCTACGAGCCCTGGCTCGCCAAGTGGATGCCGAAGCTCACCTCCAACGACGCCCCGCTCAATCCCTACCGGGTGCTTTGGGACCTGCAGCACACCGTCGACATGGCCAACACGATCATCACCCACGACGCCGGCTCGCCGCGCGACCAGCTGTCGCCGTTCTGGAAGCCGGTGACGCCGCTTTCCTACATCGGCTGGGGCAAGACGACCCAGCTCGGCGCGGGACTCGGGTTCGCAATGGGGGCCAAGCTGGCCAAGCCGGACCAACTCTGCATCAACGTGTGGGGCGACGCGGCCATCGGCTTCACGGGCATGGATTTCGAGACGGCCGTTCGCGAGCGGATTCCGATCCTCTCGATCCTGCTGAACAATTTCTCCATGGCGATCGAGCTGAAGGTGATGCCGGTTTCGACGGAAAAGTACCGCTCGACCGATATCTCCGGCGACTACGCGGCCATGGCGCGCGCTTTCGGCGGATACGGCGAACGGGTGGAGCAGCCGTCCGACATCGTACCGGCGATCAAGCGCGGCATCGAGGCCACCAAAAAGGGTCAGCCGGCGCTGCTCGAGTTCATCACGTCGAAAGAGACGGAGGTCAGCCGGATCGGCTGACGGGACAAGACGTACCGGTGCTCCGGAGCCGCGGACAGATCTCGTTGGAACGCCATCGGGACGCAGCCTGGCTGTTTCCCGATGGCGTGCTGACGATGCCCGAACCTGGGGTCCTGGCACCAAGCCCGCGCCGGCGCGCGAGCACTAGCCAACGATGCCGAGTCAGACGGTCGGCATGCCCCCTTTCGGGCGCACGTGACAAGCGCCACAACACTTAACCATTGATTAGCTATCCTATTGAACCTGCTCGTTTAGTGCGAAATGCTCGTATGGCGACAACGCTTCCTTAACCGGAGTCTGCCATGCGCTTCGCCTCCAAGCTCATTCTCACGCTTTCCGCCATGCTATGGTGGGTGCCTACCGCTTCCGCGCTCCGGTGGAATTGCGGCGTCCCCGAGATCGACGGGCCGGCGGGCCTTTCGGCACTTGCCGTTCTGGTCTCGGTCGGCGTGATGGCCTACGAGCGCTACAAGCACTGACCATGCCTGCCGAGGCAGCGCTCGCCGACACACAGGTCGGGGGGCGGCGCAACGTGCGAGCCGCTCCGCGGAGGGCGCCTAGCGGCCTGGGATCTGTCGGTTGCAAGCCCCGAATACGGCAGGCGAACACATGATCACGCGATCTGTCACGCGCATGGAGATGGGCGCGGCGACGCAGGTTCGCCTGCTGATGTGGCTGGCGCTCGTGATCGCGGAAATGCTGGTCGTCAGCCTGCTCTTCGACTTCACTGCCGGCATTCCCGCCGAGCACAACCCCGTCTACTACGTGACGCGGGCCGCGCGATGGGCGGCCATCGGCGTGCCGATGTTCGTGATCGTCGCCTGGACCCAACGGCAAAGGCTGATGGCTCAGTGGGCGTCGTTCGAGAACAGCTCATTTCTCGGGCGCCCGCTGGCGATCAATCTTCTCCTCTTCGCACTCACGGCTGCAGCGGCTGCGCTCTTCACAGCTAACGCGGCGGTCGCGACCACGCCACCATGGCACCTGCTGCCCGTGCTCGGCGCGCTGCTCGCGGGGATGGCGTTGTCGCAAATCGCCGTCGTCATACCGCTGCGCAGCCTGGGTCTCCTCATCAATTCTTGGCGTCGCGAGGCAGCGGTCGCCGGCGGCGCCGCGCTCGCCGTCGTCATGCTCGCCGATGCAGCCACGCATCTCTGGGACCGCATGGCGCAGGCGACGCTGGTGGTCTCGGCGGCCATTCTCAGGCTCTACGAGACGGACGTTCTGGTCGACACCGTGGAGCGCGGCATTCGCGTCGGCGACTTCGGGGTTGCCATCTGGCACACGTGCTCGGGCTTCGAGGGGCTGGCGCTCGTTGGCGGTTTCGTGACGATCTACCTCTGGACCTTTCGGCAGGAGCTCCGCTTCCCAAGAGCCCTGCTGCTCTATCCGATCGGGCTCGGCGCGAGCTGGCTGCTCAATGCCGTGCGTATTGCGGCGTTGGTTTCGATCGGTGCACACGTTTCGCCAGAGATGGCGGTGAAAGGCTTCCATTCGCAGGCTGGCTGGATCGCATTCCTGTTCGTCGCGCTCGGCCTGATGGGGCTTTCCCGGCACCTCGGGCTGACGCGTAACGCCATGGAACCGGCGAAGCCGGGAACGACGTCGCGCGAAGGCTCTTCATCACTTCGGTATCGTGCAACGGTCGGCCACCTGATGCCGTTCGTCGCGCTGATGATCGGGTCGATCGCGATGTCCGTGGCGGCCCCCCACGATCGGCCGGTGTATGCGCTCAAGGCCGCCCTCGTGGCCGGTGCGCTTTGGCTCTTCCGGCGGAGCTACGGTTCCTGGGCCCCAGCGCTGCCGGTGATGTCGACCGTCGCGGGCCTAGCTGTGGGAAGCGCATGGATCGCCACGGCCCCGGTCGCGCTCAGCGAAAGCGGCCTCGGTCAGTGGCTGATTCAGATAGGGCCCTTCGCGGCGATGCTCTGGCTGCTCACGCGTGGCATCGGTACGATCATTCTCGTGCCGGTCGCGGAAGAACTCGCATTTCGCGGTTATCTCTACCGCCGTATCATGGGGCGAGACTTTCACATGGCCGGATGCACAGCCTTCTCGTGGCTGGCGCTCGCCATCAGCTCGATCGCCTTCGGCATGCTGCACGACAGATGGATCGCCGGCGCGCTGGCCGGGGCCGTTTTTGCGGTCGTGATGGTCCGGGGCGGTCGCATCGGAGATGCAATGATCGCACATGGCATCGCCAATGCCCTGATATTTGGGTGGGCATTGGCGTTCCGCGAATGGTCGCTGCTGTGAACCCTTACTTCAAGGGCTCGTAACGCGGCTCGTGGCCGCCGAGCTTGAGGCTGACGCCGAGGCGAGCGGTCCAAACCTGATCGTCCCAACGCGCGTGCGCTTCGCACGGCACGCCACCGCAGCCGGTGACGAAGTAGGTGCGATCCTTGTCGCCGAGATCAGCCCAGAGCACTTCGGCGCGGACCGACCAGCGCTCGTGCCGCAAGAATTCGACGCCGCCACCGACGACGAAGCCCGTGGCCCAGTCGCTGTCTGACTGCTCGAAATAGCCGCCAGGCGAGTTCGGCGCGATGAGGTGGTGCGTGCGATCAGCCCAGGCGACGCCAGCCGTCGCGTAAACGAGTGTCGTGTCATGCACCGCGATGCCGAGACGGCCGCGGAGCGTGCCGAGCGCATCCACCTTCGTGATGAACTGAGTCTGGTCCGGCTGCGTCGCCCGGGTCTCGAGATCCAGGTAGCTCAGATCACCTTCGACACCAACGACGACGCGCCCGCACTGGATGTTGTAGCCGACGTGGCCGCCGATGATGACGCTGCCGTCATCGCTCGACAGACTCGGATCTCCGAGCGGGTGCTGATCTGCATCCAACCCGGCGTAACCCACACTGGCGCCGAGGTAGAAGCCGTTGAACGGTCCAGAATGGCACTGATCGGCGAGCGCTGCGCCGGTCCACATGAGCGAGGCTGTGACAAGCCCGAGCACACCAGCCTTTTTCAGCATTTTCAATTCCCCCTGCGGAAAGACAGGCTGCTCTCGACGCCTGGCTCCCCCCGTCATGGGAAGCCGCGTTCCACTTTCAAAGCCAACAGAGAGTGCAACCGAGACGAGACTCGAGGCGCATGATTTGCCAGGGAGTTTCTCTGATTCGCGCCGCTGGCGCCAGCAAAGTCCAACCGCTGATCCCGGCGGCTGACGACTTGTGGCACAAACGTTTCCCGTGGGCTGCCTTTCGCAGGGTGGATTCAGGCTTTCGGGGCTGTCGACAACGCCTCGACAAACGTTTCGAGCGCCTTGGTGGCAAACGCCCGCATATTGGCGACGCGATCGCCGTGGCCCGTCTCAAGGGTCAACACCCGCTCGATCGGCCCGGTCACCGCGATGCAGGTATGGCCTGCTGCGTCACCGTAGCGATTGCCGCTCGGACCGGCGGCCCCCGTCTCAGAAAGCCCCCAGGTGGCGGCATGGCGATGACGCATTGTGCGAGCCAGAAGCTGAGCGTAGGGCTCGCTCGACGACCTGAGGCCCTTCATCTCGGCATCGGTAATGCCGACCAAGCCACCGCGCGCCTGTCGCGTGTAGACGACGGCTCCGCCAAGGAAATAGGCGGAAGCGCCGGGAACGGCCAGAAGGGAAGCCGCGATCAGCCCTCCCGCCGAAGACTCGGCCACAGCAACGGTTTCGCCACGCGCCTTGAGCATGCGAGAGATGTTCTCGGCGATCGGAAGGAGGGTTTGCATCGGTGGCCTCCGCTGGTGGATGGGGGAGCGGACAATACTGTTGCAGGGAACGGTGAGCGTGGGAAGTGGCCAGCGGATCATTGCGCAACGCCGGCGTTTGGCAGGCGTCGCGGTGGCACCTACATAACCGACGGACCATGACGGCGAGAGTGCATTGACGCGTAGCCCCAAACGAGATCCTTTCGAGAGCTGGCTCCGGCCCGACGCAGCCGGACTTTATTGTGTGCCCGGTGACTTTCACATCGATCCTGCGGCAGGACAGGCCCGGGCCATCATCACGCACGGGCATTCGGACCATGCTCGGCCGGGACATGGCGCGGTGCTCGCGACGCCCGAGACGCTGGCCATCATGCGAAGCCGGCTCGGGAGCGGGGCGGGCCTCAGCCAACAGGCCCTGCGATATGGGGAAAGGTTGAGACTGGGCGATGTCGAGGTGATGCTCAAACCTGCCGGGCATATTCTCGGCAGCGCGCAGGTCGTGATCGACTATCAAGGCTGTCGAGCGGTCATCACCGGGGACTACAAGCGCAGGCCGGACCCCACCTGCGCTCCGTTCGAGACGGTTGCGTGCGATCTGCTTGTAACCGAGGCGACGTTCGGGCTGCCGGTGTTCCGCCACGAGCCGGATGGGCGCGAGATCGCGAAGCTGCTGGCATCGCTCGCCGCCTTTCCGGAGCGCACCCACCAGGTCGGCGCGTATGGTCTCGGCAAGTGCCAACGCCTCATCGTGCTTCTCCGGCAAGCTGGATATGACCGTCCCATCTGGCTGCACGGGGCGATGATCGAGCTTTGCCGTCTCTACGAGCATCTCGGTGTCCGGCTCGGCGAACTCAGACCCGTTTCGGAGGCAACGTCCGATCTTGCAGGAGAAATCGTTCTGTCGCCGCCGTCTGCTCTCGGCGACCGATGGTCGCGACGGCTCGCCGAGCCGGTGAGCGCATTCGCATCCGGCTGGATGCGGGTGCGCGGCCGAGCGCGCCAGCGCGGGGTGGAGCTGCCGCTCGTCATCTCGGATCACGTGGACTGGCCGGAGCTGATGCTGACGATCGAGGAGACAGAGGCGGGAGAAATCTGGGTCACGCACGGGCGAGAGGAGGCCGTGGTCTACGCCGCGCGACAGATGGGGCGGCGCGCGCGGGCGCTCGCCCTGGTCGGACGGGAAGAGGACGAGGACGAATGAAGGCCTTCGCGGAGCTGCTGGATCGTCTCGTCTATACGCCGCAGCGGAACGCGAAGCTGAAGCTGCTGCGCGATTATTTCATCACAACACCGGATCCCGACCGAGGCTTCGCGCTCGCGGCGCTGACGGATGGGATTGCGCAGCGGCTGCCGGTCCGGCGTGCAATCCTGGAGTTGATGGAGCGGCGCTTCGATGCCGAACTCTTCCGGATGTCGCGCGACTATGTGGGAGATACGGCCGAAACAGTCGCCCTAATCTGGGACGTTCAGGGGGAAGCGTCCCCCAATCCGCTCAAGCTCGGCGATGTTGCCGAGGAAATCAGGCTGATGGGACGCGATGCGCTGCCGGTGCGGCTGGAAGCCTGGCTCGATGCCCTCGACGGGCCGACGGAACGCTGGGCACTCCTCAAGCTTCTGACAGGGGCGCTTCGTGTCGGGGTCTCGGCACGCCTCGCAAAGACCGCGGTGGCTGAGCTTGGCGGTGTCCCGGTTTCGGATGTGGAAGAAGTCTGGCACGGATTGCATCCGCCTTATCGAGAGCTGTTCGCTTGGCTCGAAGGGCGAGCCGAAAAGCCGGAAGCGGCTGGCGCGCCGGTTTTCCGTCCATTGATGCTGGCGCAGCCGATCGAGGACAACGACTGGGAACGGCTCGACCTTGCCGCATTCGCTTTCGAGTGGAAGTGGGACGGCATCAGGGTCCAGCTCGCCTCCGGCCGAGAGGAAGCGCGCCTCTATTCGCGCACCGGCGACGACATAGGTGCGGCGTTTCCCGATGTCTTGGAGCACATCAACTTCAACGCAGTGCTGGACGGCGAGTTGCTGGTGGTGCGGGACGGAGCGGTCGCGCCCTTCAACGATCTGCAGCAGCGGCTCAACCGGCGCAGCGTGACGAAGCGCATGCGAGCTGCGTTCCCGGCGCACATCCGTTTTTATGACGCGCTGTCGATCGAGGGCGAAGATCTGAGAGCTCTGCCCTTCGTCGAGCGGCGCCGGCGGCTCGAGGATTGGCATGCGAGCGTACGGCCGCCGGGAACCGATCTCTCGGAGCAACTATCCGTTTCCGACAGGGCTGCTCTCAATTCGCTCTGGGAGAGCGCGCGCGCGGCAGAGATCGAAGGGCTGATGTTGAAGCGGCTTACCAGCCCGTATATCGCCGGGAGGCCAAAGGGGCATTGGTTCAAATGGAAGCGTGCTCCACTCACGGTCGATTGCGTGCTGATGTATGCGCAGCGCGGATCGGGGCGGCGGTCTTCGTACTACTCCGACTACACGTTCGGAGTTTGGACTCGGAACGGCGATGCCGACGAGCTGGTCCCTGTCGGAAAAGCCTACTCGGGCTACAGCGATGCGGAGCTGATCCAGCTCGACCGGTGGATCAGGGGGCACACGACCGAACGTTTCGGTCCGGTTCGTGCCGTCGAGCCCGGGCTGGTGCTCGAGATCCTGTTCGATGACGTGCAGCGCTCGAGCCGGCACAAGTCGGGGGTAGCCATGCGCTTTCCGCGGATCCAGCGCATTCGATGGGACAAGCCCGCAGCCGAAGCGGACGGCCTCGAACGGCTCACTTCTCTCATCAAGATGCCCGACTAGACACCTGATGTTCTTTGCGCATTTGCGAACACCGTCGACGCCGCAACATTGACGCAAGCGTTAATTTGCGCAAAATCAAATACTTGACACTCAACGCGTGCGCAGCATTAAACAACGTCACAGATAAATCCTTCGCGCCATGACGTTGCTAGGCGGGAGGTGGGGTCCAAGCGTACTTGGAGTGCATCGTAATGACCGAGCGACACCGTACGTCCAGAGAGGATAAGCCGGTATTCCCTTGGGCCGCTTTCATGCAGGCTCCCGGTGTCTGGGGGGCCGTCGGCCAGACCGCTCAGACAGCAGAGCCTTTGATGCGGGGTGCTGCGCGCGCGCAACTCGAATTCTCGAGTCTCGTGGGCGCGCGCATGAGGGCGTGGGCCGGCATTCCCGAGGCGCTGTCGCGCTGCCGGACGCCGATTGATCTCGTACAGGCGCAAGCTGCCTTCTGGCAAACCGCAGCGCGAGATTACGGGTCGGCTTCGCGACACGTGATGGCGGCGTGGGGCAGCATGCTTCCAGGTGGCTTCCGCGACGCCAGCAGTGCGGAAGTGGAGCCGCGCGATTTCATCACCTTCCCCGAAGCGTCGGACTCTGCAGACGAGCCGGAGCGTCGGCGGCCGGGTGCATCGCGACGGGCGGCCTGAGCGTCTGCCTATTGCTTCGCACACGTGCGGACGGCCTTAGGGCGGCGCAGTTGTCGCCCCGTTCATACGGTCGGGCGGGCTTCGCACGTGGTGGGGCGATCCGCCTGCCACATTCGTCCGTTCCAGAGATTTGCGATGTTCGGCGGCGTCTCTTCGCCGCCGAGGGGGCCCTCGAATTCGTAGAGCTCATAGCAGTTTTCGCTGACGCGCGTGATGCGGAAGCAACCGCCTATGCCCGGGGATGGATAGGAGAAGCAGAACTCGCGGTCGCGGATCCACCACCGTCCCAGCCAATGCTTGCTTCCCTCCCGGTAATCGGTGGTTCCGTCGGTGCCTATGAACTCGCTCCAGGATCGCGCGGACGGGTAGAGGCCAGCCAGCCGCCTGCCGGTGAAGGAAGCACGGATCTGGTCGCCGGACAGCCAAACAAGTCCCAAGCGGTCCTCGGCGACTGACCGGCCAGAGACGACCAAGTAAACAAAGCACACAATCCCAATGGCGATCCGGGACAAGAAGTGCACAGCGCGTTCCTTTCGCCTGAGGCACAGGGCACAAGACGGCCCATGTCTCAACATGTCACGGGAATACGGCACGACGTCGTCAACCCGCTGCCGCCCGCGTGAACGCCTCGGTGTAGTCGATCAATCGATCGAGAGCAGCGCCAGCCGCCTCGGCGTCTCCCGAGGCTATAGCGCGGGCCTGGGCGGCGTGGAGGCGCGCACATAAAGGCAAGTCCGCAGCGGCGCGGTAGTGCTGGAACCAGAACCGGCGCGACTGACCGTTGATGAGGCGCATTGCACCTGCCGCATACTCGTTGTGGGCTGCCTCCATGACGAGCAAGTTCATTGTGCGATCGAGCCGCATGAAAGCCCGGTCGTCGCTGGTCTCGGCTGCACGCTCCATGCCGTCCGCGATCGCGCGGAGGCGCGCACGCTCGTCGCCCGAGGCGCGCGCGGCCGCGGTGCGCGAGAGGAGCCTTTCGAGCTCACGGCGCACCTCCAGAACGAGAAGCTGACGCTGAGGGTCGGTCTCAGTGACGCGAACCCCCTTTCGCGGCAGCACAGCGACCAATCCCTCCCGCGCAAGTCTCTGGAGCGCCTCGCGGACCGGTGTGCGGCCGAGGCCGATCTCCTGGCACAAGACCTGCTCGGACAGGGCGGACCCCGGGGCCATCTCGAGCGTGACGATGCGTTCCTCGAGGGCGGCGTAGGCCTCGTCGGTCAGGGAGGTGCAGGCTGGTGCACCCTGAAGGGCGTGATGCCCCGCTTTTCGCAATCTTTCCTGCATCTCAGGCTCAGACATGTCGCCGCTCGATCCCGGCGTCGTCCATCGACACGAGGCACCCGGTCACGGCGGCAGTCACATTACCGCGCTTCGCGGCTGCGTCCTAGAAGACCCGCCTGGCGGCGGCCTGCGGGAGCGGCGAAGCGCGATGCTCAGCGACTTGAGAGCCGGCTGCCGTTGATATATCCGGGAGCCGGCGCGGGCCATCGATCGAGCCCGCGCTCAGAGGAGGGAGGATCGGCATGCGGGTTGCCTTGCCCGACTGGACGGCGCTCGCGCTCTTCTCGGGTCTCGTACTTGCCGTGACCCTCTACACGCTCGCCCTATCCATACATTTTCCCGCAGAGCACAGGCGCGCCTCGCTCCGAAATGGCATGGGGCGCGTCGTGCTTCTCGGGACGATGGCCGTCGCCGGATGCGCAGCCCTCGTTGCCTTGAGGTTCGCTGCAGGCTTTCTGCCCGGCTATGCCGCGGTACTGGCGGGCGGAGCCGCGATCCTCGTCGCACCAGTCGTGCTGAAGCCACTGCCAGACAGTCTGATCGACGACCGCGGGGGACTTCTGCTCTTTGCCGGCGTTGCAGCGGCGCTCGCCATGGTGTCAGTGGGCTATTGAGCCGTAGCACCTCGCTCGCCGCGACGGATGGCCAAGTCCAAAAGCCAGCGGTGCTGCGCGTCCATCTCTGGAACAAGGGAACCCCGCGCAACGGATACCGCATCGACGGCCTCGGCGTCAGACCAGCCGTGATGAATGAGCACGGAGGCGACGAGCAGCGGCGAGCGGCCGAGTCCCGCAAAGCAGTGCGCAGCCACACCGCGGCCACAACGCAGATGGCCGGCGAGGACGGCCACGACGTCCTCGACCTCTTCGAACGTGCCGGGGATGCCATGGTCCGTGACTGGAAGCGAGACGAACTCAATGCCAGCGCTCCGGCACCAAGCCGCTTCCTCGGACAGACCGACGTCGTAGGCCTCGGCCGGCTCGAGCATGCTGACGACGACGTCAACCCCGGCTGATTTCAGGGCGAGGAAGTGTCCCGCCATGCGCGGTCTCGATATGACGGCGAGACGTCCGGGGAGCGACGCCTCCACCCAATAGATTTTCGGCTCGGTCACCTAGCTCTCTCCCCACCCACTTCCATCGGCACGGCGAAGCGAGATTAGCTCGAGAACGTGGCAATCCGTTGGAGCAGGCCTGTCGCTGGTCTGCGGGCGCGCTGTCGCGAACCCGAGGCAGAGGGCGCTCGAGGCTCGCTCTCTGCATTCCTGCGGGCGACCGGCGCGCTTGCGTTTATTCGGCGGCCTTCAGCTCGTACTTCCGTGCCGGCGGCCAGCTCTTGGGTCCGATCCGACGATGCTGCGGCGCCATCTTTGGCTCGACGCCCAGCGCCCAGGCCGCATGCCAGCCCCAGCGCAGATCGTCCATGAAGCCGCGGGCCAGGGCGACCATGTCCGCCTCGCCGTTGGCAACGATCGCCTCGGCGTGGGCAGGCTCGGTGATCAAGCCGACGGCCATCACCGGCATGCCGGTCGCATTCTTGATGGCGGCGGCGAACGGGACCTGATAGCCGGCTTTCAGCTCGATCTTCTGCTTCGGCGAGTTGCCGCCCGAGGACACATCCATGAAATCGCAGCCGAGGTCCTTGAGCTTCTTGGCCAGCGCGATCGAGTCCTCAAGGGTGATGCCGCCGTCGACCCATTCCACGGCAGAGATACGGATGCCGAGCGGCTTCGAGGCCGGGAAGACCTCACGCATGGCCGTGAAGATCTCGAGGGGCAGGCGCATGCGGTTCTCGAGGCTGCCGCCGTATTGGTCGTTGCGCTTGTTGGAGAGGGGCGAGAGGAACTGGTTGAGAAGATAGCCATGGGCAGCGTGAATCTCGATCAGCTCGAAGCCTGCCCGGTCAGCACGACGGGTTGCCTGGACAAAGCTCTCCTTGAGCCTGGCGATCTCGTCCTCGGTCATGCCGTGCGGCGTATGCCAGCCCTCATCGTAGGGCATGTCGGATGCCGACTTGGTCTGCCAGGCGCCCTCCTTGAGGGACGCCCCGCCCTCCCAGGGGCGCTGCGCCGAGGCCTTACGTCCTGCATGGCCAAGCTGGATGCCGATCGCCGCCGTGCCCCAGCGCTTGCAGGTATCGACGACGTGCTTCATGGCCGCCTCGTGGGCGTCGGTGCAAAGCGCCGGACAGCCGAGACTGATGCGCCCCTCCATCTCGACGCCCGTCGCCTCTGCAATGACAAGGCCGGCGCCGGAGTTGCACAGCGATCCGAGGTGCTGGGTGTGCCAGTCAGTCATTTCGCCGTTGTCGGCCGAGTATTGGCACATCGGGGCGACGACGATGCGGTTCCACAGCTCGAGATCGCGGAGCTTGACGGGCGAAAACAGCTTGCTTGTCGGCATGGGAAATCCTCTTGCGCTCCTCGAGCCGCGCTGAGCGGCCCGGATCGTTTCGCCATCTGATTAGCGGGAGTAGGGCAGGCCTAGCAAGCGATCGCACGATCGGACGGGCAAGCCGTGTCTTTGGAGGGGGCGATAGCGTCGGCGGGCATTACCGTTTGCCTGGGGATACACGCCGCACCCTCATGGGTGGACATGGTAACTCTTTTCGCGTAAATGCCGTAGCTCAGTTGATGCCCGGGCCGATTAGGGCTCCGGCGGACTGTGATCCGTGGTAGCTCAACGGTAGAGCAACCGGCTGTTAACCGGTTGGTTGTAGGTTCGAATCCTACCCACGGAGCCATTTCTTCCGATCCTGTGCGCCCCGCTCATCGGGCGATGCAATCAGCGTCTGGGGTGCCGATGCTCCACGTCGTTCAATAGCCTTTTCGCCCAGCTCGCGCGCGTCGGCCCCCGCCGAGGCCCATGGGTCCCGACGGGGGCGGCTGCCTCGCGCTCCAAACTGGAAGTTCAGCGGCGCCCGCAAAGGCGACGGAAGTCGCTTTCCGACCACCGCGTGGCGGACGACCAGCCCCGCGTGCACTCCTGCGCGGTGGGATTCGGCGTCGTCGTCTTGCCCTTGCTGACAGCGCCACCCGCGGCTGCACCGGATCCGGTGCCTGCGCCCGAGCCCGTGCCAGCGCTCCCAGAAGCGCCGCCGCCGGATGCGCCACCACCTCCGGTGCCGCCTGCCCCGCCGCCGCCCGTTCCACCGGACTGCGCATAGGCGCTGCCGGCGCCGAGGGCCATAGCCAGTGCCATTACGAAAAGCTTACGCTGCATGGTCGATCTCACATGTTCGAGTTTGCTAGCGGCGACTATCGCCGTGCATTCCGAACCGCAGACCGGCAATCCGGGTTCCACTCAACGTCAGCGGATGAGAACGTACGCGTGCGTGATGATGCCGGCTGCTTGACGGGGCCTTCACCCCGGAGCAGGCCGGCAACAGCGAGGTTATTGTCCAGCATGTCGCCAGCATCGCCGCCTAGCCAATCTGGCAGCCAATCAGGCCGCCGATCTGACTTCGCGAACAGCTCCTGAATGAGAGGCTGTGATGGCGCCGCCTTTCACCTCGTTGAGATCGACGACCTTCATGTCACCTGCCCCAATTCAGCGCGCCATGCGGGCGCTGTCGCCGAGTTCGTCGAGGCGCGCCTTCAAAGCCATCGCGTCCAGTGATCGGCATGGGAGGCTCGCAATTGCCTCAAGGCGCTCCCGCCATTGTCCGCGCCGACAGGCGATCGCCTGAGTGGCGCCCCAGCGCCCTTCGCTTGGACCTGAGGACCTCGAGACGCGTGCGGCGGGTGGCGCCGCATCATTGTCGCAATGGTGAGCCCTGCTTCTTCTCTCGAGAAAGCATTTGCCAGACGCCGAATACGAGAAGCATGCCAACACCGACCGCATCCGCCCAAGGCGAGGGATAGAAGAGCAGGCCGCCGGCCAGATAGAGCCAAATGCGAAGCGGCGGCGAGACGGGGCCCAACAGATGGCCGATCGAGGCGCCACAGATGGCTGCCACGGCAAACCAACTGATGGCAACGTGATAGGCGATGTCGCCCCAGGCGCCCTGCATGAGGATCGCTGGGCGGTAGATCATCATGAACGGAATGAAGAAGACAGCACCGGCAATCCGCAGTGCCTGCCCGGCAACTTTCCAGAAATTCTCGTTCACGATGGTCGCCGCAGCGTAGACCGAGGCGCACACTGGCGGGGTGATCGCCGAGAGGATTGCGAAATAGAAGATGAAGAGGTGCGCGCCGAGTGCGGGGATGCCAAGCTTGACGAGCGCCGGTGCCGCCACGGATGCCGTCAGCAGGTAGGACGCAGTCGTCGGCACATCCATGCCGAGCAGGATGCACAATATCCCGGATATCAGAAGCACGCCGATCAGATATTCGCCGCTGAAGCCCAATAGAAGCTGCGAGAACTTCACGCCAAGTCCCGACGCAGACAGAACGGTGACGAGGAGCGATGCCGCCGCGAGCAGCGCCGCGATTACAACGACGCCCTTGCCGCCATCGACGAAGCCCTCCCAGACGTGACGACCCAGCTCTTGCATGTGGCTCCCGAGACTGCCGGCGAGACGGCCGGTCGCGACCTCGAAGCAACGCACAACGACTGCCAGGACGAGCATCGCGATGATGCCGACCGCACCGGCCAGCGTGGGGGTGTAGCCGGAGAACAGCAGATAGGCGAGCAGCAACAGCGGCCCGAATGCAGGAAGTGCAGCGGGTGCGAACAGGACATCGGCTGCCTTGGGGATTTCGTCACGGGGCATGGGCGTGAGGCCATTCGCCCGCGCATAGCAGTCGATGGAAAAGTAGATCGCGCTGAAGTAGAGCATGGCCGGCACCGCGGCGGCGATCGCGATCGAGGCGTAGGAGATGTTGAGCAACTCCGCCATGATGAATGCGCCCGCGCCCATGACCGGCGGCATGATTTGCCCACCAGCGGATGCGCTCGCTTCGATCCCTGCAGCAAAATCGCGCCGATACCCGGCGCGGATCATCGTCGGAATGGTGATCGAGCCCACCGACATCACGTTGGCCACGGCCGAGCCCGAGATCGTGCCGAATAGAGCCGACGTCACCACGGCGACCTTGGCGGGCCCGCCGAACGAGCGGCCAGCAAGCATCGTCGCGGCGCGCATGAAGACGTCGCCCGCACCTACCGCCATCAGCAGAGATCCGAAAATGACATAGACGGCTACAACGCGCGTCCCGATGTCCGCCATCATGCCGAACATGCCTTGCGTCGAAGCGTAGAGCGTCATCAGCCCGGTGTCGGGGGACACGCGCGGCGGCTGCCAGTTGCCCCCGATAAAATTGCTGCCGAAGAAATAGAAAACAAGCGAGAGCGCCGCCATCATGGGCAGCGAGAGACCGATGGTTCGGCGCGCGGCCTCAAGTGCGGCCAAAATCATCGCGAGACCGGCCGTCATGTCGAGCGGCGTGAGGTCGGCCATAATGTCCATCAGCCGGTCAGCGGCCAGCGTAACGTGCACGCCGCCGTAAACCGCGATCAGGGCCAGCGTGACATCGAGCAACCGCAAGTGCAGAGGGCGAGCAGCCTTGAGGGCGCTTTCGAAAAAGATGAAGCCCACGCCGAGCCCCAGGAACAGCGATCGCTGGATCAAGGGCTCGAAATTGCCCGCCAGCGAGGTGTAGACGTGGAACAGCGCGTAGCCGACGATACCGAACTCGATCAGGCGGTGGGGCAGAGACTTCGCCTCGACCGTCCCGGACGAATGGGCGTGAGCTTCCATAAGAAGGTGATCCGATCAGCGGAAACGGTAGTGCGGGCCGGCGGCGCTCAGCCGGCCGCGCACGACTGGGGTTGGCATCAAGGAAGCGACGTCCAGTACTTCTTGGCGCCCGGATGAAGCTTGAGGCCAAGTTGTTCCGTCTTCAGCGCCATGGCCTTGAAGTCCATCTGCTTCAAATGAGGGAAGACATCGATCAGCATCTGCCGGTTCTCATTGATGGCCTTGGCCACCGCAAATGCCGTGTCGTTGTCCATGGTCGACAGGCGTGCCGAGTAAGTCGCCATCACGACAGGCGTCGTTGCTGCGGGCTGACCGGGGATCGTTCCGGCGGGCACGGTGGCGAAGTCGACGCCCTTGATCCTGGACGTGATCGCCGCTCGTTGCTGCTCATCGAAGCTCAGGTACCTCATCGGGGTGGAGACGAGCAACTCACGCAGCGTGGAGTCTAGGCCGGTCCCCACGCCATACTTGGAATATCCGACGATCTGGCGATTCTGCGTCCCTTCAATCGCATCCTGGATGGATCCCGGCTGGAACTGCGGCTTCACGCCGATAATGTCGAACATCTGGCGGGTCAACGTTTCGGCCCCGCTGCCGCGAATGCCGGCGCTGAACTTCTTCCCCGTCAGATCGGCCAGCTTGTTGACGCCCGAATCGGCACGCACCACGAGTTGCAGCGTCACGACATCGTGCACATAGAGTACGCCGAGATCCTCCACCGCCCTCCCTTTGAAAGGGCCGCTTCCGTCCTTCGCCATGACGATCGTATCGGCCATGACAAGACCGAAGTTGATCTCGCCTTTTACCATGCGCCGGATATTGTCGACGCTCGCGCCGGTCTCGATCATCGTGACATTGCGGTCTGGGAGAGCTTTCTTGATCGCCTTCGACATCGCGACTGCGAGCGCATAGTTGCTCGATGTGGCGTTTGTCGAACCGAACGTGATGCTAGCCTGCTGGGCCAATGCGCCTTTCGACGAGGCAAGTGGCAGCAAGCCCGCCATCACCATCGCGCCTGCGATGAGGCAACGCCTCAACCGATCCATGAAGCTCTCCATTGTGCGATCGATTTCCTGGCGCACGCTCGCATGCACGCGGTCTGAAGCCAAGCAGACGCTACGCAAGTGCAGCAATGACGGGCCGACAATTCGCCGTCCGGAAAATTCTGACCAGCGTGCAAAATTCGCGGATGCATGGGACCCCTACTGGGGGCAAGTGCCATCGGACCAATGGGCAGATTGCATCGGCGAAGCCGCACTCTCCAATTTTTATGCTGCGTTTATGGAAAGGGGGATCGAGTTTATTCGCGGCCCGCGCATTCCCCCACCTAGCCTGAGAGCAATCCGCCCGAACGGCGATGCGGACGCAGCCCCGCGAAAAACAGCGAGGATGACGTTTCACGGGGAAACCATGACGCCGAACCATCGCAGCACCACCGCGCAGAGCGCTCGCACTAGACGGTCGGCCCGTCCCCGCACTCACCCCCTGACTCCGGGAATTCACACTCCCGTCTCGTCACGCCTTCCTCGCGGCCCGGCAAACTCTGCGATGCCATCACGGCGACGTCCGGAAGCGGCCAACATGCAAGGTCCTGCGCAGTGCAATATCCCCACAACAGGAATGGAACCCTCATGCTGAAGGGAAGCGTCTACCGTCATTACATCGCCGCCATGGCGGTGGTGCCGTTTCTCCTAGCTCCCTTATCGGTCGCAGCCCAGGAGCTTAAACTTCCCAAGACGCTGACCTTTACGGCGTACGACACAGGCACATCCGGCTTCAATATAACCGTCGCGGTCGGGAAGGCATTCAAGGACAAGTTCGGAACCGACGTGCGGGTCCTGCCAGCTGGAAACGATGTCGCGCGTCTGGCACCGTTGAAGGCGAAACGGGCGCAGGTGTCCTCCATGGGCATGGGCACCTATTTCGCGCAGGAGGCCGTACTCGAATTTGCGGTCAAGGAATGGGGGCCGCAGCCGCTGCAGGTCCTGCTGACCTCGATCGACTGCAACGGCGGCAACCTCGGGATTGCCGCCGACACCGGGGCCAAGGAGCTCAAGGACCTCAAGGGCAAGCGGATCGGCTTCGTCGTGGGATCGCCTGCGTTGAACCAGAATGCCCTCGCCATGCTCGCCTTCGCCGGACTGACCAGGAACGACGTGCGTATCGTCGAGTTCGCGAGCTATGGCGCGATGTGGAAAGGCCTGATCAACAACGACGTGGATGCGGCATTCGGCTCGACCATCACCGGTCCCGCCAAAGAGGCCGAGACATCTCCTCGCGGCCTCGTCTGGCCTTCACTTCCGCACGATGACAAGGCGGGCTGGGAACGGGTGCGCAAGATCGGGCCGTTCTTCTTCCCGCACACGGCCACTTGCGGAGCGGCAGGCCTCTCGCCGCAGACGCCGAAGCAGATGGGAAACTTTCCGTATCCCGTATACATGGTCTACGGCTCGCTTCCCGAGGCAGAGGCCTACGCAATCACCAAGGCGATGATCCTCGGCTACGACAGCTACAAGGACGGCGCCCCGGGAGCATCTGGCCTGGCAGCCGCGAAGCAGACGACGCAGTGGGTCGTACCGTTCCACCCCGGCGCGGCAAGGGCACTGAAGGAAGCCGGAAAATGGAACGAGGCCGATGAAGCCCACAATCAACAGATGCTCAAGCGGCAGACGGTCCTGTCTGATGCCTGGGCCAGCTTCATGAAGGGCAATCCTCCGTCCGACAAAGCCGCCTTCACGGCAGCATGGATGACGGCGCGCAAGGAGGCCCTAGCGAAAGCGGGCATGGCGATCGTCTTCGATTGAGTCCGAGAGACCTCGACGAGCGATCGCGAACAGAGTCGCCACAAAAAATCCTACCAGGGCAGGAGACGCAGATGTTCCATTTCAAGCGGGCGCTCCGGCTTGCCGCTCCCGCGCCAATTCGTTTTGCTCATGCGCTCCGTGGGGGCGGCACTCACGCCGGGTCGCCTCGTTCCCTGATCGCCTGCGGCGAAGGAATTGCTCAAACCAACTCGCTCGTCGGGAACTGGCTCGCCCGCAGTGCGGCAGTCGCCATCGTGGCCGCAGGCCTCGGCCCCGCGACGGCACAGAAGCTCGATCTGCCGAAGACGCTCACCCTCACCGCCTACGACACCGGAACCTCCGGGTTCAACATCTCGGTCGCAGTCGGCAAGATGTTCAAGGACAAGTACGGCACAGACGTGAGGGTCCTTCCCGCAGGCAACGACGTCGCCCGGCTGGCACCGTTGCGCGCAGGCCGGGCGCAGGCGTCGGCCATGGGCATCGGAATCTACTTCGCCCAGGAAGGCGTCCTCGAGTTCGCCACCAGGGAGTGGGGGCCGCAGGCTTTGCAACTGCTGCTCGCCTCCAACGACTGCAACGGGCTCGCAATGGCCGTCGCCGCCGATACCGGCGTCAAGGGCATGCAGGATCTGCGCGGCAAGCGCGTTGCGGTGGTGGGTTCTCCTGCCTTGACGCAGAACGCCTTGGCCCTCCTGGCCTTCGGGGGGCTCAGCGCGTCGGACGTGAAGCTCGTCGAGTTCGCGAGCAACGCGGCGATGTTCAAGGGAATGCTCAACAACGAGGCGGATGCGGCAGCCACATCGACGATCAATCCTCTCGCGAGGGAGGTCGAAACCTCGCCGCGCGGCCTCATCTGGCCCGCTACACCGCACTCCGACGAAGCCGGTTGGGCACGCCTGCGCAAGATTGGTCCGTATTTCGCGAAGCACAAGGCGACGTGCGGCGCCGCAGGACTTTCACCGGCGAAGCCACTGGAGCTGCCCGCCTATCCCTACCCGCTGTTCATGGGATACGCATCGCTACCGGAAGGCGTTGCCTACGGCGTCACCAAGGCGATGATCGATGGCTATGAAAGCTACAAGGACGGCGCACCAGGCGCGGCGGGACTTGCACTCATGGCACAGAACTTGTCCTGGGCCGTCCCGTTCCATCCCGGTGCCGTCAAAGCCCTGAAAGAGGCTGGCGTCTGGAAGCCCGAGCACGAGGCCAACAATCAGGCGCTGTTGAAGCGTCAATCCGTGCTCGCTGCCGCCTGGGCGAATTTCCTCAAATCCAATCCCCCTGGCGACAAGGATGCGCTGCGAAAGGCGTGGATGTCCGCAAGGGGCGAGGCGTTGAAGAAGGCCGGCCACGAGCCAGTCTTCTGAGGCCAAAGACGGAGCGGGTGCAGGATCCGCCTGGCCGGAAAGCGGAGCGTCTGCCGGCGCTTCCAAAACGGTCCGCGCCCCCGGGCGAGCCAAGTCAGGGAGACATTACGTGACGAGAATTACAGGCGGCGAAAGCCAGGACACGCGAGGCAACGCCGGGCCCATCACAATTGCTGATCCGCACGCGCAACAAGGTCCCGTGGAAGCGGAGGTCACCCGTGTGCGTCCGGCGCGCGGAATCTGGCGCTTCCTGCTCATCCTGCTGACGACGGCGACCATCTTCCTGTGCATCAATCAGCAGTTCAATCTCCGGTTCTTCGTCGGTTATACGCAGCTCAACACCGAATACTTCTATCTGCTCATCGTTTTGATGCTCCCGTTCACGTTCGTAATGTATCCCGGCAGCCAGACTGCATCGCTCGATCGCGTGCCCTGGTACGACGTCGTCCTGTTTGTTGCGACTGTGATTTCCGGCATCTATCTGATGCTCAATATCAGGTCGTCGGCCGAGCTCGGATGGGAGTTCAACGGCGCGCCGCAGCCGGTCATTGCCGCAGGCCTTGTGATGTGGGGGCTGCTCATGGAAGCCCTGAGGCGTACAGGCGGCTGGAGTTTGCTGCTCAGCGTTTTCCCGTTCACCATCTATCCGTTGTTTGCGGAGTCATCCTGGCTGGGGCCGCTCAAAGGCACGCAATCAACCATTGAGCAGGCGACCGCCTACCACGTGCTGTCGACCGAGAGCCTGCTCGGCATACCGATCCAGGCCTTCGCCGACACCGTGATCGGTTTCCTCGTGTTCGGAACCGCGCTGATGCTGACAGGGGCGGGAAAGTTCTTCATCAACCTTGCCTTTGCGATCTGCGGCACGTTCAGAGGAGGTGCTGCGAAGGTCGGCATCTTCGCCTCTGGACTGCTCGGCATGATGTCCGGGTCGATCGTCTCGAACGTGCTGACGGCCGGCACCATGACCATCCCGACGATGAAGCGCACGGGCTTCACTCCGTCCTACGCCGGGGCCATCGAGGCTTGCGCCTCGACCGGCGCAGTTCTGGCGCCTCCGGTCATGGGGGCCACGGCCTTCGTGATCGCGCAGTTCCTGAATGTGAGCTACTCGGAGGTGGCGCTCGCCGCACTCATTCCCGCGGTGCTCTACTACATCGGCCTCTTCATGCAGGTCGATGCCTACGCTGCCAGGAAGGGATTGAAGGGGCTTCAGCGGGAAGAGCTTCCAAGCATCTGGCTGACCCTCAAGGAGGGCTGGTACTACGCCTTCGTCGTGGCGCTTCTCATCGTCATGCTGCTCCACTTCAAGCGCGAGAGCCAGGCGCCCTTCTATGCGACAGCCCTGCTGCTCGTTCTCAACCAACTCTTCAACAAGGAGAACCGCTGGAACTTCCGCTCGGTTCTGAATTTCATCGAATCGAATGGGCGCACCTTCGTCGAGCTCATCGGCATCCTCGCAGGGTGCGGTCTGCTGATCGGCGCATTCTCCATGACCGGTGTGGTCTCGAGCCTCGCCAGCGACATGCTGCGGCTCGCGGGCGGCAATGTGTTCATGCTGCTGGCCATGTGCGCCATTACCAGCCTGATCCTGGGTCTCGGGCTCACGACGACTGCCTGCTACATCTTCCTCGCGGTTCTTGTCGCGCCCGCCCTCGAGAAGCTCGGCCTCAACAAGATGGCCGTGCACATGTTCATCTTCTACTGGGGCATGCTCTCCTCCATCACGCCACCGGTCGCCATCGCGTCGTTCGCCGCTGCCGGCATCGCAGGCGCCCCGGCAATGCGCACAGGCTGGGAGAGCATGTGGGTGGGCTCGATCATCTACTTCCTACCGTTCTTCTTCGTGATGAACCCCGTGCTGGTGCTGCAAGGTAACGGCATTTACCTCGAGGCCGCACACCTGTTCATCGAGGCTGCAATCGGCACGCTCTTCATCTGTGGCGGGATACAAGGCTATCAGGCCGGTGTCGGCGACACGCGGAATGCCGGGCTTCTGGAGTGGCCGATCCGGATCCTGCTGATCATCGGCGGCTTCGTCATGGCAATGCCAGGCGGAGGCATTGCGCCATTGTCCCAAACGACGATGACAATCCTCGGGTGGGGGATCACTCTGCCGACGCTGGCCTTGCTATGGATGTTCGTCAAGCGTGCGGGAAGCGCGGAATTCAGGCCGCAAGCCGGCCCCCGCCCTGCGGCGCAAAGCGCTTCTGTCTAGGCAGCGTGGTCTGCGACCTGCGGGCCGCGAGGAGACCGGTGGCGGGTTTCGGGCAACAACGCCGAACCCCGTCCATCACAACGCTCCCCAGGAACAATCCTAACTTTCTGTTCTCACGAAGAAAATGGCGCGCCCGGCAGGACTCGAACCTGCGACCCTCTGCTTAGAAGGCAGATGCTCTATCCAGCTGAGCTACGGGCGCTACGGGGTCCAGATTTACGCGAGCCGCCCCATCAGCGCAATGACGGGGGCGCCGATCGCTCATACGTCATCGAGGGCAGTGCGCCGAACGGCGACGCCGGGGCGCTTGCGCACGTCGGCCAAGAGCTTCACGCCGAGCCCCGGGCCGTCGGGAATGGTGATCTCGCCCTTGGTGATCGGCGGCAGCGGCCCGACGTACTGGTGATACCAGCCGTAGTAGAAGGCGCGCACGATCTCCTGCACCCAGCAATTGCGCACGTTGAGTGCAAGGTGGGTGGACACGGTGAGCGCCACAGGGCCGGTGCAGTCGTGGAAGGCGACCGGTGTCTGGTAGGTCTCCGCGATGGTGGCAATCTTCTTGGCCTCGGAGACGCCGCCGCACCAGGCAAGGTCCATGATCACCATCGCCAGCGCCTCGAGATCGAGCAGATAGCGGAAGTCCGCCCTGCCGCCGCGGGTCTCGCCGACCGCTATGGGTGACCGCGTCGCCCGCGCCACCTCGCCGATCGAGTGCATGTGGTCCATGAACACCGGGTCCTCGACCCACATGGGCCGGTAATCCTCGAGCGCCTGCGCGATCTTGATCGCTTGCGGCCGGCTCCACAGCGAATGCAGCTCGTAGGCGACGTCCATCCTGTCGCCGACGGCCTTGCGGATCTTCTCGAAGGGCTCGAGGCCCTTGCGGAGATCGCCCTCAGAGATCCAGTAGCCGGACGACGCCTCCGCCGCGTAGTCGAGCGGCCAGATCTTCATGGCGTCAATGCCCATCTCGAGCAGTGAGTGGGCAAGCTCGTCGGCGCGGTTCAGGAAAGCGTCGAGGTCCTCGTACTGGCCCTTGCGGCTCGAGAGCCCGAAGTTGTCGGTGCCTTGCGTCGCCTTGTCCTGCACATACGAGAACCCGGCGCAGGTGTTGTAGACCTTGATCTTGTCGCGCACGCGCCCACCGAGCAGGTCGCAGATCGGCATGCCTTTGGCTTGGCCGAGGATGTCCCAGAGCGCGATGTCGACCGCAGAGCGACCGCGCATCTCGGCCGAGGCGCCGGCAAAGCCGATGTAGCCGGTGAGATGCGCCTGATGCGCCTCGATGTTGAGCGGATCCTTGCCGATGAGATACGGCGCGATGATGCCGTGGATGTGCCCCTCGGCGGCTTGAGGGCCGTAGAACGTCTCGCCGAGGCCGGTGAGCCCCTCGTCGGTCATGACCTCGACCCAGAGCAGGTTCGGGTGCTCGGCCGAGCGGATGGTCTCGATTGCGGTGACTTTCATCGGTGCGCTCCGATCACGTCTGAGCCGTAGGTTTGGGTAGGCGCTCTGCACTCGCCCGTAACCCAAAGCTGATGGGATACGCGTTGGGCCACATCGGCCAAGTGCAGGGGCCTCCTAGCCCAAACCAGATACGCCGTTCTCCATGCGTCACGGTGCCATGAACTCGAAGATCTTCGAGTAGGTCGTCCTGTTGCGAGTGGAGAACGAGCCGACGTCGGCGTCGTAGATGGCGAGCAGCTTCTTGATCTCGGGGCCGGTGAGTGCACGGTCCATCGCCTCGGCGGTGGGAAACGCGTAGAGCGCCACGTACTGGTGGGAGCCGTCGCCGAGCACGACCTTGTAGCGCGCGCCGCCGATGCATTCCGGAAACGTCTTCACGGCGTCCGGTGTATGCTCGGTGTTGTACCATGTGTTGAACTCGGCATCGCGCTCCGGCTGGACGGTGGCGCGGACGGCAAGGAAGTGGTCTGGAAACAGCATCGCTTCTCTCTTTTTGTTTGCCCCTCCGGTTGCCCACTGGCGCAACCGGCGTGGGCATACGGTCTCGCCAGAGCTTACCTCAATCCACGTAGCGCACCTTCGACGACTTCAAGAGATCCTCGATGCCGCCGAGATTGGAAAAGCCGCCTCGGATCTTCTTCTGCGTCGCTGCCTCCGCTTCGAGGATGGCGTCGATCCTCGGTTGCAGACGGTCGAGCTCGCCCTGGGGGATGACCACCACTCCGTCGCGATCGCCGATGATCACGTCTCCCGGGTGAACGGCGACACCACCGACCACTACCGGAAAGCCGACGCGTCCGGGGCCGCTCCTGACGCACGAGTTCGGCGTGATGCCGCGGCAGAAGAGCGGAATCTCCACAGGGAGAAGTCCGGCAAGGTCGCGCATCATGCCGTCGATGACCACGCCGGAGAGCCCCTTGTTCTTGGCCATCATGGCCGTGTTGTCGCCGAACACCGCCGAATGCGAGAAGCCTTCCGATGCGGAAACGAGAACGTCGCCGGGCTTGGCGAGCGAAAGCGCGGCGAGGATGGCGAGGTTGTCATTGGGCCCGGTCTCGCAGGTGATCGCCGTGCCGACGAACGTACAGCAGCCCGGATCGAGCGGCTTGATCGCGGCCTCGAGCGCACCCCGTCCATCCATGGCGTCGATCGCCTGGCCGGTCTGCACGCCTCCGAGACGGGCGAGCTTGGCTTTCGCCGGACGGCGCCAGCTCTTCTTCACGGTCAGGATCGGCGGATCTTCGAGCATGGAATTTTCCCAAGGTATCGGTGGCCGGATCCGACAGAGCGTAGGGCGTAAGAGGTCGGAACGCCAAGCGATCCGGCCCATCACACCACAATGCGACGCGGCCGACGTAATCGACGCCGCCCGAACCATGGCGCTGCCAGGCCCCTTCCGGATCGCCGTCGGGGCGGGCCGGCGGGCTTCCTATTCGACCTCGATGCTGATCGCGGTCCGCGAGATCTGCTCTGGCCTTGCACGCGGGCCGGAAGCATCTGCCTCGCCCCGGCGGCGGCCGCGCTGCCCGACGCGTCGGGCCGGTGCGTTCTCCGCTTTTCCGGGCTCGGCCAGGGCGTTCTGGGCGAGGAACGCCCCATAGTCGCCGAGGTCGGTAAAGCGCTGGCGCTCGAAGTCGTGGCGGATGTTGTCGGTGAGGGCACCGGCCTCGTTGCACAAGGCGACGACGGTCTCGCGACCGCTCTCGTTCAGTCGGAACGTGTAAGGAGCTGCCGGACCTGGCAGCTTGAGCTCCTGCCCGGCCGCCAGCAACGCGTTGGTCTCGAAATCGCTCGGGAAAATAACGGTGCCTCGTCCCCGCGTGTCGACGCTTACGAGCGTAAGGTGGCAATCGGCACCAACTCGAACGTAAAGGTGGAGGCTGTCACCCTTCTTGTAGCGGACCTTGTCGGAATAGAGGACGAGGCCGGGTCCCGGATCGACAGGGGCGAAGCGCCGCGACAAGTCCTGACCCGCTGCGGATTCCGGGGTGTCTGCCTGACGGCCGGACGCGGAGGCGAGCTCGCGGGCACGCGCCTCGACCTCGCCGCGCGCGACGAGCCCTTGCACGAGCCTGCGGGCCAGCACATGGCTCGCGCTCTCGCCGCCGCGGTCAGCCAGGGAACGCAGTGCCTCGGGCTCGATGCCCAGCTCGGCGGCGGCGCGCCCGACATCGAGTGGCCGCGCGTATTCTCGCGCCAACGCGACGACGGGGTCCACGCCGTCGAGCGTCAGCTCGGGATCGATGCCTATCCGTCTCATCGCTTCCGCAATCGCCGCTCCATCCGCCGCGAGTGCCAGATCGACCGGTTGCGAAGCGCTTGGAGCCGGTTTCCGCGCTATCGGACCCGTGCGATGGCACTCCATGCAGTCGAGCCCGCCTTTTAGATCGCCGCTGCCCGCAGCCGTCGTCCGGGCAATGCCCGGCGGCAGCGCGTCCAGCCGATCCCCCCGTTGGCCCACGACGAAGAATCCCGGCAGGCCGTTTGGCAAGGTGAACATGCCCCGGCTCGCGTGATAGGGCGGCGCGCGCTCGAGGGAAGCGAGCGAAGCGTCCTGGCTGGCCTCCGGGGCCCCTTCGCCGGCCAGCCAGTGGAAGGCCTGCCAGAATGGCCCCGCGCGCGACTGCAAACGCTCCAAAAGGCTCGGCTGCTGCGCGAACGCGGAGGGCGAGACCAGCGTCCTGAGCGGGTGAGTTGGGCCCGCGTTCCCAGTCGGCGCGGCTTGAAGGATTTTCAGGATTTCGGGGCCCGTCCCGGGCAGTCCGAGCACTTCGTAGTAGAGAGGCGCACTCAGGACCGTCTGCGCGAACCAGTCGGCCCGCGCGACCGGGCTCTCGGTGCCGAAAAGTCGCCTGACATCGACCGGAAGCGGTGCGACCAGACCCAGCGGGCTCGTCCCCGAGCGCATGATCCGCTCCCAATGCTCAGGTAACCAGCCGAGGTCGTCCAGGTTGATCTTGAAGAGCGTTCGCGCCGGATCGATCGGTGGCACGGCAACGGGCGCAACCTTCCAGCTCAGGCTGTTGAAGAGGCGCACCATCGCCTGCCGATAGGCCGCGAGCGCCTCGAAGCGAACGCAGCCATTGTGCAGATGTGCGATCGAGAGAAACCGGAGCTTCTTCGGATCCTCCGTGGTGACGCCCGCCAGCTCCGAAAGAGTGGCTGCGTGATCGGCGGGCGTGACGAAGCGGCGATCCCGGCAGGTTTGACGCGGCGGCAAGCTCGAAATCCAACTTCTGACGAGGGCGATCTCATCCGCGGTCGGGGCACCATGGGGCGCTTCGCCGTCGGGACTCGAAGCTTCGGGCGGCATCAAGCGGCGCAGCATCGACACGTAGAGCCGCGAGCCGTCGGGATTACCAGGCTGGATCAGATGCGGCGCTGCGGCGATCTCATCGAGACGCAGGATGTTGCCGAACGCCGCTGCCGGAGCCGGTCGATCGAGGCGACCGCCCTGATGGCAGCGCGCACAATGCTTCTCGAGCACAGCGTAGACGGCGGCCGCCGTCGGGTCGGCGGGCGGACGAAGAGGCCGAGGCGCAGCCTGTGGCCGCGCTTCGGCCTCGGAGGAAGTCTTGGCTGGCGGCGTCGATAGAGCGGCGTCCGATGTGGGAGCGCCATTGCTCGCGGCCGGCGGTTGCGGTGAAATCGGCCCCGCGGACTGTGGCTGGACCGGCGTCGCAGGAGCCGTCGCCCCGACCTGCGCCACGACGGCGCCCGGCGCCAAAGCCAGCGTCAGAGCCGCTGCCGAAAGGCGATGTCGGATCGACCGCCGCCAAGTTGCCATACCTCGCCTCCCCCGGCGGTTCGTCCTGAGCGCGTTCCGAAATCGCAGCGAGCGTCGACGGCGGACCAGCCCGATCGGCCCTATCAATCAGACAGGCTTGCGCTGGACAAGAGCGGCGCCGCCACAGCACCACGACAGCGTGCCGCAGTTCTTCGCAGGCACGGCCTACCCGGGAGATGTCACAGCACCTTGCCGCCTGCTGCGGCGATACCACCGAAAACGACGATGATCGCCACACCCAGGCAGAGGAGAGCGCGCCACGAGCCTGACCTGCGCGCTCCGGCCTCGTCCTCGTACGGGCGGGAAGGTTTGACCCCCGTGACCATCGCGCGCGGCAGATTCTCGCCCTTCCACACGAGATAGAGAACGCTCGCCGCAACGTGCATGCCGATCACCACCAGAAGAAGATCGAAAAGCTCGTGGTGCCAGTGCGTTGCAAACGTCCAGGCGGCGTCGCTCACGCGCGACGACAGCGGCCCGCCAGCGAGTGCGTCGTGGTCGTCGTAGGCGAACAGCCCGAGCGCACCGATGAGGCCCACGAGGCCGAGAAGCGCGAAGACCACGAGACCGCCGAGAGGATTATGCCCCAGGAAGTAGCGCGGCCTTCCGGCGATGAAGTCGAGCCCGTAGCGAATGGCGGCGGCGGGCCCGTAGGCGAACGACCGGAAGCGCGAGGTCGAGCTGCCGACGAATCCCCACAGCAGGCGCCACACGACGAGCACCAGGATCGCATAACCATTCCACATGTGCCAAACGAGGCCTGCATCACCCCAATGGCGCGAGACGTAAGCCATGAGAATGAGTGCGACGAGGGTCCAGTGGAAGAGCCTGGTTGGAACGTCCCAGGCCTGGACGGTGACGTCGCCCCCCTTCATGCGCGAGGTCGTCAGGTCTTGCTGCATCCGAAGTCCTTCTGCCTGTCCGCACTGGACGCAGCCCATGGCCGAGCCGGATCGCGTCGCGCGTCTCTTTAGCATGCGCTGCAATGGCGGGGATGCTCCGTCGTCCGCGTGCAATGGTGCCCAGCTTCACAATCACGTGTAGATCATGCGCCGGGTCATGCCGCCGTCGACGACGATTTCCGCGCCGGTCATGAAGCCTGTCTCTTGCGACAACAGGAAGGCAGCAGCGGCGGCAATATCGTCCGGCGTACCGACACGGCCCACCGGATGCTGGGCGTGGTCCGAGGGCTTCAATGCACCCCACTTCCCCGTGTCGATCCATCCCGGCGAGATGCAGTTGACGCGGACATCCGGGCCGAGCGTCATGGCCAGCGCGTGCGTCAGCGCGAGGATGCCGCCTTTGGATGCCGAGTAGGCCAGGGTATCGGGCTCCGACATGTGCGCGCGTGTTGAAGCGATAGCCACGATCCCGCCCTTCGTGCGGCGCAGCTCTGCCTCCGCTTCACGGGCGAGCAGGAACAGCGCGGTCAGGTTGACGGCGAGGACGCGGTTCCAGGCCTCGAGCGAGGTGGCACCCAGCGGCCCGTTGGCATTGATGCCGGCATTCGACACGATCGCGTCGATGCGGCCCGTCTTGGCGACGGTCTCGCCGACGAGCCGCTTCACGTCGGTCTCGGAACCGACATCGGCCGCGACCGCATGCCCCCCGGCAATCGTTGCCGTCGCTTGCGCGGCCGCGCCGTCCACATCGGCCGCGACGACCGTCCACCCGTCGCCCGTCAACCGGTTTGCAACGGCCGCTCCGATGCCCCGACCGGCGCCGGTGACGATTGCGGTTCTCTTGTCGGATCGATCGCTCATGGCGACACCATAGCGCTGCCGGTCTGCAGGCGCGAGCACCGCCTGGAGAGCAACCCGCGGACGCGATCGTTGTCCTCGCGGCATGGGCATCCTAGGCTCGTCGGAAAGCTTTCCCGAACCTATCGGAGGAACCCATGCAGAAGGCCCTTTCAGGTATTCGCGTCATCGACATGACGCACAACCAGGCCGGCCCCGCCTGCGCGCAGATCATGGGGTTCCTCGGTGCCGACGTCATCAAGCTCGAAGAGCCGAAGGGCGGCGACGTGGCGCGCGCACAGAACAATGACGAGCTGTTCTTTCTCGTCTTCAACGCCAACAAGCGGTCGCTGACGCTCAATTTGAAGACGGACGAGGGCAAGGATCTTTTCCGGAAGCTGATCGCGCAATCGGACGTGCTGATCGAGAACTTCGGCCCGGGCGCGCTGGACCGAATGGGCGTCGGCTGGAAGGTGCTGCAGAAGGTCAATCCGCGGCTGATCTACGCCACCATCAAGGGCTTCGGCACCTACGGTCCCAACGCCCACTTCAAGGCCTACGAGCCGATCGCGCAGGCGATGGGCGGGGGGATGTGCGTAACGGGGTTCGAGGACGGCCCGCCTACGTACAACTGGCCCGCAATCGGCGACAGCGGCACCGGCATGCACATGGCGATTGCGATCCTCGCGGCGATCAACCAGCGGCACGCGACGGGCAAGGGCCAGCACGTCGAGGTCGCCATGCAGGAGGCGGTGTTGAACCTGATCCGCATTTCGCTCAGGGAGCACCAAAGGAACGGCGTGCCGGCGCGCACCGGCAACCAGCTCGGCAAGAACGTGCCCGGCACCACGTACAGGTGCGCGCCAGGCGGGCCCAACGACTACGTCTACATTTACGCGCAGCCGCAGATGTGGGCCGCGTTCTGCAAGGCCATGGACCGGCCGGACCTCGAGACGAACCCGCTCTTCAAGACCAACAACGACCGCTGGGACAACCGCGCTGCACTGGATGCGCTGATCACCGAATGGACCATGCAGCGGACAAAGCACGAGGTCATGAAAGTGATGGCGGACGCGGGCGTGCCGTGCGGCGCCTGCCAGGACACCGCGGAGGTGCTGGCGGACCCGCATCTCATCGAGCGCGGCATGATCGTCGAGATGGACTATCCGAAGCGGCCGCAGGGTTTCAAGACCGTGGGTCTGCCGATGATCCTCTCGGACAGCCCCGCCGAGTATCGCCGGCCGCCCATGCTGGGCGAGCACACCGAGAGCCTGCTCGGGGAGCTGCTGGGCGTGAGTGCGGAGGAGGTGCGGCAGCTCAAAGAGAAGGGTGCGGTGTGAAAAGCGAAAGCGGGAGAGCGTCGCCGCTCTCCCGCCTGTTTGTGCTAAGCTACCGAACGTTATCTCACGCGCTCATCTCGAAGCCTTCGTAGCCCTTCTGTACGATCTCGTTGCACTTCGCCACGTAGTTCTGCACGCCGCCGACATAGGGCATGAAGATGCGCGGCTTGCCAGGAATGTTGGCCCCCATGTACCAGCTGTTGGCCAGCGGATAGAGCGTCGAGTTGGCAACCTCGTTGTTGTGCTGGACCCACGCCATCTCGGCCATGCGCGTCGCCTCGATCCGACGCATCTGGCGACCGCGCGCGTAGGTGATCGCATCGGCGATGAAGTCGACGTGCTGCTGGCACGAGAAGATCATCTGGCTTTTCACGCCAGGACTTTGCGGGCCCGTGATCATGAACATGTTCGGGAAGCCCGCGACCATGACGCCGAGGTAAGTCTGCGGCCCGTCCCTCCATTTGTCGGAGATCGACGAGCCGTCCTTGCCCTTGATGTCGATTTCCTTCATGGCGCCGGTCATGGCGTCGAAGCCGGTCGCGAACACGATCGCGTCGAGCTCATAGGCCTTGCCGTCCGCGGTCTTGATGCCGAATGGCGTGATCTCGGCAATCGGGTTCTTGCGGATGTTGACGAGCTTCACGTGCGGCAGGTTGTAGGTCTGGTAGTAGTTCGTATCGAGGATGAGCCGCTTGGTGCCGATCGGGTGGTCGTTCGGGCACAGCGCCTCGGCCGTCTCCTGGTCCTTCACGATCGAGCGGATCTTGTTGCGCACGAACTCCGACGCGGTGTCGTTCGCGGCCTTGTTGGTCAAGAGGTCCGTGTAGGAGTAGAGGAAGCTGATCGAGCCGCCCTCCTGCCACTTCTTCTCATAGGTGGCGTTGCGCTCCTCCTCCGACACCTCGAGCGCAGATTTCGTCGGCGGCGGATAGCCCGCGATGGCGAACGGCGTGTTGACGGCGCCGGCCCGGCGCTCGGGATACTCGGCCTTGTGCTTGGCTTCTTTCTCCGGGTCCATCGGCCCGTTCTGCGCCGGCAGCGAGAAGTTGGCCGTGCGCTGGAAGACGAAGAGCTGACGGGCTTGGCTCGCGATGTGCGGGATCGACTGCACGCCGGAGGAGCCCGTGCCGATCACGCCGACGCGGAGGCCGGTGAAGTCGACGCCGTCGTGCGGCCAGAGACCGGTGTGGTAGGTCTTGCCCTTGAAGCTGTCGACGCCGGGGATGTCGGGCTTGCGAGGCGTCGAGAGGTTGCCCGTCGCCATGATGATGTAGGGCGCGGTGATGGTCTCGCCCTTGTCCGTCTTCACCGTCCAGCGGTTGGTCTTCCCGTCGAAATCGGCCGACGTGATGGTCGTATTGAACTGAACGTCCTTCCTGAGGTCGAAGCGGTCGGCCACGTGCTGCACGTATTTCAGGATCTCGCCCTGTGTCCCGTAGCGCTCGGGCCAGTGCCACTCCTGGTCGAGCTCAGGCGAGAACGAGAACGAGTACTCAAGGCTTTCCACGTCGCACCGGCAGCCTGGATATCGATTCCAGTACCAGGTGCCGCCCACGTCGTCGCCCTTCTCATAGGCGCGGACCTTGAGGCCCTGCTGCCTGAGCTTGTGAATGGCATAGAGCCCGCCGACGCCCGCGCCGACGATAATGACGTCGAGCCCATCGGAACTGGTCGAGGGATTGGCCATGCGTCTTCCTCACCTATCGTTGCCTGAATTTGTCCGGACATTTAGGCATAGGTGGGCGGAGGAGGCAACAGTCCGGCGCCTAATCGAGCAAATCCGGGCGTCTCTCCTTCGTGATCCGTTCAGCTTCTCGCCGCCGCCATTCGGCGACGCGCTTGTGATCGCCGGACAGGAGGACATCGGGAATGCTGCGGCCTTCCCAGTCGCGGGGCTTGGTGTATTGCGGATATTCGAGGAGGCCGCGCTCGAAGCTTTCCTCGGAGAGCGACTCCGAGGCGCCGAGCACGCCTGGCAGCAGGCGCACGCACGCGTCGATCAGCACCATCGCCGCAAGCTCGCCGCCCGAGAGCACATAGTCGCCGATCGAGATTTCCTCGAGGCCGCGGCCGTCGATGACGCGCTGGTCGACGCCTTCGAAGCGCCCCGCCAATAAGAGGACGCCCGGACCGGCGGCGAGTTCACGCGCGCGGGCCTGGGTCAACGGCCTGCCGCGCGGCGACAGGTAGACGCGCGGCAGCTCCGGTGCCGCAGACAGTGCTGCGTCGATGGCCGGGCCGAGCACGTCGGGCCGCATCACCATGCCGGCGCCGCCGCCGGCCGGCGTGTCGTCCACCTGACGGTGGCGGCCGAGGCCGAACTCGCGGATGTTCACGCAATCGAGCCGCCACGTGCCGGCGGCCAGAGCCTGCCCCGAGAGCGAGAGGCCGAGCGGACCCGGAAACATCTCCGGAAAGATCGTGAGCACCGTTGCCTGCCAGGGTGGCAGGTGACGTGCGGCATTGGTCTCGCTCAAACGGAGGCCTCCATCGTTTTCTGCTCGTGCTTTCCACCCTTCGCGCAGCAGATCGCTCGGGGGCCGATAGGCATGGACAAGCACCGACCATGCGGCCGAATATAGCCTCTGTCCCTAGAATTCTCACAAGAGAACAGGGACTTTCCCAAAGGAGGGGTCCGTCATGAAAAAGATGACTGCTATTGCCGTAACCGTTGCTATTGGAGCAACTGCACAGGTCCAGCCATGCTCGGCAGAGGACATCAAGCTGCCGACATCGATGGTCTGGAGCTCGTATGATCTCGGCTCTGCCGGCCATGCCGAGGCGTCTGGCATGGCCAACGCGTTGCAAACCAAATTCAAGACGCGTATCCGCATCGTGCCGGCCGGCACATCGATCGGGCGCATGCTGCCGATGCTGACGGGCAAGGTGCGCTATGGCTTCCTCGCGAGCGAGGCGTTCTTTGCCTCGGAAGGCACCTACGACTTCGCGGCCCAATCATGGGGACCGCAAGACATCCGGGTGCTGATGGGGCGTCCTGCCACGACCGGACTTGCGACGGCAAAGGATGCCAACATCAAGACGATTGCCGACATGAAAGGCAAGCGCCTCGGATATGTGAAGGGTAATCCCTCCGTCAACTCCAAGAACGATGCGGCGTTGGCTTTTGGAGGCCTGACCCGGAAGGACATCCAAGTCGTCTGGTTCGGCAGCTACGGCGCCATGAAGGATGCCATCATCGCCAACCAGCTCGACGCGATGATCTCAGCGACGGCATCGTCGAACATGCGCCAGATCGAAGCTTCCCAGCGCGGGCTCTACTGGCCGAACTTCGATCCGAATAACAAAGTGGGTTGGGAAGGCATCACGAGATTGCTGAGCTTCATGGCGCCGTTCAAGGAGACCAAGGGCGCGGCGCTTTCCGAGAAGAACCCGGCCTGGCTGATCGGCTTCCGCTACCCGGTGATCACGACCTATGCCACGACGCCGGTCGACGAGGTCTACAATCTTGTGAAAGCCCTCGACGAGACCTACGACCTTTACAAGAACACAACGGCCAGCACGCCGAACTGGGAGGCCAAACGAGCGATCTTGCCGCCGGCCGACGCTCCGTGGCACGACGGAGCGATCAAGTACGCCAAGGAAAAGGGCTACTGGACTCCGGAAGCGCAGGCCTGGCACGAGAAGCGCTTGGCGCGGCTGCAGAAGGTTCGCGATGAGTGGGCGAAGGCGCAAGAGGCTTTCGCGAAGATCGTGACAGACAAAGCCGCACAAAAGGCGAAGTTTGACGCCGAAACCGAATGGGTCACCTTCTGGGAGGATTGGCGCGACAAACATCTGAGCTGACCCGCCACGACCGAGGAGGAGCAGGTGGCTCGCGCCTGCTCTTCCCGCTTCCGTCCTACAAGCCCGAGCCGAACATCGACAGCAGCACACCAGGATTCCTAGATGCCCGCCAAGCCCAATATCCTCTTCATCATGGCGGACCAGTTGCGGTGGGATTACCTGGCTCACGCGGGGCATCCCCATATCCGGACACCGCACCTGGACCGGCTGGCGGCACGAGGCGTCGCGTTCACGCGGGCGTTCGTACAGTCGCCCGTCTGTGGCGGCTCGCGCATGTGCTTCTATTCCGGTCGCTATAATCTGACCCACGGCGCCACCTACAACAACTTCCCGCTCCGCATCGACGAGTGGACGATGGGCGACTACCTGCGGCCTGCGGGCTATCGGGTGGTGCTGGTCGGCAAGACGCACTTCAAGCCCGACCTCGAGTCGATGGCGCGTCTCGGTATCGATCCAGGCACCAATCCGGGGCTGCCCTACTGGCAGTGCGGCTTCGAGCCGTTCGAGCGCGACGACGGCCTGCATCCGGAGGTGGACGGCAAGCTTGCCGGCGCAGATCCTGACTACAACGGCTGGCTGCGCCAACTCGGCTACAGCGGCGAGAACCCCTGGCACGAGTGGGCCAATTCGGTCGAGGGGGAGAACGGCGAGGTGCTCTCAGGCTGGGCCATGCGCAATGCGCGCCGGCCGGCACGCGTGAAGGAGGAGCATTCCGAGACGGCCTACATGACCGATCGCGCGCTCGAGTTCCTGCGGCAGGCTCGAGGCGGAGAGCCCTGGTGCCTCCACGTCTCCTACATCAAGCCGCACTGGCCCTACATCGCACCCGCCCCCTATCACGCCATGTATGGGCCGCAGCATGTTCTCCCGCCGAACCGGTCCGAGACCGAGCGGCAGCACCCGCATCCGGTCGTCGCCGCCTTCATGCGCCACGACGAGAGCGTTGCGTTCGCGCGCGACGAAGTGCGCGAGACGGTGATTCCGACCTACATGGGCCTTATCTCGCAATTCGACGCGCACGTCGGACGCCTGATCGACCATCTCGAAGCGACCGGCGAAATTGCCAACACGATCATCGTCGTCACGTCGGATCACGGGGATTATCTGGGCGACCATTGGCTCGGCGAGAAGGACCTCTTCCACGAGGAGATCGTGCGCGTTCCGATGATCATCGTCGATCCGCGGCCCACGGCGGACGCAACGCGCGGGACGACCGTCGCGGCGCTGGTGGAATCGATCGACCTCGCGCCGACCTTCCTCGACTGGGCGGGCGGAACACCGCAACCGCACCGGCTCGAGGGACGCTCGCTCGTCCCGCTCTTCAGCTCGCCGCAAGCAGCTGGCTGGCGCGAGGCCGCGTTCTGCGACGGCGATTTCGCGCTACGCCATGCACGCCGGCACCTGGGACTTGCGGAGGACGAGGCGCGCGGCTTCATGGTGCGCACGGCGCGGTGGAAGTACGTGCACTTCGAGCGCTTCCGGCCGCAACTCTTCGATCTCGAAGCCGATCCACAAGAGCTGCACGATCTGGGCGAGAGCGCAAGCCATGCGGCGGTGCGTGAAGACTTGAAGGACCGGTTGTTCTCGTGGGCTCTGACGCGCAAGACGCGGACGACGGTGACGCATGACTACATCGCCCGCGTCACGGGCGGCGCGCGTGCGCGCGGCTATCGGTTCGGCGAGTGGTGAGCGAGGAGACCATGACTGCGAGACGACTGACGCTCGACGACGTGACGGCCGTGATGGCGTTTGGCGCCGAGGCACCGCGCCCGCTCGCCATCCTGGAGGCCATCGGCGTGGTGGCGCAACGCGTCGTCGGTGCCAAGGGCTTCACGATGTTCCGCTACCTGCACGAGACGGGCGAGGTGGAACGCCTCCACTCGAGCGATTTCGTCGCCTATCCGGTCGGTGGCCGGAAACGCATCGTCGACTACCCGACCAACCAGGCCGTACTCGCCCGCGGCGAGGTCTATATCGCCAAGGGCCGCGACGACGTCCGCGGCACCTACAAGGACTACGAGAAAATTTTCGGCCTCGGCGTCACGTCGATCATGAATGTACCGGTGCGCTTCTGCGAGCGAAACATCGGCGCGCTCAATCTGTTCGGCGAGGAAGGCCAGTTCGGAGAGGCTCATGCAGCCGATGCCCGCGCGCTGGCCGCCCTGATGCTGCCGGCGTTGCTGGCGTGGGACAAAACCTGAAGGCAGATCATGGCCGCTGACAAGCCGCACACCCCGCCTGCCGCCGGCAGCGACGCCCACGTCTTCCGGTCGGCGAGCGACGCGTTCCCGATCGATACGGTGCGCCTCGGCGCCTATCTCGCGCGGATAGGTCTGCCGCTCGACGCCGCCGAGCCGGTCCGGCAGTTCGGCACGGGGATGGCCAACATCAACTACCGGCTCAGGGCCGGTGGCCGCATGCTGGTTCTGCGCCGGCCGCCCGACGGCGATCTCCCGCCCGGTGCCCACGACATGGCGCGCGAGCACCGCATCCTGTCGCGACTCTGGCGGGCGCTGCCGCTCGCGCCCGAGAGTGTGCACTTGTGCGAGGACCGAAGCGTAATCGGCGTCCCGTTCCAGCTGATCGAGTACCGGCCGGGTCTCGTGATCAAAGGCGACGACAAGCGCCATTTCGAGGGTCGGCCCGACATCGCCGCGCGCACGGGGCAGATGCTTGTCGAGACGCTGGCGGCCGTTCATGGCGTCGACGCCGACGCGGTGGGCCTCGGCGATCTGGGCAAGCCGGAAGGCTTCATCGAACGCACGCGGAAGGGATGGGCGGGCCGCGCGGAACGACTGGAGCTTCGGCCGGAAACCGCAGCCCTAGCACGGGAGGTCGCCGGATGGCTCGGCGGGCAAGGCGTCGGCATGCGGTCCCCGACGCTGCTTCATTCCGACTTCAAGCTCGACAACCTGATCGTCGCGCCAGGTACGCTGAAGCCGGTCGCCATCGTCGACTGGGACATGGGCACGCGGGGCGATCCACTGTTCGACGTCGCGACGATGCTCAGCTACTGGGCCGAGGCCTCCGATCCGGCCTGCATGCACGACATGAAGCAGTTGCCGACCGCGGCACCCGGTTTCCCGACACGCAACGAGGTGGTGGCGGAATATGCGCGCCTGACGGGCCGCGACGTGTCGGATTTTCCGGTGCTGCGCGTGCTCGCGATGTTCAAGCTGGCGGTTGTCCTATTGCAGCTCTACGCGCTCTGGAAGCGCGGCGCGGCCAAAGGCGACGACTATGCCGACATGGACCGCATCGCGACCGAGCTTCTCGTCTTCGCAAAGGACGCTGCCGAAGGCCGAGGGTGAGGCAGCAAGCCGACGCGCCGGGGCCCGCCTTCCCTCCGACGGGGTCGACCGCGCCACTCCCCCGCGCGCCGGCGGCCGGCTTCCCGTCACGGGAGGCGACGGCGCCACTCAATAAGTCGCGCGACCGCCCGAGATGTCGAGCACGCTGCCCGTCGTGAACGAGCAATCCTCGGACGCGGCGAAGGCAATGAGCGCTGCCACTTCCTCCACCGTCACGAACCGCCCCCGCGGGATCTTCGACAACATGAAGTCGATGTGGGCCTGGGTGATCTGGTCGAAGATCGCAGTTTTTGCCGCTGCCGGCGTGATCGCGTTGACGGAGATGTTCTTTCCAGCCACCTCCTTCGCCAGCGACTTGGTGAGCCCGATCACGCCTGCCTTCGAGGCCGAGTAGTGCGCCGCGTTCGGATTGCCTTCCTTGCCCGCGATCGAGGCGATGTTGACGATCCGGCCGTAGTTCTGCGCGATCATCCCCGGCACGACGGCCTTGCAGCACAGAAACGGCCCGTCGAGATTGATGCGCATGACGCGGCGCCATTCCTCGACCTCGGTGTCCCACACGGTCGCGTTGGCGCCCGCGATGCCAGCGTTGTTCAGCAGAATGTCGATACGGCCAAAGTCCTTGACGGTCGCGTCGCGCGCCTTCTCGATGGCGGCGAAGTCCGTCACGTCGCAAGCGTAGGCCTTTGCCGCCGACCCGATCCCCGCCGCCGTCTTTTCCGCGAGCTTGATGTCGTGATCCCAGATCGCAACCTTGGCGCCAGAGGCGACGAACCGCTCGGCGGCGGCCTTTCCGATTCCCTGCGCACCCCCGGTCACCACGGCGATACGGTTCTTCAAGTCGATGACGTTCGGCATGTGATGTTCCTCCGTTCAGCGTCTGGCTTTAGCCTGACAGCGCTGGAGGAGGCTAGTCTCCCGATAGCGAAGTGGGGCGGCATCACCGCCTCGCATCGAGCCGGTTGCATGGGCCGAGCTCGTCTGGCGGGGCGGGCGTTGACCCCCATCAATGCCGACCTGCGCATCCGAGAGTACTGGGTGCGCCCACGACCTGGCCGATCTCCGGCGCCAATAAGCACCTCGAAGAGGCGTCTCATGCCAATGACAGAGACCATCGCGTGTCCGGCGTGCGGCGCAATCAACCGGGCCCCCGCTGCGAAGCTGGCAGCAGGTGCCCGTCCGAAATGCGGCAGCTGCCATGCCCCCCTGTTCGACGGCCACCCGCACGAGGTTCGGGACGACGCCGAGCTCGAGCGTCTGCTGTCCGGGACATCGATTCCCGTGGTTATCGATTTCTGGGCGTCCTGGTGCGGGCCTTGCCGCATGATGGCGCCCCAGTTCGAGGCCGCCGCAGGAGCGATCGAACCGCAAGCACGCCTTCTGAAGGTGGATACGGAGCGCCTCGCGCGGAGCGCGGCCCGCTTCCAGATCCGCAGCATCCCGACCGTCGTCGTCGTCCAGCGCGGCGCCGAGCGGGCTCGCCAGAGCGGCGTGATGGATGCCGCCTCGATCCGCCGCTGGGTGGCCTCGGCAGCAGATACCCCACGTGACGCCACTTGAGCGAACCGAGGACACCCGGCGCGAGCTGATCGATTGTCAGGACGAAGCATGCCGGACAGCGATCACCCGAACCGGTTTCGCAACTCCGCCACCTGCGCGTCCGTCAATGTCCGCACCTTCTCGCCCCGAAGCATCAGGAACAGCTTCGCCGTTTCCTCCAGTTCCTCCACCGCGTCCTGCGCCGCCGACAAGGAGGTACCAGCCACCACCGGTCCGTGGTTCGCGAGCAGAACGGCATGATGCTTGCCGGCCAGCCTCGCCACTGCTTCGGCGAGCGCCTCGTCGCCGGGCGGGAAATAGGGCACCATCGGCAGCGTTCCGATCCGCATCACATAGTAGGCTGTGATCGGCGGCAGGCAGTTCGCGTGGTCCACACCCTCGAGGCATGACACGGCGACGGAGTGGGTCGAGTGCAGATGGACGACGGCGCCTGATTTCGGCCGCTCGCGATACATGCATGTGTGCAGGAAGGCTTCCTTCGTCGGCTTGTCCCCGCCGACGTGGCGCCCCGAGGCATCGAGCCGGGAAAGGCGCGCCGGATCGAGCGTGCCGAGTGACGAGCCTGTCGGAGTCATCAGCCAACCACCGTCGGGCAGGGCGGCCGAGATGTTTCCGGTCGAGCCGTGCGTCAGTCCGCGGTTGAACAGCGATGAACCGACGCGGCAGATGTCCTCGGCAATTCTGGTTTCGGTGCTCATCGGCGTCCTCGCTGGGCTCGTGTCGCCGACACCCTATGCAGAGCCGCACGTCGCGGGCAACGGCCGAGACAAAAGCCGCCTCCCGCGACACTTTCCGCGGGTGTTTGCTCTGCATCAATGCCGCCGGATAGCGTACGAGCCCCAGATAGCTCGTGGTTCGAGCGTTTTCGCGAAAGAGGGTGGGGTCGGATGGCCAAATTGGCGACAATCGTCGGAGTGGCGGCCATGGCGGTCGTCTCCGCGCTGGTGGGCGCCCCCACGCACGCACAGAACGTTCCGTTCGCAACGCCCCCGCCTTACAAGGCGGCGAGCCTCGGCGACATCATGGGTACCATCCAGACCCGCCACATCAAGTTGTGGATGGCTATCGAGAAGGGAAACTGGCCGCTCGTCGGCTACGAGGTCGGCCAGATGCGGGGGAGCCTGGTGAGGGCCGCAACGCTGTACCTGAAGATCCCGATCGAGCTGATCGAGGCGGGGCATCAGCCGCTGGCGGCGATCGAAGAGGCGGCGAAGGCGAAGGCCCTCGATAAATCGAAACAGGGCTATGACAAGCTGACGGCCGCCTGCAACGCGTGCCACGAGGCGGCCCAGATCGGCTTCATCCGTATCCAGACACCTACATCCGCACCCTTCGGCGACCAGAAGTTCTGATTCCGCGCCGGGCTGGCACGGCCGGCACGCGCTACTTCGGGTCCGTCCCAGTGTGCATCCGCACGGGCCCGCTTCCCTTCCGTGCCACGACCCACTACACCACGGGGCCATGGCAGCCGAGCTTCTCGCCCTCAAGGACATCCACCTCACGTTCGGATCGACCCCGCTCCTCGACGGCGCGGATCTGTCGGTCGGCCCGGGCGACCGCATCTGCCTCGTCGGCCGCAATGGCTCGGGCAAGTCGACGCTGCTCAAAATCGCGGCCGGCATTGTCGAGCCCGACCGCGGCACCCGCTTCGCGCATCCCGGGGCGCGCATTGCGACGCTCGCACAAGAGGCGGATCTCTCCGGCCACCCGACGACGCTCGATGCCGTACTGGCCTTTATCGGACCGGCCGATGACGAGGCGCGAGCCCGCGCTCTTCTCGGCGCCCTCGGCTTCGCCGGTGCGGAGCCAACCGACAACCTCTCCGGCGGCGAGACCCGCCGCATCGCCATCGCGCAGGCGCTCGCGGGCTCTCCCGAAGTGCTGCTGCTCGACGAGCCGACCAACCATCTCGACCTGCCGACCATCGAATGGCTCGAGGACGAGATCGTCGCCTCAACCGCGGCGATCGTCCTCATCAGCCACGACCGCCGTTTCCTCGAGCGCTTGACGCGCACCTGTGTCTGGCTGGACCGCGGCCGGACCCACCGCTTGGAGCAGGGGTTTGCCGCCTTCGAAGCGTGGCGGGACGAGCGCCTGGCGCAGGAGGAGGCCGAGCGCCACAAGCTCGACCGGAAGATTGCGCGCGAGAACGAGTGGATGCACGGCGGCGTCACCGCCCGGCGCAAACGCAACGTCCGGCGCGTCGCCGAGCTCGCCGAGATGCGCCGCCACCGCCGCGATGCGCGCCCCGTCACCGGCAACGTGCGCATGGAGAGCCAGGACGCGGCGGCCTCCGGCAAGCTCGTGATCGAGGCGAAGGGCGTTTCGAAAAGCTTCGACGCACGCCCGGTCGTCGCAGACCTCTCGCTGCGCGTCGCGCGCGGCGACCGCGTCGGCCTCGTGGGGCCGAACGGTGCCGGCAAGACCACGCTGATCGGCTTGCTCACCGGCGCCCTCGAGCCGGACGCGGGAACCGTCAAGCTCGGCACCGGGCTCGAGATGGTGACCCTCGACCAGCGTCGCGAGGACCTGCGCCCCGACTGGACCATCGCCGACGCGCTGACCGGCGGCCGCGGCGACCAGGTGATCGTCGGCGGAAGGGCGCGCCATGTGGCCAGCTACATGAAGGATTTCCTGTTCACGCCCGAGCAGATGCGCACCCCCCTAAAGGCGCTTTCGGGCGGCGAGCGCGGCCGGCTGATGTTGGCGCGGGCCTTGGCCAAACCTTCCAACCTGCTCGTCCTCGACGAACCTACCAACGATCTGGACCTCGAGACGCTGGATCTTCTGCAGGAATTACTCGCCGACTACCAGGGGACCGTGCTTCTGGTCAGCCACGACCGGGATTTTCTCGACCGCATCGTGACCTCAGTCGTCGCCTCGGATGGCGACGGCCGCTGGACCGAGTATGCCGGCGGATACTCCGACATGCTTGCACAACGGCGCGGGCGCGACCTCGAGCGGTCGGCTTCGGCGCGCAAGGCGCAGGCGCCGGCCTCCGATAAGGGGGAGAGTCCGGCCCAGAAGTCACCGGCCGCCAAGCCGACCGCGCGGCGCAAGCTTTCGTTCAAGGAGAAGCACGCGCTCGACACGCTGCCCGGCACCATGGCGCGCCTGGAGAACGAGATCTCCAGGCTCTCCGCCCGGCTCGAGGAGCCCGGTCTCTTCACCTCGGATCCGAAGGCTTTCACGGCCGCGACCGAACGGCTGGCCGCCTCGCAGGCCGAGCTGGCCGCTGCCGAGGAGCAATGGCTCGAGCTGGAGCTTCTGAAGGAAGAGCTCGAGGCCCGCGACTGATCCCCAATACCGCTGCGAATGGTTATCGCGCGGCATCGGCATAACTCCAACTTGCGGGCATTTCCCCCGCCCTCTACCGTTTCGCCACGATCCCCCACGCTTTGCCAGGAGACGCTTCCATGCCGCGGTTGAAGTTCGGTGCCTTTCTCGCCCCCCACCACCCGATCGGCGAGAACCCCATGCTGCAGTTCCGCCGCGACATCGACCTCGTCGCCCACCTGGACAAGCTCGGCTACGACGAGTTCTGGTGCGGCGAGCACCATTCCTCGGGCTGGGAGATGATCGCCAGTCCCGAGATGTTCCTCGCGGCCGCCGCGGAGCGGACGGCCCGCATCAAGCTCGCGACCGGCGTCGTCTCGCTCCCCTATCACAACCCTTTCATGGTGGCGCAGCGCATGGTGCAGCTCGACTGGCAGTCGGGCGGCCGTGCGATCTTCGGCTCCGGACCCGGCGCGCTCGCCTCCGACGCGCACACCCTGGGCATCGACCCCATGCTGCTGCGCGACCGGCAGGACGAGGCGATCGGCATCATTCGCCGCCTCTTCGCTGGCGAGCGCATCACCTACAAGGGCGACTGGTTCAACCTCAACGACGCCAAGCTGCAACTCCTGCCGCTGCAGGATGAAATGCCGTTCGCGGTCGCCTCGCAGATCAGCCCGTCCGGGTTCACGCTCGCCGGCAAGTACGGCATCGGCATCATCTCGGTCGGGTCGATCTCCGAAGAGGGCCTCAACGCTCTGCCCCAGCAATGGCAGTTCGCCGAGGACGCCGCGCAAAAGCACGGCCAGGTCGTCGATCGGGCGAACTGGCGCGTGATGCTCTCGTGGCACATTGCCGAGACCCGCGAGAAGGCGCGCGAGCAGGCGCGCGACGGTCTCATGCGGCATCACAACGAGTACATCGTCGGCACGCTGCAGCGTCCGGGCCTCAAGCCATTCACGGATCCCGACGAGGCGGTGGAGAAGACAGCATTCCAGCCGGCCTCGGCAGCCGTCATCGGAACGCCGGACGACCTCGTCGCCAAGATCAAGAACGTGCTGGAGATCTCGGGCGGCTTCGGCACAATCGTCGGCTTCGTGCATGATTGGGCGAACCCGGAAAATACCTTCCGGAGCTGGGACATGGTCGCGCGCTACGTGATCCCCGAGATCAACGGCTGGCTCGCAGGCTTGAGGACCTCGCGCAAGTTCGTCGCCGAGAACCGCGAGTACTTCGACCGTGCGCGCGAGGCTGTGATGGCCAAGATCATGGACAACGAAAAGGCGGCGGCGGCGCTCGAGAAAACCAAGTCCGTCTATCTTGCGGCCTCGTCCAGCAACGTGCCGGACTTCGACAAGGCGCGGCAGGCGAAGAAGTGAGGACATGACATGAAGATCACCGCCATTCACGCGCATTACGTGCGCATTCCCTACGACATGGGCGCGCCGACGACGGAGTTCGCGGGGCTGCGCTTCCCGTCGCAGGATCACCTCCTCGTGCAGGTGGATACCGATGCCGGCATCACCGGATGGGGCGAGGGCTTCGGCCACAACATCATTCCCGCGACCAAGGCGGCGCTGGAAACCTACGTGGCCCCGTGGTTCATCGGCAAGGATCCGACGGACATCAACAAGCTGCATCGCGAGGCGGCGCAGGCGTTCCACATCTTCGGGCGCAACGGGCCGGTGGTTTACGCGCACTCGGGCATCGATATTGCGCTTTGGGACATCGCCGGGAAACGAGCCGGGTTGCCCGTCTCCGACCTTCTCGGGGGGGCAAGGCGCAAGGAGGTGCAGGCCTACTCGAGCCTGATGCGCTACGGCAATCCCGAGGTTGTAAAGAAGATCTGCGCCGGCCGCGCCGCTGCGGGCTTCAAGCACATCAAGCTGCACGAGCACACGGTCGAAGCCGTGATGGCGGCGCGCGAAGGCGCGGGTCCCGACGTCGCCATCATGAACGACGTCAACTGCCCGTGGACCGTGGCCCAGGCACTCGAGATGGAGAAAGCTTACCGTCCGGCGAACCTTTTCTGGCTGGAAGAGCCGGTCTTTCCGCCCGAGGACCACAAGGGCCTCGCCCGCGTGAGACGGGAGGGGCAGACGCGCATCGCCGCCGGCGAGAACGCAGCGGGGCTGCACGACTTCGTCGACAGCTTCGAGAAAGGTGCCATCGACATCGCGCAACCGAGCGTGACGAAGATCGGCGGCATCACCGAGATGCGGAAGATCATCGCGGCTGCCGAGGCGCATTCGGTGCAGTGCATCCCCCATTGCGCCTATTTTGGGCCGGGGAACCTCGCGTCGATCCATATCGTCGCGTCGATGTCCACCGACACGCTGCTCGAGAACATCTACGCCAATCTCGAGGCAAGCCCCTACGGCGACTCGATGGTGGCCAAGGACGGCAAGGTGAAGGTGCCCCAGGGGCCCGGTCTGGGCGTCGACCCGGACATGACGATCGTGGAGAAGTACCGGGAGGGCCCGGTCGGCACGGTTCGCTGAGACCGACAAAAATCGGGGCCCCGCTTGGGGCCCCGGAGAAATTGCACCAAGAAAAGAATGCGACTCAGCGGGGAATCTTGAGAATGCCGCGTGTCCGCTCGAGGTCAGGCGCAGCTTCCTTGGCGCCGCGCTCGAGCGCTCGCTCGTAAAGCACCAGGGCACGCTGCATGTCCGGCGCGCCGTCCGAGGTCGGCAGGCGGCTCAGATAGTAGGTGTCATACGAACGTGCGAGCGCGAGCAGCACCTCCGGCACGGGGCCGTTCATCGCTGCAACGAAGCGACGCCGCGCCTGCACAACCTTGCCCTGCTCGAAGAGCCCAAGACCCTCGGCCAGCATCTCTGCGACCGCAGCCGGCTCGTCGACGGGCGGCAACGGCGGCTCCGGAGCAGCCGGCTTCTTGGCGGTCGCAGGCGCCACGATCGGCGTCTTCGCTGCCGGCGGAGACGTCGGCTTCTCGGCCTCTGCAGGTTTCGGCTCGACCGCTCGCTTGACCTCGGGCGGCGGCGCTTTCATGGCCTGTGCCGGCGCCGGTGCCGGCGCTGCCGAGGCGACAGTCTCCTTCTGGCGCGGCTCGATCCGGCTTTCGCGAACGACTTTCGTCTTTCTGACCGGCGCCTTTGCGACCCGTTCGGTCGAGCCCGTAACGATGTCGTCCTTCAACGAGCCGTACCGGTAGTGCCCGGCGTACTGGTCGTGACGGGCACAGGCACCAAGGCCCAGGATACTCACGACCAATGCTAGGCCAACGGGCCCGACACCTCGCACATATCGCATTTCACCCACCCCACCCCACAGCGTTTGAACTCGACCGCATCAGCGGCGATTCGCAGGCTCAGGTCAGGTGCAGCGTGCGGGTTCTCCACGTCCTCGAACGATTTCCACAGGGTGGGCGCGGACAGCTTCTATTCGGCCGCCATCGTCGTCGGCCGCTCGCCGGCGAGACCGAGGCGCATGCGCGCTTCCTCGCGCAGCGCATCGAGAGGACGCCGGCGCCCGCCCCTCTCGAAATGCCAGAAGGTCCAGCCATTGCAGGCGGTTTTTCCCTGCACCTCGGCGCCGAGGCGGTGGATGGAGCCCTGCCGGATGACACCGCGCGGGCCCGGCTGAGCGAGTGATCCATCGGCCCTGACCTCGGCCCAGATGCGGCCGCGCTCGTCCGATACGCGCGTGCCGGGTCGGATCATGCCGAGCTCGACGATGGCGCCAAAAGCCACGCGCGGCTCGGCGCGGCGGGGCCGAAGCGTCTCGAGGGCGGCCGTGGAGAGCGATTCCTCCTTGCCGATGCGCTCCTTGGCGGCCAGCACATAGTCGCGTTCCCGCTCGATGCCGATCCAGCGCCGGCCAAGGCGCTCGGCCACCGCGCCGGTCGTGCCGGTGCCGAAGAACGGATCGAGCACCACGTCGCCGGGGTTGGTGGTGCCGACGAGAATGCGGTGGAGAAGGGCTTCCGGTTTCTGCGTCGGATGCGCCTTGCGGCCACCATCGTCCTTGAGCCTCTCGGGCCCCGAGCAGATCGGAAACAGCCAGTCGGAGCGCATCTGGACGTCCTCGTTGCCGGCCTTCAGCGCATCGTAGTTGAAGGTGACGCGCGAACGGCGGTCGCGGCCGGCCCAGATCAGCGTCTCGTGCGCATTGGTGAACCGCTTGCCGCGAAAATTCGGCATCGGATTGACCTTTCGCCAGATCACGTCGTTCTGCAGCCAGAAGCCGAGATCCTGGAGCGCCACGCCCAGCCGGAAGATGTTGTGGTAGGAGCCGATAACCCAGATGGCGCCGTCCGGTTTGAGCACCCGCTTGGCCTCGGTGAGCCAGGCGCGCGAGAAGCGGTCGTAGTCGGCGAAGCTGTGGAATTTGTCCCAGGCATCGTCGACGCCGTCGACGACCGTGTTGTTCGGTCGCAAGAGCTCGCGATCGAGCTGCAGGTTGTAAGGTGGATCGGCAAAAACCAGGTCGATCGACCCGGATGGCAGCTCGCGCAGCCGCTCGAGGCAATCGCCCTCGAGAATACGGCCCGCAGGAACACTCTTCGACTTGCGACGACGCTCGCCCATACGACGCTACTCTCGACCCAGACTCCGGACAACAAGAAGCCCACGGCTGCGCGTTCCACGCAACCTCGACTTCCGGGCCCGTTAACGGACTGTGAAGGGGAGGGGTTAACGCGAGGTTAAGGTGCGCCAATCCCGATGGGTTCGACACTGGCATGGGATTGAGGCGAACAAAGGACGAACTCGTTAACGACGGCGCTCCTGCAACGGGTTCGAGGCGGAGAGGCCGCCACTGGCGAGAGGCAAGACGACCCTCCCGAAGAGGCCATCGAAACGCGCAAGATCCCGTCGGCTGTCGACATCGAAATGCCTTGTCGTGCGACCGACACGCAGCAACTGACGATCGAGATTGGCCTCGACAGCAGCCAACGTATCGGGCCGCGACCAGGCAACGGAGCCGTAAGGGTAGATCAGGCGTGGGCGTCGCCGCATGCCGACCAGCCAGAAGCCGCCATCCTCGGCCGGGCCGAAGACGGCACCGCAGCGGCCCAAGAGGGAGAACGCGCGGCGGATGTCACTCGGCCGGATCGCCGGAATATCGGTGCCGATGACGCACACGGGTCCAGGCGGCAGCAGGCGCATCGGGCGGTGCATGCGCGCGCCGAGATCGCCGGAACCCTGGGCCATGCGCCTTATGCCGCCCGGCAGCATGGGGCTTGCCACGCCGGTATCGGGGCTGACGGCGAGGCAGGTTCGCCAGAACGGCTGACGCGCGAGCCGCATGAGCACGGCGCGTGCGGTCGCCCGGTAGAAGCGGGTCGCTTCCGCGTGACCGATCTCGCGGGCGAGCCTCGTCTTTACCTGACCGGCGACCGGCAGCTTGGCCATGATGACGAGCCGACATGCAAAGGGCGCCGCACGCTTCGGCGGCGCCCTGTCGGCCTCGCGCGGGTGGCCGCGCATATGGACCCTCCTACGACGCCGCGACGGGCACCAGGGCGTAGCCGCTGCCGTCCTTCTTGATCGTGCCGGCACCCGGCATGCCCCAGTGGTAGCCGGTGAGGATCGCCGCTTCCGCCACCGCGCGCTCGAACATTGTCCTGCGAGACTTCTCCGCCATCGCGGCGTCCTGGTCGAAAGCGGCATGCCAGCCGGGGTTCTTGACGAAGAGCGCCGGAATGTTCGTGACGTCGCCCGTGATGACCAGCTTCGTGTTGCCGGATGCGATCTCGTAGCTCGTATGGCCGGGCGTGTGACCGTTGGTGTTGACGGCCTTGATGCCGGGGGCCGCCTCCGCGCCATCGGCAACCTGCTTCAGATTCTTCCAATTGGGCATGGTCGCCTGGATGCGCTTCACCAGCCCCTGTCGGGCAGGAGGAAGCTTGCCCAGGAGGTCCGGCGCCGTCCAATACTTGTACTCGCCGGCCGGGACGACGATCTCGGCGCTCGGGAAGACCTGCGCATTGGTCTCCTTCGCCATCAGCCCGAAGATGTGGTCAGGGTGGAAGTGCGTCACCACGATCTTGGAAATCTTCCCGGCGTCGATGCCGGCGGCCTTCAGGTTCTGCTTGGCGAGAAGTCCGGCCTTGGGGCTCAGCTGCCCGCCCGTGCCGCTGTCGAACATGATCGTCTGGCCACCCTTTTCGACCACCGTGACCGTGAACGTGATCGGCACGAAGGCATCGGGCTTTCCGGCCGCCTTCAGCGCCGCCTTGGTCTCGTCAACCGTCGCATTCTTGATGAAGCCCGCGTCGTGGGCCTTTTCCCAGATGCCGTCGTAGATCGTGGTCACGTTCCAGTCGCCGACCTTGAACTTGGCGAAGCCCTTGGCGGCAGCGTCGGCGGCTCCCTGGGCGTTGGCAGGAGGCAAGAACTCGAGGGGACCGTCGAGGCCGAAGGCCGCGCCGGCAGCGGCAGCCGAAATGACGAAGCCACGGCGTGAAATGGTCTGCATGGGTCTCTCCCTGACGGCTCTTTCCGAGCGGCGAGCGCGAAACATACCGCTAGCCGACCCGGGCCCGATTGAGAACGCGGTGGCGGGCCGGCCTCACGCCAAATTGAACGCTCGTGATCGGGCCGTCTCATCCGTAGATGCGCGCAATCAAACTGGGCGAGACCCGCAGGTAGTAGAGAGCGAGACAGGCCCAATTGCGTGCGACGCGAAGGACGTAGCCGTCCTGCTTGAAGCGGATGGCGCTGGTGACAGCGGCGCTCCGCAATGCGATGGTCCGCGACCGTCCCAACCTGCGCACCATGTCGACATCCTCCATCAGCGGCAAGTCCCGGAAGCCGCCGATCCGGTCGTAGAGCCGGCGGGGCAGCGCCAGCCCTTGGTCGCCGTAGGGCAGTCGCACCACGGAGGTGCGAAGCGCGACGCCCAACTCGACGATCCGTGGCATCAGTCCAATGTCGTCGAGCGCGAACCGGAACACGGCTGCCGCCTCGGGCCGCTGGCCCACCTCGACACGCTCCACGAAGGCTCCGAGCTCTCGCTCCCACCCGGGCTCGAGCACCGTGTCGGCATGCAGGAACAGCAGCCATTCGAACCGGGCGGCCTGCGCGCCCACCTGCATCTGCAGTCCGCGACCGGGCCGCGACTTCACGATCCGAGCGCCCGCCTGATCAGCGATCTTGAGGGTGCGGTCCGTGGAGCCGCCATCGACGATGACGACCTCGCGTACGAGGCCGTCGACGGTGGCCGGGACCAAGGCCGTCAAGCAGGCAGCGAGCCCCGATTCGGCATTGAGGGTCGGAATGACGACTGAGAGCATCGGGCTTCGCTCGCGAGCGTTATCGCCTCTGGTTGGCAGTGAGGGCTATCGTGGGGACGTGGCGCCCCGGCCTCCCCTCTATCGCGACGAGGCACCGCGCGCCAGCCTCGGCGTCGGGCTATCGTTGCCGCGCCGGCGGAAAGCACCGACGCGCGATTGCAGGCGCGGCCGCCATGAGCTATCAGTCTTGCGAGCAGCACCCGTAGCTCAGCTGGATAGAGTGTCGCCCTCCGAAGGCGAAGGTCACAGGTTCGAATCCTGTCGGGTGCGCCAGCCTGCCAGCAAGATGATAGCTAGCACTTTCGTGGCGATGCCGCGATCTCAAGACCACAGCCCTTTGTTCATCGTCCCATGCTATCGCTCGTCAGGCGGCTTGCCTTGGGCCGCATCGAGAGCCATTCGTCCGTAGGCGCCTCGTAGAAGGTATGCTGCAACGGCTTGAGAATCCACAGCCTGCGGGTTCGAACTTTGACGAGAACGAGCTGTCGTAGTTCGTTTCCTGAACCTCACTGTCCAGCTTGCCGATGCGAAGCGCTGCTTCCCAACAGCCGCAGTCCTCCAGCTCGCGCCCATTCGCCGCGCGAGCGCGGCTCCCGTGTCGTCGGACCAAGCCGCTTTTCAGCGGTGCGGCTGCGGGACGCTTCGCTTTCGGTCGTACGTCCAGAAGCGGTCGCCCCGACGATGTCGGCGCGGCTCTCTTGGTTTGGTTGGCTGGACGCTCGGCGCTGGCCAGAGGTTCAATGTGTGATGAAGCGGCGCAGCCAAGGGCAGGGTGTGCTGAGATCGTATTCACCGACAGTCGAGGTCACGGCGGCGACCGTTGAGCTTCGCGAGTTGTGGTCGCGCCGCCGCCGCTGAGGTTAGATGGTGTTGCTGAGACATCACCCTTCCTCAAAGGTGACATGACCACGACCACCGAGAAGGTGGCACGGCGCAAGCTGTCGTTGCTCGAGCTGGCGAGCAACCTCGACAACGTCTCCAGGGCCTGCAAGCTGATGAAGATACTCCCGCCAGCAGTTCTACGAGATCCGCCGCAACTTCCAGACGCCGAGCTTTGACGGCCTCATCGACCGGCTGCCCGGCGCACGCGGCCCGCACCCTGCACGTGCCCGCGACCGAGCAGGCGATCCTCGACCACGCGCTTCGTCGTATCCCTGCCACGGCGCCACCTGCGTCGAGCAGGAGCTGCGCCTCAAGGGCATCCAGGTCTCTCCGGCGGCGTGCGCGGCGTCTGGATGAGGAACGGCTCCTTGACCAAGCACGAGCGGCTGTTGCGGCTCGAGAAGGCCACCGCCGAACGCAAGATCGAGTCGACGAGCAGGTCCGCCTGCTGGAACGCTCGCCGGAGTTCCGAGCGCCACATCGAGGCCCTGCATACCGGCAGTCTCGTCGCTGTCGACATTGTTCTTCGTCGGCGTCCTCAAGGGCGTCGGGCAAGATCTGGCTCCGGCAAACGGCCATCGACTGCCACTGCGCGGCGCCTGGGCCAGGCTCTATCCTCGAAGGCCGATCACGGCGGTGCATCTCATGAACAACGACGTGATCCTGACCTTCGCGAGCGTCGCCAACGCGAAGATCGACGTCGTGCTTCCGACAATGGGCGCGAGTTCTGCGGACGCCCACCAGCATCCCTACGAGCTGTTCCTGCAGCTGGAGGATATCGAGCACCGCACGACGAGGGTGAAGCGGCCGCAGTCCAACGGCATCGTCGAGCGTCGACGCACGCCGCTCGACAGAGCACTTCCGCGTCGAAGGACGCAAGACCCGACCTGAGACCATCGAGAAGTCGCGGTCGTGCTCGACGACTATCTCGTCGGCTACAATGAGCGCCGACCGCATCAGGGACGGGCTGAAGGGCCGCGCAACGCCCGCGCCTTCCGCGACGGCTCCCACCCGCAGAGCAACCGTCACAGCAAAACCGCAACAGCCAGAAGAGACGAAAGCCACACCCGAAGCCGAACCTGCGCAACCCGCTCTCTGACCCTCAGTCGGCAGCGGCGAGTGTCAGGCGATTACCGTTTTGTACAGGCAGGGTGAAACGTCAGAGTGAGCTTCGCGTGCGCGTGCCGCAAGATGTGCCGTGTCAGACAACACCATTTTGGCAAGGAGACGCTGCGGCTCTCCCGTTGCATCCCCCAAAGTTGGGAATAGATTTGTCAGTCTTGTTACCAATGACTGCGACGAGCCGGGTATATTTACGCAGATGGATCGCGATTTTATCTTGCAGTGAAATCGACGCATAGCACAGCTCGGATGGAGCAGCGCCGGGGAGACAACGATCTGAGCGCGCAACCGGGATCAAGTATACCGACTGGTATGGAGTGTATGGTATCGAGGGTGATGCCTCATTAGCTGCTGGACTGGAGGCGAACTCGCTTACCAGGGCTATCGAATTAGATGAAATAGTGAATGCTTATATTACGTTAATTTGAAGAACTTGGCCGCATTCCAACCGAGGGTGACTTGCGTCTTAGAAGCAGAGGCGACCCGTCCTTTCCTTCTCACTCGACATTCGGCAATCGTTTGGGGTCAAAGTCTGAGCGCTTGCGTAAAGCCCTCGACTACGGCCAAAGCAGGCAATGAGCGGAGACGACTATTCAGCTGATCGAGGCCGGAATTGAGCGAGCGCGTGAAAAATAACAAAGACGAGGTCAGACCAAAGAGGAACCCATCGCAAACGGCTATGTATATTTGATGAAGTCTGGTCGATATTTCATGATTGGAAAAACCAACTCGCTTGACTCGTCGCCAATACGAGATCGGTCTTCAATTGCCAGATAATCACGCCCATCCATTCGATGGAAACCGATGACTCCAAGTGGGATTGAGGCTTACTGGCACAATCGCTTCAGAGACAAGAGAAAGAATGGCGAATGGTTCGATCTAAGCCCCTCGGATGTGAGGGCGTTCAGGCGAAGGAAGTTCATGTGAGGCCGTCAAACGCAGCGCCGCAGCTTTAATCTAGAGCATCGGATAGTGTTCGAACACTCCTCTCGGAAGCGCGCCAGCCTGCCAGCAAGATGATAGCTTGCAGTTTCGTGGCGATGCCGCGATCTCAAGACCACACCCTTTGTTCATCGTCCCATGATATCGCTCGTCAGGGCGGCTTGCCTTGGGTGTACAAGAACGGTAATCGCTCTGACACTCGCCGCTGCCGACTGAGGGTCAGAGCGGGTTGCGCGGGTTCGGCTTCGGGTGTGGCTTTCGTCTCCTTTGGCTGTTGCGGTTTTGCTCTCTGCGGGTGAGGCCGTCGCGGAAGGCGCGGGCGCGCGCGGCCCTTCATGCCGCGTCCCTGATGCGGGTCGGCGCCTACTAGAAGCCGACGGCATAGTCGTCGAGCACGACCTTTCCTGATGGTCTCGAACCAGGTCTTGCGTCCTTCGACGCGGAAGTGCTCGTCGAGCAGCGTGGATGGAGCGCTCGACGATGCCGTTGGACTGCGGCCGCTTCACCCTCGTCGTGCGGTGCTCGATATCCTCCAGCTGCAGGAACAGCTCGTAGGGATGCTGGTCGGGGCGTCCGCAGAACTCGCGCCCATTGTCGGAGAGCACGACGTCGATCTTCGCGTTGGCGGCCTCGAAGGTCGGGATCACGTCGTTGTTCATGAGATGCACCGCCGTGATCGGCAGCTTCGAGGGATAGAGCCTGGCCCAGGCATAGCGCGAGTGGCAGTCGATGGCCGTTTGCAGGTAGATCTTGCCGACGCCCTTGAGGACGCCGACGAAGAACGTGTCGACAGCGACGAGACTGCCGGTGTGCGGGGCCTCGATGTGGCGCTCTCGGAACTCCGGCGAGAAGCGTTCCAGCAGGCGGACCTGCTCGTCGGAAAGCTCGATCTTGCGTTCGGCGGTGGCCTTCTCGAGCCGCAACAGCCGCTCGTGCTTGGTCAAGAGGCCGTTCCTCATCCAGACGCCGCGCACGCCGCCGGAGGAGACCTGGATGCCCTTGAGGCGCAGCTCCTGCTCGACGCGGGTGGCGCCGTGGCAGGGATGGGCGAGCGCGTGGTCGAGGATCGCCTGCTCGGTCGCGGCGGGCACGCGGTTGGGGTGCGGGCCGCGTGCGCCGGGCAGCCGGTCGATGAGGCCGTCGGCACCAAACGTCTGGAAGTTGCGGCGGATCTCGTAGAACTGCTGGCGGGAATAACCCATCAGCTTGCAGGCCCTGGAGACGTTGTCGAGGTTGCTCGCCAGCTCGAGCAACGACAGCTTGCGCCGTGCTACCTTCTCGGTGGTCGTGGTCATGTCGTCTGCCTTTGAGGAAGGGTGATGTCTCAGCAACACCATCTAACCTCAACCGGCAGCGGCACGGCCACGGCTCGCGACGCTCAACGGTCGCCGCCGTGACCTCGACTGTCAGGTGAATACGATCTCAGCACACCTTGGGCCGCATCGAGAGCCATTCGTCCGTAGGCGCCTCGTAGAAGGTATGCTTGCCATGGTCTTCATCAGTACGGCTCCGAGCGACCCGACGCTGATCAAACGCCTCGAGGCCGACATCGTCGAGTGCGATCCAGACAAAGCGATTGCTGCCGGGCGGCGCGATTGGGCCGGCGAGCCGTTCGATGACGACATGTTCCCGAACGCGATCTGGGGCGACAAGCACTCCAAGCGGATGACGCGGCTGCCGCATCTGTTCTATGCCAACGGCTACTGGTGCATCTCCGAGGCGGCCAAGACCATCATCGAAGCCGCCGAGCTGGGTCGAACACGCATACGCCCCGTTCCGATCTTCCAGCGCGATCATACCACGCCCGTTCCGGGCCGCTTCTTCTGCCTCAACATCGCAGAAACGAAAACTGCTCTGGCCCCAGATGCCTCGCATGGCCTGCGACGCAACCCCTACGCCAAGGTCGACGTTTTCAACACACCCTTCGTGCCGAAGGACGGCGACATAGCTGTCAGTGCTGCTGCGCTCGTGGGCGCGGAGCTTTGGAAGGACCCGGCGCTTCAAAGGGATTTCTTCGTCTCAAGTCGTCTCGGGACGGCACTCGCCGACGCCGGCATGGCCAAGGCGTTTCGACTGCTCTCATGCAGGGTCGTCGGCTGAAGACGCATCGGATCGTTGGCCGTGGTATCGGTCGCCAAACTCACGTCGCAACCTCAATCACATAGGTGTTCGCGCTTTTATTCAGTCGGCGCGCCATCTTTTTCGGTCATGGGCCGACTTGCTTCGCTCATGCGCTCCGGGGGCGGGCCTCGGCCGGTCGCGTTGTTCCCTGATCGCCTGAGGCGATGAGAGGGTTCGCACCTATTCGCTCAGACGACGCCATTTCCAAAGATGGTCGCTGGTGGGGCAGGGATGGCGTGGGTTTCGGCGCCGACCGGGCACGGGCGAGATATGTCGGCCGATCAGCGGCGCTTGCCGAAGACTGGTGCCGTCGCGGGGGAGGTGGCGGTCCGCAATGGCGTGCGGGGGGCGGCGGGTGTGGTGGCCCTTGACGCCGGTCCGACCGCTGCGGCTCCCGAAGAAGGCGGGCGATTGGCAGCTGCAGCAGCAATTCCGTCGACGGCGAGCTGCTGCCAGCGGTGTGGGAGCGTGTCCGTCTCAGGCAAAACGGATGCCTTGCGACGCGAGGCGGCGAACCTGTCGATGGCTGCAATGGCGGCCGGAAGCTCATCGAGCGTGATGTCCAGCATGGAGAAGCCGAGCTTCTGCTTCCGTGTGAACCAGCTACCCTCCGCCTTCGACTTGAAGACCAGGATCTTTGCGCGCGACACGGGCACGAAACCGAACATGTAGGTGGTGAGCTCGCGGAGCTCGGCACCCGCATAGTGATCCCACGGAATCCTGCGCGTGAACTCCGGCCGTGTGATCTTCAGGCTTGTGTCCTCGCAACTCACTGCCACGAGGTCGGTGGTCATAAGGTAGAGCATGCGCACGGCAACCGCGAGCAAGCCTGCGGCAACGATCATCCAGAACACGCTCTGCGAAAGCGCCAGCAGGGCACCGGCGGCCAAGAGCCCCAAGGCCCCCCCGAACAAGCGCCCACGCCGATAGCGCAGAACGGCCATCCTTCCCTCCCATGCATCCGCAAACCGTTCTTAACCGAACAGCATTGACAATTTCTCATAACACGGAAAATCCGAGTCTTTTCGTGGGCTTGCCAATTGCGTCAGAAGGGATCGAACTCATGTCATCTCTGGCTCTTTCGGCAGTCGATAAAGAGCCAGCTCACCTCGGCGCGACCCCCTCCTCAATGCATTGATTTACAATATTTTTCTTTCTCTTAACGGCACGCCACCAGTACGGTCCGCCCTCGTTGTGGGCTGCGGCACGACGAATTGTCGATCCGTGCGGCGCTTGTTTGAAGGCTGCTCAATTCGAACAATGCCAAAGTTAACCCATCGCTAATGGCCCACCCACGGCGAAACACTCTTGTGCTACAAAAAATTCAAAGTATCGCCCGTCGCTGCATCACCTGAACGTCCCATCCAATGATTCAACGAAATTTCTTCTTTGCCGTGCCCCTGGACAAGATCGACCTGGCGGACGCCGTCGAACTCGGCCGAAGGGCCATGCGCGAGCGGCGGCGACTGCAGATCGGCGACGTGAACGTAGCCAAGCTCGTCGACATGCAGAGCAACACCGACTTGCGTAAATGTCTCGAGCAAAGCGACCTGATATGTGCCGACGGGATGGGGGTGGTGCTGGGGTGCCGTCTGCTCGGCGTACCAGTAGGCCAGCGTGTCGCCGGCATCGACCTGATGAGTGCCCTGATCGAGGTTTGCGCGCAGGAAGGGTTCCGGCCCTATTTCCTCGGCGCGAAGCAGACCGTGGTGGAAGATATGGTCGCGCGGCTCAGCAAGCAGCATCCGAGCCTCGAGATCGCGGGCTGGCGCAACGGATACTTCACGAGTGACGACGAGGACCAGATCGTCGCCGAAATCCGGGCGTCCGGCGCAGACTGCGTGTTCGTCGGCATCTCGAGCCCGATCAAGGAGCGTTTTCTCAACAGGCACCGTGACGACCTCGGTGTGCCACTACAGATGGGCGTCGGAGGCTCGTTCGACGTTCTCTCGGGCCATATCCCGCGCGCGCCGGTGGCGGTCCAGCGCATGGGGCTCGAGTGGCTCTTCCGGCTGCTGCAGGAGCCGAGGCGGCTGGCGCGGCGATACTACGTCTCGAACACCCGATATCTCGTCCTGCTGGCCCGCAATTTGCTATCTCACCATCGCCTACCGCCGAAATTGGTCGACCCGCTCGCCGCGCGGCTGCCGCCGCCCCCGGACCGCCGGCCTCTCGGTGATTTGCAAGCGCCCACGCAATAGCGACCGAAGACCGCAACATGCTCGCCCATTTTCTCCGCAAAGCCGTCGACGACGGGCTGCAGCCACGCGCCGGCCGGACGGCCGTTCCGATGGTGCCGGTCGGCGATGACCATCTTGCCGCCGCCAAGGCCTGGCTCGTGCGCTCGATCGAGGCATGCGACGGCGTGGCGTCGTCCAAGGGCTACAGGTTCATGAAGGGGTGGATGCCAGCCTACCCCGAGACGAGCGGATACATCATTCCGACCCTGCTTTCGCTGGCCCGCGAGGATGGCGAGGCAGGGCTCGGCGAGACCGCACACCGCATCGGCGCCTGGCTCACCTCCATCCAGCGAGAGGACGGCGGATTTGCGGGTTACGAGCTCGGAGCACGGACGGAACCAGACGTCTTCGATACGGGGATGATCCTGCTCGGCCTCAACGCACTGATCCACGGTGGTGATGCCGACACTTTCACGGCAGCGGCCGACGCGGCGGCCGGCTTTCTCGCCCGCAGCATGGACGAGGACGGCTGCTTCGTGCGCCACATGAGCCACGACATGATCCATGCCTACAACGTGCGCTCGGCGTGGGGACTGATGGCGTTCGGAAAGCTCGCCGGCAACGAGGCCTATGTCTCGCGAGCGGCGGACTGCGCCAAGTGGACGATCTCACGGCAGAACGAGCAGGGCTTCTACCTCGACAATGCCTTCAAGCCCGGAGGCAACGCGAACTCGCACGGCACGGCCTACGTGATGCGGGGATTGCTGCAGATTCATCTTCTGAGCGGAGATCCGGCGTGCCTCGCCTCGGTGCGGCGTGCGGCCGATGCGGTCTGCCGCCACTACGAGGACAACGGCCGGGTCGCGGCAGAGCTCGGACCGCATTGGCAGCCGCTTGCCTCGCACATCTGCCTGACGGGCTATGCGCAGCTCGCCATCGTGCTCTACCGTCTCGGCGCGATAACGGGTGAGGCGACCTATCGTGCGATGGCGGACCGCCTGCTCGCCGACGTCGCGGCACGGCAGACGCTCGGGGAGGACGGTCCGTGGCATGGCGGCATCCCCGGCTCGTTCCCAATCTGGGGCCGCTACGCACCACTGCAATATCCAAACTGGGCAACCAAGTTCTTCATCGACGCGCTGCTGGTTCAGAAATCCGTCGCGGCGGGCCAGGCGTCGTGGCGCGACGTGGACCTCTACGCGGGCTGAGACCGCGGTCGTAAAGTGCCGCGCCGACGTACCGGCGGCAAAGTGCCGTGGCTCACGAGACGAGCCGGCCGTCGACGATGCGGATCTGGCGATCGGCACGGGCCGCGAGGTCCAGGTCGTGGGTGACCATGACAATGGCGCGGCCCGTCTCGTCGACGAGACGGCGAAAGATGGAAAGCACCTGCTCGCTCGAATGCGTGTCGAGATTGCCGGTCGGCTCGTCCGCGAGGATGACCAAGGGCTCATTGGCGAGGGCCCGCGCAATGGCTACGCGCTGGCGTTGGCCGCCCGACATCTGGCCGGGCAACTTGTGAGCGTGCTCGGCGAGACCGAGGGAAGCCAGAAGCTCGCCAGCGCGGCGCGCCATGGCGGCATCATCGAGCCGGCCAAGGGCGCGCATGGGGAGCATGACGTTCGCCAGCGCGGAGAACTCCGGCAGCAGGAAGTGGAACTGGAAGACGAAGCCCAGGAGCGCGAGCCGCATGCGTGCCCGGACGGCCTCGCCGAGCCGCATCGTCGGGCGATCCTCGACCAGCACCTCGCCACGGGTTGGCACGTCGAGCAGGCCAAGGAGGTAGAGAAGCGAGCTCTTGCCGGAACCGGAGGGCCCGGTGACGGCGACGAACTCGCCGGCGCGCACGACAAGATCGATGTCGGCGACGAGGGTCGTGGTGAGGCCGTCGCCGATGGTCTTGGTGACGCCGCGCAACTCGAGGAGCGGCCGGCCGGCGGGCGCGCTCGGCCGCATCAGGATGCCCCTCGAATGATCTCCACGGGGTGCACGCCGGCGGCCTTGCGCGCCGGGAGATAGCCGGCGATCCCCGAGGCGAGCAGGGCTACGGCGGCGGCCAGCAGGTAGTGCACGGGGGTGTAGTACAGCGGCAAGTGGGTGGCATCCATGAACGGGCTCTTGAACTCGATCGAGCCCAGGAGGAGGCAGAGGACGAAGCCCAGCGCCCAGCCAAACATTGTGCCGGCGAGACCAATCATGATCGCCTCGACGAAGAAGATCGAACGGACCGTCGCCTCGGTGAAGCCCAGCGATTTCAGGATGGCGATGTCCCGTGTCTTCTCGTGGGTGATGGTCGAGATGATGTTGTAGGTGCCGAACGAGGCGACCAGCAGGATGGCCCCCACGACGGTGTACATGATGAAATTGCGGATCTGGAAGGCAGAGAGCAGGTCCTCGTTCGCCTCCTGCCAGGAGACCGATTTGTAGCCGGTCTGCGCCTCGATGCGGGCGGCGACGTCGCGGGCGGCCAGGATGTCCTTCACGCGGATGCGGATGGCGTTCACGAGGGCCGTCTGGCCGGCGAGGATCTGAGCGGTCTTGATGAGGGTATAGGCCTGCGTCTCGTCGGTCTGGCTGATGCCGGTGTGGAGGAGCGCCACGACGGTGCAGGACAGGATCTGGCCGGTGCCAGAGGCGAGCGCGATGGTATTGCCGACGCGGGCGCCGATCTTTGCGGCGAGCTTGTCGCCGAGGATGATGGCGTTCGACGACTTGTAGAGGCTGGCGAGGGTGCCCTGTCGGATCTGAGTGGCGAGCTTCGAGACGTGGACCTCGCGGCGTGGATCAATGCCTGTGACGTTGGCCGCGGTATCGCGGCCGGCGTAGCGGATGACGGCGCGGGAGACGACCGACGGGGCAACAGCGCCATCGAGCCAGGTCTCGATCGAGGCCATGATGGCGAAGGGGTTGCGAATGCCGGGTCGGGTGACGGGCGTGCGCAGGCCGGAAAAGGCAACAGCCTGGTAGACGTCCTCGGCCGGCTGGCGCGGAGGGTTGCGGCGCTCGTCGTTGACCGTCACGTGGGGGAGGCTATCGACGAGCTGGGTGACGAAATCGCGCTGCGAGCCCTCCATCAGAGAGGCCATCATCACGGAGAAGCCGACGCCCATGGCGACGCCGAGCATACCGACCAGCGTCTGGCGCACACGGGAGAAGACGTGCGTGCGGGCGATGTCGAGAACGAGCCTCATTGGGCGCCCGCGGCAACCGGCCTCACGGTGCGGCCCTGATCGATGTCGCCGCGATAGGGCGAGACGACCTTGTCGGAAGCTGTGAGGCCACTCCGGATCTCGGTCATTCGGGTGCCGCGAATCCCCGCCTCGATCTTGCGGCGGGTGATGCGACCGTCCGCGACGACGGCGAGGGTCGCGTCGGAAAGAGCCTCGGTCGGCACGAGCAAGACGTCCTTGGCTTCGGCAACGACGATGTTGGCCTCGACGCTCATGCCGATCTTGAGGGGCGTGTCATCGGGAAGCGCGAGGTAGACGCGGAAGGTCTTGGTCTGCGGGTCGCCTTTGGGCGTGATCCTGTCGACGGTCGCCGAAAGTGGACCATCGGTGTGGCCCTCGTGGCGGAGGAGCGCACGCTGGCCGGCCTTGACGCGCGCGATGTCGTCCTCGTTGACCTCGGCGACGACGCGTAGCGGCTGGGGCTCTCCGACCCACATGAGCACGTCGCTGGCCCCCGTGCCGGCGATCTCGCCGACCTCTCCGTCCCGGCGGAGCACGACACCGGACATCGGCGCCTTGAGCTGCAGGAGGTCGATGCGGTCCTTCTGGGCAGCAACCCGGGCCTCGTACTCGCGTACCTGGGTCAGCTTTTCCTCATAGGTGGTGCGGGGCGTGACTTTGCGATCAGCGAGCCCCTGCAGGCGCTCGGCGTCCTCGCGATAACGCTGCAGGCGGGCCTGGAGCTCGGTGAGGATGGCGCGCTCCTCGTCATCATCGAGGCGAACGAGAACCTGCCCCTGCTGCACCTCGCGTCCCTCGCAATGGCAGATGTCGACGATGCGCTTGCGCTGCAGTGCGGCAATTTTGGCCCATCGGACCGGCTCGACATTGCCGGTTGCATAAACTACTTCGGCGGCGTCGCCGCGGACCGGGGCAACGACGCGCACCTCTGGCCCGCGCCAGAAGTGCCACCAAAGCCCCGCAGCAGCGAGGGCAAAGGCCAAGACAGCCAACAGGAGCCTCCGCCCCCGAACGGCGGAGCCGGGCTCTGCCCCAGCGGCGCCCGGCGTGCCCATCTGGGTCACGGGGGACACCGGGCCACGTTCGGAAGGGCCCAATTGTGGAACCTGACGTTGCATGCACTCTCTGATCGAGGCACTTTGGCCTTTGCAAACCGGTGCCGGCGCCCGTATGCGACAGGTTAGCAAAATTCGGGTTCGCAGACACGTCCAGAACCTGACGCATGTCAAAGCCCGAGCCAGGGACGGTGATGACCGGCTTGGACGAGACCCTGGGCGCGGCCAAGGCCAGCCCGACCCAATATCGCCGCAATCGACGAGCCTTCCAGCGAGAATGACCCCCCCCATCCTGAAAGAGCCGCGCGACCTCGCCATGTTCCTGGACTTCGACGGGACCCTGGTCGAGATCGCCGAGAAGCCCGATGCCGTGCGGCTTGCCGACGCGACCCGGCACACGCTCACGCGCCTGCAAAGACTGCTGGGCGGGGCGCTCGCCATTGTCACGGGACGCGAGATCGACGTCGTCGACAGGATGCTCTCGCCATTCCGGTGCCCGGTGGCCGGGGTGCACGGCCTCGTGCGCCGGGATGCCACCGGACGAGCGCATGCCAAGGCCATTGCAGCGGGCTTCCTCGATGCGGCGGAAGCGCGGCTCAATCGGCTCGCCTCGCAGCACGGGGCCTTGCTGGTGGAACGAAAGTCGCATGCGATCGCGCTGCATTATCGCGGCAAGCCCGAGCTGGAGCGGGCCTGTCTCGACGCCATGGAGGAGATCGCGCAGCTCGACGACCAGGTTCGCCTGATCAGGGGAAAAATGGTGATCGAGGCACGACCTTCGGGCGGCGACAAGGGGACGGCCGTCGCCGACTTCATGGGCGAGGCGCCCTTTGCGGGGCGGCGTCCGCTTTTTGCAGGGGATGACGTGACGGACGAGGACGCGTTCCGGCTGGTCAACGCGCGGGGCGGGCTCACGCTGAAGATCGGCGCGGGCGAGAGCAACGCCACATACCGGCTCGCCGACACGGCGGCCTTTCTCGCCTGGCTCGCCGAAAGCGCAGACAGCATGGAAAGAGGGCACTCCATTGGTTGAGCTCATGAGCAAGACAGCACCAAAGCCTTCGCTGGACCTCGCCATGATCGGCAATTGCGCGATCAGCGCATTGATCGATGCGCACGGGCGGATCGTCTGGGCCTGCTTCCCGCGGCTCGACGGAGATCCGGTTTTTCACGCGCTGCTCGGCAGCGCGGATGGCCACCCCGAAACGGGCGTCTTCGAGATCCAGCTCGAGGGGCTGGTCGCCTCGAGCCAGGCCTACGTGCCGAATTCCGCCGTGCTGCGGACGGTTCTGGAAAGCCAGGATGGCGCGGTCGAGATCATCGATTTCGCGCCCCGCTTCAAATGGCGTGAGCGCTCATTCAGGCCGCAGACGCTCGTCAGGCGTGTCCGCCCGCTCCGAGGCAGCCCGCGGATACGCGTCGTGATCAATCCGGGATTCGATTGTGGACGGGCGCCGCGTGCCGTGGCTCAGGGCTCGAACAGCATGCGGTTCGTCGGGCCCGACATGACGCTCAGGCTGACGACCGACGGGCCGATCGACTACCTGGCCAGCGGCTCGCCGTTCATCGTGGACGCGCCGCTCAACCTCATACTCGGGCCCGACGAGACACTCGAAGGCGGCGTTGCCGAGACGGCGCGCGATTTCGAGGAGCGGACACTCGATTATTGGCGCGGGTGGGTGCACCGGCTCGCGCTGCCGCTCGAGTGGCAGGACGCGGTGATCCGCGCGGCGATCACGCTCAAGCTTTGCAGCTACGAGGCGACAGGCGCCATCGTCGCGGCCGTGACCTCGTCGATTCCCGAAGCGCCCGGCTCGGGCCGCAACTGGGACTACCGCTTCTGCTGGATCCGGGACGCCTTTTTCGTCGTCCGGGCGCTCAATTCGCTGGCGGCGGTCCGAACGATGGAGCTCTATTTCCGCTGGATGATGAACATCGTCGCGAGCTCGAAGGGGGGGCTGATCCAGCCCGTCTACGGGATAGGCCTCGAGACGTCGCTGGAGGAGCGGATCATCCCGGAACTGCCCGGCTACCGTGGCAGTGGTCCCGTGCGCATCGGCAACCAAGCCTACACGCAGATGCAGCACGACACATACGGCAACATCATCCTCGGAGCGGCGCAGGCGTTCTTCGACAAGCGGCTGTTCATGAGCCCCGGGATCGAGGAGTTCGAGCGCCTCGAGGTGGTGGGCGAGCAGGCGTGGCTGCTGTACGACAAGCCGGATGCCGGAATGTGGGAACTGAGGACGAGGATGCGTCCACACACATCTTCGGCCATCATGAGCTGGGCCGGATGCGATCGGCTGTCGAAGGTCGCGGCTCATCTGGGCCTGAGGGAGCGCACGCAGCTGTGGCGGGAGCGTGCCGACGCCGTAAAGGCCGCGATCGTGGCCAGATCGTGGTCGACGGAACGCAATGCCTTCGTCGAGAGTTTCGAAGGACGGCACCTCGACGCGAGCGTGCTGCTGATGGGCGAAGTGGGGATGCTGGAGCCCCGCGACCCCCGCTTCGTCGCCACGGTGGAAGCCCTCGAGAAAACGCTTTCGCGGGGGCCTTTCATGATGCGCTACGAGGAAGCGGACGACTTCGGTGCCCCGGAGACGGCATTCAACGTATGCGCTTTCTGGCGGGTGGACGCGCTGGCACGGATCGGGAGAACACAGGAAGCTCGCGAGATATTCGAGGCCTTACTCGCCGCGCGCAATCCCCTAGGATTGATGTCGGAAGACACGGACGCCCAGACCGGCGAGCTGTGGGGCAATTTCCCGCAAACCTATTCGATGGTGGGTATCATCAACGGCGCCATGCGCCTTTCCAAACCTTGGGAGTCAATGTTATGAGCCGACTGATTGTTGCCTCCAACAGGGTCGTCGACCTCGAGAAGGGCATCCAATCAGGGGGGCTGGCAGTCGCGCTCGGCGAGGCATTACAGCTCGGCCGTGGCGTCTGGTTCGGGTGGGACGGAACGATCGTCGACGACGAGGCCCAACTCGGGCTGAAGCTGGCGCAACAGGACAGCATGCGGACAGCAACTGTGCCGCTGACGCGTCACGAGTACGACACATACTATCTGGGTTTCGCAAACAAGGTGCTCTGGCCGGCCTTCCACTACAGGCTCGACCTGGCAGTCTACGATTCCTCGTTCATCGAGGGCTACAGGCAGGTCAACAGCCGCATGGCGAACCAGCTCGCCGCACTGATCGAGCCGGACGACCTCGTGTGGGTGCACGACTATCACATGATCCCGCTCGGCGAGGAGCTGCGCCAGCAGGGGTGCAAGCACCGGATCGGATTCTTTCTGCACATCCCGTTTCCGCCACCCGAGATCTTCCGGGCCGTGCCGGAGAACGGAGCGCTGGCGAAAAGCATGTTCGCCTACGACGTGGTGGGATTCCAGACGTCTGGCGACGCCAACAATTTCGTGCGCTACATCGTCGAGCACTGCGACGGCGAAATGCTGCCCGGAGACAGGGTACGGTGCTTCGACCGCACGATCGTGGCGCGAGCCTTCCCGATCGGCATCGACGCCGAGGCGATCTACGAGATGGCCCATTCGCCCGAGGCGGACGCGCACATCAGCCGGCTGCAGAGACGCAGCATGGCGAACATGTTCGTGCTCGGCGTCGACCGGCTCGACTATTCCAAGGGGCTTCCGGACAGGATGAAGGCGTTCCGGCGGATGCTCGAGATCCATCCCGAGATGCGCAAAGCGGTGACGCTGATGCAAATTGCGCCGCCGACGCGCGAGGACGTGGCTGCCTATGCGGACATCCGCCACGAGCTGGAAGGCCTTTCCGGCGCCATCAACGGCGAGTTCGGCGACTTCGACTGGACGCCGGTTCGCTACATCCACCGGTCGGTACCGCGCGCGACGCTGGCCGCGCTATTCCGCGGCAGCCACGTTGCGCTGGTGACGCCGCTACGTGACGGGATGAACCTCGTCGCGAAGGAGTACATCGCCTCCCAGGACGCCGACAATCCAGGGGTGCTCGTCCTGTCCAAGTTCGCGGGCGCGGCGGAGGATCTGGAAGAGGCGGTGATCGTCAACCCCTATGACACCGACGAGATGGCCGTGTCGCTGCACCGCGCGCTGACGATGCCGATCGAGGAACGGCGGGAGCGGTACGAGGCACTGATCGAGCGCGTGCGCACGCGTGACGTCAAGAATTGGCGTGAAACCTACCTGGCGGCGCTGCGCAACGCAGGGGGAGCCAGCAACGGCGTCCCGACCATCGTCGCGACGAATGCGACGAGCGCGTCCTGACGAGGAGAAGAGCTCAACGCATCAGGAAGAGGGGGCACTCGAGCACGGCCGCGAGCGATCGCAAATCTGCGCGCGGCGGGAGCAGCAATCCGCCAAAGCGGCCGACAATGAAGCCGGCTGACAAGCGGCGGATCACCTCCGCGGCCATGGCGGGCTCAGCCGACTCGATGCGCGCGCGAAGAATTTCAATCGTGTCGTCCTCGCCGAGGGCAAGCCGGGCCTGCTCATCCATGATGGCGGCTTCCTCGGCGGAGTCCGACACGAGCAACAGGGTCAGCTTCGTGGTCTCGTCCCCCGCGTGAAGGCGGCGTGCGGTACGCAGCACGGCATCGAAATGGCCGATGTCCTCGACGACGGCCACAATGCGTCCCTCGGCGCGTTTCGCGCGCGGGCCGACCAACACGAGCCCCGTGGTTCCTGGAATGGACGAGAAAAGGAGGGCGATCTGCTCGCCGCTCAAAGCCGCGACCGGCTCGCCCAGAGCGACGACGTTCCAGGGACCGCGCGCCGCGCAGGCCTCGGCCAGGGCACGAATCGGATCATTGCGCACCACGGTGAGATGGAGCGGAACATCCGCTCGACGCGCCAGCTCGGAAATGCGGCGCGACAAAGTCATTGCGGCAGCTCGCATCTGGCGCGCAACGCCCTCTGGCGACAGCTCCCGCCGATGTCGCCCAGAGAGCGAAATCTCGCGAGCGAAGGGGAGGCCGGCGATGTCGAGCAGGGTCGCGTCCTCGACGAACAGGCTTTCGATCTCGGAATGGAAGGCCTGCGCGATACGGACGGCCGCCGCGATTGCGACAGGACTGGGCGTTGCTTGCGTCAGGTGCAGAACGACGCGGCCGCGGCCCTCGCCTGCCTCTGCCACATGCGCGATCATGACGTGCGATCTCCGTTGTTGGCCGGTGCACCAGCGCTGCTGCTGCGCATGCCGAACACGCGGGCGCGCTCGGCAAGGAGACGCAACTTGTCCTCCACGAGGCGATTGACCGTGCCGGCGGGGAATTCTCCATCCGGGCCACGCTCACCCGCCTTGACGCCAGTCAAGATCTCTATGCCCTGGCTCACGCGCTCCACCGCGTAGATGGAGAATTGCCCCTGGCGGGCTGCTTCGACGACGTCCTCGCGCAGCATCAAGTGCTGGACGTTCGACTTCGGAATGAGGACACCCTGACCGCCCGTCAGGCCGCGGGCCTTGCAGACATCGAAGAAGCCCTCGATCTTCTCGTTGACGCCGCCGATCGCCTGCACCTCGCCGTTCTGGTTGACCGAGCCGGTGACGGCGAAGGATTGGCTGATCGGTACTTCGGAAAGAGCAGAGAGGAGCGCGTAAAGCTCGGCGGAAGAGGCGCTGTCGCCGTCGACGCCGCCGTAGGACTGCTCGAAGACGAGAGTGGCCGCCATGGCCAGAGGCACGTCCTGAGCGAAGGTTCCGGCCAGATAGCCCCAGAGGATCATCACGCCCTTGGAATGAAGGGGGCCGCCCAGCTTGGCCTCGCGCTCGATGTCGGTGACGCGGCCCGAGCCCATTCGAACGCGCGCCGTGATACGGCTCGGGCGACCGAACGAGAAATTGCCGAGCTGCAGCACGGAGAGGCCGTTGATCTGGCCGACCTGCGCGCCTTCGGTATCGACGAGGACGATCTCACGCGCGATGGTTTCCTGCGACCGATCGCGCAGACGATCAGCGCGTTGCGTGTGCTCCTCGACGGCGCGCACGACCGCCTCGCGCGTGATCTCGGCGCTGCCCGCATCAGAGGCCCAGTAATCCGCCTCGCGAACGATGTCGGCGAGATGACCGATCTGGATGGATAGCTTTTCACGGTCGTCGGCCAGGCGGGCTCCTTCCTCGATGAGGCGGGCAACGGCCGCGACGTTGGCCGGCTTCAGATTGTGCTCGCGAACAAGAGAGGCGATCAGACGCGCGTAGGCGTGGTCATTCTCGGACGAGCGCTCGATCGACTCGTCGAAATCAGCCTGCACCTTGAAGAGACCGGCGAAATCCGGATCGTAGGTCGCGAGCATATAGTAGAGCTCGCGATCGCCGAAGAGGACGACCTTGATCTCGAGCGGAATGGGCTCGGGATCGAGCGTCTGCGTAGAAATGAGGCCCGAGACCTCGGATGGCTGCTCGATGCGAATCTCGCGGGCCTTGAGCGTGCGTTTCAGCGCCTCCCAGGCAAACGGAGACAGCAACAGCTTGCGCGCGTCGACGAGGAGATAGCCACCGTTGGCACGATGCAGCGCGCCCGGCTTGATGAGCAGGAAGTCCGTGACCAGGGCCCCCATCTGGGCAATGTGCTCGACACGGCCGACGACGTTGCCGAAGGTGGGGTTGAGCTCCTCGTAGAGCGGGGCGCCCTCGTCGGGAGCCTCGCCGTTGCCGACCATGACGTTGACCATGTAGCGACGAAAGCGCGGATCACGGGCGGTATCGGCCGGCTGCTTCACGATCTCGCTTTCCTCGCCGGTCTGGACGAGGAAGAGGCCGACGTTGCGGACGAGATCCTTGCCAGCCTCCTCGAGATAGGTTTGCACCTCCGCCTCCTCTGCGAAGGCGGCCTGGACATCGTCGAGTGCCTCGCGCACGGCCACGGTCGCGACCTCGGTATTCAGATCGTTGACCCGCTGGCGACGCTGCTTATCGGACTTCGGCATGCGCTCGAGTATCTGCTCGAGATCCTTCTGGAGGCCCTCGATGCGCGTCTCGATCTCCTTGCGCATGCCCTCGGGCAGAGTATTGAAAACCTCGGGCTTCACGATCTTGCCCTCGTGCGTCGGCGCCATGACGAAGCCGGTCGGGGTTCGCACAATGGCGATGTTCTGCTCGGCGGCGCGCTTGTTCAGGGCCTCGAAGGATTCCTCCTGGCCCGAGCGGAACTCCTCCTCAATGGAGCGTCGCCGCGCCTGGTAATCCTCGCCTTCGAAGGTGGCCGGGAGCGTCGAGCGCAACTCGTCGATAACCGCGATCATGGCCTTGGCCAGAGAACGGGCACGGCCGGCGGGAAGGCGGATGGCGCGTGGCCGATTGGGGTTGTCGAAGTTGTTCACATAGACCCAATCGGAGGGCGCGGCCTCCTCGTGCGCCTTGCGCGTCAGATACTGCTTGACGGCGGTGCTCTTACCGGAGGCGGGCGGACCCAGAACAAAGACATTGAAATCGTTCGAGCGCATGTTGGCGCCGAACTGGATCGCCTTCAAAGCGCGCTCCTGCCCGATCAATCCGGAGATGGGCTCGAGGTCGGCCGTACTGGCAAAGCCGAGCGCTGCGGGGTCGACGGTGCGGCGCAACTCGGCAACGGCGAGGGGCGTGGGTTCAGGAGCCGCCGCAGTCGCGGCCCGCGCATTGTCTCGAGACTTGCCTGCTTCAGGCTGGCTGCGCTTGAAGAACATCGAACCCCGCTCATGTCATTCAGTTGATCCCGGGCGTACCAAGAGAACGGCAGCGCCTGCTACCAGTCAATCTTGCCGTGAGGGCGGAAACGAGATCGGGTATCGTCTCGATCCATGCAAGAGCATATAGGCAATGCGATCCAGCGCTGACAGATCATTGCCCGTGGACGGGCGACAATCGGAACGGGCGCGTGACATCGCGCGAGGCGCGCAACGGGCGCTGGCGATGCGCGGCTTTCGCGCTATCCCGGAATTGCCGCTCGCCGACGGACGGCGGGCGGACCTCGCTGCAGTGGACGAGGCCGGAGCAATCTGGATCGTCGAGATCAAATCGTCGCTCGCTGATTTTCGCGCAGACGGAAAATGGCCTGACTACAGAGCCTGGTGCGACCGGCTCTACTTCGCTGTCGCACCCGACTTTCCGACCGAGGTGTTGCCGCAGGAGACCGGCCTCATCCTGGCGGACCGCTACAGTGGCGAGATCGTCCGGGAGGCGCCTGAACACAAGCTCGCCGGCGCGCGGCGGAAGGCGGTGATGCTGCGCTTCGCTCGCGTGGCTGCCGGGCGGCTGATGACGCTGGCCGATCCAGAAGCGAACTACGAGCCGCTGCCGCGGGCGTAGGCGGCCAGCCCCGGCATAGCAGCGTTGCGGCGTGGTTTCTTGACGGGAAGGCGGGGGCAGGCTGAATTGCGCGGCCTTGCAGAGCGCGGCCCGCATGCGCGCCCCAAGCGACAGGAGTGCACAAACGTGACGTCCAACCTGCCAGAGGTGTCGAACACGGTGAGCGACCTGCGGCGACGCGTGGCGGCATGGCGCAAGGCGGGCGAGGAGGTGGCGCTCATTCCAACGATGGGGGCGCTGCACGAAGGGCACCTGTCGCTGGTGAGGCTGGGGCGAGGCCGAGCGCGGCGCACCGTGACCTCGATTTTCGTCAATCCCGCACAATTCGCGCCGACCGAGGACTTCGACAAGTATCCACGGACGTTCGACGACGACCTCGCCAAGCTGGCGACGGTCGGGTGCGACCTGGTCTGGGCGCCGACCGCAAAGGAAATGTACCCGGAAGGGTTTGCAACGCGTGTCGTGCCGGCCGGAGCCGCGGAGGGGCTGGAGACGGACTTCCGGCCACACTTCTTCGGCGGAGTGGCGACGGTGTGCAGCAAGCTGTTCCTGCAAGTGGGCGCCGACTACGCCTGCTTCGGGGAGAAGGACTACCAGCAGCTGTGCGTGATCCAGCAGATGGTCCGCGACCTCAACATGCCGCTCGAGATCCTCCCGGGAGCGACGGTGCGCGAGGCGGACGGGCTCGCGATGTCATCGCGCAACCGCTACATGAGTGGGGACGAGCGGGCGCGGGCGGTGACGATCTACGAGGTCATCCTTCGGGTTGCCGAGGCGGCTCGCACCGGGCAGCACGAGGCGGCCATTACCGACGGCAAGGCGAAGCTGGCGGCGGCGGGCTTCGGGGCCATCGACTACGTCACCGTGCGGGATGCCGAGACGCTGAAAGCGTGGACGTATGGCAGCGGACGGCCGGGACGCGTCCTGGCGGCCGCGTGGCTCGGCAAGACGCGGCTGATCGACAACGTGGCGGTTTAGGCGCGGCAAATGCCGCTCTTGGTGCGCTGCAGAAAAATCAGTGCGACAGGCTGACACAGCGAGCGGCGTCGATTACGCTCCTGCGAGATGATTGCCACGCGAGGAGGCATTCCCGTGATCAGCGTCGACCACGTCCGCACCATGGCTCGTTACAATCGTTGGCAGAACCAATCGCTTTACGGAGCGGCTGACACATTGACGGGCGCGGAGCGCATGAAGGATCGTGGTGCCTTCTTCGGGTCCATCCACAATACTCTGTCGCACATCCTGTGGGGCGACCAGCAGTGGATGAGCCGCTTTGCGCCGGAGACGGTGCAGAAGCCACCGGCGTTGGTGCGTACCGGCGGGGGCAACTACCCGGATTGGGACGAGCTAAAGCAGCGCCGGATTGCATTCGACCAAACGATTCTCGATTGGGCCGATGCGATGGCGCCATCCTGGATGGAGGGCGATCTCGTCTGGTACTCGGGCATCGCGAAAGCGGATGTCAGCAAGCCGAAGTGGCTGACAGTGACGCATTTCTTCAACCATCAAACACACCATCGCGGGCAGGTGCACGCGATGCTGACGGCGGCGGGCGCAAAACCCGACGACACGGACCTGTTCCTGATGCCGTGACGGCGCGTCCGAGGGAGGCCTGAGGCGCAGGGGTGAGGTGGCGCCCGGCGAAGGGCGCCAGATCCTCAATGCTTCTTGTGACGGTAGTGCTTCTTGTGGCCGTAGGCGGGCTTGTAGCCGTAGACATACGCCGGGGCATAACCGTACGCGTAGCCGTGCTTGTAGTGGTGCTCCCTGATGTCGATCTGGTCCTTGGCGTGGCTGCCGCGCGGGCCTTCGAAGGCGTTGGCGGCCCAGTCCGGATGGCCGCAATGCGTGCCGCGGGCACTGCAGGCCTGGGCGTCAGCGCTGAGAAGAGCAAAACCGCCGGCGGTGGCGAGGATGGCGAGGAGCGTGCGCATGTCTGAATTTCCCATCTGTGTGCGTGACTTGTTGAAATAGAACATCGTTCAAAACGGCGTCGAGGGCAATCGTTGTTCACGCACGCGTGATCGAATGCGTTCATTCGTGAACATTGATCACGTGGATCTTCAAGACATCCATGGAAAAGTGGAGTGGCGCGGCTTCCTTGCCTCGCGAGAAGAGACGGAGAGGCCCCGAGGCATTTTCCTCTTGCGATTTTGACGGTTGGCGACAAGAGGGTGCAGGTCAGGCGCGCGCGCATCCGACGACAGCGGCACACTTCCTTCGGGCGCCGACATGACCGGCCGCATCGTCACGACTGGGGGCTTCACGTGACTACGCCATTGCTCGCGGCCGCCGTGGCTTTCGCGCTTGCTGCCGGCTTCGTGCGCGCGCTCTGGAGCGACCGGCTGGCGGTGCTCGTGCTCGACATCCCGAACGATCGCTCCTTGCACGAGAGGCCGACACCCCGCACGGGCGGCGTCGGGTTGATGCTGGCCGCGGCCGTCGCCTGGCTCGCGTTCCCGGCGGGCCCGAAGGCGATCATCGTTCCGGCCGTCCTGCTCGCGGCCGTATTTCTCATCGACGACGTGCGCGGGCTGCCGGTGCTGCCGCGGTTCCTGGCCCAGTTCGCCGCGGCAATCGGGTTTCTCGCCGCGACGGGCCCCTATGCCCTTTGGCTGATGACCGTTCTGGCGCTCGGCATCGTCTGGTCGTCGAACCTCTACAATTTCATGGACGGGTCGAACGGCCTTGCCGGAGGCATGGCGGTGGTGGGTTTCGCGGCCTACGCCATTGCGGCCGCCGCAGCGGAGGATATGGAAGTGGCGCTCCTGGCTGCCGTCGTCACCGGCGCAGCGGCAGGGTTCCTCGTCTGGAACTTCGATCCGGCGCGCATTTTCCTCGGGGATGCCGGCTCCATTCCGCTCGGATTCCTGGCTGCAGCCATCGGCGTGCTGGGGTGGGACCGCGCGCTATGGCCGTTCTGGTTTCCGGGACTCGTCTTCGCGACATTCATGGTCGACAGCGGGCTCACCCTGGCCAAGCGGCTCGTCCACCGCGAGAATCCGTTCCAGGCGCACCGCTCGCACTATTACCAGCGACTGATCCGGATGGGCTGGAGCCATCGCCGGCTCGCGCTCTCGGCCTATTGTCTGATGATGGCGACCACGCTCAGCGCGCTCTGGCTGCGGAACGTCTCACTACCCGTGCGGCTTGCCGGCGTCGCCCTTTGGCTCGCAGCCTTCGGCGCGCTCGCCCTCGCCATCGACCTCAAGTGGCGTGCCTCACCGGTGAGGGGTGGGTAGCCGGGATCGGCTCGCGAGCCAGAACGCTTATCCTGAGGTCCCACAGCAATAGAGAGGCCGGCCATCTGACCGCGTTTCACGCTACGCGAAACCTGACTACATGCGCGGAGAGATTGCCAGCCTCCGGGCAAGGATCATACCGCGAATTGCACGGCAACGCCTATCACAGTTTGTTACTTCGCTTTTGATGCAATCAAAAATTGCATCCGCTGTTCGCACCTGCGGCCGGGACATGTTCGAGCGGCCGCCTGGGTTGCTCTAGTGCTCTGATTCCAAAAGATAGAGTACATTGCGCACCCTAGCCTCCGCTCCACAGATTTGACACCGTTCAGCCTCGCTGCGCCCTCCCGAATCGGTCAAGATTCAACCAGGAGGTGCGTTTGTCATGCTTGATTCAACTCTCAAAGTATCCGCAACCCGGGTCGCCGTCAGCGTTTCGCTTGCACTCTCGGTGGTGCTCTTGCTGACGGTCTCTGCTCCCACCGATGCGCGCCAGTCTCCGCTGCCGCTGCCCCGCAGCCACGCGACGCTCACAGGCAGGGCGAAAGCCATCGATGGCGACACGCTGATGGTCGGCGGCCTCAGGGTCCGCCTCGAAGGTATCGATGCGCCGGAGATCGACCAGGAATGCACCGATGCAGGTGGACGTCCGTGGCCCTGTGGCGCGGTCGCCCACCGCCTCCTCGCGCGGCTCGTGGCGAATGGGCTGGTCCGATGCGTGGAGCGCGGCCTGGACAAGTATCGTCGCCTGCTGGGCGTTTGCTTCGCGGGCGGACTCGACGTCAACGCCGAGCTGGTGCGGCGCGGCCTGGCCTGGGCCTTCGTCCGCTATTCCAACACCTACGTCCGCGTCGAGGCGGGGGCCCGGGCTGCGCGTGTCGGGATCTGGTCCGGCAAGGCCACGCCCGCATGGGACTATCGAACGGCGCGCTGGCAGGACGCGGCCGCCGGCGCCGAGGCTCCAAAGGGTTGCCCGATCAAGGGTAACGTGACGGCCAACGGCCGCATCTATCACCTGCCCTGGAGCCCCTGGTACGGCAGCATCAAGATGGACGGGACCAAGGGCAAGCGCTGGTTCTGCACGGAAGCGGAGGCCATTGCCGCCGGCTGGCGGGCTGCCCGCGCGCACTGAGCGGCAGGACGCGAAAGCCAGCCGACGTTTGCGACACGGACGGGCCGATTGCGGTGCAGACTGCTGAGGCCCGTCGCCCCATCGGCTAGGTCAGGTTCAGGTCCTCGTAGTTGGCCGCGGCCACACGATTGCACCATGCGCGGTAGTCGGGAGCGCTTCCGCTGTAGCGGGCGAGGATGCGCTTGTCCTTGCCCTCGACGTTCCTGTTGACGCCGGTCATCCAGGAATCGATCTCGTTCGAGAGCAGGCCTTGCGCCTTCTCCTTGACGAAGTCCGTCCAGGCAGCGATCGCCTCGGGCTTGGCCTCGGCAAGCGTGAGGTTGTGCTCTTTCATGTAGCGCAGCAGGCCGGTGACCCAGTCGACATTGAATTCGATCGAGCGGGGGATGTTGCCCAAGGCCGTGTGCGGGCCGACCAGCATCATCATGTTCGGGAAATCGGCGACCTGGACACCGACGAGCGTCTCAATGCCCTGGCGCCACCTCTCCTTCAGGCTGACGCCGCCGACGCCGCGGAAGTCGATCCGGTCGAAGCTCCCCGTGACCGCATCGAAGCCCGTGGCATAGATGATCATATCGAACTCGAACGTGCGGTCGGCCGTCTTCAGGCCCGTCGCAGTGATGCACTCGATCGGCGTCTCCTTGATGTCCACCAGCTCGACGTTCGGCTGGTTGTAGACCTCGTAGTAGTGCGTCTCCATCGGCACGCGGCGGGTGCCGAAGCCGTGGTTCTTGGGAATGAGCTTCTCGGCGACTTTCGGGTCCTTCACCCGCTGGCGGATCTTCTTGGCGACGAAGTCGGAGATGACCTTGTTCGCCTCGCGGTTGGTCAACATGTCGCGGAAATTGCCCTGCCACATGCCGAAGCCGGGCGTCTCGTAGAGGTTCTCGAGAAACGCCTCGCGCTCCTCGGGCGACAGCTCGAAGGTGCCGCGCGGATCGGGCGTGTGCAGGAAGCACGAAAACGTCTCGTCGCAGCGCTTGAAGATCTCGTCGTAGCTGGCCTTGATCTTCTTCTGCTCGTCGTCGGTGATCTTCCTGTTCTTCAGCGGCTTGCACCAGTTCGGGGTGCGCTGGAACACGGTCAAGTGGCCCACCGTCTTGGCCACTTCCTGGATGGTCTGCACGCCCGTCGCGCCCGTGCCGATGACGGCGACGCGCTTGCCCTCGAAGGTCACCGGGTGATGCGGCCAGAGCCCAGTATGGTAGGATTCGCCCTTGAACGTATCGGTGCCCTCCAACTTGGGCATGGTGGGCGCCGAGAGCGGGCCGACCGCCGCGATCAAGAAGCGGCCCGTGTGCGTGCTGCCGTCCTCCAGCGTGACCTTCCAGCTCCGCGAGCCTTCCTGGTAGTGGGCCGACTTCACGCGGCTGCGGAACTGGATGTCTTTCCTGAGGTCGAACTTGTCGGCCACATGATTGAGATAGCGCAATGTCTCGGGCTGGCCGGCGAAGTGCTCGGACCAGCTCCACTCGGCAAGCAGCTCCTTCGAAAAGGAGTACTGGTATGAGTAGCTCTCGGAATCGAAGCGCGCGCCGGGATACCGGTTCCAATACCACGTGCCGCCGACGCCGGTCCCGGCTTCGAACGCACGCACCTTCATGCCGAGCTCCCGCAGGCGCAAAAGCTGGTACATGCCCGAAATGCCGGCGCCGATGATGATGGCGTCGAAATCGAGCGGCTGTGCCGGCGCGGGAGCACCGTTTGCGGCTTTGGAAGCAGGCATGGTCCTCTGGGTCTCCCTACTGAGGCATTATGAAGACGGTGCGTCCCGCCTGATCGTCATGCGGTACGAGAAGCGATCAGCCGGATGCACGTTGATCGAAAGCTCGACGAGGCGCCGGCCCGTCACATAGTAGCGGCGGGTGAATTTCAGTGCAGGCGAGCCAGGCTCCGCCTGGAGCAGGCGTGCCATCTCCTCGTCGAGCACCGTTGCCTCGATCTCCTGGTCAACCTCGATCACCGTCTCGCCGAAACGCTTCTCGATCAGCGACCAGATTGCGGTCCTGAGCGTGCTCGCCTCGTCGGCAATGGCGCGATAGGCACTATCCAGGAAAACCTCGATGTGACAGTGAGGCGGCTCGTCCCGCGATCCGTGCCGGACGCCGGCCACGCGGATCCATGGCTTCTTCGGCCGGCAGCCGAGCGCCTCCGCCAGGGCGCCGCGGGCGACGACCTCCTCGACCGCGATGACATCGAGGCGAGTCTCCGTGGCGTACTGCAAGAGCTCTCCGAGCGAGCGCATCGATTGCGTGTAGCTCGGCTCTGCACTGACCGCCTGGACGCGCGTGCCAACTCCTTTTCGTGCCGAGACGAGACCCTGGTTGCGCAGGTGCTGGATCGCCTGGCGCACAGTATATCGCGACACCCCAAAGCTGAGCCCGAGCTCGGCCTCGGTCGGCAGGAGGCTCCCTACCGGATAGGCTCCGGTGGCAATTCGGCCACCGATTGTTTGCGCGAGTTGAACATAGAGGGGAAGTGCGCCCTCGCCATCCGCGCGGTTCAACGAGTCGGCGTCGGCGATGCCGTCGTTTGCCTCTTCAATCATGCCGCGGGGTGCCATGCTCACCGCACCCCCGCTGGAGAAAAGGTACCGAGCGCTGCTGCCGCGTCGGTGGCGGTCTCGAGGCCCAGCATCGCCCGTTCCATCCGCTCGACCGTGGCAGCATCGAAGGCCGTCGCGGCGTTCGCCCGGAACTTGTCGACGATCTCGCCATTCGCGAGCGGCCGCTCGGCGGCCCCGCGGTTGATGTGCTCGCGGTGCGACAGCGTCCGGCCGTCGGCGAGTACCACTACCACCTCGCCCGAGTACGCTTTCGGGAACGGGCTGTCGGGATAGTCGGCGAAGCGGACCTTCTGCGTCAGCGCCGCGATCTCCAGGTCGCCGATCTGGTCCGGCTCCAGCTCGGCCAGGCCGAGACGCCCCTTCACCAGTGCCGCGGCGGTCAGCCACTGCACCGAGAACTGCGCATCGTAGCTGTTGACCGGCTTCAACTTGTTCGCTTCCGGCAGGCAGATCACCTTGTGCGTTCCCGCAGGCACACGCACCTCGATCCGTTCCACCGCGTCGGGCGTCACGCCCTGTCTGCGCAAGGCGAGAGCGGCGTCGATGCAGGCATGCGTGAAGTGGCACGCGGGATAGGGCTTGATCGCCGTCTGCAGGAGCTCCCACGTCTCGCCGAGCCCGGCCGTCGCCAGGCTCGTGTCAGCCTGCTCGGCGTAGCTTCCCATATAGGATTTGAAAAGGCCGAACCGCCCGTCGTAAGGCCGTGTCGCGCCCACAAATCCTTCCCGCGCCAGCGCCGCGGCAGTGATGCCGGCCTGCGCTGCCCAGCCCGGATGCAACCGCTTGTTCCAGGCGCCGTCCTCGACGAACTCGAGACTGCCAGAGGCCATCGAGACCGCTATGCCCTGCGCCATGGCGAGCGCCTTGGCGTTGAGCCCCATCAGCCGGCCCGCGGCCAACGCGGCGCCGAATACGCCGACGATGCCCGTCGGATGGAAACCCACCTGGTGAAATCCGCTCTTGGCAACGGAGGCGATGCGTGCCGCTGCCTCGATGCCGACAACGTAGGCCGTCACCAGGTCACGCCCCGTCGCGCCGGCATGCGCGGCAGCCGAAAGGACGGCCGGAAACACGCTCGCGGTCGGGTGGATGATGCCGGCGACGTGCGTGTCGTCGAAATCGAGGCCGTGGCAGAGGTAGCCGTTGAGGATCGCCGCATCGCGGGCCGAAAGGCGCGCCGGAAATCCAATCACAGGCACGTCGCCGCTGCCGCCAAGACCGCGCATCGCATTGAGCACGCGCTGCGCGTGATCGTAGCGCGACGCTGCGACCGCGATCCCGGCCGCGTCGAGCATGTGGTGCAAGGCGCGGAAGCGCACAGTCGCCGGTATGTCCTCGTCCCGCGTCTCGGAGACGAAGCGTGCCAGCGCCTCCGTGATCGGGAGCTGTCCTGCGGATCGCAAGACCTTGCCGGCATCCGCAAGGTCCGCGGAGCTCTTGAGATCGGGATGCGCTTGTGCGTTCAATGAACCCTCCACCGCACTTTCTGACTTCGGGACCGTGACGGCGATCCGCATTGTTTCCGTCTGCGACACAGGTCATGGTACCAATGGCGCCGTGGACGAATGTCCGGACAAGTATACACAATTGGCAGCGAGGCCGGAAACAGGTGAATCGTGAGGTATCCGGCGACGCACGCGGCCATGCCGCAGCCGCCACTCTGCCCACGTCGACGATGGTTTTGCTGCTGGCGCTGGTGACCGGCGTTCAAGGGCTGGCGACGTTTTCGGTGCTGGCGCTTCCCACGCTCGCCACGCTGGCGGCGCCGCATTTCGGCTTCGGCCCGGAAAGCATCGGCTACCAGATCAGCGTCGTTTATGCCGCAGCAGCCCTGCTTTCGAGCGTGGCGGGTCTCTATGTTCGCCGACACGGCGCGGCGGCCATGAGCATCTGGGCCATGGGCCTTACCGCGTTGGGCCTTCTCGGCATCGCCACCGGAAGCATTCCCATCGCCATCCTGGCCTCGGCCTCGATCGGGGCGGCTTACGGCCTGACCAATCCAGCAGCCTCGCACATGCTGTTCCGCTTCGCGCCGAAGCACCGGCAGAACATCGTCTTCGCGCTGAAGCAGACGGGTGTACCCCTCGGCGGCATCCTCGCCTCCCTTCTCCTGCCGCGTCTTGCGGTTGCCTACAACTGGCAGGTGGCCATCGGCGCGAGCGCCCTCCTCATGACGCTGGTGGGGGTGCCGCTGCTCGCCATCCGCCGGCGGCTCGACGACGACCGTGCGCCTGCGGCGAGCCTCGGGGCCGGAGGCGTTCTGTCTGGCGTCCGGCTCGTCCTCGCCAATCGGCGCATGCGGGCGCTGGCGCTCATGGGCTGGGCCTACGCCTCGGCACAGTTCTGCCTGTTCACGTTCCTGATCACGATGCTCGTGAAGGATCTCGGCTGGACGCTTGTCGCGGCGGGCGGGGCAGCGACAGTGATGCAGGTGGGCGGGGTCATCGGCCGCCTCGCCTGGAGCGTGCTCGCTGATGTCATCGGTCATGGGCTGGCCATCCTCGTCGCCATCGGCCTCGGCTCGTCGGCCTTCGCCCTGATGCTGACGGCCGCCACGCCGGAATGGCCCGTATGGCTGCTCAGCGTCGTCGTGTTCGGGTTCGGGTTCTGTCTCGTCGGCTGGAACGGCCTCTGGCTCGCCGAGGTGGCGCGGGCCGCCGGCCCCGGCGAGGTCAGTCTCGCCACGGGAGGCGTTCTGGTCTTTACGTTCGGCGGCATCGTGCTTGGCCCGGCGACGTTCGCAACCATCTACCGCGCAGTGGAGAGCTACGCCCTGACCTACGGTGTCTTCAGCGTCTATACCCTGTTCGGTGCCGCCGTTTTGATCTGGAGCGCCCGCGCGGCCGCAAGATCCTGATCGGGCGCCCAGCCTCTCGAGGAGAAGGGCATAGGTGGCCGGGAGCTTCGCTCGCCGCGGGGCGGCGGTCGCGTGCGTCCGGCGCGCTGGTCCCGCCCATCATTCAATACAGCGCGATCCTGCGCACGCGCTCGCGCGGTTTTCACGCAACAGTCGTCCCTCGGGGGAGCGGGCTTTCTACGCCCCGCGCACCCACACATGATTGTCGTGAAACGCCGCCCCGCCGAAGGGTGCGATGCGGGTGGCGCTGGTGAGCGTGTTCAATCCCTCGCCGCCCTCGAAATCGTCGTTGGGCGGGATCGACTCGACGATCACGACGCCGCGCTGCAGGCCGTCGAACGCTTCCACGGCCAGCTTGATCTCGCCGCGCTCGTTGCCCATGCGCACCATCTGTCCGTCGACCAGCGACAGGGCCGACATGTCCACCGGGTGCATCTTCACCCGCGGCTTTCCCTCGCGGGCGCGGCTCGACGGCATCTCGTTGAACGACGAGTTGAGGTAGCTGCGCGACGGACTCGTCGCCAGCCGGAAGGGATGCAGAGCGTCCGCCTTCTCATTGACATCCCAGTAGTCCGGCAGCGCGGGGACCGTATGCGCGATGCCCCAGTCATGGCGGCGACCCGCGGGCACCTTCGCCCAGTCGGGCTTGAACTTGAACTTGCCGTCGGGGTAGGCGAAGCCCTTGACGTAGTGCGCCGTCTCGAAGTCCGGCTGCACGTCCATGTAGCGCTTGGTCTTGAGCTCCTCGAGCGTACCCCAGCCCGACTTCTGCAAGGTCCAGTCGATGATCTCGGCCGGCGTCATGTCGAAGCCGGGGTGCTCGGCGCCGACACGCTTCGCGATGCCGACCAGAACATCGTGGTTGGAGCGGCACTCGCCGGGAGGCTCGATCAACTTCGGCCCGAACGAGATGTATTGGTGCCCGCCGCCCTGGTAGAGATCCTCGTGCTCGAGGAACATCGTGGCCGGCAGGACGACGTCAGCCATCCTGGCCGTGGCCGTCATGAATTGCTCATGGACGCACGTGAACAGGTCCTCGCGCGCGAAGCCCTGCTTCACCAGCCGCTGCTCGGGCGCCACCTGCACCGGGTTCATGTTCTGGATCAGCATGGCCGTTACCGGCGGGCCGTCGCCGAGATCGCTCTTGTCGCCCGTGAGCACCGGGCCGATGCGGCTCATGTCCAGCGTCCGCGTCCTGGGATCGAGCACGTCGAAGCCTTCGATCAGAGACTTGTTCCACTTGTAGATGGCGCCGTTGTTGTGGAACGCGCCGCCACCTTCGTGCGCCCAGGCTCCCGTCACCGAGGCGATGCAGGACGCGGCGTGCATGTTGAAGGCGCCGTTGCGCTGACGTGAAAAGCCGTAGCCGAGCCGAAGGTAGGTGCGCGGTGTCGTCCCGATCATCCTGGCAAACGTCTCGATCTCGTCGACCGTCAGCCCCGTGATCGCCGCTGCCCACTCGGGCGTCCTAGCCTTCAGGTGAGCCTCCAGCTCACGCGGGCAGTCGGTATACTTCTCGAGATATGGCCAATTGGCGTGGCCGTCGCGGAAGAGGACGTGCATCACTGCGCAGGCGAGCGCGCCGTCGGTGCCAGGCCGCAGGCAGAGCGCAAGATCCGCCTGGGCCATGGTTCCGTTCTTGTAGATGTCGACCACCGCGATCTTCGCGCCACGTTCCTTCCGCGCCCGGCTGGCGTGCGTCATGACGTTGACCTGCGTATTGACCGGGTTCGTGCCCCAGATCACCAGGAGGTCGGCCTTCGCCATCTCGCGCGGGTCCGGTCCCGCAAGCCTGCCTGTGCCCGCGATGAAGCCGGTCCATGCCGCTGTCGTGCAGATCGACTGGAACATCTGCGAGTATTTCTTGGCATGCCGCAGCCGCTGGATGCCGTCCCGCATCACGAGGCCCATCGTGCCGGCATAGAAGTAAGGCCATACCGCCTCTGCGCCGAGCGTGCGCTCGGCCTCGAGAAACTTCTCCGCCGTGAGGTCCAGCGCGTCGTCCCATGAGATGCGCTGGAATTGGCCGGACCCTTTGGGCCCGGTTCGCTTCAGCGGGTAGAGCAGCCGGTCCGGGTGATGAATGCGCTCGGCATAGCGAGAGACCTTGTTGCAGATTACGCCGGCCGTATAGGTGTTCGCCTCCGAGCCGCGCACGCGGCCGATGCGGCCGTCAGCAAGAAGATCCACTTCGAGGGCGCACGTCGACGGACAGTCGTGCGGACAGACCGAGTAGCCGACGGCGGGCGCGGTACGCTGCTGCATGGCGGAGGCCTCCTTGGCGGATAAGGGCTGCCAGCGACTTTAAAGCGTTCGAGCGCTCCCGGCATGAAGAGAAACTGCACGGCATCGCCGCAGATGCGACAAGGCCGCCGGGGATGCCGACGGCCAAGCGCTTTCACCGAATTGGCCCCTCGCTGACACGAGAGACCGGGTCCCGGCAATCAGTCCCAATCGGGCTCCTGACGACGCTCGCGGCGCTCGGGTCGCTCCCGACGCTGCGGGCGTTGGCCCTCGTCCTGGAAGTCGCCGCCGCCGAGAAATTCCGGCGCCGCACGTGAGGGGCGATCGCCGCCGCGATCCCGGCCGCCGTCGCCACGGTCGCCGCGGTCGCGATCACGGTCGCGGCCACCACGGTCGCCACGATCCCGGCCGCGGAAACCGCCACCGCCGCCGCCACCGCCGCCACCGCGGTCGTCGGCCTCGACGCCCTCGAGCTCCTTGCCTGTCGCCTGATCGACGATCTTCATGGAGAGGCGGGTCTTGCCGCGATCGTCGAAGCCCAGCAGCTTGACGTAGACCTCCTGGCCTTCCTTCACCACCTCACCCACCGTGGCCGGGCGGCCCTGGGTGAGCTGGGAGATGTGCACGAGGCCGTCCTTGGCGCCGAAGAAGTTCACGAAGGCGCCAAACTCCATGATCTTGACGACCTTGCCCTTGTAGATCTGGCCGACCTCAGGCTCCGACGTGATGCCACGGATGCGCTTCAATGCCGCCTCGATCGACTCGCGCCGGGCCGAGGCGATCTTCACGGTGCCATCGTCCTGGATGTCGATCTTGGCGCCCGACTCGGCGACGATCTCGCGGATGACGGAACCGCCCGAGCCGATGACCTCGCGGATCTTGTCGACCGGGATCTTGATCGTCTCGATGCGGGGCGCGTGCTCGCCAAGCTCGGAGCGCGCGGCGTTGATGGACTTCGCCATCTCGCCGAGGATGTGGAGACGGCCCTGGTGCGCCTGCTCGAGCGCAACCTTCATGATCTCCTCGGTGATGCCGGTGATCTTGATGTCCATCTGCAGCGAGGTGACGCCCCGCTCGGTGCCGGCCACCTTGAAGTCCATGTCGCCCAAGTGATCCTCGTCACCGAGGATGTCGGAGAGCACGGCGAAGTCGTTACCCTCCTTGATGAGGCCCATGGCGATGCCGGCGACGGGCGCCTTCAGGGGCACGCCAGCGTCCATCATGGCGAGCGAAGAGCCACAGACCGTCGCCATCGACGACGAGCCGTTCGACTCGGTGATCTCGGAGACAACACGGATCGTGTAGGGGAACTCGGCCTGCGCGGGCAGGAGCGGGTGCAGCGCGCGCCAGGCGAGCTTGCCGTGGCCGATCTCGCGACGCCCGGGCGAGCCCATGCGGCCCGTCTCACCGACCGAGTACGGCGGGAAGTTGTAGTGCAGCAGGAAGCGCTCCTTGCGGCTGCCTTCCAGCGCGTCGACGGTCTGCTCGTCGTCGCCGGTACCGAGGGTCGCGACCACGAGGGCCTGCGTCTCGCCGCGCGTGAACAGCGCGGAGCCGTGCGTGCGCGGCAGAACCTGTACCTGCGAGGTGATGGGGCGGACAGAGACCAAGTCGCGGCCGTCGATGCGGCGGCTGGTGCGGATGATGTCGCCGCGGACGACGTCGGCCTCGAGAGCCTTGAAGACGCTGCCGAGCTGCACCTGCTGATCGGGCGTGGCATCGGCCGGCATCAGGGCCTCGAAGGCCTTCTTCTTGGCGGCGTCGACCAGATCGTGGCGCTTCTGCTTCTCGGGAGTCTGGAAGGCGGCCGAAAGGTCGGCACCGATCAGATCCTTCATGCGGCCCTTGAGCTCGCTGTTGTCGGCCGGCTGGAAGCTCCACGGCTCCTTCGCCGCTTTCTCAGCAAGGCGGATGATGGCATCGATAACCGGCTGGAAGCCGCGCTGGCCGAACATCACGGCCTCGAGCATGCGGCTCTCAGGCAGCTCCTTGGCCTCCGACTCGACCATCATCACGGCATCGCCGGTGCCGGCGACAACCAGGTCGAGATCGCTGTTCGCCATCTCGTCCATGAGCGGGTTCAAGACCAGCTCATTGTTGACCACGCCGACGCGCGCGGCCCCGATCGGACCGAGGAACGGCAGGCCGGAGAGGGTGAGCGCGGCGGAGGCAGCGACCATCGACACGATGTCGGGGTCGTTCTCCATGTCGAACGAGAGGACGGTGACGACGACCTGGACCTCGTTCTTGAAGCCCTCGACGAAGAGGGGACGGATCGGCCGGTCGATGAGGCGGGAGGTCAGCGTCTCCTTCTCGGAGGGACGGCCTTCACGCTTGAAAAAGCCCCCCGGAATCTTGCCGGCGGCGTAGGTCTTCTCCTGGTAGTTCACCGTCAGGGGGAAGAAGTCGATGCCGGGCCTGACGCTCTTGGCGGCCACGACGGTGGCGAGCACGCTGGTCTCACCATATTGGCAGATGACGGCGGCGTCAGCCTGGCGGGCCATGCGCCCGGTCTCGAAGCGCAGCTTGCGGCCGCCCCACTCGATCTCTTCGGTGTGAATTTCAAACATCGCTCTTCTCGGTCTCTTGGCGTTCAGTGTCGGACGGGCGTTCGGTGACGGCCGGGTCTCAATTGTCGACGAGCGGGTCTCGGCTTGTGCTTCAGCCAGCGAAACAACGAATGCGCCGCGTGCCGCCACTCGGCGCCGGCGCACTCCAATCCGGGCTCAAGCCCTCGCGGCAACGAGGGACGCATGACGGTCTCGCCGCGCGGCGTCAGCGACGCAGCTCGAGACGCTCGATGATTTTCTGATAGCGGGCCTCGTCCTTGGCCTTGACGTAATCCAGAAGCTGGCGGCGCTTGCTGACCATTTTGAGCAGCCCGCGACGCGAGTGGTTGTCCTTCTTGTGGGCTTTGAAGTGCTCGGACAGACCGTTGATCCGCTCCGTAAGGAGCGCGATCTGCACCTCCGGCGACCCCGTGTCACCCTCCTTGGAGGCGAATTCCTTGACGATCTGGCTCTTGCGCTCAACACTCAGCGACATCGGGAGTTCCTTTCTTGTTCTAAGGATGGGAGCAGCGGGCCTCGTCGAGGCCGGCCTTTCCGATGCGGCCACAGCCGGGATGTCGTCCAGCAGGGTCGCGGGGCACGGACCTCATCGACCGAGATCATGTGCAGGCCCGCTTATACACGAAAGCCGGAGCCGAGCGAGCGGAAAACTCGCGCTCGCGGGCTGATGACCTGCAGCGCCCGTTCGCACGGCAAACGCCTGCTCTCAGGGGCCGTTATTGAATACCCGAACGGGCATGATCTCCCCCCGCTCGATTTCGCAGAGAGCAATGAGCGTGCCCTTGCACACGGCATAGGCCTCGCCGGAGGTGATTGGTGCGTCGCGCCCCCGCAAGAGGACAGTCTGGCCACGCGCGAGACGGGCGGCGTCCTGCTGGCTGACGCTCAGCTCCATAAGGTCCGACAGCGCCAGCTCGATCGGTTGCAGGTAACGCGCCAATGCGGCGCCGCCGTCCTCGGCGTCGTGGGCAGCCTCGAGCTCGGCGACCGTGACTGCGCTCTCAGCGTCGAAGGCGGCTACGCGGGTGCGGCGGAGCTGCGTGACATGGCCGAGGCAGCCGAGCCGGCGGCCCATGTCGCGCGCCAGGGCGCGGACGTAGGTGCCGCGACCGCATTCGGCCTCGAAGACGCTGGTCTCGGCGTCCGGCATCTCGACCAAATCGAGACGGTCGATGAGGACAGGACGCGGCTCGAGGGCGACCTTCTCGCCGGACCGCGCAAGATCGTAGGCGCGCTCACCCTGGATCTTGATGGCGGAGAACTGCGGCGGCGTCTGGAGGATCTCGCCGAGGAAATCGGGCAGGATAGCCTCGATCTCGGCAGCCGTCGGGCGACGATCCGATGTCTCGAGGACGTTGCCTTCCGCATCGTCGGTGTCGGTCTCGGCGCCCCAGCGGACGGTGAACTCGTAGGCCTTGGCGCCGTCGACGGCGTAGGGAACCGTCTTCGTCGCCTCGCCGAGCGCAATCGGCAGGACGCCCGTCGCGAGCGGATCGAGCGTGCCGGCGTGGCCGGCCTTCTGGGCCTGGAAAAGCCAGCGAACCTTGCCGACGGCCTGCGTCGACGTCATGCCGACGGGCTTGTCCAGGATGATCCAGCCGTTGATGGGGTTGCCTTTTTTGCGTCGTGCCATTTTTCGTGCTCGTCGCCTCTCGCAGCACTCTGCACGCGTGCGGAAGAGGCTCGGGGTGAGAGGCGGAAAGCGGGTCGGGGCGAGCGGCCGCCCCTCACCCCGGTCCTCTCCCCATCGAAGTGCAGACAACGGGAAGAGGGCGAAGACTAGGCCTTTCCGATGTCGCGCTTCACGACCGGACTGTCGAGCAGAGCGTCGATGCGGGCGCCCTCGTCGTAGCTCTCGTCGAAGCGAAAGCGAATGTCAGGCGCGAACTTGAGGCTCAACGCGTGGGCGATCTCGCCGCGAATGTAGCGCTTGTTGCGATCGAGCGCCGCCAGAACGGGGCCTGCGTCCTTGCCGCCGAGAGGCATGACATAGGCCGTGGCAAGACGCAGGTCCGGGGACATGCGCACCTCGGGCACCGAGACGACATGACTGGCGAGGGTCTCATCGTGGATCTCGCCGCGGGAGAGCATTTCGGCAAGCTTGTGACGCACCAATTCTCCCACGCGCAGCTGGCGCTGGGATGGACCGGACGCGGGGCTCGCGCCGGCGCGGATTTGCTTTCGTGGCATTGCGTCCTCTGCAGCGGGATCGAACCGCTTATCTGTTCTTCGTTGCGCGAGGCGACTCCCCTGGCGGGGAGCCGGCCGCCTCGCGCGGGGAAGGCGTTCGTTGCGCGAGGCGACTCCCCTGGCGGGGAGCCGGCCGCCTCGCGGGGAAGGCGTTCGTTGCGCGAGGCGACTCCCCTGGCGGGGAGCCGGCCGCCTCGCGGGCGTCGCAACAACGAGGCGCGCTTCTTCGCCCTGAACCGAGACGGCGTCAACACGTTTCGCAGCGCCGCATGAGCGGCGATGGCGGCGCGAAAACGAGAAGAGCCCGGCGATCCGGAGGATCGGCCGGGCCTCTTTGATGAGGGACTGAAGCCCCTAGCGTTCTCAGCTCGTCTTGTACGCCTGGCGGGAGACCAGCTTCCAGCCCGAGGGCGTCTTGTCCCACACCTCGATGCACTTGAGCTTGACGTTGAGCGGCTTGCCGTCGAGCAGGATATCGGCGTGGAACTCGTGGCGCGAGATGGCGGTGCGCCCGTAGATCGTGACCTTCTGGTTGACCAGATCGATCTTCTTGAAGATTTCCTTCTTGCCGACCACGCTCTGCACGAATTGCGCACGGGTCTGCACGAGGCCGTTGGAATGGCCGAAGGAGAGGTTCGGGGCGGCGAGGTGGGTCAGCGTCTTGCCGTCGGCGCGCACCATCGCGGCGCGAAACGACTCAACTGCATGGGCGACGCCCTTCTTGTCCGCAATCGCCCGGGTGGCGGTCGGACGTGCATCGGCCGCGCTCGACCAAACGACGGGAAGACCAGTTGCCAGCAGTGCGAGAGCTGCCAGTGCTGTGCGATTGACTGCCAATGTCCTATCTCCGCAGAAACTCGTAATCGACAACGAACCATTTACGCGGAGAAGGTTAAGGGAAACTTTATCAGCTCTCGTCGTGACAAGACTTCAGAAAAGGGAACAAGCTCCCCGGCCGCGCGAGCCTGTGTTGCCGGCAAAGCAAGAAGGCGAAGCCGCCCGAGCGACTTCGCCTCCTGGATCTCGAACCGGCTGCCTCCATGAGAGCAGGCGCCGCCTCGTGCAAGATCACAGCGTCCGGGCGATGGTCTCGACCTGGAAGCACTCGATCTCGTCGCCCTCGCGGATGTCCTGGTAGTTGGCGAAGGCCATGCCGCACTCCTGTCCGGCGGGGACCTCCTTCACATCATCCTTGAAGCGCTTCAGGATCGAAAGCGTGCCCTCGTGGATCACCGTCTTGTCGCGGAGCAGGCGGACCTTGGCGCCGCGCTCGACCTTGCCCTCGGTGACGAGGCAGCCGGCGACCTTGCCCTGCTTCGAGATGTCGAACACCTTCTTGATGGACGCGTAACCGAGGAAATTCTCCTTGGTCGTCGGCGCGAGGAGACCGGACATGGCCGCCTTCACCTGGTCCACCAGATCGTAGATGATCGAGTAGTAACGGATCTCGATGCCCTGCTGATCGGCGGCCTGCTTCGCCTGGACGTTGGCTCGAACGTTGAAGCCGAGGATGATCGCCTTCGACGCTGCGGCCAGCGAGACGTCCGACTCGGTGATCTGGCCCACTCCGGAATGGACGATGCGGGCCATGACCTCGTCGTTGCCGACCTTGGCGAGCGAGCCGATGATGGCCTCCACCGAGCCCTGCACGTCACCCTTGATGACGAGCGGGAACTCCTTGCGGCCAGCCTCCTTGAGCTGCTGCATCATGCCTTCGAGCGTGCGAGCCGTACCGGCCGTGCCCAGGGTCTCGCGACGCTTCCTGAGGCGGTAGTCGGTGATCTCGCGGGCGCGGGCCTCGTTCTCGACGACGGCGAACTGGTCGCCCGCCTCAGGCGCGGAATCAAAGCCCAGCACTTCGACCGGCACAGACGGTCCGGCCTTGACGACGTTCTTGCCCTGGTCGTCGATGAGCGCGCGAACACGGCCCCACGACTCGCCAGCGACCACGATATCGCCGACCTTGAGCGTGCCGCGCTGGACGAGCAGCGTGCCGACCGGACCACGACCACGCTCGAGCTTGGCCTCGATGACGAAGCCTTCGGCAGATCGCTCGGCATTGGCCTTGAGCTCGAGCACCTCGGCCTGCAGGAGGATCGACTCGAGCAGGCTGTCGAGGCCGGTCTTCTTCAGGGCCGACACGGGGACGTCGATGGTCTCGCCGCCCATGCTCTCGACCACGATCTCGTGCTGGAGAAGATCGGTGCGCACCCGCGAGGGGTCGGCGCCGGGCTTATCCATCTTGTTGATCGCGACGATGATCGGCACGCCGGCGGCCTTGGCGTGATTGATGGCCTCGACCGTTTGCGGCATGACGCCGTCGTCGGAGGCCACGACCAGCACGACGATATCGGTCACCTTGGCGCCGCGGGCCCGCATGGCGGTGAAAGCCTCGTGGCCCGGCGTATCGATGAAGGTGATCTCCTGGCCGTTCTGCGTCACCTGATAGGCGCCGATATGCTGCGTGATGCCGCCGGCCTCGCCCGAGGCGACGTTGGCCTGCCGGATGGCATCGAGCAACGATGTCTTGCCGTGATCGACGTGGCCCATGATGGTGACCACGGGGGCGCGCGGCGCGAGGTTCTCGTCGGTATCCACACCGCCAATGAAGCCTTCCTCGACGTCGGCCTCGGAGACGCGCTTCGGCGTGTGCCCGAACTCGGTGACGATCAGCTCGGCGGTGTCGGCATCGATGACGTCGTTGATCTTGTGCATCGCGCCTTGCTTCATGAGCAGGCGGATCACGTCGACCGACTTCTCCGACATACGGTTGGCGAGCTCCTGGATGGTGATCGCCTCCGGAATGGTCACCTCGCGCATGATCTTCTCGCGCGTCTGCTGAATGCCGGACGCGCGACGCGCATCACGCTCGCGCTTGCGGCGCAGCGAGGCGAGCGAACGCTCGCGCTGCTCGTCGTTCAGCAGCTTGTCGACCGTAAGGCGTCCGCGCTCGCGGCGGTCGTCCACCTTGAGCGGCGTGCGCGGGGCCTTCGCGCCCGGCCCGCCCGGACCGCGACGCTTGGCGGCATCGTCGTCCTCCACCTCCATGGGGCGGCGGCGTGCGACGGGGGTTCCAACCGGGGTGGCCCCCGGAGCCGTGCGCGGCGATGCGGGCGGGGCACCTTCCCGGGCACGAGCGGCAGGCGCAGACGCATCGCGGCGAGGCTCGCGCGCCTGGGGGGCACCCGAAGGACGGGCGGCAGGCGCCGATGGGGCCGCGCGCTCCGGCGCTGCAGCCTCGGCCGGGGCCGCCGTGCCTTCCTCGGCGGACGGAGAGGCTGCTGCAGCGAGGCGCTCGGCCTCCTTGCGTGCTTCCTCGTCCCTGCTGCGCGCCTCTTCCTCGATGCGGAGTCGCTCGGCCTCGGCCTCCTCGGCCTTCCGGCGCTCCTCCGCCTCGATGGCACGCTGCTTGGCTTCCTCCTCCTGGCGCTTGCGCTCGAGGAGAACGGCCTGGGCGCGCTTGTCGACCTCCCCAGAGGAGAGACCGCCACGACCACCCGCAGATCCGCGCGACGCGGCTCCGCCCGAGCGCGACTGGCCGGCGCCGCCGGCACCAGCGGCACCGGGCCCGCCGTCCTTGCCGGGCATGTTGATGGTGCGCACCTTCTTGCGCTCGACGACCACCACATTCTTGCGGCCGTGGCTGAAATTCTGCTGGACATGGCCCGACTGCTCGGTGCGCTGCGCGCTGACCGGCTTGCGGGCGCCTTGACGACGGTCGGTTTCCTTGGTCTCGCTCATACCTGTTCCGTGCTGGACTTCATGCGGGGGCGGCCGGCCTGCGGCTCGGGCTCGATGGATCGGTAACGCCTGAGGCGGTGGATCTCGGTAAGGAAATATCGCGCGGCGCCGCCTTTGATCACCGCAGCATGTACCACATTCTCGCGGCCCAAGGCCAAGCTCAATTCGCGAAGTGAGAGATCCGCGACGATTTCGGGGACGAATTCTCCTCTCGTGAACGGTGCCTGAGGGGTGTCGTCGCCGTCCGGCGCGGCCTTGGCCTCGGCTTCGAGACGCGCCCGGGCGCGAGCTTTCGAATCGAGCTTGGCGGCCCCGTCAGGCGACGCATCGGCGGCGTGGACGAGCGCAGCAACGGAGCCAGCGGCGATCCGGGCCTCGACCTTGGCGAAGCCCGACACGACGAGGCCGGCCTTGTTGGCGATGGCCAAAGCCTGGACGCAACGATCCCGAAGCAGCCGCTCGACGAGGCCGGCCAGATCGTCCGGCACCTCGACCGGGCGCTTCAGGCTCCGTGCGAAGGCGTTCCGGCCGGCGGCCGCCTCGACGGCGGCGCGATCGAGCTTGATCCAGACACCACGCCCGGGAAGCCGGTGGGCCAGGTCCGGCGTGATAGTGCCGTCAGGGGCGCGAACGAAGCGAACGAGCTGGTCGGGGGCGAGCTTGGCACGCGTGACGGCACAGGTGCGCTCCGGCGTGTTGCCGGATGCATCCCGAACCTCCTCGTGAGCTCGTTGTTGACGACCCATTCGCGCTGTTTCGCTCCCTCGACATCGTCAGGCCTGAGCCGGGGCGGCGGTGTCGCCCGCCTCGTCCGACGGCGCCTCGCCCTCGCCTTCCGCCTGGGGCGGCGCGAGATCCTCGGCCGTGATCCAGCCGGCGGCGATACGGGCCGACAGGATCAGTTCCTCAGCCTCGGCGCGACCGACCTCGAGGCCTTCGAGGAAGCCCGTGTGACGCACCGGCTCGGCGTCCTTCTCCTTCTTGCGCTCGGTCCAGCCGATCAGATCGTCTGTCGAGCAATCGGCAAGATCCTCCACCGTCTTCACACCGTTCTCGCCGAAAGCGACGAGCATGGCGGAGGTAACGCCCGGAACCTGGGTCAGCTCGTCCTCGACGCCGAGCTCGCGGCGGCGGCGGTCGCGCTCGGCCTCGATGCGGGCGAGATATTCCTGAGCCTGGGCCTGGATCGCGGCGGCCGACTCCTCGGTGAAGCCCTCGATCTGGGCAATCTCGGAAGGGTCGACGAATGCGACCTCCTCGACAGACGAGAAGCCCTCCGTGGCGAGAAGCTGGGCGATCAACTCGTCGCAGTCGAGCTTCTCCATGAACATCTGCGTGCGCTCGGTGAATTCCTTCTGGCGCCGCTCGCTCTCCTCGGCGTCAGTGAGGATGTCGATGTCCCAGCCGGTGAGCTGGGAGGCCAGACGCACGTTCTGGCCGCGGCGGCCGATGGCGAGCGAAAGCTGACGCTCGTCGACGACGACCTCGATGCGGTTCGAATCCTCGTCGAGGACGACCTTGGACACCTCGGCCGGCGCCAGCGCGTTGACGATGAAGCTCGCCGCGTCGTCGTTCCACTGGATGATGTCGATCTTCTCGCCCTGCAGCTCGTTGACGACGGCTTGCACGCGCTGGCCGCGCATGCCGACGCAAGCGCCCACGGGATCGACGGAGCTGTCCTTCGAGATGACCGCGATCTTCGCACGCGAGCCCGGATCGCGGGCACACGACTTGATCTCGACGATGCCGTCGTAGATCTCGGGCACCTCCATGGCGAAGAGCTTCATCATGAACTCGGGCCGGGCGCGCGAGAGGAAGATCTGAGGCCCTCGCTGCTCGCGGCGCACGTCGTAGATATAGGCGCGGATGCGGTCGCCAAGGCGCACGTTCTCGCGCGGGATCATCTCGTCGCGGCGGATGATGCCCTCGGCGCGGGCGAGATCGACGATGACGTTGCCGTACTCGACGCGCTTGACCGTGCCGTTGACGATCTCGCCGATGCGATCCTTGAACTCGGCGTGCTGGCGATCCCGCTCGGCCTCGCGCACCTTCTGGAAGATGACCTGCTTGGCGTTCTGGGCGGCGACGCGGCCGAAGTCGAGAGGGGGAAGCGTCTCGGAGAACGTGTCGCCGATGGCCGCGTCAGGCTTCTTGCGCCGGGCATCCTCGAGCGAGATCTGCTGGCTCTCGTTCTCGACGGGATCAGCGACGGTGATGACGCGGGTGAGCCTGGTCTCGCCGGTGCGCGCGTCGATGGCACAGCGAATATCATTCTCCTGGCCATAGCGCGCCTTGGCGGCCTTCTGGATCGCATCCTCCATGGCCTGAATGACGATCTTGCGATCGATCGTCTTCTCGCGCGCGACCGCGTCCGCAATCTGCAACAGCTCGAGACGGTTTGCGCTGACGCCAGCCTGAGACATGCCTTGGCACCTTCCTGTCGCTCGATCGAACCCAAATCAGTCTTTGCGGGACCGCGAACCGCGACCAGGGCGATCGCTCCCGCCTTTTCTTCCCTTCTCGCGCCGTGGCCCCGGAGGACGACGACCATGCCGGGGCTCAGCGGCCGGAGCAACCCCGCTCCCGTCGCCCCCAGCCTCACTCATCCCGCTCGCGCCTTCGGCTTCCAACTCGGCCAGAACCTGCTTCGAGCGCCTGAGGGACTCGCGCACCAGATCATCGGTCAACACGAGCTTTGCCTCTGAAATGAGGCCGATGGGCAGACCGAGAAGCTTTACGCCGTGCTCGTTGCCCAGGTCCACCTCAATGCGCGCCTCGCCATCCTCGAACCCTTCCACGACGCCCCGAAAACGGCGGCGGCCGTCAATCATTTCCTTCAACTCGATCCTGGCCTCGAAGCCCGCCCACTGATCGAAATCCGACGGCCGGACCAACGGGCGGTCGATACCCGGCGAGGAGATCTGCAGCCGATAGCTGCCGGGCAAAGGATCGTGCACGTCGAGCACCGGAGACAAGGCCAGGGAAACGGTGCGGCAATCCTCGATGGTCATCGAGCCGTCCGGGCGCTCGGCCATGATCTCCAAGATTGTGCCCTGCCCCGAAAGAATGCGCACCAACACCAGGCGGAAGCCGAGGCTTTCGAGCACCGGCTCGGTCAGCTCCGCGATGGCGGCCGCCGCACCGGTTTCCTTGATGAAGCGCTCTTCGCGTGCTTCGGCCGACGGCCCACTCACGCAGCCCACCCCTGCTCAGCGATTTCTGCGAATTCTCTCATCCACGACCGGAAACAACAAAAAGAGCGGATCACGGGGATCCACTCTCAGAGTTGAGATGATCATGAGCATCCTTATGTTACGAAAAAGCGACGGCTTGCGCAAGCGTCGTGTCACAAAAATTTGCATTGTTCGCCCAAGAATCGTCCTCAGCACCGCTGGAAGCGCAGATAGCAGCACCGCCGGCCCTCGCGCCCAGCCTTTTGCTCGTAGCGCGTCGGGGGCCAGTCCTCGGGCCGGTCGCGCCAGTCGGCGGGACGCTCGGCACACCAGACAAAGTCGGGCGATTGCCGGAAAGCCATCAGGATGGTTCGGGCATAGTCGCCGATATCCGTGCCGATGCGCAGCTCGGCGCCGGACCTCATGACGCGCGCCAGCATGCCAAGCAAATGGGCATTCACCAACCGGCGCTTCAAGTGGCGGCGCTTCGGCCACGGGTCGGGAAAGAGGATGAAAACGCGGGACAGCGATGCCGGCGGCAGCCAGCGCAGCAGGGCGCGGGCGTCATCGGCATGAACAAGAATGTTGCCGAGGCCTTCGTCCTCGATGGCCGTCAGCACCTTGACGACGCCGTCCTCGAACGGCTCGGCACCGATGATGCGCACATGCGGGTTGTGACGCGCCTGCCAAAGAAGGTGCTCGCCGCCGCCGAAGCCGATCTCGAGCCACATTTGAGCGCAGGCGTGAATCAAGGCCGGAAGTGCGACCGCCGGGTTCGCATCGAGCCGCGGCGCCACACGCGGTAGCAGCTCGGCCATGAGCCGCTCCTGCCGCGGCGAGAGCTTGCGCCCTCGGCGACGGCCGTACGAGCGCAGCTCGGGCGCAGGTGCTGGCGCTTCCGGATCAGTCAAGTCGTGGTCGGTCGGGCTCATGGCAATCTTTGTTGGCTCGGCGGACTGGCGGTCGCTCTCGTGAGCCTAAGGCCCTCTTAGCAAGAGGAGAGGGGACTCGCGAGCAGATGGAAAGCTCGCGCCGAGCGGACCTCGAGACAAAACGCCAACGGCGCCCGGGAAACCCCGAGCGCCGCTGAAACGCAAGCGATCTCTGCTCGGATCAGCCGCGGTGGAGCGCGCAGATCTTGTTGCCGTCCGGATCGCGCAGGTAGGCAAGGTAGAGCTTGCCGCGCGGGCCCGGCGGGTCCTCGATCGAGGTGCCGCCGTTGGCGACGCCCGCGTCGTGGAACGCTTTCACCTTCTCGGCGCTGTCGCAGGTGAAGCCGATGGTGCCGCCGTTGGCGAACGTGGCAGGCTTGCCGTCGATCGGCTTGCCGACGCCGAAATTACCCGTCGGCGTGCGCCACCACGCGCGTCCTTTGGGGTCCATCGTGGCGGCCGGGATGCCGAGCACGCCGAACACCGCGTCGTAGAACTTCTTGGATGCGTCGACGTCTTTGGCGCCGACCATAACGTGGGAGAACATGAGAACTCCTTGTCGCTGAATTGGCACTGGCATCCGCCTGCGCCTGGGCCCGCGCCGGATTTCCGATCGCGGGCCTGCCTCAGGCTGGAGCCAGATACGGCGTGTCGTCAATCACGCGCCCGATCAGGCGCCCATCGCCTTCTTGATGGCGTCGGCGAGGTCGGTCTTCTCCCAGGAGAAGCCGCCGTCGGCCTCGGGTGCGCGGCCGAAGTGGCCGTAGGCCGCTGTGCGCTTGTAGACCGGCTTGTTGAGTGCAAGGCGGCGACGAATGCTGGTCGGGCGCATGGGGAAGAGCTCGGCGAGAACCTGCTCAAGCTTGGCGTCGCCGTCGACGCCGAACTTGCCGGTGCCCTGCGTGTCGACGAGCAGCGACATGGGCTCCGGGCGGCCGATGGCGTAGGCGACCTGGATCATGCAGCGATCAGCTAGCCCGGCCGCCACGACATTCTTCGCCAGATAGCGAGCCGCATAAGCGGCAGAGCGGTCGACCTTGGTCGGGTCCTTGCCGGAGAAGGCGCCACCGCCGTGGGGCGCATAGCCGCCATAGGTGTCGACAATGATCTTCCGGCCAGTGAGGCCGCAGTCGCCGTCGGGGCCGCCGACGACGAAGTTGCCGGTCGGATTGACCAGGAAGTCGGCGCCGGACTTCGGCATCCAGCCTGCGGGCAGCGCGGAGGTGACGGCGTCGCCGATCATCTCCTTGATCATCTCGGGCGTGTAGTCCTTACCGCTGCCGTTCGACTTCTGATGCTGGGTCGAGACAACGACCTTGGTGGCGCCAACCGCCTTGCCGTCCTCGTAGCGGATAGTGACCTGGCTCTTCGCGTCGGGCAGAAGATCGCCGAGCTTGCCGGACTTGCGCTGGTCAGACAGTACCTTGAGAATTTTATGAGAGAAGAAGATTGGCGCGGGCATGAACGTGCCCTTCTCGTAGGCCTCGCTGTCGGTGCAAGCGAAGCCGAACATCATGCCCTGGTCGCCAGCGCCTTCCTCGCCCTGCTTCTCGTCGACGCCCATGGCGATGTCGGGCGACTGGCCGTGGAGCAGGACCTCGACATCGGCGCCATGGAATGAGAAGCCGACCTGATCGTAGCCAATCTCGCGGATAACCTTGCGCGCGATGTCACCAATCAACTCGCGATTGATGCGGGCTTCCTTGTGGCCAGGGAACTGATGGCTGTCGAACAGCTTGAAGAGCGGTGCCTGACCGCGACCCTCTCCGGCGATGACGACCTTGTCGGTGGTGACCAAGGTCTCGCACCCGAGGCGGGTATTAACCGCGCTGTTGTCGGAGATACCGAGGCGCTCGTCGTTACGCAGGAATTCATCCAAAATAGCGTCTGAAATCTGGTCTGCGACCTTGTCGGGATGCCCCTCGGAGACAGACTCGCTGGTGAACAAATACGACTTGCGCGCCACGGTAGCTTCCTCGTCAGCAAGAGGTCTGGGTTGGGGGCGAGTGTTTGCCGCCAATACTGCCGTGGGTCAAGCGCTCGCGGCGTGGGCCAAGAGACCGAACGTCGCAGCTCCGGCGGGCAGAGGCCGATGATTTGCGGCGATAACCACATATGACCTTTTCGGCGACCGAGCGGCGGCGACGCGCGCCTTCTGCCCAGGTCGATCAGAAGGGGGCAGGCCCGCCCCTCCTGACCCAAAACGTCAAGAATTCACCTGATCGGGCCGTCGAGCCCGTTTTCCTCCTCGACGCCTGCAAGGGAGCGAACCAGCTCCAGGACGGCGCGCCGCTGCTTCGGGTCGATTATGCGCGAGAAGGCCTTGTTCAACTCGAGGCCTTCGCGCGTGGAGAGGAACTCCAAAATGTTGGAATCGGCTGGTGGGGACTCGGCAAAGCCGGGAATCGGCTGGACGCGCGCCTCATTCGCCGGCGCGTCCTCGTAGAAGAAGCTGATCGGTACGCCGAGCACCGTCGACAGATCGAACAAGCGGCTCGCTCCGATGCGGTTGACACCCTTCTCGTACTTCTGGACCTGCTGAAAGGTAAGTCCGAGGCGCTCGCCAAGCTTCTCCTGGCTGATGCCGAGCAACATTCGGCGCAAGCGCACCCGACTGCCAACATGCACGTCAATCGGATTGGGGCGACGCGATCCCTTCTCGTCGATTTCAACATCTTCCATGGTTGTCGGGCTCACCACCATTTGAAATATCTGCTCCAGGATCCGAGGGGTCCGTCGCAATTTCTAGGTGCACAAGTTGTGCACGTCAATCAAAAGCACCAGAAATACTCAAGACCTCCATTTACAATCTTAAGTTTTACTTTCTCTCATCTTTTATCTCAAGTTGATGGGCGCGCGCGACGAGTCAAACGCGGCCGACGCAGTGCCACCACTGCCAGAATAGCCAGCCAAAGCCCCAAAAAGATGGCGTCCCCAAACCGGGCATAAACCGTGAGAGGCAGCCGACCCGGCAGTCTCGCATCGACGACTCCAGCGACATCAAGATCGAGAGCGGCGGCGACGCGGCCCTCGGCGTCGATCACCGCCGAGATGCCGTTGTTGGCCGAACGGATCAGGGGCAGACCTTCCTCGACAGCCCGTACCCGAGCCTGATGCAGATGCTGGCGCGGCCCGGTGGTGTTGCCGAACCAGCCGTCGTTGGTGAGATTGAGCAAGCCGGCGGGGCGCTCTGCGGACTGGACGACGGTCGCCGGGAAGATCGCCTCGTAGCAGATCAAGGGGGCGAACGCCGGAAGACCTGCGACGCGCAGGAGTGGCCGCGGCGTGGGGCCGACATCGAAGCCGCCGCGGATCCGCGTCAGCTGCTCGAGACCGATCGCCTCCAAGGTCTGCTGAAAGGGAAGATATTCTCCGAACGGTACGAGATGGGTCTTGTCGTAGATGGCCACGGGACGGCCATCGGACGCAAAGGCCGCGAGGCTGTTCAGAATGCGGCGACGGCCGGCGCGGAGCGGCGACGGCTCGACGCGCAGGAAGCCGGCGACGAGATGGGCGCCGGAAGGCACGACCCGGCCAATCGCCTGAAGCGCGGCGGGGGTATCGAGGGGGAGAAAGGGCATCGCCGCCTCGGGCCAGACGATGAGGTCGATGCCCTTTGCGTCGTCAATCTCGCCCGCGGCGTTGCGCCGCGAGAGATCGAGATGACGCTCGAAGATCCGCCGCTGATTGGCGGGCTGCCACTTCTCGCGCTGAGGAATGCTCGGCTGGACGAGACGAATGCGGACAGTTTGATCCACCGGATGCGGGCCGGCCAGGCGGAGAGTGCCCCAGGCCCACAGGGCCACAATGGTGGCGAGAGAGGCGAGTGCCGAAGGCAGAGCTTTTCGATAGGCCGAGTTGGGCGCGCGATCCGGCACCGCGCTGGCGTCGGCATAGGCGACGAGGGGAGCGGCGAACACGACGACCGCCAGCAGCGTCAGCCCATAGATGCCGAGCACGGAGGCTGACTGCATCAACGCATCCGGGGCCGTCAGCGCATAGCCGAGGACATTCCAGGGGAAGCCGGTCAAGACATGGCCCCGGAGCCATTCGGCTGCGGAGAGGGCGAGAGCCAGCACCAGGACGCGCTGCAAGCCCGGACGCCAGACGAGGCTGGCCGCGGCAGCGGCGGCGGCCCAGAAGAGTGCCAATCCCGCCGGCATGGCCGTGACCGCGAAGGGCATCAAAGCGGCGAACTTCTCGGCTTCGACGAGAAAGGCCTCGCCGATCCAGAAGAGCCCAGCAAGGAAGTAACCGAAGCCGAAGAACCAGGCGGTGGCCGCTGCACGGGCGGGGGCACGGCGCGGGGCCGTCGCGACAGCGTGGTCGATCAGCGCCACGAGCAGCGGCAGCGTAACAAAGAGAATCGGCCAGAAGAAGAACGGTGCCATGGCCAGCACCGAGGTGGCGCCGCCGACCGCGGCCACAGCCCGACGAGACCACGGCGACAGGCGGGCCAGGGGCGGCAGGGGCCGGAGGGCCGACATCGCGCAACGCTCCTTCGTGCTCGGCAGACGATTGCTGGGCATGTCTGCGATAGCGGATCGGAACGTCAAGATTTCGGCCGGGGGCGTGCCGGTTGGCCGCGGGAAATCCTTCGGGCCGCCCGCGCGCCCCAAGCCGTGGGAGCGGCAGGCCGTGGCGCGGGACGAGCTAGGCCTTGCGCGACGACTTCCGGGCGGGCTTGGCCGGACGCTTGCGACTGCGACGCGTCCGCGCGACTGCCGCCGATGGCACCGCCTGCACGGCCGGCGGAGGGGCCAGGGCCTCCTCGACGACGCGCTTGGCATAACGCGGCAGAGCAAAGGCCGCGACGTGGACGGCCGGCGTCCAGTAGCGCGTCTCAATCGACCGCTTGTCGCGGCGGCGGGCGAGCTTTTTTTCCGAAACGTCCAGGTGAGAGGCGTCGTCGGATGCCCAATTGAGCGCGAACGGCCCTCCGAAGTAGCAGGGCTGCGTGCACAAGTAGGGCGCGACCTTCTCGAAAAGGGCACCGAGGGCGCGGGTCGTCGCGGCGAGATGGTCGGGAAGGAGGAAGGGCAAACCGTTCTGCGTGACAAGGATGCCGCCATGGCGCAAGGCGCGCCGGCAATCGGCGAAGAACTCGGGCGTATGGAGCACGGCGGACGGGCCGATGGGCTCGGAGCTGTCGACAATGATGGCGTCGAACTTCTCGGTGGCACGGGCCACGTACTTCAAGCCATCGGCAATCACCAGGTCCGTGCGAGGATCGTCGAAGGCGCCGCCAGCGATCTCAGGGTAGTACTCGAGCGACAAGTCGACGACCGAGCGGTCGATCTCGACGAGGGTGGCCTTTTCGACGGACGGGTGCTTCAGCACCTCGCGCAGGACGCCGCCATCACCGCCGCCGACGACCAGAACGCGTTTGGGAGACTTCAGGGCCATCAGCGGCACGTGAGCCATCATCTCGTGGTAGACGAACTCGTCCGAGGTGGTGAGCTGGCAGACGCCATCGAGCATGAGAACGCGGCCCCAAGTGGCGTTGTCGAAGATGACGAGGTGCTGGTGCTCGGTCTTCACCTCGTGCAGAACCTTCTCGGCCTCGAGGGCGACACGCCAGTGCGGGTGGAAGGTTTCCTCGATCCAGCGGTTCGACTTCGACATGGCTCGCTCCTCGGGGCAGGCGTCTCGGGGATCGTCTCGAACAAGGATAGTATCGGACTCTGTGGTGCGCCCAAACGACAGCGCGCCCAGCCTTGCGGCCGGGCGCGCGAGCGTCGTCAAAGGCGAGATCAGGCCGCGACGAAGCGGCGCTCCTTCTCGCGCTTGGGCAGGCGCGCCGGCGAAGCCTTCGCAGACTTGGCACGGCCGCCGTCCAGGGGCGCGCGCTTGGCGGCCGCCTGCCACTCGAGCTGCTCGAGCTCCTCGCCGCGAAGGTGCTCCTTCACGACGACGTCCTCTGCCTCGAACGCCTCCTTCAGCACGTTGATCGCCAAATGAGGCTTGGCGTCGCCGCACATGAAGACGTCGAGGGCCGCGTAGTCGGCCTCGGGCCAGCTGTGGATGGAGATGTGGCTCTCCGACAGCACCGCCACGCCCGACACGCCGCCATTCGGCGTGAAGTGGTGGAGGTGGATGTGGAGGAGCGTCGCTCCGGCAGCCTCTACGCAACGCTTCAGCGTCCGCTCCACATGCTTGAGGTCGTCAAGCCGGCGGGCGCCGAACAGGTCGATGATGAGGTGCGTTCCCGCAAACCTCACGCCATCACGCTCTATGAAGAAGTCCTTGCGGTCTTCGTCGGTCTTGTGCGCGATGTGCGCGGTCTTCTCAGAAAGGTCTTCCTTTTGGGCGGTGCTTGAACGAGTCAAGTCCATCCCCAATTGGAAGAGGGCGTCGTCGTAGGCCATCGGACCCTCCCCAACCAGTAGACAGATTGTGACCCGCCCGCTCCTTACCTTTGGGGTTTGGGGAAATTCCTTGACCTTTAGGGCAGGTGGTCGAACGGCAGGGGGGGATATGAGGCCAATCGCCCCCCGGCGCAAGCGCTAATTCCCCCCTGGGGCCAAAAAAATTTTGCCCGCCGGTAAGGCGACATTAGGAGATCGCGAGCACGCTGGCCGCGAGGGGATTCTGCACTGTCCGAACGCCGAGCTCGGGAGCTCCGCGAGGTAGCATCAGTCAGCGTCCCAGAAGGCCCCGGAGCAGGTCCTTCGCCTTGCCGATCTTCTCATCCGCCTTGGGGCCGTTTCCGAGCACGCTGCGGAGCGCGCCGTCGACATCGCCCTGCCTCAGGTGCCGTGCCGCCTCCTGGGCCTGGGGCGATTTCAGGGCACCGGCAACGTCTGCCACGAGCGTCGGGGAATCCCAGTGGCCGGCGATGCGAATGGGCACCTCGATGCCACCCGAGGCCAGCCGCGGCTTGAGGACGACATCGACGTTGCGGTCGACAATGTTGATCGTGCCGGTGCCTGCAGCGACGACCGTGCGACTGTCGAGTCGCAAATCGCGAGATCTCGCAACACCTTGCGATATATTGAAATTTCCGGACATCAGCTTGAACGGGGTGCGAGCGGCCAGGTTGCGTTCGGTGGGCGGCACCTGTCCACGGCCGAGGCCCGCGACAATGGCATCCGCGTCCCAGCCTACGAGCGCGCCGTCGGTGACCTTGAGCTCGGCGCGGCCGGCAAGAGTCGACACGAGCTCGCGCTCGCTCGCTCCCTTGGCGCTGACCGCGAGGATGACGCGGCCATTGCCCTCGATGAGATCCACGCCGAGCAGGGCCAGCAGCGGCTTCAGTGCCAAGCCATCACCGGACAAGTTCACCCCGACGGTCAGCGACGGCTCGCGTGCGTCGATCGAGGCCAGACCGCGCACCGCGCCGCCCGCTATCCGGCCCTCGGCCAGATTGAGACGGAGAACGCCGTCCGTGAGCTCTATGCCGGTCTGCACGTTTTCAGCCGACAGCTTGTCGGCTTGCAGCGACGCAATGTGGAGGCGTGCCTCGACGTCGAACGCGCGCAGCACGGTGGCGTCCAGTGCATCGACGTCCCACTGGTTGGAGAGGCGCTTGCGGAAGCCTTTCACGCGGGTGGCGGGGCTCGACCCTGACGGTTGGGTGCCTTCGCGCTCGAGAAGATCCGTGATCGAGCGCGGAGGCTCGCCGGCCGGAGCGGCGGCCGGCGCTGCAAAGCGGCCGGCGGAACCGGTCGGGCCGACAGATGCCGGGGCGGTGGCGGCGGGGTGTCGCGGCGCACCGCTCCAGGTGACTGCGGAGATCTGATCGACATCGAACTTGGCGAGGCGGAGATTTGCGATCAGTCGTGGGCGCTCGCTTGCCGTCTCGAGACCGAGCGTTCCGGTGCCCGACGAGGCGCCGGCAGCGACGTTCGCCGATGTCAGCATGACGCTCTCGGAGGTGGCGCGGAGCTGGCCCTCGACCGAGATGGCGCTCATGGCGTCCAGCCCGCTCAAGGGGAGGCCGAGCAAACGCGCCAAGCCGGCGGCGGAAGGGGACCGCACGGCGAGCTTGCCTTCGCCGAGAGGCCTGGCGCCTGCCTCGACCTTGCCTGAGAAGCTCGCCGTGACCGATTTTCCATCCAGAGCCGCGCTGAACGCGACCGGGCGGTCGAGAAGTAGATCACGCACACGATCAAGCTTCAGCTCGACCGACACGGGCTCGCCCGACAGCCTGCCACGACCGCGTACAGAAAGAGGGCCGGAGGCATTCGGTAGCGAGACCGTGGCATCGAAGGCGGTCATCTCGTGGGCGAAGGCGGAGCGGGCGTCGGCATAGCGCAGCGTGCCACCGACGATCCGAACGTCGGCCAGCGACAGCGTTTCGAGGCCAGCGAGGAACTGGCGACGCGGCGGCGAGGCATTGCGCATGAAATCCCGGACCACGGGCGGAAGGGCGCCGGCATCATTGGCCTGGCCGGATGCCTGAGCGAAGCGGACCGGCAGCCGTGGCGAGAGGTCGCCAAGCGCGGCGAAGTCCCAGCTGCGACGGCCCTCGCGATCGACGCGCAAGCGGAGCACGGGCTTGACCAGCGTCAGACGGTCGACCTTCACCTCGCGCATCAGTAGCAGCGGCAGGAGCGCGAGACTGACGTCGATCCGCTCGGCGGAGAGAAGCGCATCGCCGCCCATTGCCGGAGGCGCGGACAGCGCGATGCGGTCCAGCGACACGCCCAGGCCCGATGCAAACGACACGCCCGCCGAGGCAACGTCCAGCTTGCGGCCAGTCTGCCGCTCGACCTCGGCGACGATGCGGGCGCGGACGAGATCAACCGGTGGCGAGAGGACAAGTGCTCCCACACCGACCGCGATCAGGCCGACGAGCCCGAGGAAGGCGTAGACAGCCTTGCGGCCGAAGCCGCCTGATCGCCGTACATAGGGCGGCTCGTCAGGCTCCGCGTGAAATGTACGGACCGGCTGGCGAACGTGATGCCCGGCCGGGTGGCCCAGGCGTGGCGGCGCAGCGGCGGGAGATCCCGTCCGGTCGGGCCGTACGGGCCCGAGCCTCGGCGGCTCGCGGGAGCTCCAATCGTTCGACGACATGCCTGCGTCTCTCGGTCAAACCTTGCGGGCGCCCGCCGTTAGGCGACGAATCGGCGCCTCATGCCTCGCGGATGAATGGCGCCGAAGTGTGTCATGGCCAAGGGGGAGGTGGATAAGTGCCGGGGCAGCCGATGCTCGCAACCGCCCGGCGGGGCTCACCGGAGGCGCCTTGCGCACCACGCCGCGACATGCGCCGCCGTGGCTTCAGGGTGCGTCACGGGCCCCATGTGGCCGGCATCCTGGACAACGAGGTGATGGACATCGGGCAGGAGGCCGGCCAGTCGTTGCGTCATGCGGCCGAGAACCTCGGGCGACCGGCTGCCGGAAAGCAACAGCACCGGAGCTCTCAAGGCGTCGAGACTTGCGGCCTCGAGGGTAGCGCGGTTGGTGGCCTCGGCCTCGGCAAAAAGGCTCTGAGCCCTCGCAGCGAGGGCCGCGCGGGCGCGGTCCGGAAGGGCCTCCCAGGGACCATCGCCGTAGGCTTCGACGAAGCGACGCACGCCGGCCTCGGGATCGCCGGCCTCCATGCACGCGCGAAAGTCGGCAATGCAGGCCGAGTCGCGGGCCAGCGGCTCACGGTCGGAAACGGGGTCGAGTAGGGCGAGGACGATCGGCTCGTAGAGGACGAGAAGATCGGCCGCAGCGCCGGCCAGAGCCGCCTTCAAGGCAACAAGGCCTCCCATAGAATGGCCGAACAGCACGCGCGGGGACGAGGGCGCCTCGCCGATCAGCGCGCCTGCGAGCGCGACAGCGGCGGCAAACGGATCGGTGCCCTGGCCGACAAGAGGGCGGCCGTCACGCTCGAGCAGCGGCGCGAGCGTGCTCCAGCCGGGGCCGGCAAGCCGGCGCGCAAATCGGTCGAGCGGCCTAGGGCCCGACCCCGCCGCGTGCAGAAGCACGAAGCGGCCCGGACCGTCGCCGTGCTCGATGGCGAGATCGCAACGGGAGAGCGAGGATGTTTCGCCGCGGGGCGGACGCGCTGGAGAGGACGTTTCACACCTCCTACGGCACAGGCCCGGCGCGGCATGGTCAAGCCTGATGCCACTTGGCTCGGCGCGGCCGCAGGATTGTTCCCGGGCCAGGCCTCTGGAATAGTCTCCCATTGATGGCAGCTCGGGCTCGCCACGTCACGTGCGAAGGAGACGCGAGAATGACCGTATTGATCGCCGGGGCGGGCATCGGCGGACTGACGCTGGCTCTCAGCCTGCACGAGATCGGCATCAAGGCACGCGTCTACGAGAGCGTCGACCGGCTGGAGGCTTTGGGCGTCGGCATCAACCTGCTGCCGCACGCGGTGCGCGAGCTCACCGAGCTGGGCCTGCAGGACGAGCTCGGCGCAGTTGCCATACCGACATCGTCGCTCTCGTACTACTCGAAGCGTGGCCAGCGCATCTGGTCTGAGCCGAGGGGGCTCGCGGCAGGGTATCGCTGGCCGCAATTCTCGATTCACCGCGGCGAGTTGCAGATGATTCTCTACCGGGCGGCGCTGACCCGCCTCGGTCGCGAGAACATCCTCACCGGACACCATCTCACGAGCTTCGAGGATACGGGCCGCAGCATCAGGGCGACATTCTCGGACCGGCGCACGGGCGAGGACCGTGGCACGGCCGAAGGGAGCGTGCTGATCGCCGCGGACGGCATTCACTCCACCGTGCGCGGGAAGATCGTCTCCAACGAAGGGCCGCCAATCTGGAACGGGGCGATCCTCTGGCGCGGCGTGACGGAGGGCCAACCCTTCCTCGACGGCCGCTCGATGATCATGGCAGGCCACGAGCGACAGAAGTTCGTCTGCTACCCGATCTCGCGACGTGCGCTCGACAAGGGCCGCGCCGTACTCAACTGGATCGCTGAGCTCAAGTACTCGCCCGACCACGCCTGGCGCCGCGAAGACTGGAACCGCCCGGGCCGGCTGGAGGAGTTCCTGCCGCGGTTCGCGGAGTGGCACTTCGACTGGCTGGACGTGCCGGCGCTGATCCGCGGGGCGCAAGCGTGCTTCGAGTATCCGATGGTGGATCGAAACCCGCTCGAGCGATGGACGCACGGGCGCGTGACATTGCTCGGAGACGCAGCTCATCCCATGTACCCGATCGGCTCCAACGGCGCTTCACAAGGCATTCTCGACGCCCGGGTGCTCACGCGCGAGATGCAGGACAAAGGGCCGACGCCAGCCGCCCTTTCGGCCTACGAGGCTGAACGCAATCCGGCCACGGCCAAGATCGTGCTCGCCAACCGTCAGAACGGCCCGGAGCAGGTGATGCAGCTCGTCGAAGAGCGCGCGCCGCAAGGCTTTGCACGAATCGAGGACGTGCTCACCACGCAAGAGCTCGAGGACGCTGCCGCAGGCTACAAGCGGATCGCCGGCTTCGACCGCGAGACGCTCAACAAGCGCTCGCCGATCGTCACGCCACGCGGCAGGTGAGGGACCGGTCCCTCTCAGTGGTGCCGAGCGACTGCCTCCGAAGCAGCCGCATCGAAGGACTTCAGCTTGACGAAGCCGTCCGACGCCTTCGCCCGGCCCCAGTAGGCCTCGACGCGGGGCTCGACGAAGTCCGCTCTCATTACGGCCCTCGCCCTCCTCAGCGACGTCGAAGGAAATCCGCCGTACGCACCCGAGTGGACAATCAGCGTCAGGATTTCGCCGCGCTTCGCCAGCGCCGCTGCATCGCGACGATAGCCAGGGTTGCTGGCGCCGGGCGACGCGGTTACGTCCTCGAAGACGATGCGGGGCACAAAATCGCGGCCAAGCCTCGCGCGCAATTCGTCGACCTGCCACGGCGCAGGGCTCTTGGCGATGTAGCGAAAACCTGCCCTGCTCACGGCCTCTGCGTCGGCAAGCCAATCCGACGGCCGGTTGCCGGGGCCGTCAAGGTTGCCGTCCTTCTTGTCGCGCGATCCGTTCAACTCGATCAGTCCGGGAAAGCGATCGCCGCCAAACTCGTCGACGAGGAGCGCCTGCTTGTGCCGTGCCTCATCGATGCGCTTGGCGACGGTGGTGCCCACAGGCGTCGGATCGTCGCTTTCGGCGACATTGGCCTCGACATACCAGGAGATCTTGAAGCGCTTGCCGGGGTAGCGAAGGATGCGGCGGATCGCATCGAGGCTCCATTCGTGATGGGCGCCAATCATGGTTCCCGGTGCAAGCCGGTTCATGATCGCCGACGTGACCTCGCCATCGCGAGTCACCCAGTGCGGGTAGTAGGAGGCGAGAGCTGGCGACAGTCTTGCGGCGGCCCGCTCGGCTTCCCGGGCTTCTCCTGTGCCAACGCAACTGAACAATGAGATCGCCACTACGATCATCGCGGACAACCGCATGCTGCTGCTCCTTCGGGCTGATCAAGGCCTGCCCAACCCCAAAGGAAATGCCGGAGTCTGCGAAGCGTTCCTGAAGATTCGCGGAAATGCGCGGCTCACGCCCGATGGTTTGCGCCGGTTGGGCGCTCATCCGCGAAATGCTGATCAGGTGCGTGACGAGCCGGCGGCGCAGGGCGCGCATCATTGCCGCCCCGGAGCTGGCTGCGTACCCAGACGTAGCTCATCACGTCGTCGGCCGTCACGACGCCTTCGAGGTGGTCACCCGAGGCGACGAGCATGCGTCCGTCGCCGCTCTCGCGCATGCGCGTAAATGCTTCGAAAACCGGCGTTTCGGGAGAGATCACGTTCATCTCGCTGGTGGGATGGTGGATGTCGCGAACCTTGGTGCGCGGCCACACCTCGCGATCCAGCTCGTTCACGTCGCGGAGACGGACGCAGCCGATCAGGCGATTATTGTCGACGACCGGAAACGACTTGTCGTGATGGCGGAAGAAGTACTCCTCGACCAGCTCGGTCACCGATGCTCCCGCGTCGACGGCCACGACATCGCGGTTCATCACCCGCGAGACGCGCACCCCCGACAACTCGCGCCGCAACTCGGTCGAGGCCTGGGTGGCGCCGGCCGCATTGTAGAGGAAGAAGCCGAGGAGCATCTGCCAGATGCCCGACACGAATGCGCCGAAAAGCGTGTTCATCACGCCGAAAGCAATCAGCAGAATCGCAAGCACCATGCCGCTGCCCGCCGCGATGCGTGAGGCCCAGTGCAGATCGCCCTTCCACCACCAGAGGAGCGAGCGCAGCACGCGCCCTCCGTCGAGCGGGAAGGCCGGCAATAGATTGAAGACGGCGACTGCAAGATTGATGGCCGCGAGATATCCGACGGTGGCCGCGAAAGGCATGATGCCCGGGGTGCCGGGCGAGTTGCTCGCGGCATAAACCAGATACAGAAGCGCGGCGATCACGAAACTGGCGATGGGTCCGGCGATGGCCATCCAGAACTCGGCACGAGGAGTCGGCGGCTCATCTCCCATCTCGGCCACGCCTCCGAAGAGGAAGAGGGTGATTCCGGAAATCGGCATGTCGTAACGCCTGGCCACCAAAGCGTGAGCGAACTCGTGCACGACGATCGATGCGAAAAGCCCGATGGTGCCCAGAATTCCCATCCACCAGTACGTGGACACCGCGAGCCCGGGTGCGGCCCATGGGAAATATCCATTGGCGAGCGACCATGCGAGGAAGGCTGCGATCAAGAACCACGACAGGTCGAGGCTCACGCGGATCCCGAAAATGCGAAACAGATCGATACGATTGGCGAACATGCGTGCAACTCCGGGCCGACTGGTCGATGGCGCAAATGCCAGGCCGCTGCGCGCGGTGCGCACGCGGGTGTCTCGCGAGTGGCAGCGGCGTTGGAGAAACGATCGCTCCGCGCAAGGGTTCCCGTGCGACCGGGTGCCCTGCCCCTGCAAGGCACAGTATTTCTGTGGACGAAGCGCCACCCTGGTTTCGCGAGTCGGTTATGGTCGCGTCGCGAGCGCAACCCCACGCTCGCCCGATCGTCCGCGACGAATGGGTGCCAGCCTTGAAGACATGCTCCTGCTGCGGCCAACACTTGAAATTGGAGGATAGGCCGATCGTCAAAGTCGACGATGGGCTCCTGTCGCTCTGCAACCAAGCTTACGCGGGCGCCGAGGCGCGGGCGGCCAGCGAGGTTCTGGTCGCGGATCTCGTTCGGTGCCTCGTGCGCTCGGCACAGGCCGTGCGTGAGATCGAGGCCTTCGGGGCGCCTGCCGATCGCCTCGCTCGGGGGGCGGACGCGCTCATCCTGTCGCAAGCGATGCGCAGCAGGCGGGACGGCCCAATCCCGACTTCGGACGGTCTCAAGACGCTTCTGCTGCGCGCCGAGCGGCGGGCGCTCGAGGCACGCAAGCCGGCCGCCGATGTGGGCGATGTGGTTCACGTGCTCTTCCGGCAATCGGACGATATCGCTGGCGCCGAGTTCGCGCGCCAAGGTGAGGGCGCATCGCACGGGGCGAGGTCGCGCGATACCAGCATTTGGGACCTCCCGCGCGGCCTTGGCGCGGCCGCCTCGGCGGGCGGCACGGATGCGTCGGCGAGGTCCAGCGTCGATGCAGGTGATCGTGGCTTTCAGGGCTTCCTGCAGACGGCGGCGCCGGCGGGGATCCGGACACGAGGAGCGGTCTCGACGCTCGCAGCGGGTGACCGCGGTACACGGTCCGAGAGGGGCAGTCGCGTCGATGGTTCCAGCACTGCCGCCGGCACCGGCGCGGCGCAACTCGATGCCATCTCGGGCCGCGTCGCGTCGCAGGAGCGGCAGCAGACCGACCTGCGGTTCAAGTTGGACGGGCTTACCGATCAACTCCGGGCGCTTTCCGGCCGCCTGACGCAGATCGGTGACCAGGCGCACGACGCCGCGCGAGGGCAAGCCGGGATCGAGGCCCGTATCGAGGCACGTTTCGGCGAGCGTGCGGGCGCGGAGGCGGCACTTCGGGCCGAGGTCGGCGGCCTTTCGCGCCGGCTCGAGGCACAGGATCGCCAGATCGCCGAGCTGCAACATCTCGTAGATGCGCTGTCGCAGCAGGTAGCGACTGCTGCGGCGCGACTTTCGCAAGCGCTCGACCTCGGTCAGCGCCAGGCCGACCTGATTGCGGCGCTCGACCTCCGGGTCGAGTCGCGCGACGTGAGACGGTCGGATCGCACCGGGCGGCGGCGCGACCGCGACCGCCGGTCGGCCCGGTCTCGCTCCCGGCGTCGGCGGCAGCGCTCCTTGCGGCTTCGGTTGCGTCAGCGGCGGCGCATGCGGCTCAGGCCGAGGCGTCGCGACGGATGGCGCCGGTCTGCTCGTGGCCCGGCTCGGCTGTGGAGTTCACCACCTGCCGCGTTCGCGACGTCGGCGCCGCTCAGCTCGCTGCAGGATGCGATCGCGAGCCGGCTCAGCGCGACGCCGCAGCCGTTTCTCCAAGAGATGGCGCTTCCCATCGCGACATCGGCGCCGCCGCTCGATCTCGAGGAGGAGATTGCCGAGCCGATCGAGGACGAGGACGACCTCGAGCCCGAGGGCGCGTTCGGCGAGCGGCCGAAGCGCTTCTACCTGGCGCTCGACGACGACATCGAGAAGGCGCCGTCGATCGGTCCGCGCACCGCGGCGCGACTCGCGGCCGTCGGCCTCGCCACGGTGCGCGACCTGTTGCGTTGCGAGCCGCGCGAAATCGCGCCGCGCGTCGCCTCGCGCTACGTTTCCGCCGATCGCGTGGCGGCGTGGAAATCGCAGGCGCGGCTGGTCTGCACCATTCCTTGGCTGCGCGGCACGCATGCGCAGTTGCTGGTCGGGGCCGGTTTCGACACGCTCGAGAGCCTGCAGGATGCCGATGCGGCGAGCGTTTGCGCGGGCATTTTGCGCTTCGCCGGCACGCGCGAGGGCCAGAGCGTCCTGCGTTCCGGTCCGCCGCCCGCTCCCGAGCGGATCGCGACATGGATGGGCCACGTGAGTCTCGCCGAGCCGGAACGCGCGCGCCTCGCGGCTTGATTGGTTGTGGTGTCCTACGTGGCGCACGGCGACTCCCCTGGCGGGGAGCCGGCCGTCCCATCCGACGCGCGATCCGGCCGGCTCTCCGAAGGAGAGTCGGATCGCGCCACGAAGAAACAATCGGACCACCAAGACCCCAAGCTGGCCACCAAGGATAACCACGCTTCTTCCTCTCCGCTGCCGGAGGCGCGGAGGGATGCGTGACGGGGCGCGGAGCGGTGGGCCTCGCTCTTTGCATTGGATTGGGATGCGGCCCGGCCGCTCCGCTGCGCATGACGGGGGTGGTCCCCCTTTGCGGACGACCGGTGCCGCGGGCCGCCGCGCATCCTTTCGAACGGCGACCGTTACGACTGCGGCCGGACTCCAATGGGACCATCCGGCCGCGGCGGCACACTCCGGCGGGGGCTGAGTCCCGCCTGCGTCTGCCCGACGCGCGCCCGCCTTCCAGAGGTCCCAGCTCGAGCCCCAGGGCCCCGTCGCAAGGCGGACGACGTGAGATTAAGAGCGCCCACGACCCCGGGGATAAGTTTTTTACGCGGGCGGTCTTTCGACGCCTCGGACACGCTGCGATGCATTCCGTCCGGCGACGCAGACTGCGGTCTGTCGTCGGCGCTGGCGATCCCGCCGAGGCTTCGCCGAACTGTCAACTGGCCGCTTTGAAATAATCCTGCGCTGCGTTCCGGCATGTCGTGCCGTCGCTCTCGGTCAGATCGCTCGGATTGGCGACGGCCGGAGCCTTGGCGAAGTCGTCGCGGCTGAAGGGCACGACGTAGGCTTCCTGGCCGTCGTCGTAGTCGAGCAGCGCCCAAGGCACCGGATAGAAATTGTGGGTGGCCGTCAGTGCGCCGTCGCGCGCGAGCACGGCGAACATGATGCGATCCGTGGTCTTGTCGAGGATCACGTCGCCGACCTCGCCGATCTCGTCGCCCGACTTGGTGAGCACCTTGGTTCCGATGACGCGCGAGGCGCGAATGGCCGTGGTGTGGCCGGAGGCTGTGGGCATGGCGTCAACTCCCGTCTGGCGTGGCGCACCCTGCGCCGCGCGTGGTCGTGTCGGGAATGTCAACGGTGCGACGGCGGGTGCGGTTCCTCGTTCGCTGCGCTTCGGATGCCCACATAGCATCCGCGCCTCGTTCGCCGCGCTTCGGATGCCCACATAGCATCCGCGCCTCGCTCGCGGCTCTTCGGATGCAACATAGCATCCGCGCCTCTTTCGCTGCGCTTCGGACGCCCACATACCATCCGCGCCTCGCTCGCGGCATTGGGATCTCAAGGTCGAAATCCTGGGTGGATCGGGTACCAATACGAAGGTAAACCTAATCGTCTTCTGGACTATGCTTCAGGAACGATTTCGAGCGATGCCGGTTGCTCGCGAGGAGGTCGAACGAAATATGCATGCTACGTGTTTCTGCTGAAAACTCTCCGCTAGCTGACGCGATCCTCGATACAGTGGGGCTTCCGCTGCTTGTGCTGGATGGTGCCCTCAGGATCAAGGTCGTCAACACAGCGTTCTTGCGCCATTTCCAAGTGTCGAACGACGACACTGCCGGCAAGCTCATCTACGAGCTCGGTAACGGGCAATGGGATATTCCCGAGCTTCGTAAGCTTTTGGGCGACATCCTGCCTCAAGACTCGCTGGTCACGGATTATCGCGTCGAGCACGAATTCGAAGGCATTGGCCGCAGGGTCACGCGGATCAATGCAAAGCGCCTGGAACACGAAGGGGACGGCGGCTTAATCCTGGTCGCGATCCACGACGACACCGAGCGGGAACGGCTGCAGTTTGAAATCGAAGGGCGCGTCGAGTTTGCAGAAAAATTGATCGACAGCGTTCGCGAGGCCCTGCTGATCCTCCACTGGGACCTGCGTGTCCATTCGGCCAATCAGGTGTTCTACGACTTGTTCAATGTGGACCGCTCGGGGACCGAGGGCCTTCTCGTCTACGAGCTGGGTAACGGTCAGTGGGACATTCCCGAGTTGCGCCGCCTGCTGGAGGACATCCTCCCTCGCGAGCAGGCCTTCGACGACTACGAGGTGCACCACACTTTCGAGACGATTGGCCGCCGGGTCATGCTGCTCAACGGCCGCCGGCTGGATCATCTCAATCTCATTGTGCTTGCGATCCGTGATGTCACGGCGCAGCAGCGGGAAGAACAAGAGCGCCTCGAGCGCGAGGCGGCTCTTCGCAATAGCGAGGCGCGACTCGAAACCGTGACGCGTTTCGCACCGATCGGCATCGGCATGTTCGATCGGGGTGGGCAGTGGGTGTTCAAGAACCCCGTTCTGGAAGCCATGCAGGGTTCGCTCATTCCCTCCCGGGATCCTGAGCTCATTGGCCGCTGGCATGCCGTGGATGAGCATGGCAATCTCCTGCCGCCCGAGAAATGGCCCGGCGCAAGGGTGATCAGCGGCGAGAGGGTCGTTCCCGGCATCGATTTCCGCACGGAGATCAACGGCGAGGCTCGGTGGGTCAACGTGGCCGCGGTGCCGATCGCAGATGGCGACCATGGTGGGCTCGCGGTGGCGATCATTACCGACATCACCGAGCGCAAGAGTCACGAGCAGCAGGTCCAGTTGCTGATGCGTGAGGTGAACCATCGCTCCAAGAACATGCTCGGCCTCATCCAGTCGATCGCGCACCAGACTGCCGCGCATCGCGCCGGGGACTTCCTGGAAAACTTCGATGAACGCATTCAGTCGCTGGCCGCGTCCCAGGACCTGCTGATCAGGAGCGAATGGAAGGCGGTTCCGATCATCGATCTGGTGCGGTCACAGCTTGCGCTCTTCGCGGATCTGAAGAGCGCGCGTATTGCCTTCGACGGTCCGCCATTGCTGATCACGGCCGAGGCCATGCAGGCAATCAGTATGGCGCTGCACGAACTGGCGACGAACGCGGTCAAGTATGGTGCCCTTTCGAACGAATGCGGCCGGGTCACGATAAGCTGGCAGCTCGAGTCGGATGATCCCGCTGGCGTGAAATTCGTCATGAGCTGGAGCGAAAGTGGCGGTCCGCCAGTCTCAGCGCCAACCCGGCGCGGGTTCGGTACATCCGTCATCACGTCGGCCGTCGAGATGGGGCTTCGGGGAACTGTCTCGCTTGACTTCGCGTCGACGGGCTTCGCCTGGAAAATGGCCTGCGAGGCCCGCCACATTGTCGAAGGCGACGCGCAACCTCATCGCGACACGGTCTCCGCGTCCCGGCCGGAGAGTATGGCCAAGCGTGTGCTGGCTGTGGAGGACGAGCCGATCCTCGCTACCGATCTGGCTGGCATACTCGCGGATGACGGATTCGATGTGATCGGTCCAGCCGGTAATGTGGCACATGCGCTTTCGCTCATAGACGAGAAGGGCTGCGATGCCGCCATCCTGGACGTCAATTTGCGCCGAGAGACCTCCGAGCCCGTAGCCAAGAAACTCAACGAAAAAGGCATTCCCTTCGTGGTGGTCACCGGCTTCAGCCATACGCAACTCGCGGACGTGTTCCGGTCCGCGCCGCTGATCTCGAAGCCTTACCGGAAATCCGCCCTCAGGAAGGAATTGAGGCGCTTATTGGAGTCCCCCGGAAGAGATGAATAGGCCGGGCGCGAGAAGCCCGGCAATCGGGGGGTGACTACCGGTGACAAGGACCGGGACCCTGACGGGCAAAGCCTGGTGCCTCCCAACTGCCGGCAGAGGGGGAGATCGGACCGTCACGCAACGGCATGGAGACAGCAAACGCCGCTCCACACTCGCACACTCCACCGGCGGCCGGGCGGTCCTAGCCGCCGATGTCGTAGGCGGCGATAGCGGCCATGTTCAGGATGTCGTTGTCCGTCGAGCCCAGGGGGCAGATCTGGATGGAGTGGGTGAGGCCCGTGACCATGGGGCCGATGATGGTGGCGCCGCCCAATTCCTTCAGCATCTTCGAGGAGATGGAGGCGGCGTGGAAGGCCGGCATGACCAGCACGTTGGCGGTGTCGGTGAGGCGACAGAACGGGTAGAGCTTCATGAGGTCCGCGTTCAGCGCCACGTCGGCGGCCATGTCGCCGTCGTACTCGAAGTCGACGTGCATGCCATCGAGGATGTCGACGGCGCGGCTCATTTGGTCGGAGCGCTCGCCGCGGGGCTGGCCGAACGTGGAATAAGCCAGCAGAGCTACGCGCGGCTCCATGCCCAGGCGGCGGGCGGCGCGGGCGGCCTCGACGGCGATCTCGGCGATGTCCTCGGCGGAGGGCATGTCGGTCACCGAGGTGTCGGCGACGAGCACGGCGCGACCGCGGCAGAGCGCCAACGAGATGCCCACCGCACGGCGTCCGGGACGCACGTCGAGCACGCGGCGCACGTCGCCCAATATCGAGGTGAAGTTGCGTGTGACGCCCGAGACCATGGCGTCTGCATAGCCGTGCACGACCATCAGCGCGGCGAAGACGTTCCTCTCGTTCATGACAATGCGCTGACAGTCGCGCCGGAGATAGCCCTGCCGCTGCAGGCGCTGATAGAGGTAGTCGGTGAACTGCTCGGTGTAGTGCGACTTCCGGGTGTCGAGCAGCGTGATCTCCGATTTGAGGCGAATGCCCAGCTCGGCAAAGTTCTGCTGCACCGTCTCGGTGGTGCCGACGAGCATGACCTCGCCGAACTCATGGCCGAGGTAGGCGTTGGCGGCACGGATCACGGCCGGCTCCTCGCCCTCGGCGAAGATGACGCGTTTCGGTGAATTGCGGACCTTGTCGAAGGTGGTCTGCAGCCAGCCGGCGACGGGGTCGAGGCGGCCCTCGAGGCGCGCCACGTAGGCCTCCATGTCGACGATGGGACGGCGCGCCATGCCGGTCTGCATGGCAGCCTCGGCGACGGCTGGGGGCACGTGCGAGATCAGTCGCGGGTCGAACGGGGCCGGGATGATGTAGTCGGCGCCGAAGGTCGGGCGGCGGCCGTGGAAGGCGGCGGCGACCTGGTCGGGCACCTCCTGGCGGGCTAGATCGGCGAGCGCCTTGGCGGCGGCGATCTTCATCTCGGTGTTGATGCCGGTCGCCTGCACATCCAGCGCCCCGCGGAAAATGAACGGGAAACCCAGCACATTATTGATCTGGTTCGGATAATCGGATCGCCCCGTGGCCACGATGGCGTCCTCGCGGACGGCGTGCACCTCCTCGGGCGTGATCTCGGGGTCGGGGTTGGCCATGGCGAAGATGATCGGCCGGTCGGCCATCGCTTTCACCATCTCCTGCGTGACAGCGCCTTTGACGGAGAGCCCGAAGAACGCGTCGGCGCCTTCCAGCGCGTCGGCCAGAGAGCGGGCCTTGGTCTTCACCGCGTAGGCCGACTTCCACTGGTTCATGCCGTCCTGGCGGCCCTGGTAGACGACGCCCTTGGTATCGCAGAGCGTCATGTTCTCGCGGGGGAGGCCCATGGCGACGAGCAGGTCGGCACAGGCGATCGCGGCGGCGCCGGCGCCGTTGATGACCAGGCGGTGGGTCTCGAGCTTGCGGCCGGTCAGCTCCAGCGCGTTGACGAGGCCGGCGGCAGCGATGATGGCGGTGCCGTGCTGGTCGTCGTGGAAGACGGGGATGTCCAAGAGCTCCTTCAGGCGTTCCTCGATGACGAAGCAGTCCGGCGCCTTGATGTCCTCGAGGTTGATGCCGCCGAAGCTCGGGCCGAGGTAGCGGACGCAGTTGACCACGGCGTCGACGTCCTCGGTGTCGACGCACAGATCGATGGCGTCGATGTCGGCGAAGCGCTTGAAGAGGGCGCCCTTGCCCTCCATCACCGGCTTGGCCGCGAGCGCGCCGCGGTTGCCCAGTCCAAGGATCGCCGTGCCGTTGGAGACGACGGCGACGAAGTTGCCTTTCGAAGTGTAGTCGTAGGCGAGCGCGGGATTTTCGGCGATCGCGAGGACAGGCACGGCAACGCCCGGCGAGTAGGCGAGCGACAGGTCGCGCTGCGTGGCGAGAGGCTTGGTGGCCGAGATCTCCAGCTTTCCGGGCTTGCCGCGCGCGTGGAACTCGAGGGCCTCGGAGTCGGTATAACGGGTCGCGGGAAACTTCTCAGCCATGGCAGGGACTCCGATCGTCAGCGGCGGTGGTTGGGCCGGAACGCGTGACATTACGCGGTGCCGCCCGTGATCGGAAGTCCGGTTTGACGGCTCGATGCGCGACAGAGCCGCGCCGTGTTCAGCGCCCCTTGAAGCGAGGCTTGCGCTTCTCGGCGAAGGCGGCGGCCGCCTCCTTGTGATCCTCGGTGGTCCGCGCGGCGGCGAGGTTGGCACTTTCCATGTCGAGGCACTCGGCGAACGTGGCATTGAGCGCACGGTTCAAGTTGTCCTTCAGGAGACGGTGCGCGACGCGCGGGCCGTTGGCGAGGCGCGTCGCAATCTCCATCGTCTTCGCTTCGAGCTCCGCCCGGGGCACGACCCAATTGACGAGGCCGAGGCGCAAAGCCTCTGTCATGTCGAAGCGGTCAGCCAGCAGATAGAGCTCGCGCGCCTTGGCCGTGCCGACGAGCTGGGTGAGAAGGTAGGTGCCGCCGTAGTCGCCGGTGAGGCCGACCTTGGCGAAAGCCGTGGTCATGGTAGCGGTGTCGGCGGCGATGCGCATGTCGCAGGCGAGCGCGAGAGAAAAACCGGCGCCGGCGGCGGGGCCAGGGATAGCGGCCAGGGTCGGCTTGCCCATCTGATAGAGCCTGAGCGAGGTCAGGCGATGGGACTGGCGCTGCTTTTCCATGCGCACGAGCGGATCCGGCGCGGTGCCGGTGGCGTTCATGCGGGCCATGTTCTTGACGTCGCCGCCGGCGCAGAACGCGTCGCCCACGCCGGTCAGCACGATGCAGCCGATATCGTTGTCGAGCTCGGCGGCGGCGAGCTCCTCGCCGAGGCGCTCCAGCATCGGCGTGGTCAGCGCGTTGCGCGCCTCGGGCCGGTTGAAGGCAAGCGTCAGGACGCCGTCCTTGCGGGTGACGAGGAGGTCGTTGGTCTCGGTGACGGGCATGGACATTGGCGGTCGCTCTCTGCGGCGGAAGCGCATTCTATCGTGAAGCTCTGCCGGAGTTGCCCCGGCACGATCCGGGGTGGAGATGAGGCAGCGTACGAAAGGCGGTGCTGGATCACACCTCGTCGACGATCTTGTTCCTCAGAATGCCGATTTTCTCGATCTCGATCTCGACGGTGTCGCCGGCCTTCATCCAGGCGGGCGGCTTCCTCGCGTGCGCGACGCCCGAGGGCGTGCCCGTAGCGATCAGGTCGCCAGCTTCCAGCGTCATGAATGCCGACAGTGTCGCGATGATGTTGGCGACGGTGAAGATCATGTCGGACGTGTTGGACGACTGCATGGTCTCGCCGTTGACGCGCGTCATGATGTTCAGGCCCGAAGCACCGGCAGGCAGTTCGTCGGCAGTGACGACGCACGGGCCGAGCGGACCGGTCCCGTCGAAGTTCTTGCCGGGCAGCCATTGCGAGGTCTTGCGCTGGAAATCGCGCACCGACACGTCGTTGAAGATGGTGTAGCCGAATACGTGGCCGAGCGCCGATGTCTCCGGGATGTGGCGACCACCTTTGCCCATGACGATGGTCAGCTCGCATTCGTAATCGAGGTGGGTCGAGACTTTCGGGCGTATGACGGGCGCCTCCGCGGCGACGAGCGAGTTCGACCAGCGTGGAAAGAACGACGGGTACGTCGGAGGGGCGTGGCCACCCTCCTTGGCGTGCTCGAGATAGTTGAGGCCGACGCAGATGAACTTGGGCGGCCTGGCGATCGGCAATGCGGGCTCCACCGACGACAGCGGCGACTTGGTGGACTGAGGCGCCCGGGCCGGGATGTCCCGCAGCTTGGCCATGGCCCAGTCGCCGGCCTGGATCAGGCCGAGCAGGTCGGCCGGCAGGCTCGGATCGGCGGCGGCGACGTCGATCACGGTATCCCCTGTGACCAGACCGAGGCGGGTGTCCCAGCCGCGCTTGAACATCATCAGCTTCATGTGCGCTCTCTCCAGCACGGGCCGCCGTCCTCACGGCACCCGCCATCGCATCCGTGGCCGCAGCTAAGCAGAGTTGGGGCGCAGTGCCAATGGAGTGGGAGTGTGGCTGGGGGGATCGCGGCACAGGCGCTCGGCGCCAGTCTCAGGCAGTTCGAGGCTGACGGGTCGTCTCCTTCAGCCTCGCCATGTCTCGCCGACGTCGCGTCGGACCTGGGCGAGGGCCGTCTCACGATGTTTCAGCCACCAGGAATACTGCTCGGGCCAGCGGTCCATGGCGTCCGACGGCGTCACGCCGAGTGCGATCTCGGCCATCTGCGGCCAGCTCGGATTGACGAGGGCCTCGCGGCCGATGGCGATCAGGTCGGCGCCGCCTTTTTGAAGCACATCCTCGGCGTGATGCGGGTCGAGGATCAGGCCGACGGCCATGGAGAGTACGCCGGCCTCCTTCCGAACCCGCTCGGCGAATGGGACCTGGAAACCCCAAGTGCGCTTGATGCGTGCGGTGGTTGCCGAGCCGCGCAAGCCGCCTGATGAGCAATCGACGAGGTCGATGCCGCGTTCGTTGAGAAGCCTAGCGTAGGCGACGGTGTCGTCCATTGACCAGCCGCCGTCGATGCCGTCGACGGCCGAGACGCGCAGGAACACGGGCGTACCTTTGGGCACGGCGGCGCGTACGGCCTCGGCGATCATGAGCGGGAAGCGTGTGCGGCCGGCGAAGTCGCCGCCGAAGGCATCGTTGCGCTTGTTCGAGATCGGCGAGAGGAACTGGTGCACGAGGTAGCCGTGCGCGTTGTGGATCTCGACGATCTCGAAGCCGGCGTCGATGGCGCGCCGGGCGGCGTCGCCCCACTGGCCGGCGAGGGTCTTCAGCTCGTCGGGGCTGAGCGCGTGGGGCGTGATGTAGCCTTCATCCATCGGCTCGGCCGTTGGCCCGACGATGTCCCAGACCTTGTCGCCCCGGGCCTTGTCGGCGTCTGTGATCGGACCGTTGCCGTGCCAGGGGCGCTGCATGGAGCCTTTGCGGCCGGCGTGGGCGAGCTGGATCGACGGCACCACGCCCTGCGCCTTCATGAAATCGGTGAGCCGCTTCATCGGCGGAATGTGTGCGTCGGACCAGAGCCCGAGATCGCCGTTGGTGATGCGGCCCTGGGCCGTCACAGCCGTCGCCTCGACCATCAGCGAGGCTGGCTGGCCCAGCGCCAGACGTCCGTAGTGCGCGAGGTGCCAGTCGTTGGCGATGCCGTCCACTGCCGAGTAGGTGGCCATCGGAGAGATGACGATGCGGGACTTCAGGGTGACGTCGCGGATGGTGAGCGGCGCAAGCAGCAGCGGGTTCGACATTCTCGGGTCCGATGATGTTCAAGGGTCCCGCGGAACGCAGCAGGCGGGAAGCTTCCCGTCAATGGCGCCAATCGTCTTGCAAGAGGCGGCGCGAGCGCGAACAGTGCGGGCCTGCCGCGGTCGCGGCCCATCAACCCGAGGAGTCTTCGCATGATCTTCGACCACCGCACCTACTTCCTGAAGCCCGGCACGATCAAGGCGCACCTCGCGCTCTACGAGCAGATGGGCTTCGCGCCGCAATCGCGCATTCTCGGCAAGCCGGTCCTCTATGCGACAACGGAGGTGGGCGACGTGAATTCCTACGTGCACGTCTGGGCCTACAAGGACCTGGCCGACCGCACGGCGCGGCGCGAGGCGCTCTGGGCCGACGCCGAATGGCTCGCCTACGTGAAGAAGTCGGGCGAGCTCGGTGCGCTGGTGCGCCAGGAGAACAAGATCCTGGTGGCGACGAGCTTCTTCAAGCTGCCGGGCGCCTGAACCGGCCTCAAGCGCGCGTGGCCGGCTCCAGTCCCAGGAGCCGGCTTGCCGTGCCGCCGAGAATGGCGACCCGCTCGTCGTCCGTGAGGCCCGGTGTCTCGAGGATCAGATCGATGGCCGTCTCGGTCCATGGATACGGATAGTCGGTGCCGACCATGAGCTGGCCGGCGCCGACCTCGGCGGCGAGATGGCGCACGCCTTCCGGACGAAACACCATCGTGTCGTAGTAGATCTGGCGGGCGTAATCGGACGGGCACCTCTCAATCGGCCCGTGGGTTCCGCCCTGGCAGAGATCCGGCCGCACCGGGCAGCCGCGATCGAAGCGGCCGAGGTAGGACGGCAGATAGCCGCCCGCGTGCGCGGCGCAGATTTTCAGGCCGGGGTAGCGGTCGAGCGTGCCCTCGAAGATCAGGTGCGCCAGGGCAATGGTCGTCTCCAGCGGATTGCCGATCACATTCGACAGGTAACCGTTGCCCTTGAAGCGGGATGCGAGCTGGGACGGCGCTCCATCGGCTTGCGGGTGGATGAAGACCAGGACGCCCAGCTCCTCGGCCTTGGCCCAGAAGGGATCGAAGCGCCGGTCGCTCAATTCGGCCCCCGCGACGTTGCCGCCCACCGCCGCCCCCTTCAGCCCGTAGCGCCTGACGCCCTCGACGAGTTGCTCGGCGGCGAGATCGGGGAACTGCAGGGCGACGGACGCGAATGCCACGAAGCGATCGGGGTTGGCGGCGCAAGCCTCGGCCAGCGCCTCGTTCTGGATCTCGATGATGCGGCGGGCCTGGTCGCGGTCTGTGATCGCATACCAATTGGGATTGATACTCAGCGCCTCGATGTCGATGCCCTGGGCGTCCATGATCGACAGGCGCAGGGCGACCTCGCTCGTCATGTCGAGATCGGTGCGCAGGCCCGGGCCGCCGAGTTTCTGGCCCATCAGCGCGAGGGCAGCCGGGACAGCGCAATGGGCATGGACGTCGACCGTCCGGACGCGCCTGCCGGAGACGACCACCTCACGCCGCTGCCGGGCCGCGGCAGGCGGTCCCGACGCGGCCAGATCGCACCCGACGAAGACGAGCCCCTTATCGGGCGCGGCAGGAGACGAGGCAGTGGCAAGACCTGGCATGGCGGCGCTCCGTCGGTTCGGCCCGGGCCACTATCCGCCCTTCGCCGCGGCCGGGCAATGGCCGGGGTGCGAGGACAGCAACAAGCGGGCTCGCGGGCGGCGGGCAAAGGCCCTATATTGAAAGGCTTGATCGCATCGCTCGCCCCCCGGGGCGGGGATGCGAGCCCCGACAACGCCATCCGGACCGGACCTGCCATGGCCGACCTTCTGCCAACGCCCCGCACCGCCTTCGACGGATCGCTTGCCCGCTCGGGCTTCGTCTATGTGAAAGGCAGCGATATGCGCGCCATGCTCGAGGCCGCGGGATCGCTCGCCGACTGGGACCGGCTCGCGGCGAGCTGGGGCGATCTCGAGATGGACACCTACATGGCGGACGGCGGGCGCTATCGCCGTCGCCGGCACGCGGTCTACGTGGTGGGGCGAGACGGGACGGCCGAGCGCCAGCCGCATCAGCCGCACTACCAGACGACCGACTACAATCCGCTCAACGGCGGCATCGAACGGCACTTCGCGCCGGTGGCCGACGAGATCGGCAGCGGTGCCGCGCTCGGGACCATCATCAGCTTCTGCGGGCGGCTGTTCAGCCCGCTGTCACCATTGGTGACCGGCTGGAAGGCGGAAGTACACCAGTTCCGGATCGAGGCCGGCCCCGACGAGGCCGGCAAGCCGACACCGGAGGGCATGCACCGCGACGGCGTCGACTGGGTGCTCGTGCTGCTGGTCAAGCGGCACAACATCAAGAGCGGCACGACGACGATCGCCGATCTCGACAAGAGGGATCTCGGCAGCTTCACGCTGACCGATCCGTTCGATGCGGCGATCGTCAACGATTCGCGCGTCTATCACGGCGTCACCCCGATCGAGCCGATCAACGCGGGCGAGCCCGCCTACCGGGACGTGCTGGTCGTCACGTTCCGGGACGTGGCCCGCGGTCTCGGTGTCTGAGAGTTCGCCCGGGGCGTGCGGTGCGGCGCACGGGAGGGTCGCTGGCCCTTCCCGACGCGCGCTTCTGCGAGGCTTAGTCCTCTTTCTCAATCGGCGTGGGCCAGGGTCGCGCGGTCACTACCGCGGCGATGCGTGCGCGCGGCGCTACGACGGCTGGTGCCGCCGCGATGGCTACGTGCTGCGAGCGAGACGAAATGGCGACCGATGTCGACATGGATGTGGCTCATGTCGGAGTAGGTCATCGTGCCGCCGGCCTTGTGGTTGGCGATCAGCCACGAGACGATCGCCGCCTTACGACCGCCGGCATCGAAATCGATGGCATTTCCGCTCGCGTGGCGCGAGGGACGCCCTGTGCCCGCAATGGTGGCGCCAGGGCGGCAAGTGGAAATCACACGCACCTGTCCGAATCGTCCTTCGATACGGTCGAGCAGGGCGCGGGCAGGGCTGGTGAGGCAGCTGCGCGGGGCATCGGCAGAGTCGCGGCCGCCGCGCTCCTTGTGCCGAGGTGTCCGCTTCGAGCGCGAGGCGCGCGCGGGTCTCTCGTCCGCATCGTCCTTGTCGGCGGTCTCGTCCGAGCTGTCGTCATCCCCGCGATAAGCGACGGCGACCAAGCCACGCTGCCTGCCGCGAGCAAACTGGCACGACGGTGATCCGCACGAGCCGGGGGACTGTGCACCGATGCGCGCATGGGCGGCGGCGCCTGCCATGATCAGACCGCCCGGGACAGCCGGTGCGGCAGCCGCTGCAGTTACCCCCGCAGCCGACAGCACGGCTGCAAATCTCATAGCCTTCAGCATCAGGTCCTCGATTCCCTTCGACACTCCTTCCCCGTCGAGGGCCCTGTATGGCGACAACCGTGGCATCAAAAAGAAGAAACAAGGCCTTCATTTAGGCCGATAAAACCTCATCGCGAGACCAAGGCGCGACAAAGCGTGCCGCATGTCATGCGTTGGCGATCAGCGCCTGTTCCAGGTCGGCGATCAGATCTGCCGGCGCCTCGAGGCCGACCGACAAGCGTAGCAGATCGGCGGGGCAGGGCGTTCCCGGCCCCTCGACCGAGGCGCGATGCTCCACCAGGCTTTCGACGCCGCCGAGCGATGTCGCCCGTTTCCACAGCTTCACGTTGGCCGCCGCGCGGATGGCCGCTGGCTCACCGCCCTTCACCCGAACCGAGAGCATGCCCGAGAAGCCACCTGACATCTGGCTTGCCGCGACGGCGTGACCCGGATCGTCGGGGAGGCCCGGGTAGAGCACCGCCTCGATGCGCGGATGGCTGGCGAAGTGTCCAGCGATCTCCAGGGCAGACGCAGACTGATGGCGCACGCGAAGGGGCAGCGTGCGCATGCCGCGCAGCAGCAGCGAGGCTTCCATCGGCCCGATGACGGTGCCGAGCATGGCGCGGAGACGCGCGGCGCGGTCGGCGCAGGCGCCCGCCTTCGCGAACACGAGCGCGCCGGCGAGCACGTCCGAGTGGCCGTTCAGGTATTTCGTTGCCGAGTGCATCACGAGGTCGGCGCCCAGCGCGACCGGCCTCGTCAGAACGGGCGTTGCGACGGTGGAATCGACTGCAAGCAGCGCGCCGGCCCGGTGCGCGAGATCCGCTGCCGCGCGAATGTCGGTGACGCCCCACGTCGGATTGGCCGGCGTCTCGATCCAGATCAGCCGCGTTTCGCCCGGCACGATCGCCCGTTCGATGGCAGCGAGGCTGGTTGCATCGACGAAGGTCGCACGGATGCCGAGCGAGGGCGCATCCTCGGCGAGCCATTTCTTGAGGCCCCAGTACATCACCTCCGGTGCGACGACGTGGGCGGGACGCTCGAGGGCGAGGAACGCGCACGTTGCCGCCGACATGCCGGAGCCGAGCAAAAGGGCGCGCTCGCCGCCTTCCAGGGCACACAGCACCTCCTCGACGTTCCTAGTCAACGGATTGTCCGGCCGGGCGTAGACGTAGCCCTTGCGGTACTGGTTGTCGGGATCGCGCTCGAAGGTGGTCGCGAAATGGATCGGCGGCACCACGGCTCCGGTCGGCCCGTCGATATGGCCGCCGGCTTGTGCCGCAATCGTTTCCGGCGCGAGGGGCTTCGTCATGGCTTGTTGTCTCTCGTTTCGCGATCCGACTTCCCTCCGAGGAGCCGGTCGGATCGCGGATCACTCGCCGCTAGATGCGCCACAAAAAAAAGGCCCGCAAGAGCAAGCTCGTGCGGGCCAGTCGCCATGCCTTGCCAAGAAACCGAATGGACGTGTGGTAGCGAGCTCCATATTCCGTGGTGGGTAGGTCCGACGCGCTCCGATAGCTTCGAAGCTCACGCGCCGCGTCTGCCGACAGCGCCTCGCCTCATTTCGGCGGCGCCGGCTCAGGTGCGGGCTGCTGCTCGGGCGCGGGCTCTGGCGCGGGTGCCGGCTCGACCGGAGCAGGAGCCGGAGCCACAGCGACCGCCGGGGCCTCGACAGCGGCTCGCTTGCCGTAGCCCGCCCCCGGCGGACACCACTGGGCGCTCGCGGCGGTGGACAACAGTCCTAGCGCGAGCAGCGTTGCGAAAATGGTCTTCATAGCGTTGACCTGTGGGTTCCGTCGGTTGGGACGGGCCTCTCGTTTCCGTGCCGGAGGATCCCCTCCGGTGCCTGATGAAGAGACTGTATGTCCGATCCCCGTCCCCGTAAATATAGAACGGATCGTTTCGTTTACAAATAAGCGTGATCGGAAAGGCGGGTTCCGCCGGCCAAAGGGCCGCACGGAGCCCCTCGCTGGCGACTTTCGGGGCGATTCACGGTACGGTACGTCGCGTATTTACGTGCCATGCCAACGGATGCGTCTGAGCCGACCATGAGCCAACCGCCAACCAAAGCCGTTCGACCACCGGGTCGGCCTCGCAGCGATGCCACCCGGCAAGCGATCCTCGATGCCTCGGCTCACCTTCTGGAAACGGAGAGCTACGACAAGATCTCGATCGAGCGCATCGCCTCGGAAGCGAAGGTCGGCAAGCAATCGATCTACCGCTGGTGGGGCGGCAAGGCGGACGTGGTGCTCGCCGCCTATACCGAGCGTGTGCTGCCACGTCTGCCGCCGCGTACGCCCACGGACGATGCCTTCGGCGACCTGGAGGACTTCCTGAGGCAGCTCTTCGCCAGCGTGGCAACGCCGCTCGTGCGCCGGACGATGCAGGGGCTCCTGGCCGAGGCGCAGCTCGACCCCGAGTTCCGCCTCAAGTTCTACGGAGTCTTCGTCGCATCGCGCCGGACGCTGTTCAAGCAAACGCTGCGGCACGGCATCGCGCTCGGCCAGTTCCGGGCGGACCTCGATGTCGAGACGACCATCGATCTGCTCAACGGCGCGTTCTGGTATCGCCTTCTCTCGGGTGGCGAGGAGGAGCTCGACGACGCCTTCGCGGCGAGCCTCGTCATCACGATGCGGCCGGCCATGGAGGCGAGGCGGCAGAAGGCGAAGGCCTGAGGCTGGCGCTAGGGCTCGTCCAGAGCGTTAGTGTGATCGATGGACCACGGCGCGCAGAAACCCGAACGCGGTGCGGCGTCGCCGCTTTCCAGCCGCATTGGCGTCATGCCGCAGCCACCCGAAGCGGGAAGACTCTCCCCCGTAGGCACACGCCGTTCAGTCGGCGGGCGCAGGATCGTCGAGGGCGTCTATCGAGTCTTGGCAACGTGGGTGCGTTAACTCTAAATTAACCTCGTTGATTCGAGATGCGAGCGCCCTGCCTGGGGGACTCTGTTGTAGTGCGTTCGGACATCCTGGGGACCATGATCAATCGTTTTGCCGGCATTGCCGTTGGGCTGGCCCTGGCTATTGCAGCAGCAGGCTGCTCAGGTGCTCCTGAGCTTCTTCCTGCTACACGCCCGCTGTCGAAAGAAGCCATGATGCTTCTCGGCAAGAAGGGCATGAAGCCGGAAGCGCCCATTTTCGTCCGGATTTTCAAGGAAGAATCCGAGCTCGAAGTGTGGAAGCGCCGTGACGACGGGCACTTCTACCACTTCAAGACCTACCCGATCTGCACCTGGTCAGGGGAGCTGGGCCCGAAACAAGCTCAAGGCGACAGGCAGGCGCCGGAAGGCTTCTATACGATCCAGAAAGGCCAGATGAACCCGAACTCGATGTTCCATCTGGCTTTCAACCTCGGGTATCCGAACGCCTACGACAAGGCGCACGGACGTACGGGCAGCGCGCTCATGGTGCACGGGAAGTGCAAATCGGCGGGCTGCTATGCCATGACTGACGCGCTTATCGAGGAGATCTATGCGCTGGCGCGCGAATCGTTCGATGGCGGCAATGCGTCCTTCGACGTGCACGCCTATCCGTTCCGCATGACGGATGCGAACATGGCGCGCCACAGGACCTCCAAGTGGTTCGCCTTCTGGAAGACGATGAAGGAGGGCTACGACTACTTCGAGCAGACGCGGCAGACGCCGCCCGTGCTGGTGTGCGGCCGCAATTACGTCGTCAATGCGCGACCAGTGCAGAATGCCTCACTGCGAAGCCTCGATCCCATCGCCTCCTGCCCGCAGCTCGAGCGATTGGCTGTGACGCCGTTTCTGCCTTCCGGAGATCAGCACGTGGCCCAGGTGGTAGCACCCGGCCCCAAGATGCGTGCCGTCGCCTCGATCCAGGGCGCGCAGCAGGCGCCCGCGCCGCGCTCGGTGGGCAGCATTTCCGGGCTTCTCGGGGGCATGATGTCGGCAGGCGCCAAAGGCTCGACGCCAGCTTTCAGCTTTACGGCGCCGAACAACTGACAGCCGGCGGCATTTGACCTGTGGTCTATGGGCCTCAGGGTCTTGCTGCGCCCGGACCACCACGATACGACAGTCTGCAGAGGGCTGCCGCCCGTCATCGACGGGCGGCTTACCAGGCAGCTTCGCCGGCGATCGGCGGACGCTGGGTTTCGGCGGCGAGGGCTTGGCGTGGGATTCGGCAAGAGCATCATCCGGGCGATGAGCGGACGGTTGCTGGCCGTGTCGGCCCTGGCGGTAGCCGTGGCCCCGATCCATGCTCTGGCACTCGAGGTCGTGCTGAAGGATGTCGCGCCGGACCGGGTCGAGCGTCAGCGGCGGTTTACGCGCAATGAGCTGCCACTGCCCGGAACACCGGATCTGGCAAAGCTCGACGAGCGGCTGAAGAGCAAAGGTCTCGTCGCGGGCCGCCCCATCTACATCCGCATCTTCAAGGCCGAGTCCGAGCTCGAGCTTTGGGTGCAGAATGCGAGCGGCACGTTCGGTCGGCTCGCGACCTATCCGATCTGTCACTGGTATGGGAGCCTGGGCCCGAAGCTCAAGGAGGGCGACAAGCAGAGCCCGGAAGGCTTCTACAGCGTGGGGGTGCCGCAGACCCGTCTGGTCGGACGCTGGCGGCGGGCCTTCAATCTCGGGTTTCCGAACCGCCACGACCAGATGCTCAGCCGGACCGGATCCTATATTCTACTACATGGCGGCTGCTCCTCGGTGGGTTGCTTCGCGATGACCGATCCGGTTCAGGACGAGATCTACGGCCTTGCGCGCGCGGCTCTTGCCGGCGGGCAGGATCGGTTCGCGGTGCACATCTTTCCGTTCCGCATGACGGACGAGAACATGGCGCGGCATGCGGCGAACGAGTGGGCTCATACATGGGCCGACCTGAAGCCCGCCTACGAAAGCTTCGAGCGCACGCACGTGCCGCCGCGGATCGTCCTCTGCGGTCTGCGCTACAAGATCGCGGACGGATTGCCCGGGGAAACGGGCGTGGCAGAGCGCCGGCTGCCCGTGCTGCGTCCGGTGGCGCACGGCGGCCCGGCAAGCGACCCGAGCGTGGTGGTCGACGAGGAAGGGAACTGGATCGCGCCCGCCTGCGAGCTCGAGGACGAGGACAAGCGGCGCGCCTACTATGCGGCAGCGGCGGGGACGACCCCGACCTCGGCTATCACCACCGCCACCCTGGACAAGGTGTCCGAGGCACCACCGGTCCTGGTGCCTGACAATGCCGTACCGTCGCGCGCATCGAAGCGAGAGGAAAAGCCGGAGAGCGCCGACGATCAGGCGCGAGAAAAGTCCGGGTCTCGAAGTGCCCGTGTGGCGAGCGAGTCGCGGCGCGCCAGCTCAATGCGGCGGGTGCCGGCCCACCCTCAGGCGCGCCGCTCCGGTGATCCGGTGAGCGGCGGGGGAGGCGTGCCGGCTGCCGACGGTTTCGGCAGCGCGCAACTTCGTGCTACGCAGCGCATCTCGGCGCACGGTGGATAGGCCAGCTTCGCGCGGGCGACCGCACGCCGGCCGAGGCCCGACCAGCACGATGCGAGCGCTTGCGATGTCCAAACCCATCCTCCTCGTCGTTGCCGCGGCCTTGATCGACGTCGACGGGCGCGTGCTGATCGCACAGCGGCCGGAAGGACGCAGCATGGCCGGGCTCTGGGAATTCCCAGGCGGCAAGGTCGGGCCGGACGAGACGCCGGAGGAGGCGCTCGTGCGGGAGCTGCGCGAGGAGCTGTCGATCGAGGTTTGCGACACCTGTCTCGCGCCCTTCACTTTCGCCAGCCACACCTACGAAAAATTCCACTTGCTCATGCCGCTCTTTCTTTGCCGCAAGTGGGAAGGGCAGATCAGGCCGCAAGAAGGCCAAGCTGTGAAGTGGGTGCGTGCCGCGAAGCTTGCGGAATTCCCGATGCCGCCGGCCGACCTGCCGCTGATCCCGATGCTGTTCGATCTGCTAGGCTGAAGACTGCGATCAGCGGCAAGCGGGTGCGCGGCCGAGATGACTTTGGCCGGCGCTAGAACTCCAGGCCGACGTTCAGCTTCAGCGCAGTGCCGGGCGTTGCCTCCGTAAGGCCAAAGAGCACACCGATCTCAGCTCGCCACTCGCCCAGCCCTTGTCCGGCATGCGCGTTGTGATCATGTCCGCCGACGGTCGATGCAGAGGCGCCGTGCCCATGAGGCGATGACTGCGCACCATGCAGGCTGCCCAGATAGAGCACCGGACCGATACGATGGACCTGGTGCTGGACATCGGGCGCGTTGCCAATGTTCTCGATCTCGCCATAACCCTCGAGTCCGACGCTCAATTGGCGGGCGATCTGGTGGGCCAATCGCCATGCGTAGGTGAATGCGATGCCTTCCTCGTGGTTCTTGCCGAACGTCTTCTCGAAGAATGGGTTGAGGACGAGCGACGTGGGGCCTGCGGCATAGCTGACGATCGGCCCGAACTCGACGGCATTGGTGGACTCGCTGCCAAGGCCAGCACCGACCGCCGTGAACCAGGCGAAATCCACCGGGCCCCTCGCCGTGCGCGTGAACCGGAACACATTCTCGAGCGCGACGGCGGTAAGAGCCAGGCTGCCACCCTCTTCGCGCTCCGCGCCGAGGGCAAGCTTGGCCATCCAGAAATCCGTCACGCCAGCATGAACACCGAGCTCGGCCGCTGCACGCGGCGCCGCATGTTCACCGACTTCCGGGACTGGTCGTTTGAAAGCGAACGCGCTCAGCGCCTCAACGTCCCAGTGGCCAGCCTCGACCGTGGGACTGAAGATGTGAAAGACATCATGGCCGGCGGCGACCGGCGACGTCGCCAGAAAGCCCACCATCGAGAGCGGCGCCGTCACGCGCGCGGCTCGCCGCGCAAGCTGGCTCAACCGCTGAAAGCCCCAAGCCATCTGCATTTCCCCCAGATCCGAATGGCACCAGCATCATCGAATTATGAAACAGTATAACATATCATTGAGAACAGACAAGCATGGCCAGATGTCGTCGTATCTCCCGGGCCCTGCGTCGGCGCGGATCGCTCGGCAAGGCCACTGTCTTGAGGCATTCTTCACCATGGTCGCCGACCCAGGCGACGCGACCGAGGCTCCATGACAGGCCGCCCGTCCAACGTGCGCTCCGCAGCGTCGCCCTACGCACGTGTTGCGTTAACCGTTCCGCCTCTTGCCTCGCCCCCCACGTCTCGCCTATAAGCCGTGGCTGGAGCCGTCCGGCGGGGCATGCCGTGGCGGCTCGGAATGCTTTTCAAGAACCCACCGAGGGCCTTGTCGCTGCCTCGCACGGACAGCGCGGGTTCGGCTCGCATTGCGAGACGGCACCCGGCCCACCAGAAAGGACAAAGCAAAATGCCCAAGTTGAAGACGAAGAGCAGCGCCAAGAAGCGCTTCAAGATGACGGGGACGGGCAAGGTCAAGGCCCAGGCTGCCGGCAAGCGGCACGGCATGATCAAGCGGACGGCGAAGTTCGTGCGCAATGCGCGTGGCACCATGGTGCTGAACGACTCCGACGCCGCGATCGTCAAGAAGTACATGCCCTACGACAGGTAAGCCCGTAGCTGCGTGACTGCGTGAATTCGCGAGTGCGTGGGGAGGCAACTCAGCGCACGGACTGACGAATTCACGCATTCGCCCACTCGCGACTTCACCCGATCCTCTCACCCTTTCATCTCGGAGCCAGCATCATGGCGCGCGTCAAGCGGGGCGTTCAGGCCCATGCAAAGCACAAGAAAGTTCTGAAGCAGGCCAAGGGCTACTACGGCCGCCGCAAGAATACGATCCGGGTCGCCAAGCAGGCGGTCGAGAAGGCGATGCAGTACGCCTATCGCGACCGGAAGGTGCGCAAGCGCAACTTCCGTGCGCTCTGGATCCAGCGCATCAACGCCGCGGCGCGCGAGCACGGTCTTACCTACGGTCGATTTATCCACGGTCTCTCGGTCGCCGGGATCGAGATCGACCGGAAGGTGCTGGCCGATCTCGCGGTGAAGGACGCGAGCGGTTTCAAGGCGCTCGTCGATCAGGCACAGGCTGCCGTCAAGGCGGCCTGAGGTCCAATCACTCGATTACGGTTGGCCGGGCCGGAAGGGGCATGCTCCTTTCGGCATTCGGCATTTGCAGCGAGGTCAGGATGTCCGGAACGGATCTGAGCGCCATCGAAAGCGAGCTCGTCGCCGAGATCACGGCTGCGGCAGACCTCGCCACCATCGAGCAAGTGCGCATCTCGGCGCTCGGACGCAAGGGGCGCATTCCCGAGTTGATGAGCCGACTGGGCAAGATGCCGGCCGAGGAGCGCAAGAGCTTCGGCGCGGCCGTCAACCAGATGCGCGACCGGGTCACGGCGGCGCTCGAGACGCGCAAACGCGCACTGGAAGAGCAGGCTCTCTCCGCCCGCCTCGCCTCGGAGCGCGCCGACGTAACTCTTCCCGTGCGTCCGGGCCCCGTCGCGGATGGGCGCATCCACCCGATTTCGCAGGTCTTCGACGAGATCGCCGAGATCTTCGCCGACATGGGTTTCGCCATCGCCGAGGGGCCGGACATCGAGACGGACGACCTCAATTTCACGAAGCTCAACATCCCGCCGGAGCATCCCGCCCGGCAGATGCACGACACGTTCTACCTGAAGTCGCCGGAGCGCGTCGCCAAGGGCGAGGCTCCGATGCTGCTTCGTACGCACACCAGCCCCGTGCAGGTGCGCACGATGCTCTCACAGAAGCCGCCCATCCGCATCATCGTGCCGGGGCGCGTCTACCGCATGGATTCGGACGCGACGCACACGCCGATGTTCCACCAGATCGAGGGCCTCGTCATCGACGAGACCACGCACTTCGGCCACATGAAGTGGTGCCTCGAGGAGTTCTGCAAGGCATTCTTCGAGGTGGACGAGGTGAAGATGCGCTTCCGTGCCTCGCACTTCCCGTTCACGGAGCCCTCGGCCGAGGTCGACGTCGGGGCCGAGGCGATCGGCAAGCCGGGCCGCTGGCTGGAGATTCTGGGCTGCGGGATGGTGCATCCGCGCGTCATCGAGATGTGCGGGCTCGACCCGGATAAGTACCAGGGCTGGGCGTTCGGAATGGGCCTCGACCGGATCACCATGCTGAAGTACGGCATCCCGGACCTCAGAGACATGTTCAACGCCGATCTCCGATGGCTCCGCCACTACGGATTCACCTGCCTCGACGTGCCGACCTTGGCGGGCGGGATGTCGAGCTGACGGTCGTACCGTCGCTTTTCCCACCTCTCTCCTCCCCGCAAGGGCGAGGGGGACGCAAAAGCCGATCGGCCGGTGCACGCGACTTGGCGAGACACGGCGCAGGATAGAGACCTCCCATGAAATTCACACTCTCCTGGCTGAAGGACCATCTGGACACCACGGCCTCGCTCGCGGACATCCGCCGGACGCTCGACCAGATCGGGCTCGAGGTGGAAGGCATCGAGGATCCGAGTGAAAAGCTCGGGGCCTTCACCATCGCGCGTGTACTGGAGGCGAAGCGACATCCGCAGGCCGACCGATTGCAGGTGCTGCAGGTGGAGATCGAGCCGGGCAAGCCGTCGGTCGAGGTCGTCTGCGGCGCGCCGAATGCGCGGGCGGGGCTCGTCGGCGTCTTCGCGCCGCTCGGGGCCTACATCCCCGGCACCGGCATCACGCTCGAGAAGAAGCCCGTCCGCGGCGTCGTCTCGAACGGCATGATGCTGTCAGAACGCGAGATGGAGCTCTCCGAGGACCACGCGGGGATCGTCGATCTCGACGCGAAGCTCGCCGAGAGCGTGGGCCGCCGGTACGTCGATGTGCTCGGGCTTTCCGATCCCGTCATCGAGATCAAGCTGACGCCGAACCGGCCGGACTGCACGGGCGTGCGCGGTGTGGCGCGCGATCTCGCAGCCGCGGGGCTCGGCACGCTGAAGCCGGAGCCGGAGATCAAGGGCGTCGAGGGCGACTATGCGTGCCCCGTCGAGATCAAGCTCGATTTCCCAGATGGCGACAACACGGCGTGCCCCTGCTTCGCGGGCCGGTATATTCGCGGCATCAAAAACGGGCCGTCGCCGGCGTGGATGCAGAAGCGGCTCAATGCGGTCGGGCAGAAACCGATCAACGCCGTGGTCGATGTCACGAACTACATCTCGATCGATCGCGGGCGGCCCCTCCACGTCTACGACGCCGATAAGCTGGTCGGTGCGATCCGGGCGCGGATGTCGAGGCCGGGCGAGCAATTCCTCGGGCTCAACGGTCGCGAGTACACGACCGACGACGCCATGTGCGTCATTGCCGACGACCGGGCCGTGCTCGGCTTCGGCGGCATCCTCGGCGGCGAGGATACGGGCTCCACGGAAGAGACGAAGAACATCCTGATCGAGTGCGCCTACTTCGATCCGGTACGGACGGCCGCGACGGGCCGCAAGGCCGGCGTGCAAACCGATGCGCGCTACCGCTTCGAGCGCGGGGTCGATCCAGCCTACATCGAGCCGGGGCTCGACCTCGCGACCCGCATGATGCTGGACGTGGCGGGCGGTGAACCGTCGAAGCGCAGCATTGCCGGCGCGCCACCGATCAAGCCGTTCACGGTCGACTTCGAGTTCGGCCGCGTCGAGAAGCTGATGGGCATCAAGCTGGCGGACGCCGAGATCCGTCGCACGCTGGAGGCGCTCGGATTCGTCATCGAGGGCTCGGGGCCGAAATTCAAGGTCACGGCGCCGAGCTGGAGACCCGACATCCATGGGCCTGCCGATCTCATCGAGGAAGTCGCGCGCATCGCGGGGCTCGAGTCGATCGCGTCGGAGCCGCTGCCGCGCCTGACCGGCGGCGTCACGCGTGCCACGCTCACGGAAGGGCAGCGCCGGGTGAGGCGTGCGCGCCGGGCTCTCGCCTCGCGCGGTTTCGTCGAGGCCGTAACTTGGTCGTTCATCAAGCAGGAGGAAGCCGAGCACTTCGGCGGCGGCGCAGAAGCCTTGCAGCTTGCCAATCCGATCTCCTCCGAGATGACCACGATGCGGCCGGGGCTGCTGCCGGGCCTGCTTGCGGCCGTGCACCGCAACCACAACCGCGGCTTCGGCGACATCTCGCTGTTCGAGGTGGGGCAAGCCTATCGCGGCGACGGCGAGAAGGACCAGCTGATGGCGGCAGCCGGCGTCCGCGCGGGGGCGGTCGGCCTCGCCGGAGCGGGCCGGCACTGGGACGGCGCGGCAGACGCCGCCGGGTGGTTCGACGTGAAGGGCGACGCCGTCGCCTTGCTGGTGGCGCTCGGTTTTGACGCATCGAAAGCGCAGATCACACGCGATGCGCCGGCCTGGTACCATCCGGGGCGGTCGGGGACGCTGCGCCTCGGGCCCAAAGTGGTGCTGGCGCACTTCGGCGAGCTGCATCCGGCGACGCTGAAGCTGATGGACATCGCAGGCACCGCTGCCGCATTCGAGGTGTTCCTCGACGCCCTGCCGCGCGAGAAGAAGAGATCGCGCGCGAAGCCGCCGCTTGCGGCGAGCGATCTGCTACCGGTGACACGCGACTTCGCGTTCGTCCTCGACAAGGGCGTCGCTGCCGGCGATGTCCTCAAAGCAGCGCAAGGGGCGGACAAGGCGCTGATCTCCGGCGTCAAGGTGTTTGACGTGTTCGAGGGCGGAAGCCTCGGGTCCGATCAGAAGTCGCTCGCCATCGAGGTCACGCTGTCGCCCAGCGAGAAGACCCTGACGGACGAGGACATCGACGCGGTCGCCAAAAAAGTGATCGCGGAGGTGAAGCGCGCAACCGGCGGCGAGATCAGGGGGTAAAGACGGCCCCTGCACTCGCCGCGTCGATCAGTGCGGCGGTGCGCGGCCTCTCGACGCTGAGGGCCCAGCGCGCAAGCGCAGCGCCGACGAGGATCGAGGCGAGTGCAAGGATGGCGGCGATACTCAGCGTCGACGCGCCCGCGAGGCCGGCGCCGATGGTGCAACCGCCGGCGAGCACGCCGCCCACGCCCATCAGGGCGCCGCCTGCGAGGTAGCGTCCGGTGGGGGTCTCCTCGGTGAAGCCGACGAGCCGCCACTCGCGCGCGACGAGGGCGGCGATGGCGCTGCCGGAGACGACGCCGGCCAGGAAGCCCACGCCGAAGGTCGGCTGAATGGCCGTGCTGGCGACCCACCAGAACAGCGTCTCGGCGCCAGCCGAGGTGAGCGCGATGCTTTCCACGGGGACCGGCTCGAAGTCGTCGCGCAGGAGCCAGCCCGTCGCCCACCACCCGAGCGGGGCCAGGGCCCCAATCAAGGCCGCGCCAGCGAGGTGAAACGGCCGGGCGTCCGAGCGCGCGGCGATGACGAGAAGCGCTGCGATCGCCACGGCCGACCACAGCAAACGACCGCCGGGCAGTGCTGCAAGCGAGGTGACGCTCCCTAGATCGACCGCATAGGCGCCAAGTGCTGTCCGGACGGGCGAAAGGACCCCCTTCAGGGTCGCGTGCGCCACGGCTGCAAACACGATGACCGCGGTCAGCGCCCGCAGGTTCCCTGTTCCCGCGAGCACGGTCAGCCTCGAGGCGCAGCCGCGCGCCAGCACCATGCCGATGCCGAACAGAATGCCGCCGACGACGACAGCCGCCACGGGGAGGCGCGCCGCGAGCAGGCGATGATCCGAGAGGTCGACGAGACCAGCCGCCAGAAGTGCCGCCGTGCCCGCAATCGCGGCGGCCAGCGCAACGCTCCACATGCCCCACGCGGCACTGCGGTCGCGCAGGGGACCTGCAATCGCCCGACGCAGGCAGAACCGGGTTCGTTGCGCGAGCACGCCGAAAGCGACGCCGAGACCGGCTCCGATGAGCACCGAGGCTGCTCGCGGCGAGAGGGTGAAGAGATCTGGCGGCATGTGGCGCGCTCCAATCGCACTGTGGGTCGCCGTCACGTCTACCATTTTGGAATATTTTTTCAATTATTTTGGTTTTTTCCATCTCAAATAAGGAAAAATTTCTCCATTCATTGCGATTTTGCGCAACAAAGGGCGCCAGTCCGATCGCTTGGGATCTCGTCGTGCTCCGCAGGAGCGACATCGTGGAAAGCGGGACCGGACGACGGCCTGCTGCCCTCTATCGACGATGCAGTTGGATTGGGAATTAGCCTCGCGGACTTTCACCATCTTGCCTCCTCGCGCGGCGGCGTTATTGTGCACCGCAACACAACACTGGGAGCATGATCCGATGGCCGAGGCCGCAGTCAGCGCACGCTCGTCGACGTTCGAGGCTCACGCACAAGCCGTGACGGCGGCCGAGCGCGTCCTTTCGCTCGCGAAAGCCGGCGTCCGGGAGAAACAGGCTGCCGCGGCCTCGCCCGATGCGGGGCAGCATGCGTTGCACGGCCTCGCCTGGCTCGCAACGTATGTCGAGGCGCTCCGGCAAATGCTGGGCTGGGCCCGCAACCTCTCTGCCGAGGGCGGACGGTTCGGCGAGATGGAAGGCCTGCTTCTCGATGCGGCCTTCGGCGAATACCTGGCGCAGATCGCCGGCGGCATACCGATGAGCCAGGTGGAGATGGTCCGCCTGGGCCAGCTCGGCGTGGGTGCCGCCGAGCTTGCGCGGTTCGCTTCGGACGATGCCGTCGCCGGCCTGATCGACAAGGGTACGAGCGACGAGGTGAAAGCGCGTATCGCTGCACTGATCGCCGAGCAGCCAGAGGCCACGACGTTCGGCGACAGCGGTATGGACGAGACGCATGCAGCGATGCGCGAGGAGATGCGCAAGTTCGCCGTCGACAAGGTGCTGCCGCATGCGCACGACTGGCACCTCGAGAACAACTACATTCCGCTCGACGTCGTCGCCGAGATGAGCGCCATGGGCGTCTTCGGGCTCACCATCCCCGAGGCACATGGCGGGCTCGGCCTGGGCAAGGAGGCGATGTGCCTCGTCTCGGAGGAGCTTTCACGCGGCTACATCGGCGTCGGCTCACTCGGCACGCGGTCCGAGATCGCGGGCGAGCTCATCCTGCAGAACGGCACGGACGAGCAGAAGGCCAAGTATCTCAAGGCGATCGCGACGGGTGAGATCCTGCCGACTGCCGTGTTCACCGAGCCCAATACCGGCTCCGATCTCGCCTCGCTCCGCACCCGCGCCGAGAAACATGGCGACGTCTACAGGGTCTACGGCCAGAAAACGTGGATCACGCATCCCGTCCGCGCCGATGTGATGACTCTTCTGGTTCGCACGAACCCCAACGAGAAGGGCTATCGCGGCCTCTCGATGCTGCTCGCCGAAAAGCCGCGCGGTACGGACGAGAACCCGTTCCCGGCCGAGGGCATGACCGGCGGCGAGATCGAGGTTCTCGGCTATCGCGGCATGAAGGAATACGACATCTCCTTCGACGGTTTCGAGGTGCCGGTCTCCCAGCTTCTCGGCGGCCAGGAGGGCCAGGGCTTCAAGCAGCTCATGGCGACGTTCGAATCCGCGCGCATCCAGACGGCGGCGCGCGCGGTCGGTGTGGCGCAGTCGGCAATGGACCTGGCGCTCAAGTACGCGATGGAGCGCAATCAGTTCGGCAAGGCGATCTACGCTTTCCCGCGCGTCGCGAACAAGATCGTGATGATGGCCGTCGAGACGATGGTGGCGCGCCAGATCACCTATTTCGCGGCGCGCGAGAAGGACCAAGGACGTCGCTGTGACCTCGAGGCCGGCATGGCAAAGCTGCTCGCGGCACGTATCGCGTGGGCGAACGCCGACAACGCGGTGCAGATCCACGGCGGCAATGGCTTCGCGCTCGAGTATCCGGTTTCCCGGGTGCTCTGCGATGCGCGCATCCTGAACATCTTCGAGGGCGCTGCCGAGATCCAGGCACAGGTCATCGCTCGGCGATTGCTCGAGGGGGCAAACTGAGAGGTGGGGGCGCCCGGCGGGAAATCCGGTCGTGGCTGCGAGCCGGCAACACCAGGGCGGGCCGGGGCACCCGCGACCCAGCCGCGTGCCAGCAATGATCCGGCATCAGAAATCGTGTATCGTTAGGCACCAGGAGCATCTACTCGGCACCCCTGCTCGTGGTACCGTCTCGGGCGGGAGCGGGCGAGAGGGGAAGCTATGGCCGATAAGCCAATGATGCGGGTCAAGGGGAAGGACCTCGCGGGTTCGGAGGCTGGCACAGCCGTTCCCGTGCACACGATCCGCGGCGAGCGGGTCATCCTCGATTCCGATCTGGCCGCTCTCTACGAAACCGAAACTCGCGTCTTCAACCAGGCCTTCAAGCGCCAGCGCGAGCGGAGCCGCTTCCCGCGCGAATGGGCCTTCGAGCTGAACGAGGCCGAGGTCGAGGACTTGAGATCACAAAATGTGATCCCAAGCGGCGGCTGGGGAGGGCGGCGTACCCCGCCCTGGGCCTTCACCGAGCACGGCGTGGTGCTGGCCGCCACCATGCTGCAGTCCGACCGGGCCGCTGCCGTGATGCGCTTCGTCGTCGATGTGTTCGTCAAGGCCAGGCGCGGCAAGCTCGCGCGCGGCGGGCTGCCGGCGGTCGAGGCCCAAAGCGAGGGCGGAGCGGGCGGACCGATCGCCGAGCGCCTGCAAGGCACGCTGAAGCGCGTTCTTGAGCACAAGATCGACGACCAGAAGTCGCTCCGCGAGGAGGCACAGTCGGTGCTCAAGGATTCGCTCGGGCACGTGAAGGCCAAGCTCAAGCGCGCCGAGTTCGAGAGCGACGAGATTGCTGCCAGGACCGCGAAACTGCTCGCCGAGGCCGAGGCTGCAAAGGCGAGCGCTGCGAAGACCAAGGCCGAAACCGAGGCGATCCGCACCAAGATGCTGGCGACGAAGCTCCGGTTGATGCTTCAGGCCGAGCAGGCGCTGGCGCAGGACCAGCTCGAGAGTTTCCTCAAGCTGCTCGAAGAATTGGGCGGGGAGTAGAGTTTTCGTGGCGCCAACCGGCTGCCCTGACGGCGAGCCGGCCGGTTGGCAGAGGTCCGCGTGGCGCCAACCGACTCCCCTCACGGCGAGCCGGCCGGTTGGCAGAGGTCCGCGTGGCGCCAACCGACTCCCCTCACGGCGAGCCGGCCGGTTGGCAGAGGTCCGCGTGGCGCCAACCGACTCCCCTTGCGGGGAGCCGGCCGGTTGGCGCGTTAGAGCCTGAAGGCGGCGCGCTCGTCGGCGTCGAGCTGATCGACGAGGCCGATCTCCCAGGCAAGATAGGCGCGGGCCGATTCGAGGTTGCCTTCGTTGCGGCCGAGGGTGTGGAAGACGAAGTCGATGCAGTCTGCATCCGGTGGCGTCGATGGCGTCTCGACTGTCTTGCGTCCCTCGCCCGTCCACGCCTTCATGCCGCCAGCGAGAACCGCGACATCGGCGCAGCCCGCCTCGGCGAGATCGAGTGCAGCGAGCGCGGCAACGCCACGATCGTCGGCGACGAGCACGACCGGCTTCGAGGGATCGCGCAGGTCGCGCGCAACATGCGGACGGATCGACCATGTCGCTCCGTCGATGTGGCCATCGCGGTAGCTCATGCTCGGACGCACATCGATGACTTGGCCCGAGCCATTCTCCAGTATTGCCGCCACGTCCTTCGGCGTCACCTCGCGCATACGGATGCGGCTCGCGTCGAACTTGGATTTCCGAGCGTCGGCGAGGCCGGACGCGGCAAGAGGCGAGCGCGCCGCGTCGCCATCCGTCAGCACGACTGCCTCGTGTCCGAGCTGGCGCAGCCACGCTGCCGTCATCGGCGCGCGAACGAGCTCACCCATATCAGAGAGGACGATGCGGGCGCCTTTGAGGCCGACCCACTGGTCCGTCGCCTGTTGCAACTGGCCGCCCGGGGCATGTGCGAACGCTGGCAGAGCATCTCTCGCGAATTCCTCGGCCGTCCTCACGTCGAACAGGAAGGTCGTCCGCGCGGATTCCTTGGCCATGGCGAGCACGGTCGCGGTATCGGCGAAGGCCACACCATGGCGTACGGCATGGGACTTGGCGCGCTCGCGCTTGGCGGCCATGGCCGCCGGCGAAGTGTCGCCTGCCGGAGCGCGCCGGTCGGCGCCGTGCTCGATGGGAATGCCTTCGAGCCAGTAGCCCTGCGTGCCGTTCTCGAGGGCAACCACCTCGTTCTCGATGCCCCAGTCGATCAGCGTCTGGGCGCCGATGATCGAGCGCGTCCGGCCGGCACAATTGACGACGATCCGGGTATCGCGATCCTTTACGAGTCCATCGATGTGAAGCGCCAGCTCGCCATTCGGCAGGCTGATCCCGCCTGGAATGTTGAAGCGCCGATATTCGTCCCAGGTCCGGCCGTCGACGATGACCATTTTGTCGCCGCGCTCCTGCATGGCGATCAGCTCGCGGGCCTTGATGCGCGGGGTGTGGCGCGCAATCTCGACGATCTCGCCGAAGGCCTTGGACGGCACGTTGACGCCCTCGAACAGTGTGAAGCCGGCGGCCTTCCAGGCCGGTGCGCCGCCTTGCAGAACAGCGACGTCGGTGTAGCCCATCGACTCGAGGCGCCGTGCGGCCTTCTCGGCCAGTCCCTCGCCGCTGTCGAAGACGACGATCCTCGTCGCGCGGCGCGGTACCAGGCGCTCGATGTCGAGCTCGAGGCGGCTGTAGGCGACGGGAACCGCGAACAAGGGGTGGCCCTCGCTGTAGGTGCCGACCTCGCGGACATCGAGCAGCGCGATCTCGCCCGGCTCCTTCAGGGCCGCCTTCAGTGCCCGTGCCTCGATGCTGCTTGCCATGGCCATCTCCTCGTTCCTGGGTCGGCGGGACGATGGCATTCGGCGGGCCGGCACGTCAACGCAGGCGTCGGTGCGCCACCTCCCTCGGCACGCTCCAAATTCTCAACTCTGCCCGGGCGCGAGGAGCCGAGCGACCGCCCGATAGTCCTCGGCAAGATGGTGGGCGCCAGCCTCGGCAAGGCGCGCGGCGTGACCATCGCGAATGTGGCTGGCGCCGAGGAAGCCGATCACGGTCATGCCTGCCGCACGCGCGCCGAGGACGCCTGTCGGGCTGTCCTCGAGCACGACGCAGTCCTCGGGTGCTGCGCCCATGCTGCGGGCGGCATGGAAGAAGATGTCGGGGGCCGGTTTGCCGTTTGCCACCTGGGTGGCGCTGTAGAGCCTATCTCCGAAGTGGTGGCGGACGCCGAATTTCTCGACACAATGGTTCAGCCATTCGGGGGAGCTCGAGGATGCAACGCAGCGAGGCAGGTGGCCGCTCGCTTCGAGAAAGGACACGAGGCCGGCAACCGGGCCGACGTCACGGCGCATGATGGCTTTCGAGCGGGCCCGGTGCCGCTCCTCGAAGCCTTCCGGGAGCGGCGCGCCGACCCAATCGACGATGGCACTCCGGCAATCCTCCCACCGCTTCCCCATGAAGAGGCGGATCGAATCATCGAGTGTGGTCGGCTTGCCGAGATGCGTCGTGATGCTGTCCGCGAGCAGCGTATTGGCCAGCATCTCGCTGTCGGCGACGACGCCGTCGAAGTCGAAGATGACGAGCGCGGGGGCCCGCCGCGACAGCGGCCTCGTCATTCGGCTGCCACGCGTTTCGGCGCAGAGCCGATGAGGCCGGCTCTCTCCAGGGCGGCCTTGATACGCGCGATCTCGTCGGCCGGGATCTTCGCGAGGGGCGGCCTCACAGCAGCACAACGAAGCTTGCCCATCAGGACCAGCGCCTCCTTCATGCGATTGTGCATGTCGACGGCGGGCGGCGCATAGAACACTTCTGCGAGGGGGTAAATGCGGTCGTTCAAGCGGCGTGCCTCCGCAAGGTCGTTCCGCTCTACGGCTGCGAAAAGTTCCGCCTGCAAATCCGGAATGACGCTGCCCGAGCCAGAGAGGAGTCCCTTGCAACCGAGCACGAGCGACGGATAGAGCCACGACGAGTGGGTGGAGAGCACGTTGATCGGGCGCGGCAGTGACTGCAGCGCGCGGATGTTCCTCTCGTGCTGCACAGGGACGTTGCACCAGTCCTTGATCGCTCGCACCGTGGGCACGGCCTCGCCGAGCTCGATGATCATCTCGGTCGTGTAACCCTGGTTGATCGCCAGGGGATAGTTGAAGGCGATGATCGGGACGTCGCCCGCCGCATCGGCGATGCGCTTGAAATGCTCGACGACCATGGCAGGGCGATGCCCGAGCGTGAAGGGCCCCGGCGGGAAGACCAGCAGCGCCGAGGCGCCTGCGTCGGCGGCCTGGCGCGCGATGCGGGCGCCTTCGAGGCTGCCCTCGGCGTAGACGCCATGGACGACAGGAAGCCGGTCGCCGACGGTCGCCATGGTGATGTCCATGACGCGGCGCTGCTCATCGAACGTGCACGAGGCGGCCTCGGTCGAGTGCGCATTGACCGTCAGGGCCGCAAGGCCGGGCGTCGCGGCGACATCCTCGAGGTGCGCCCGGAAGGCGGGCTCGTCAATCTCGAGATCGGCCGTAAACGGCAGCAGAACCGCCGGGATGACACCACTCGGCACGAAGCTTGGATGGCGCGGCATGGGTGATCCTCCGATTGGAGCACGAATTCAGGTGGTCCATGCTAGGCCAGCGGAGCGCGTCGGCCAATGCCCGCGCACGGGCGGTCGTCACCGCGGCGACTTGCCCGCCGATGGCGTTTCGTGATCGATTGACGGTCGAGCCGCGCGGGCGCGCGGGCCAGGTCCAATCCACAACCGTCAGAAGGCATCCCAGCCATGGCAACAAACAAGGTCGCGATCATCACCGGAGGTGGCACCGGCATCGGGCGCGCTGCAGCGCTGCACCTGCAGGCGGACGGATGGGACGTGGTCGTGGCCGGACGGCGCAAGGAAGAGCTGGACAAGACCTGCGCCATGGCGAAGCCGGGCGGTGGCAAAATGCTCGCCGTGCCGACCGACGTGACCAAGCAGGATCAAGTCAAGGCATTGTTCGCCAAAACGAAAGATGCGTTCGGCCGGCTCGATTTCCTGTTCAACAATGCCGGTATGGGCCTTCCAGCCGGGCCGATGGAGGACATCAAGCTCGAAGACTGGCAGAAGGTCGTGGATCTCAATCTGACGGCCTGCTTCATGTGCGCCCAGGAGGCGATCCGCATGTTCAAGGGCCAGTCGCCGCAGGGTGGGCGCATCGTGAACAACGGCTCGATCTCTGCGCATACGCCGCGCCCCATGTCGGTCGCCTATACCTCGACCAAGCACGCGATCACCGGCTTGACGAAGACCATCGCGCTCGACGGGCGGCCCTTCAACATCGCCTGCGGCCAGATCGACATCGGCAACGCCGACACCAACATGGGCGGGCGTATGAAGGCCGGCGTGCCGCAACCGCGCGGCGACATCATGCCCGAGCCGGTGTTCGACGTGGAGCATTGCGGCTCGGCGATCCGCTACATGGCGAGCCTGCCTCTCGACACGAATGTGTTCGAGATGACCATCAAGGCGACCAACATGCCCTACGAGGGACGCGGCTGAACCCTATCGATCCGACATCGATCATGGTCGCTTCCCAAGCAACGGCGGCTGCGTCCGGTTGATCGGGGTCAAACGACGAACGCGGGCATGCGCTTCAATTGCGCGGCATGCAGAGCTTGTTCGTTCCGGCCAGACATCGTTTCCTCGGATTTCTTCTCGCCGTGGGGCTCAGCCTCCACGGCGCCTGTCATGCCGTGTCAGGCATCCAGCAGATCGCGCTTGGCCTACTCGGCATCACATCGCTCGAGATCTGTCACGGAAGCGGCCCTGCCGGCGGCCCGCCTCCGCTCGGCAAGACCGGTGCGCCCGATTGCTGCGGGCAATGCCCGAGCTGTGCCGCAGCGGCGACGCCGGATCAAACGAGCGGCCTTGCCGTGTTCGCCGGCGATGCCTTCAGCACGACGACGAGCGGGCTGCTGGCCAACCCGTTGCGCAGCGACCTCAGCGACCGGCCCATGGGTCCGCGCGGTCCTCCGCAGTTGAGCGCTCGCGATACCTGACCAATCCTTTCCATACTCCGTGCCGTCGCTCGCCCCGTGGGCTCGACGTGCGCCAGCCCGTGAGCAATCGAATCATGAAACTCGTCAAATTCGCACTGATCGCAGCCGCCATCGTCGCGGCTCCGTTGACGCCCGCCGTTCTGGCCGGGGCGACCGATCCGCTGTTCGTCAATCTGCTGACGAACGACGCCCATCGTGCCCGCATGGCCGTCGTTTTCAGCACAAACCAGCTCGAGCGCGGGCATCCCGTCACCTTCTTCTTCAACGACAAGGGGGTGGTGCTGCTTTCCAAAAAGAACGCCAAGAAATTCGGCGAGCATCAGAAATTGCTCGGCGAAGCGATGAAGAAGGGTGCGCAGGTCATCGCCTGCCCGATGTGCATGAAGCACTACGGCGTCAATCAGGGTGACTTGATCGACGGCGTCAAGGTCGGCACCCCAGAGCTGACCGGCGGCGCGCTGTTCAAGGACAACACCAAGACCCTCACCTGGTAGCGGCGATGACATGATGCGGGAGCGGAAGGTCCCTCTACCTCTTTCGCGCCCCCTTCTCGCCAATTTGAGCAGATACGAGCTGTCTCAGAATGGCCAGAGGCCCCCGGCGTGAACGCGCCGGCGGGCTTTTGCGTTTTGAAAGCGATAGGGACGAAAGGGGGATGAGATGGCCGAAACCGCCTCGGTCGATGTGCTGACGCGCCTATTGGACATGACGCAAAGCATCGAACTCGCGATCCTACTCTACCTGGCCGGCTCCGCCGTGGTCGGGCTCGTCGCCTTCCTTGTCGTCCGTTTCATACTTTCCCGCCTGCTGTCGCGGTACGCGTCCGGCCCGAGCCTGATGAAGCGCCTGAAGGGGCCGCTCAGTCTTATGGCAGTGCTGCTTTTCGCCGCGATTGCGCTTCCGGCAGCAGATTTTACGCCGGAGATCTCCGAAAACCTGAGGCATGCCTTGCGCATCGGCGTCATCCTGCTCACGGGATGGTCTGCCATCGTGATCATCGAGACGCTCGCTACGTATTTCACGCGTCGGAACCGCCTCGATGTCGAGAACAATCTCGAGGCGCGCCGGCTGCACACGCAAATCTCGATCCTCAAGCGCGCCGGAGAGGTGGTCATCATCCTGATCACGACGGGCGCCGTACTGATGACGTTCCCCACGGTCCAGCACGTTGGGGTCAGTCTCTTCGCATCGGCCGGTGCCGCGGGTCTCGTTCTCGGTTTCGCCGCGCGGCCGATCCTGGCCAACCTGATCGCGGGGATCCAGATCGCTCTCACACAGCCGATCCGGCTCGACGACGTCGTCATCGTCGAAGGAGAGTGGGGCTGGATCGAGGAGATCACGTCGACCTATGTGGTGGTCAGGATCTGGGATCTGCGCCGACTGATCGTGCCGCTCTCGTACTTCATCGAGAAGCCCTTCCAGAACTGGACACGCGAAAGTGCCGCGATCATCGGTTCGGTGACCTGGAACCTCGACTACCGGGCGCCAGTCGACGAGATGCGGGCAAAGCTCGACGAGATTCTCGCAGGAAATCCTCGTTGGGACGGCAAGGTCGCGAATGTCCAGGTCACGGAGGCGGCAGGGACGGCCATCACGGTGCGCGCATTGATGAGCTCCTCCAACTCGCCCGCGGCCTGGGACCTGAGGTGCGAGGTGCGCGAGAAGATGATCGCGTGGCTGAAAGAGGCGCATCCCGAAGCGTTGCCGCGAGTCAGGGCGTCGCTCGAAGCGTCGGCCTTGCCACCGGCGGACAATCTGCCAGCCGGCGAGAGGGTCGCGAGGGCCCACGCCTAGACCACGAAGTGCTCGCCCGGCTCTGGTCGGGGGTGCCTAGCTTCGCGCCAGAGTGGAAACCCTGCAACGCCGCGACACTGGCCACGTGCGGCCGGCGTGACTACCCTGGGCAACGCCAAACCCGGGGAGCCGACATGTCGAGCCGCATCGAAATCGCGACGATTGAAAAAAGTGCCTTCGCCGACGGCGTCCGTTTCGGCGACGTCGGGGCCTATGAGCGCATCAAGGCTCGCGCACACATGGCGATCGACCCGGGCGCGCCCGACCTGGCGGGCGTCACCGATCTCGACAAGGCGCCGCGCGACGGCAACGGGCTCGTTCGTTTCGCGACGGATCTCCTGATCCTGAAGCCCGTCGATCTCGATCGCGGCAACCGGCGGATCTTCTTCGACTGGGGCAACCGCGGCAACATCCGCTGCCTGCAGTTCTTCAACGACGCTCCGGGCTCCAACGATCCACGCACGGCGGCGCATGCCGGAAACGGCTTCCTGATGCGAGGCGGCTACACGGTCGTCATGGCCGGATGGCAGGCGGATCTGCTGCCGGGTGACAACCGCTTTCTGCTCGATGTGCCGGTGGCGACGAACGGGGGACAGCCGATCACCGGGAAGGTGCGGGTCGAGTACATCGCGACGGCGAAGGGCCAGACGACATTTCCTCTTTCCAGTCGCGCCTCGACGCGGTCGCATCCGGCGGTCTCGCTCGATACGACGAAGGCTCAGCTCACGCGACGGCGGTACGCAGGCGACGAGCGTAAGCCCGTGCCGCCCGACCAATGGATGTTTGCGCGGGTGGAAGGCGGTGCGGGGCTCGACAACCAGGGCGGCGAAACGGCCATCATCCCGTCGAACGTCCACATTCATATGCCGAGCGGTTTCGAGCCGGGCTGGATCTACGAGCTCGTCTACGAGGGGCGCGACCCGCTGGTGCTCGGTCTCGGGCATGTGGCCGTGCGCAATGTGGTCGCGTTCCTCAAATCCGGGCGCGCGGACGACGCAGGCAACGCCAATCCGTTGCCCGGCGGCATGCAGAAGGCGTACGGTTGGGGGCGTTCACAGACGGGGCGCTGCATTCGCGACTTCATCTATCGGGGCTTCAACGTCGATCCCGCGGGGGGCAAGATTTTCGACGGGCTGCTGCCGCACGTCTCGGGCGGCGGGAAGATGTGGATGAACCATCGCTTCGCGAACGTGATCGTCTCGGCCGGACAGCAGCACGAGGATCACGAAAACCCGGCCGATACCTTCCCATTCGCCTATGCGACGTCGACCGATCACCTGACGGGGCGCAGCGATGCGATCTGCAAGCGGCCGGAGACCGACCCGCTCATCATGCACACCCAGACCGCCACCGAGTACTGGCAGCGGCGCGGCAGCCTCGTCCACACGGACACGCAAGGCAACGATCTCGCGCTGCCCGACAACGTGCGGGCCTACATGTGGGCGTCGTCCCAGCATTTTGCCGACCCGCTGCTGAAAACGCCCGGGCGCGGCATCTGCCAGAACGTGCAGAACGTCGTCTGGACCTCGATGTTGTTTCGCGCCGTGCTCGACGCCATGGACCAGTGGGCGAGCAAGGGCACCTTGCCGCCCGAGAGCCGTGTGCCGCGGCGCACAGACGGGACGCTGGTCGACATCGACGGCTGGCGGGAGAAATTTCCCGGTATTCCTGGCGTTGCGACGCCGCGCGAGCCCAATACGCTTGAGCGGCTGGATTTCGGCCCCGAGGCAGAGCAGGGCATTCTCTGCGAGCCGCCGCGACGCACGGGCGAGCACTATGCCGTGCTGGTGCCGGCTACCGACGCCGACGGCAATGACGTGGCAGGCGTCAGAGCGCCAATGGTGCAGGTGCCGCTCGCGACCTATACGGGCTGGAACATGCGGGCACGCGGCCAGGGCCATGGTGCTCTGCACGAGTTCAGCGGCTCGACGATCCCCTTTGCGACGAGCGCCGAAGAGCGCGCCGTCACGCGCGATCCGAGGCCTTCCATCGCGGAGCGCTACGGTGACGTGGCGACCTATCAGAGACTGATCGGTGAAGCGGCTCGGCGCCTTGTTTCGGATCGGCTGATGCTCGAGGAAGACGTCGAGCGATGCATCAGGGCGGCCGCGGGCTGGCACGCTCCGCGCCACGACGTTGGTCTCGACTGAAGCAGAAGGCCCGGACTGGTCACACTCTCAACAAAGCATTAATCAATTTAGGGTGACATTGCTCCGATCGGCCACGCTCGCGCGTTAACGTTGCGGACGTGAGGCCTCACAAGTGAGCGTGCCTATGAAAACCCTTCTCTTCTCGTGTCTGATTGCCGTCGGCCTCGCCATTGCGCCGATCGGCTCGGCGGATGCAGCCCCGCGCAAGCGCGCGAAGCCGATCGAGGTCCCGATCTACAAGAAGCATCGTCGCGGAGGGTATTCCTACCGCTACGTCGATGCGATCGACACGCGGCGCTTCGTCGACCCGACGCTCAGCCACCAATCTCAAGGCGGCCCGTTCGACAACGGCTTCTTTTTCGAAACGCCGCGCGGCCCCTACGGCGGCACAGCGCCGTACTTCCACTAGAAATCGGCGCGACGACATCCGGCGAGGGGCCCTCCGAGACCCACTGCCGGGACGGGCTCTTCAGGTACGATCACTTTCCCCGCATCGGGGCGAGCACGTCGAAGATCCGCTCGTCGAGCTGGCTACGCTCGCCCGACGGATGAATCGACTGGATGCAGACGTGATCCGCGCCTGCGTCCCAGTGCGCCTGAATGCGCTGGCGAATGGTCGCCTCGTCGCCCCAGACGATATTGGCGTCGATCAGGCGGTCCGAGCCGCCGTCGGCAAGATCAGACTGGTTGAAACCGAGGCGGCGCCAGTTGGCGCAGTAATTCTCCATGGCGATGTACGGGGCCAGCGCGACACGGGCGCCGGCACGGGCACGCACGGGGTCGGTCTCGAGCATGACCATCTGCTCGGGCGCCAGAATCCTGCCCGGGCCGAGTATCTTGCGCGCCTCTGCCGTATGCTCCGGCGTCACGCAATAGGGATGGGCGCCGTCGGCCATCTCGGCGGCCAGCTTCAGCATGAGAGGCCCGAGTGCGGCGATCACGACCTTCGGCTTTTTTGCCGGTGCGGGCGCACCGTAGGCGGCATCCTGCATGCCTTGAAGGTAGGCGCGCATGGTCGGCACGGGCTTGCCGTAGTCGTGTCCGCGCAGACCCGAGACCATAGGCTTGTGCGAAACGCCGAGGCCCAGCAGAAAGCGGCCGCCCGACTGCTCGTTCAGCCCTTGCAGGGCGGCGTTGGCCGAGAAGGCATCGCGCGCGTAGATGTTGGCGATGCCGGTCGCGATATTGAGCCGGGTGGTGTTGGCCAGCATCCAGGCGGCGTTGACGAGCACGTTGCGGCCGCGGCTCTCCGGCATCCACAGCGTCTCGAAACCACGCGCCTCGATACGGCGGGCGAAGGCTGCTGCATCGTTCGCAGATAGCGCGTCGAGCGAGGCCCATACGCCGAGCTTGCCAAGGTTCATGTGTGCGCACCCTCACGTCATCTTGCATCATGCCGCCGCGTGTAACGGCTGCTGCGTTCTGCGCGAGAGTAGGCCAGGATCTCCGTCATCGGCAACGACCCTGACGACCGGACGATTGGCAAGGAGCAGGGCCGTCGCGTGTCAGCGGTCAGTTCGCGGCTCGCGGCTGTTTGAGCGTATCGGGCCCCGCCCATTTCACGACGGCATGGTTGCCGCCCGGCACCATGAGCGGATCAGGAGACTCGCTCAGCGCGTGAACGGTCGCGACGGCGATGATCAGCGTGCCAAGCAACGAGCCGACGAGCGAAAATCCAATAAATGGCATATCCCACCTCCGTTCCTGGTGGAGAAACCTGAAACGGAGGGCATGGTTTCACGGCACGGCGAGGAGGCCGTGGATAACGCAATCCTGTCGCCGCCGAGGCGCCCATCCCATCCTCGCCGGGGGGGAAGCCGTCGTCCGCTCTATTTCTGCAGGTCCTGTGCGATCAAGTCCGCTGCCTTCTCTGCGATCATGATCGTTGCCGGATGGATGTTGGACGACGGCACCATCGGCATGACCGACGCATCGACTACGCGCAGCCCTTCGAGGCCGCGCACCTTGAGATCGGGCGTCGTCACGGCCATCTCATCGGTGCCCATGCGGCATGTGCCGCACGGGTGATAGACGGTCGAGGCATTATTCCGGACGTACTCCACGAATTCGTCATCGGTCTTGACGGCGGGGGCCGGCAGATACTGCTCGTCGATGAGCGACTTGAAGGGATCCGTCTCGACGATCTGCCTGGCGATGCGCCAGCCGTCGACCATCATTCGCACGTCCTCGTCGTGGGTCAGGTAGTTGGCGTAAATGCGGGGCGGAAAGCGGCCCTCCTGATCGCGCAGCTTGATCTCGCCGCGGCTGTGAGGACGGCAGACGCAGAAGTTGAACATGAAGCCCGGGAACTCGTGGAGGCCGGCCTTGAAGGCGCCTTCTGTCGAGAAATTGGCGCACTGGAACTGGAGGTCGGGGACCGGCTCGGAGGGGCGCGACTTGACGAACATGGTCGCCTCGGTGGCGCCGACGGCGAGCTGGCCGGACTGCTTCAACGCGTACTCCATGACCATGCGCGCCGACTGGCCCCACTTGCGGGACACCTCGTTCAGCGTGCCCGGGATCTTCGTCTTGAAGACCATGCGGATCATCAAATGATCCTGGAGGTTCTTGCCGACGCCGGGGAGATCGTGCGCGACGTCGACACTCATCGTGCGCAGCTCGTTCGCGGGGCCGACGCCCGATGCCAGCAGCAGTACGGGCGAGTTGATCGAGCCACCGGAGACGATCACCTCGCGACGGGCGCCAATGTAGCGCTTCCGACCGTTCTCCTCGATCTCGACGCCGACGGCACGCTTGCCGTCGAAGATCACCCGCAGCGCCTGTGCCCTAGTCTTTAGCGTGAGGTTGTTGCGCGAGAGGTTCGGCTTCAAATAGCCGACGGCCGTCGAAATTCGACGCCCCTTGCGGACGTTGAGCTGGACGAAGCCGACTCCTTCGATTTTCTCGCCGTTGAAATCCTCGTTCCTCGGGATCTGCAGTCGGGTCGCCGTCTCGACGAAGGCGCGGGCCGGAGTCGACGGCGCCTTGATGTTCGAGATGTGCATCGGGCCGCCCTGACCGCGCCATTGGTCGGAGCCCGGCTCGTTGTGCTCCGACTTCTTGAAGTAGGGGAGCACGTCCTTGTAGCCCCAGCCCACTGCGCCAAGGCGCTCCCACTCGTCGAAGTCGGATGGCGCACCACGCAAGAAGACAAGGCCGTTGATCGAGCCCGATCCGCCGAGCACCTTGCCGCGCGGCCAGATGATCGAGCGGCCATTGAGGCCGGGTTCCGGCTCGGTTGCGTAGCCCCAGTTGTAGCGCTCTTGCGGGACGATCTTCCCGAACCCCAAGGGGACATGGATCCAAGGGTTGCGGTCGCGACCGCCGGCTTCGAGGAGGCACAGCGATAGCGAAGGGTTCTCGGTCAGGCGGGATGCGACGACGCAGCCGGCGGAGCCGGCACCGGCCACCACGACGTCATACTCCTCATCGAAAACGATACCGTTTGCCATTTCGGTCCCTGTCAGTGCAGTCCTTTCGCCGGCGTGCCGGCCCGCCATGCGAGCACAAAAGCCGCTTGCCGGCCAGAGCCGGATGTCGTGCTCTGCTAACTCTTCAGGCGATAACCTGTACGGAAGATCCACCAGATCACGGCCAGGCAAGCAGCCAGGAACAAGAGTGTCAGCGCCAGGCAGAGCGCGACGTTGACATCAGCCTTGCCGTAGAAGCTCCAGCGGAAGCCATTCACCAAGTATACAACGGGATTGAGCAAGCTTACCCAGCGCCAGAACGGCGGCAGCACGTCGATCGAATAGAAGGTTCCGCCGAGGAAAGTCAGAGGCGTTATCACGAGCAGCGGCACGAGTTGCAGCTTCTCGAAGTTGTCGGCCCAGATCCCGATGATGAACCCGAGCAGACTGAACGTGAGGGCGGTCAGCACGAGGAAAGCGATCATCGCGACCGGGTGGTCGATGCGTACCGGCACAAAGAACGCCGACGTCACCATGATCAGCAGAGCCAGCACGATCGACTTGGTGGCCGCAGCCCCGACGTAGCCGACCACGATCTCGAACGCCGAGACCGGCGCCGAGAGCAGCTCGTAGACCGTGCCGATGAAGCGCGGAAAATAGATACCGAACGAGGCGTTCTGCACGCTCTGCTGGAGAAGCGTGAGCATGACGAGGCCCGGCACGATGAAGGCCCCGTAGGAGACGCCGCCGAGCTCGGGTATGCGACTGCCAATGGCCGCTCCGAACACCACGAAGTAGAGCGAAGTCGCGATCACCGGCGAGACGACGCTCTGGAGCAGCGTTCTCCGCGTTCGGGCCATCTCGAAACCGTAGATCGCGCGAATGGCATACAGGTTCATTTGCTGCGTCCCACCAGCTCGACGAAGATCTCCTCCAGCGAGCTTTGCGACGTGCGGAGATCGCGGAATCGAATTCCTGCCTCGGCCAAGGCCTGCAGCAAGCGGGTGATGCCAGTTCGCTCGGCCTTGGTGTCGTAACTGTACGTCAGCTCCTTGCCGTCTCGCGAGAGTATCAGGCCGAAGGGAGAGAGAGCCTCGGGCACCTCGGTGAGAGGCCCAGCGAGCTCGAGCGTGAGCTGCTTCCTCCCAAGCTTCCGCATCAGCTCGGCCTTCTCCTCCACGACGATCAACTCGCCCCGGTTGATCACGCCGACGCGGTCGGCCATTTCCTCGGCTTCCTCGATGTAGTGCGTAGTGAGGATGATGGTTACGCCCTCGCTCTTGAGACGGCGCACCACGTTCCACATGTCCCGTCGGAGCTCGACGTCGACACCTGCGGTCGGCTCGTCGAGGAAGAGGATCCGCGGCTCGTGGCTCAAGGCCTTGGCAATCATCACCCGGCGCTTCATGCCGCCGGACAGCGTCATGATCCGATTGTCGCGCTTGTCGAGGAGGGAGAGGTCTGCCAGGACCTTGTCGACGAAAGCGGGCGCAGGTGGCTTGCCGAAGAGACCGCGCGAGAAGCTCACGGTGTTGAAGACGGTCTCGAAGGCGTCCGTCGCCAGCTCCTGCGGGACGAGGCCGACAAGCTCACGCGCCTTGCGGGCCTGGCGGACGTTGTCGAGCCCGAGAATGCTGACGGTCCCCGTCGATTTATTGACGATTCCGCAGATGATGTTGATCAGCGTGGTCTTGCCGGCTCCGTTCGGGCCGAGGAGCGCAAAGACCTCGCCCTGCCGAATGTCGAGGTCGATGCGTTTCAGCGCCTCGAAGCCGGATGCATAGGTCTTCGACAGCCCCACAATCTCGATCACAGACTGCATCCGCGACCTTTCTCGCCGACAGTGTGAGGGGACGTGGGTTTAGATGTCTGAGATTGCTTTTACACGGGCCAGGAGGATGAACAAAGCCACCCGAGGTAAAAGTTCAGCGCGCGCTTGCACGCAAAGATTGCCCAACTCTTTTTGGGGAACAATCTATGCTGCACTACCAATGCGCGAAATTACCTCTTTGCGCTTTGTGGCTCCTGCCAGAAGTACCTCAAAATCCAAATGCGAACGGAACTCGACAAACCGCCGTCGTCGTCCCGTTGAGCATCCACCTGCTGGACAAGCTGGGCGAGAGATCGCTTTTCGCGCTTGGAAATGTCCCGCAAAGCCTCCCAGAAAGGGGCCTCGAGCGAAATGGATGTGCGGTGACCGCCGATCGTGAACGACCGCTTTACTGGACGTGGCATGGCAGGGTGGGTCGCCTTGCTATTCACAGACTAATCGGGCTTGCGAGTCGTGGCCGGGCCCTGCGATGGTGGCTCCGCCAGTTTCGCTCTATTCAACTGCTGCTCTTGGAGTTCGCGGGTGGCATTCGCAAGGCGGCGCTCGGCCTTCGTCCGACCGAAAGCGACTCTGTTCCGCTCGGCTTCATGATCCCTCTCGGACCGAGCCTTATTCTTGCGGGCCTTCCGCAAATTGACAATTTCTGCGCTCATTACCGAACGTCAGACCTCACAGAATCTCATCTTCACGAAGTGCTTACACGTTCAATGACAGTGCCGCAAGAGAATTCCGTATACTAACAAAACTCACGCTTTTAGTCCGCCGGCTGGTCATCAGCCCGAATTTCGTTAGCGGCATCAACAGCGCATCTTGCCAATCCACCCATATCAGCACGTGTGCTCAGATACTCCTCGCTTTGATCATCCCGCAGCGGACTTCTCGCGGCGACCTGCCATCTGCCGGCTCCGCGGGAGGCCCGCCGTTCGCCTACTTATTGTAGACGAGGTCCGGAAGCCAGAGGGAAATCTCCGGAACGTAGGTGATCAGACCCAGCAGCATCAGCATGAGCACAAGATACGGGACAATGCCGCGGATCGCGGTTCCGATGGGCTGCTTGGCGACGGAGGAGAGCACAAACAGATTGAGCCCGATGGGCGGGGAGATGAGCGCGATCTCCATGTTGATCGTGAGCACGATCGCGAAGTGCACGAGGCTGATGTCCAGCGCCTTCAGGATCGGCAGGATGAGGGGGAGCACGATCAGAATAATGGCGAAGACCTCGAGGAACATGCCGAGGATGAGCATCAGCACGTTGATGAAGAGCAGGAACTGCCACGCGGCGAGGTTCAAGCTCTTAACGTAGTTGACCAGCATCTCGGCGATGCCTGCGCTCGTGATCCAATGGCCGAAGGCGAGTGCACCGATGATGATGAAGACGATGGACGCGGTGAGCTTGATCGACTCCGCGAGCGTGTCCACGACCTCGCCGAGCTTCACGCCGCGGTAGACGAAAAGGGCCTCGATGATGGCGACCAGCGCCGCAACGCCGGCGGCTTCCGTGACGGTGACGATGCCGCTGTAGATACCGCCGAGAATGATCACCGGGATCATCAGGGCCGGGATGGCACGAATGTTCGTCGAGACGAAATGGTCGCGGGAGAGCGCCGGCTCGACGGGATAGTTCCGGATCCTGGCATAGACCATGATCCAGATAACGAACAGCGCGGCCTGCATCAGCCCCGGAATGACACCAGCAAGGAAAAGGCGCGGAACGCTCTCCTCCGCGATGACCGCATAGACGATCATGGCGAGGCTCGGCGGAATGAGAATGCCGAGCGTTCCGGCCGCGCCGACGGTTCCGAGAGCGAAATGGGGCTCGTACTTGCGCTCCACCATCGCTGGGATAAGAACCGAGCCAATGGCGACCGCCGTCGCAACGGACGAGCCGCAGATGGCGGCGAAGATGGTGCAGGCGACGACGCAAACGAGCGCGAGACCGCCGCGCGCGCGCCCGACCCACGCCTGGGCGCAGTCGATCAGAGCCCCGGCGACGCCGCCCTTCTGCATGAATGTGGCGGCGATCACGAACAGGGGGATTGCGAGCAGCGTCTCGGAGTTCAGATGGTCGACGAGGAGCTGCGGCAGCGAGATGAGCGGAGTGCCTTCATGCCAGAAGAGCAGCAGCGCCAGGAATCCCAGCGACAGATAGATCGGGAGGCCGATCAACAGGAACAGAAACAGGAGGCCGATCGCGACGAAGGGGGTCATGCTGGGTTCCGGAGCTGCAAGCCTACTTGTCGCGCGCGACGTGATCTTCCGTGACCAGCATGGTCTTCGGGTCGAAACGGAAGATGTAGAGGTAGAGGCGATACACGAACGGCGGGATCATCAGCGTCATGCCGAACGGCAGCGCCATGTAATACCAGTAGAGCGGAAAACGCGCCGAGCTTTCGCTCTTCTCGCCGAGGCCATAGGAATTAGCCACCATTTCCCAGCCGTGATAGGCAAGCGCCACGACGAAGGTAAGGCCAATCAGAAGAGCGATGATTTCCAGAACACGTTGCGCGCCGGCCGGCAACATGTGCAGCAGGATGTCTGCACGTACATGCCTGGCCTCGCGAACCAGGGGCGCGCCGGCGATGAAGATCGCCCAGACGCTGAAGTAGATGGTGAACTCCATACCCCAGTCTGTGAGATAGCGCGGAAAGAAGTACCTCAGGAAGACATCGGTGACCACCAGGGCGAGCCCGAGCACCGCTAGCAGTGCCATCAAAATGTTCTCGATCTTGGCCAGCATCGCGACTGCCTGTTCGACTGACGGGTGACTATGCATGACGCCGGCAGACACTCCCCTGCCGGCGCAATCTTGCGACTGAGGTGCCGCTGCCCGAGAACGCAGGCGCGCTTCCGCGGCGCCCCTGCGTCCCGGCGCGAAAATCAGCCCTTCGCCAGGACTTCCTCGATCATCTTGACGAGCGCAGGATCGATCTTGAGCTCCTTGATCAGGGCGTCCTGCTTGACCATGAGCTTCTTCTTGGCCTCGGCCGCGTCCTCCTTGGTGGGGACGACGACGGTGATGCCCTGCTTCTTCGCCTCTTCCTGCGCTTCAGCCTGCCGCTTGCGGGCGCGCTCACGCAGCTTGTCGATGTTCGCTTCCCAGGTTGTCGTGATCAGGTCCTGGATGTCCTTCGGGTACTTGGCCCAGGACTTGGCGCTGATCGCCGGGAGGTACTGGCTGAACGACTGGTTGGTGATGTAGGAGTGCTTGAGGCCGCTGTCCCAAAGCTTGGCGCTGCGGATCGACTCGAAGGTCGTAGCGAGCCCATCGACTGTACCGCGCTGGAGCGCCTGCGGCACGTCCGGCCAGGCGATCTTGACGGGATTGGCACCGAGAGCCTCGTAGCGCGCGATATTGGCGGCGCCGCCGGGGATCCGAAGCTTCATGTTGACGAGATCGGTATGCTTGTTGATGGGCTTGCCGACCGAGTGAGTGTGTTGAAACCCGAGATCCAGCCAGCGACCGATCACCTTCACGCCGAGCTTCTTCTCGAACTTCTCGGCCAGCCATTTTCCAGGCTTGCCGTCCCAGATCCGATAGGCGTCCTCCTGGCTCACGCCATAGAGCAGAGGGAGGTCGACGGAATCGAAGTCCGATACGAACTTGCCGAGTTGCCAGGTGCCGGGGAGGCCCATGTCGAGGGCGCCCTGGTTCAGCGCCTTGGGGACGTCGGTGTCCTTGTATTTCGCGGCGCCGTGAAAGACTTTGACCTCGAGCTTGCCGCCGGACTTCTTCGCGAGTTCCTCGGCCCACTCGGTGATGCCGATGTTGCGAATGTGGTTCGGCCCGGTCTCGAGCGAAATCTCCAAACGATGCGTCTGGGCGACCGCCACAGTGGAGCCCATGGCGAGAACGGCGAACGCGGACAACGCGGAGATCCGCGAAATGCGGCAATTCATCAAGACTTACCTCCCTTTGGATTGGCACCCTTGAGCGCGCCATTTTTGACGGACACGGCCCGACAAGGCCCATCACTTCTTGTGGGGAGCCGCCAACGCAGGCCCTTCAGGAGCCCGACGCGCGAGAGCGGCTGCACTTTTCCAGACCCCCCTTTGCGAGTCAAGAAATCTTGCCGGGCTCCGGCGAGAGCGCCGCCCCCGCCGCTGTACCGCCGTTCGCCTCGGCGACCTCGGCCGCCAACTCCGCCCGCGGGATAAGCCTCTGGCTCAGGACCACCAGGACAACCAAGCCGATGCCGAGCACATCGGTGTAGACGCCCGGGGTGATGAGCACCAAAGCCGCCGCGAGGAGCATGATCTGCTCCCACCAGGTGGTGGTGCGAAGGAAATAGCCGTGGAGCCCTGCCGCCAGGCAGATGACGCCGATCGGAGCGGTTATGCACGAGAGAACGATGTCCTGCCACGGCCCGATCAGCATCAACGCGGGTCCGAACACGCACATGAACGGCACGATATAGCCCGTCGCGCCGAGCTTTACGGCGGCCCAGCTCGTATCCGCCAGGTTGCCGCCGCTGATGCTCTTGGCGGCGAACACGCCCAACGCGACGGGCGGCGTGATGGTCGACAGGCACGAGTAGTAGAAGACGAACAGGTGGGCCGCCTCCTCCTTGACGCCGAGCTTGATAGCGGCCGGGACGAGCAGCGCCACCTGGATGATGTAGGCCGGGGTGGTCGGCAGCCCCATGCCCAGGATGATGCCGGCGATGGCTGTGAGGATCAGGGCCAGGACCAGGTTGTTCTGCGAGAGATTGACCACGAAAGACGTGAACTCGATGGCCACGCCCGATAGCAGAATGACGCCGATGACGATGCCTGCGATGGCGCACGCCGTTGCGATGGTCAGCGTGTCCTTGGCCGCGAGAACCAGCGCCTCCAGCACGACCTTGGGGCGGACGTGATGGCGCGTCGTCTTGCGCAATGCCGCGACCGGGAACACCGAGGCGATGCCCCAGAGCGCCGCATAAGGTGCAGAATAGCCAGCGAGAAGGACGCCCGTGATCACGAACAGCGGGAGGAACTGGTGGCCGCGCTCCTTGAGCACTTCGCTCATGAGAGGAAGGTCCGGGCGTGGAAGGCCCTTCATGCCCGTGCGCCGCGCCTCGAAATGCACCGCCGCGTAGACTGCGAGGTAGTAGAGAACGGCGGGCACGATGGCGAGGCCAGCAACCGTCAGGTAGCTGACGCCAAGGTACTCGGCCATGACGAAGGCTGCGGCCCCCATGATCGGCGGCATGATCTGGCCGCCCGTAGAGGCGACCGCCTCGACGGCACCAGCGAACGCCGGTCGGTAGCCGATGCGCTTCATGAGCGGGATCGTGAAAACGCCCGTCGTCATGACGTTGGAGACGGCGCTGCCGGAGATGGTGCCGAACATGCCGGAGGTGATCACGGCGACCTTCGCCGGTCCCCCGGGCTTGGCGCCAGCCAGGGCCATGCCGAAGTCCATGAACAGCTTGCCGGTGCCCGTCTTCTCGACGAACGCGCCGAAGATGATGAAGAGAACGATGTAGGTCGCGCAGACGCTGATCGGAATGCCGAGAATGCCGTCCAAAGTCATGTAGACCTGGTCCAGCATGATCTGCGGCTTGAGACTGGTGAACAGCAATGCGTAGGCGATGAAGAAGATCGCTGTCAGGGAGAGGGCGGCCCCGAGCACGCGGCGCCCTGCCTCGAGGACGAGCGCGACGAGCGTCAGTCCCAGCACCCAATCGGCGGGATACAGATCGTCAACGGTCGCGAAGCGGTCCGTGAAATAGTTGTAGTAGACGAACATGTAGCCGATCGAGACGATCGAGGCCGCCACGAACAGCCAATCGAAGACGCCCGGCAATCCATCCTTCTCGGCACGGAACCCCGTGTAGACCAAGAAGGTGAGCACCAGCGCGAACATCAGGTGCGTGCCACGGAAGTAGATCGGCTCGGGCACGCCGAAGAGGGCCGAGTAGAGGTGATAGATCGTGAACGCGAGACCGATCAGCGTCACGAGCCCCGTGATGAAGCGCTTGTACATGGACGTTTCCTGGAGACGGTCAGCACGGGCCGTTGGCGGCTTCTTGGCTGTTGGACCGCCGCCCGGCCGAGCCGGGCGGGGTCGTGTGGACGTACTTGCTCAAGACATGCGGCGGAAAGGACAGCGCCTCAGAGCGCACCCTTCTCCTTGAAGTACTTCTGGGCACCGGGATGCCACTTGACGTCGACCGGTGCGCCCAGGTCCTTCACCGTCTTGCCCTTGAACGAGGCGTTGACGTTGATGAGATCGGAAAGCTGGTCGCTCATCGCCTTCGCCATGTTGTAGACGAGGTCGTCCGGGAGCTTGCAGCTGACGATCACGTGGGCCGGGAACGCTGCCGTGACGTTGTCCTTCTCGAGACCGGGATAGGCCGACTTCGGGATGGTGTAGCGCTGGAAGCCGGCGTTCTGGGCCTTGAGCTTGGCGAAGATGTCGTCCGGAATGTCGAGAAGCGCGATCTTGCGGCTGTTCGCCATATCCTTGATCGAGCCGTTGCCCTGCGTGGTGACCATGAACGAGGCGACGATCTGGCCGTCCTTGAACATGTTGGACATGTCGGAAAGGCTGGCGAAGGCCATCTTGGACGTGCCCTTGAAGCCGACACCTGCCGCATCGAGCAGCCAGGACGCCACGTCGTTGGTGGTGTTGCCGCGGGGTAGCGTGCCGACAGCCTTCCCCTTGAGATCCGCTATCGACTTGATGCCGACATCAGACCTGACGACGAACTGAGCGACGTTCGGGTAGAGAGAGGCAAGGTGGCAGACATTGGTGAACGGCTTGGTGATGCCGGTGCCCTTGCCCGCCAGCGCGTCGACCGTCGAGATCAGGTTGCCCATGCCGATCTGGGCCTTGCCTTCCTCGACCGCTTTCAGATTGACCAGGCCAGCGCCCGGGCGGTTCTCGATGGACAGGCCAGGGATTGCCTTTTCCCACATCACCTTCAGCGCGCCACCGATCGGGATCCACGAGCCGCCCGTCGGACCGGTGAAATAGGTGAGCTTGGTTTCGGCGTTGGCAGGCGCGGCGGCAAGACCGAGCGCGAGCAGAGCGGCGCCGGCGATGCCGGCGTTGCGGGACTTCATGCAATCCTCCCTAGGATTCCCGGAGCACTTCTTCTTGTCGGCCGGAGCTATCTGCACCGGCCATGCATTCTTTATTCCAAGGTGTCGCAGGGAGAGTCAACGACTACGCTGCTCGCGTGCCCGCGCTTCTGTCAGGAACGACCTCGGCGGAGGGAAGGCTTACGCCCAACCGAGCTCTTTCATCGCCCAGCCGGCATGCCAGATCTTCGTCATGTGGGCGATCCTGTCACCGTCGAATTGCATGACGTAGACGTAGTCGGTCGCCGTCGACTTGCCCGTCGGTGCCGTCGGCCCGCCTTGGCCGGTGTGCGTCCCGTAGAAGACGCCATACGCGACGACGCTTTGGCGCTCGCCGTCGGTGCCAAAGGCCTTTATCTCGTAGCGGCCATCGGGCAACACGCCCAGGATCGCCTTCATCCAATCGCAGTAGCCTTCAAGCGTCTTGATCTGCGCCAGCGGCTCGGCCTGCGCGGCGAAGGTTGCCGTAGGCTTGCAGTAGGCCTTGCAGCCCGCCCAACCCTTGCCGGTCTCACAGGCCTCGAAGAACTTCGCGGCAATATCCGTAATCGTCATGGCAACACTCCGGGGGGACAAGGAAAAATGTTCCGGCCTGCTCCTGATCGCGGGCCGTCGCAAGCCACCCTAGGCCCGCCGACGGTACGGAGCAACGGACACGCCGGTGCCCGCCAGTGAACTCGCGCTTGGCCCGCGCGATGGTTGCCGCTAAGTTCGCATTGATCTCGGACAAACGCGTACGCAAATAAATGCGTGGCACCGTTCGAGGCCTCAACCCCGTTAGAGACTGCAAAGCTCCAGGAGCGCTCCCCCATGGCGATCAAGGTTGGTGACAAGCTGCCCGAGGCGACCTTTACGACGATGACTGCAGACGGGCCCAAGCCGATGACCACGGCCGAAGTGTTCGGCGGCAAGAAGGTAGCGCTGTTCGCGGTACCGGGGGCGTTCACGCCGACCTGTCACAAGACACACATGCCGGGCTTCGTGGCGCGCATGGACGAGCTGAAGGCCAAGGGCTTCGATGCCGTCTGCTGCACCGCAGTGAACGACGTGTTCGTCATGGACGCCTGGTCAAACGCCACGGGTGCCAATGGCAAGGTCGTGATGCTGGCCGATGGTGGCGCCGACTTCGCCAAGAAAATCGGAATGGACATGGACCTGACGGCGCGCGGTCTCGGCGTCCGCTCGAAGCGCTACGCGATGGCGGTCGACAACGGCGTGGTCAAGGTGCTCAACATCGAAGAAGCGCCTGGTCAAGTTTCCGCGTCGAGTGCGGAAACGCTGTGCTCGATGGTCGACAAGAGCCTCTGAGGCGCCCGGTCTTCCGGTGAGGAAGCCCTGCGTCCTCGCACGCGGGGCTTTTTCTTTGGCGGAAGCGCGCGGCGGGTCGCAAGATCGCCCTTGTTTGTCGTCAAAGTGAGCCTGATCTTCGAAGCCGGGTGACGGAACCGGCCGACGTTGCGCGCCGGCAGGTTGCTCATTCCACGTGAACGGGGGAGGCCCGACATGCGTCGCACCGCACTCGCCGTGGGCATCATCGCAACAGTCTCGATGGCAGCGGCATCGGATGCCGTGGACATCTCGATTGCGTCACTGGTTACAGCACCTGCGGCAGCCGAGCCGAGGCCGGTGGGCCCGTTCCCCCCGCAGTCGACCGTGGAGGTCGCGGCCAAGGGAAAGAAGTCCGAACCGGTGGTGGCGGCCAAAACCATCTTCGGCGCGGAAAAGGTCCCGGCTCCGCTGGCCGCCCGGTCAATCGGCTTTTACTCGAGGGGCTGCCTCGCCGGCGCGATCGACGTGCCCGTCGACGGCAAGACGTGGCAGGTGATGCGGCTGTCGCGAAACCGAAACTGGGGGCACCCCAAGCTGGTTGCCTTGATCAAACGACTTGCCAAGGATGGAGCAGAAAAAGACGGCTGGCCCGGACTTCTCGTCGGAGACATTTCGCAACCGCGCGGCGGCCCGATGCTCACCGGGCACGCCAGCCATCAGATCGGCCTCGACGCCGACATCTGGCTGACGCCGATGCCGGACCACCGCCTGACACGCGAGGAGCGCGAGAAGCTCAGCGCCACGTCCATGCTGGGACCCGACAAGGTTCACGCGGACCCGGCCGTCTTCACGCCCCGGCACTCGGCCATCATCCGGCGCGCAGCCTCCTATCCGGAGGTCGAGCGCGTGCTGGTGCACCCGGGCATCAAGAAGGCAATGTGCGAGGAAAAGGGCGTTTCGCACAAAGACTTCCACAAGATCCGGCCGTACTGGGGCCACCACTACCACATGCACATACGGATCGCGTGCCCTGCCGGCAGCACGAATTGCCGTGAGCAGGCCCCGACGGCCAACGACGACGGTTGCGGCAAGGAGGTCGATCAGTGGATCGCCTTGCTGCAGCGCCCGCCCAAGATCGCCAAGCCAGGCCCGAAGCCGAAGCCAAAGCCGCCGATCACGCTTGCCGATCTTCCGGCCGAGTGCAGGGGTGTGATCGCGGCCGGCAAGGACGACGGCAAGAAGAGCGGAAGCGCGCCTGCAATCGGGCCCCGCCAGGCGCGAACGCCGTGACAGGCGTCGAAGCCCATCCTCCGGCAACGGCCCTTCGGGCCCTGGTCACCGGGGCGACGGGATGCATCGGACAGGCGGTGGTGGCGCATCTGCTTTCGGCGGGGCACGACGTCGCCATCGTCACGCGGCGGCCGTTCCTGGCGGAGCAGCTTTTCGGGTCGACCGTCACGATCCACGAGTGGCATCCCTACTCGGAGCCGGTGCCGACTGCCGCGATCGCAGACCGCGAGGCCGTCCTGCACCTCATGGGAGCGCCGCTCGCAGGTGCCCCGTCGAGCGAGCGGGAAGCACTCGCCGTCTCGTCCCGCGTGACGACGACACGTCGGATCGGCGAGGCCCTCGGAGACCGTCGGTTCCGCCTCGTGGTCGCTTCGCTCTCACTCGCTCCGACAGGGGCCGCCGAGCAGCCTACCGAAGCAAGCGCACACGGCGCTCCTGCTACGGAGATCGAGCGGGCGATCCTGACATGGGAGCAGGCGGCGCATGAACTCGCCGAGCGAGGCGCAAGCGTCGCCATCGTGCGCCTCGGGCTCGTTGCCGGGCTGGGCGGGCCGATCGCTGAGCTGACGAGGCTCGCGCGCCTCGGCATCGTTCCCAATCTCAGGGGCGCTGTCATTCCGGCAATCGCACTTTCGGACGCGGCAGAGATGCTGGCGGGCCTGCTGCTGCACCGCGAGATCGAGGGCGTCGTGCACGGCTTCGCGCCCGAAGCGGTCGAAGGCGCCGCCCTCGAAGCCTCACTCGCCCGCCTTTCGCCCGTGCCGTTCCGGCCGGTCCTACCGCTCTCAATGCTGCGCCGACGGCTCGGCCTTGCGACTGCACTGCTATCGAGCAATCGCCAAGTGCTGCCCAAAGCCCTGACGGAGGCCGGCGCAAATTTCTCCGCACCGGATCCGACCGAGAGTGTCAACGAGGCCATTCGCCAACTGGCCGGTCGCGGCGGGTTCGGGTCGCTCCATCGAGCACCCACCACCACCGCGTACGATGCAAACACAGAGACGGCTTAGCGTCGGTTGCCGGGACGGTCAGGCCCCCGCTTTCACGCCGGTCCCGATCTGGCAGGCCACCCCCGTGCCACCAAGTCCGCAATAGCCGTGCGGGACCTTCGCCAGATACTGCTGGTGATAATCCTCGGCGAAATAGAACTCGGGCGCCTCGAGAATCTCGGTGGTTATGGAGCCGAAGCCTTTGGCCTTCAGGGCTGCGTCGTAGCCGTCCCGGCTCGCCTCTGCCGCCTGCCGCTGCTCGGGCGAATAGACGTAGATACCGGACCGATACTGGGTGCCGATGTCGTTGCCCTGGCGCATGCCCTGGGTTGGATCATGGTTTTCCCAGAACGTCTTCAGGAGCATCTCGTAGCTGATCTTGCGAGGATCGAAGGCAACGAGGACCACCTCGTTGTGGCCGGTCATGCCGGAGCAGACCTCCTCGTAAGTCGGATTCGGTGTGATCCCGGCCGCGTAACCGACGGCTGTGGTCCAGACGCCGTCGCCTAGCTCCCAGAATTTGCGCTCGGCACCCCAGAAGCAGCCCATGCCGAACATGGCGAGCTCGGTGCCTTCCGGATAAGGTTGCTGCAGCGGGTGCCCGTTGACGAAATGCGTCGTGGCTGTGGGAATCGGGTTCGGGCGGCCTTTCAGCGCGGTGGCTGGCGTCGGAAGCTCGAGCTTCTTTCTGAAGAACAGCATTGGCATCTCCGGACCGGTGAGGGATTGCCCTCGGTATATAAGGCAGACAGGGCGCGATTGCCGCAAGCGCGCAGTCACGATCGAGCGAGGTTGGCCGACCGATGTGTCAATTGACGAAAATGCTCACCTGACGTTTCCGCCGGCCGAGCCAGGCGAGGACGACGCCCAAGCCAGCCGTCGTCAGCCACGCCGGCAAGTGCAGAAAAGGAGCGATGCCCTTGACCCAGACAATCGGGCCCAGACGTGCCGTCACCATCTTCTGGGCGGCCTCGAGCGTCGACGGGGCAAAGCTCGACCAGTGATCCCATAGCGACGTCATGACGAGGCCAGCCCCGCCAGCCATTGTGCGCGTGCCATCGTATGCAAGCGCAACGACAGCCGCGATGAAAAGAAGGCGAGCCACAGCGCGAGCGAGCGCCTTCAAGACAGCTCTCGCCGTCGAGGAGACGACGAGCGCCGCCAGGACGACCAGCGGCAACACTACGGCGGCGTGCACAAGGAAGAAATTTACAACTTTGTCGAGCATGTCGGGAGGATCGGCTCCGGTCGAGTGTAAACGAGCTACACGGCGGATGCCGCTTGCGCAAGGCTCGGCCCTCGGCGCTCACACACTCATGCAGGCGCGAGTGCCAGCAATGTGACCAACGCAACGACACCCAGCGCGGCGACCCACATGGCTATGCGGCCCGACCGCGTACGCTTGGCCTCCTCGGCGGCCAGGCGTGCAATCGTCGCGTCATCGAGGCGCAAACCGCCGCGCGCCATCTCGGCGGTGGCCGCGAACAGCCGTTCCGCATCGGCCAACAAGGCCGGCAGCTCGGAGGCCAACTTGCCCATCTCGCCGGCGCCTTCACGCGCCTCCTTCAGTACGCCGGCCGCCCCGAGATTTGCCTCGATCCACTCGCGGGCGATGGGTTCGGCCGCAGTCCAGATGTTCAGACTGGGATCGAGACCGCGCGCCACACCTTCGACGACGACCATGGTCTTCTGCAGATTGATCAGCTCCGGCCGGGTCTCCATATCGAACACCTCGGTGTACGCAAAGAGCTGGCCCAGGAGGTCGGCCATCGAGATCTCGTCGGCGGTGCGACCGTGGATGGGCTCGCCTATTGCTCGCAATGCCTGGGCGAAGACCTCGACCGGATGATGCGGCGGCACGTAGCCGGCCCAGAAATGCACTTGCGCGGCGCGGCGATAGTCGCGGTTGATCAGGCCGTGCAGGATCTCGGCCAGAAAGCGCCGCTCCTTCGGGCCGAGCCGGCCCATGATGCCGAAGTCGACGGCGACCACGTCGCCGGCCGCATCCACGAGCAGATTCCCCTGGTGCATGTCGGCATGGAAGAAGCCGTCGCGCATGGCGTGGCGCAGGAACGAGCGCAACACGGTCAGTCCAAGGGCGCTCGGGTCGTGGCCGGCGGCCTCGAGGCGCTCGCGGTCGGAAATGGGGATGCCTTCGATCCATTCGACCGTCAGCACGCGCTGCGCGGTGCGGCGCCAGTCGACCGCCGGGACACGAAAGTTGCCGCTCTCCAGCGCACGGTCGCCGGCGATGTTTTCAGCCATCTCGGACATGGCTGCCGCCTCGAGGCGCAGATCCATCTCCAGCTCGGTGGTCGCCTTCAGGGTGTCCACGACAGCAACAGGCTTCAGGCGTCGAGACGGCCGGTGCACGCGCTCGATCAGGCGGGCCGCCAGATAATAACTGTCGAGGTCGCGACGGAACCTTCGCTCGACGCCGGGACGAAGAATCTTCACCGCCACATCGCGCCGCTTGCCGTCCTTATCGATCACGACAGCCTTGTGCACCTGGGCGATCGACGCCGCGGCGACGGGAGGGCCGAGCTCTGCGAAATGGTCCTCGAGCTTGCCACCAAGCGCTTCCTCGATGGCGCGGCGGGCCTCCACCATGGGGAACGGCGCGAGCCTGTCCTGCAGGTGGCGGAGGTCGCGCGCCATGGCCGGGCCGATCACGTCCTCCCGGGTCGCCAGGAACTGGCCGAGCTTGATGTAGGAGGGTCCCAAACGCGCAAAGGCCTCGGCCGTACGGCGATTGCGGGGCGTGGCTGCGCGAAGGGGCCAGGACAGCACTGTCACCGGCCAGGCGAGCCACCGAGCCAGCTTCAGCGCGAACGGCACTTTCATGCCGCGCGGTACGAAGCTCACGCCGAAGCGCGCCAGGGTCAGCCCGGCGCGGGCGAGACGGATGAGACTGCTGAGCACACTGGCCAAGTTCGACCTTTCGGATGTGCCGGGATCTTTCCCGGTTCGACAGGCTGCGCTCCGCATACTTAGCGGGCGGCGCACATATAGCAGGAGGCGAGGTGATTCGATGGGTTAAGACGCGTCCGTCCTCCCTTCTCGAACGGAGATAAAGGCCGTCCCGAACGCTGCCGAAGAGGCGGGCCGTGCGCCGTTCTGCACCTAAAATCCGGAACCTCACCCGGTGGGCTGCGTTGGCCAACCATCACCGTCACAGAGGAGGATAATCCGACATGCCAACCAGCATTCCGCATACGAAACGCCTGCTTCTTTGCGCAACGAGCGCACTGGCGCTGTCCCTCGGCGCAGCCGGTATCGCGTCCGCGCAAACCACACCAGCACAGCAGCAGCCCGCTCAACGGGCACAGCAGAGCCAAACGAATGAACAGGGCCAGCAGGGCCTCCAGCAGGCGCTGAGGTCCATCGAGCAAGCCAACCGCGAGATCCAGAGCGCTCCTTCAAACCAGCTCAAGCAGGCCGCGCAGAGCGCGATGAACCCCCTGCAGAAGCTCGAGGCCGCGCTCAAGGACATGAGCGGACAGAACGGGGCCGCCAAACAGGCGACCATGGGCAGCATCGAGACGGCGCGCTCGGCCCTTGAAGAGCAGCAGCCCGACAAGCAGCTCATTGTGAAGGCACTCGCCGACGTCATCGAGGATGCGCGCCGCGTCGAACAGCAGTCGGCGCAGGCATCGCCACAAGGCTCCGGCAACCAGATGGCGCAGGCCGGCTCAGCCGCAACTGGCGCTGGCCAGAATGGTAGCAGCCGTGATCAGAGCGGACAGGCCGGCAATAGCGGCGACAGCACGCATATCGGCGTGCAGCAGAAGTCGGCGCAGGTCGAGGTGCAGCAGCGCGCGCCACAGGTGACCGTGCAGCAGCCTGCACCGAGCGTGACGGTGACGCAGCCGAAGCCCGAAGTCACTGTCGAGCAAGCCAAGCCGCAAGTGACCGTCAACCAGGCGGGCGAGCCCAAAGTGACCGTCGAGAGACAGGGCGAGCCGAAGGTCAACGTGCAACGCAGTCAGCAGGCACAAGCGAGCCCGAATGCCGATCAGCAGGGCGCTATGGGTGATCGCAAGACAGGATCCGAGAGCGCGGCGGGTGCGAGTTCGCGGCAGCCGGCAACCACTGACCAGGCGCGTGATACGACGAGCCAGAGCTCGACGAACAACGCGGTCGCCAGCTTGGGTCGCGGCCTCGTCGGCAAGGAGATCTACGGCGCCAACAACAGCAACGTCGGCGAGATCGAAGATGTCGTGATGCAGGGCTCGCAGGTGCAGTCCGCGCTTGTGGACGTCGGAGGCTTCCTCGGGATCGGCGCACGCCGGGTCGCTATTCCCATCTCTTCGCTCAGCATGCAGGGCGATCGCCTGTCGACTTCGATGACCGAGGAGCAGGTTCGCAACTTGCCCGAGTACCAGTCGAACCAGTAGCCCTCTCAGGGGCAAAGCCCAGCCAACAGCAGAGAGCAGATCAGGCGGCGGTCGGAGTTTCCGGCCGCCGCGCAGCTTTGTGCGCCGAACGCAGACTTTCTGAGGTCGCGACCAGTTGCCGCCCACCGGAACATGCCGACGGGCAACGCGTTGCCGTTCCATCGTCCGACAGAGGAGGTCGACCGTCATGGCTGGCTACACGCTATTCGCCAAACACTTCGCTATCGGGGCGCTCGCAGCGGCCGCATCTTTCGGTCTTGCAGGCAGCTCGCAGGCCGCTGCCGTCCGGCTCGCTCAAGCGCCCGTGGCCCAGCCGCCGCACGCGCAGCTCTCGCAACAGCCTCGGAAACGGCACATGACCAAGGAGGCGCGGGGCCAGTTGACGGCGGCGCTCGAGTCCCTCGCGGCGGCAAACCGGAACATCCAGAACGCGCCGTCGGAGCAGGTGCCAAAGGCTGTGAAGGCAGCCTTGGAGCCCCTGCAAGACCTGCAGGCGGCACTCCAAGTGGTGATCATACCTGACGGGTTGCACGACCGCGCAGCATTGCGCGACATCGACATTGCCCGCGAGCAGATTCAGGGCGAGCTTCCCGACCGCATGCTCATCGTCGACACACTCGACGAGGTGATCGGCGATGTCCGCCTGATTCAGAAGGAGGTTGCCGACGCAGGCTCTCTCTCCGGAACGTCGTCGCCTGTCAGCGGCAAGGAGCAGCGGAAAACCCGCTAGAGGCGTCGCGGTCAGCCGTCGCCGCAAGAGATCGCGTCCAAAGGGCAAAGGGCGTCGCCCACGAGCCGGCTCGATCTCAAGGATCGCGGAGCTTGAAGCGCTGGATTTTTCCTGTTGCGGTCTTGGGCAGGCTTTCGACGAACTCGATCCAGCGCGGGTACTTCCAAACGCCGGCCTTTGCCTTCACGTGCTCCTGTAGCGCATCGACGAGACCTTCAGTCGATGCGCCGCTCTTCAACACGACGATGGCGCGCGGTTTCAGGAGGCCCTCGCCGTCCTCCTTCGGCACCACAGCAGCCTCGAGCACCGAGGGATGCGCGATGAGCGCGCTTTCCACCTCGAATGGCGAGACCCAGATGCCGGACACCTTGAACATGTCGTCGGTTCGTCCCTGGTAGGTGTAGTAGCCCGCCGCATCGCACACGTATTTGTCGCCTGTCCGCATCCATTCGCCTTCGAAGGTGCGGCGGCTCTTCTCGCGCTGGTTCCAATAGCCATCGGCCGCCGACGGGCCCGAGACGACCATTTCACCGACATCTCCCGGCGATACGTCGTGCCCCTCCTCATCGATGAGGCGGACGCTGTAGCCGTCTACCGGCTTTCCCGACGTGCCATATTTGATGTCGCCAGTGCGGTTCGAGACATAGATGTGGAGCATCTCGGTCGAGCCGACGCCGTCGAGGATGTCGACGCCGAAGCGGCGCTTCCAGGCTTCTCCGACCTCTGCGGGGAGGGCCTCGCCTGCCGAAACGCATGCTCTCAAGCGCGGCGAGGACAACTCCGGGCCGGAGCCCGGATGGGCCAGCATCGCGGCGTAGAGCGTCGGCACGCCGTAGAATATGGTCGGCTGGTGCTGCTGGAGTGTGCGAAAAACGCTATCGGGTGTCGGGCGCTCCGCCAACAGGATGGTCGTCGCACCGACCGAGAGCGGAAAGCTCATGCCGTTCCCCAGGCCATAGGCGAAGAAGAGCTTCGCCGCCGAGAAACCGACATCGTCCTCGCGAATGCCGAGCACCGCCTGGCCGTAAAGCCTGGCCGTTGCCATGAGGCTGGTGTGGACGTGGCGCACGCCTTTCGGCATGCCGGTGGAGCCGGACGAGTAGAGCCAGAAGGCCGTCTCGTCGGACGATGTGGCGACGGTGGCGAATTTCTGACTTTGGCCGGCCATCTCGGCCGCCATGTCTCGGGCGTACGTGGGAGCCGGTCCGCCGGATACGAAGACATGATCGAGATAGGGCAGGTCGCTCAGGATCGGCTCGATGACGGGCAGCAGGGCGGCCGACACGACGATTGCCCGGGCACGGCTGTCGGCGAGGATGTAGGCGTATTGCTCCGTGGTCAGCAGCGTATTGAGCGCGACCGGTACGACACCGGCCTTGATGGCGCCCCAGAAAGCGATCGGGAAATCGCGGGTGTCGTGGAGCAGGAGCGCGATGCGCGTCTCGTGGCCGATGCCGTAGGCCGACATCAGGTTAGCGAAGCGATTGCAGCCATCCGCAAGCCCCCCGTAGGTCAGCGTGCCGGTGCCGTCGATGAATGCGGCCTTGTTGGTTCGGCCTTCGGCGAGATGGCGATCGATCATGCCGGTCGCGGCATTATACGTCGTGCTCATTGGCCTCGTCCTCCCGGACCGGGACAGTCTCTACGGACATCTCCGGCAAACTCTATGCGTGCCTCGCGCGGCTCAAGCGCCGCCGTAGGTCACCGACATCAAGTATAGCCCTCGCGACGGCGCGAGCGCACCGCACCTTGTCCGATCGCGTGCCTCCAAGGCCGCCTTCATGTCAGCCGGCGTCCAGCGCCCCTCGCCAACATGCTTCAGACTGCCCGCCAGAGAACGCACCTGATGATGGAGGAACGACCGCGCGGCGGCCGCGATGTGGATTTCCTCGCCCACCCTCGCGACGTCGAGCCGATCGAGCGTCTTCACGGGAGAACGGGCCTGGCAACTGGCCGCGCGAAAGGTGGTGAAGTCGTGCAACCCGAGCATGTGCGATGCCGCCTCGGTCATGGCGTCAACGTCGAGGGGGCGTGGCACCCACCAGACCCGGTTGCGATCGAGCGCCGGCGGCGCCTTGCGGGCGAGGATGCGATACAGGTAGCCGCGGCCGGTCGCCGAGAACCGGGCATCGAAATCTGCCGCTGCGATCTCGGCGTCGACGACGACGATCGGGTCGGGCTTCAGATGGAAGTTCAAGGCCTCGCGGACCTTGAAAGGCTCCCAGTCGCGGGCGAGCTCGAAGTGGGCGACCTGACCGCGTGCGTGGACGCCAGCGTCCGTCCGGCCGGCGCCCCGCACGGAGACGCTCTCGCCAGTGAACCTGCGGACCGCTTCCGTCAGGCAGCCCTGCACGGACCGGCCCTCCGCCTGGAACTGCCAGCCGACGAAGGGGGTGCCGTCATACTCGATCGTGATGCGATAGCGCGGCATGCGGTCTGGCGGCCCAGATGAAAAGATACGGGCCCTCGACGGAGCCTGATCCCGGAATAAGGGCCGAGACCGCCGGCCGCAACCTCAGCGGTGGCCGCCGTGGCCACCGCCGTGGGACCGGCCGCCGGGAGAAAGGACGCCGCCGCGTCCGTGCCCGCCGCGACGGGCGCCGTACCCGCGATGCGGAACCGCCCAGCCCCCATCGACCCCGCCGACGTACGCGGGGCCGGACGAAGTGCCGTCACCGTAGTGATAGTTATGCGAGACCGCGTGCTTTTCCTCGAAGCCGAGGCTCAATGGTGTCTTGCCGCCGGGATTGATGATGACGCGCTGATGCGGAGGCAGCGGGCGGAAGACGCGGACCCCTTCCTCGAGGGTGACCGTGGCGCCGTAGAACGGCCGCGTCTCGATACGCGTCGTCGTGGGGGACTGGGCGAGGGCGGCGGCGGGCGCCAGGAACGAGGCGGCCGCGAGGGCGAGGGCAAAGGCGCTACGCATGGTCTGTGACGCTCCGGAATGGACTACCGGGGCGATCTTATCTCTTTCTTAGCCAAACCCTCTAATGACCTGAAACACATTATTAATGAAACGCCCCTTACGGACCGACCCAGTCCATCAAGAGCCAAGCGGCGTGCCCTCGACGTCGAAAGGCCAGGCGGCGATGCCCCCCGCGAGCGCCTGGGCGTCCAGTCCCAATTGGCGCATCAGGAAAGCGGCCGCCATGGAACGGCGGCCCGTGAGGCAGTAGACGATGTAGATCCGCGCGGGATCGAGGCCGCGGGCGCGCTCGCGGAGCTGCTCCAGGGGCATGAGCCGGGCTCGCGGGAGGCGCCAGAGCTCCCATTCCTCTTCATTGCGGCAGTCGACCACGTCGGCCGCCCCCCTCGCGATCAGGTCACGGGCCTTGTTCGGCGAAATGATATCGACCAGCTCTGCCTTCAGCAGGCGGTCGAAATCGGATTTTGCAAGGCGCAAGAGGCGGCCATCGGTGACCATGCGGACCGTGGCATTTCGGCTGACGTTCCTGAGCAGCGCCTCCTCGCCGAACGCGTCGCCAGCCTTCAGGCGCGCAACGGGCACGCCGCCGCGCACCACCTCGGCCTGGCCGCTCTCGATCACGTAGAAGTAGTCGCCTGCCTCGCCTTCGGCGACGACCTCCTCGCCGGCCGATGCGGTCCACGTCTGCATCGCCTCGGCCGAGCGGACGACCTGGGTGAAGCTCAACTGCTTCATCGGTGGCGAGCGCAACAGCGCAGCCGTGCGCTCACGCACCCGGTCGTCGAGGGAGGCGAGGCTCTTTTCCTCCTGGGCGGCGCTGAGCAGCCGGTCCAACCTGCCTCCGTCGATAACGAGGTAGGTCGAGAAGCGGGTGAGACGGAGCTCGGCCCCGGGCGGGATCGTGTAGAGGATGGCCGGCTCCGGCGCCGCCTCGTTGACCGAGAGAATGGCCAGATGCTCGCCGCCGCGATCCTTGGCGATCATGTGGAGGCCGCCCTCCAGCAACACGACGAGGTCGCCCGGCCGGACGTCGACAATCTCGGCAAGGTCACCGTGCCGGACGCCAGGCTTGGAGATCAGCTCGACCAGTCCTGCCTCGGGGATGTTGGCGAAAAGCCGCGTGCGGGACAGCTTGCTGGTGACGGGTTGCATAGGACGCGACTCCCAAGAGCTCGCTCACTCTCATGCGGCCATTTTCGATTGCGCCGCCACGCCCGGCCACGTCCGTCGCGCCTTCGAATCGTCTGCGCGAGGATCCGAGGCGGGTCAGGCGCGCTCGCCCTCAAGGCAGCATTTCTTGTACTTCTTGCCGCTGCCGCAGGGGCACGGGTCGTTGCGGCCGACCTTCGGCTGCGCCCGCTGGTAGGTCACGACCTGGGCGTGGTGGTGATGGCCGTGGTTGCAGTGCGGACCGTGCACATGCCCGTGATGATCATGATCATGGTCATGATCGCAGTCCGGTCCATGAACATGCGGCTCGCTGGCCGCCGCCTGCCGCGTCGTCTCGGTTTCGCTCATCGGATGCTCCTTTTGCCGCAGTCTTAGCATGCGACGTCGGGAGCGCGCATCCCCCCAAACGGCCGCCCGCGTGGGGCCGGCGGTCAACCGTTCTCGCTCTCCATGCAGCACTTCTTGTACTTCTTGCCGCTGCCGCAGGGGCACGGCTCGTTACGGCCGATCTTGCGCCCCTCGCGGACGATCGGTCCAGCCTCGTCGAACTCCTCGTCGTCGCCGGTTTCGTCCCCTTCCCACTCCAGCTCGCTCGGGTCGGAGACGTTGAACCAGGCCCAATCGCAGAGGTAATCGATGAGGCCGTCGAAGCGCTCGCGGCGCGTCAGCTCCTCGTTCAGGTCTGCAAAATCGGCGTCATAGATCGCGTCGATGTCCTCGCTGGTCAGGTAGGCTTCGTCGACGAGACCTTCCTCCAGCCAGCGGTCGAGGCGCGCTCGAAAGACATCGGCCTGAAGATGCGCGAGATTGATCGCGAACAGCGTCCGGAAATCGCTGTCCCCCTCCCGCTCCAGGCGTTCGGCAAGGGCCTCGAAGTAGGCAACGACCTCGGGCTCCGGAATCCGTCCGAGACGCGCCATGGCGTTCAGGGCCATCGCGCAGGCACTGCGGACGTATGGGTCCGCGGCCTCGTTCTCGACGATCCCCTTGATGGGCGCGAGATCGCTGCCGTCATAGACCCTGGCCAAGATGGCATGCAGATCCTCGGTCAGGATGTCGTCGAGCTGATCGCGGGCGGCCTCGCTATCGGCGGCGAGGTAAGCGACCAGCGGCGCGAAGGCGCGCTGGTCCTGCCACAAGGCCAGCAGATAGATCGCGAACGTATGCAGGAAGTAGGCGTGACGATCGTCCCGTGCAGCCGCGAACCTGGTGTCCAGCTCGGCCGCCGAGAGCGACAGCACTGCCAGCAGGCGATCCTTGAACTCGTCGGGACGCGCGATCGCGGTCGCCAGCGGCACGGCCGGTCGCTTGCCGATCTCGCGATAGGTCAAGTCCGCGATCACCTCGGCGGCGGGCATGATGCCGGCCTCTCCCAGCAGCTCGAGCAGCTGCCGCCGGCCTTCCTCTGCCTTGTCCATGTGTTCGGCTCCAGGCTCGATCGTGAGGCACCGTCCGGCCTTGCCACTGCGCCGTCCTGCCCGTAGCGGGCTTTCTATCCCGCCGCATTGCCTCCGGGCGAGGGCTGAATTAACAAGCGCCATGGACACCGTGCTCATCATCGATTTCGGCAGCCAGGTGACGCAGCTCATCGCTCGTCGCGTGCGCGAGGCCGGCGCCTATTCGGAGATCGTGCCGTTCAACAAGGCCGAGGAGGCCCGGGAACGGCTGAAGCCCAAGGCCGTGATCCTTTCCGGCGGCCCGGCAAGCGTCACCGAGATGGGGACACCGAGAGCGCCCGACTGGGTGTTCACCTCGGGGTTGCCGGTGCTCGGCATCTGCTACGGCGAGCAGACCATGGTCGCGCAAATGGGCGGCGACGTTGAGGGCGGCCACCACCGCGAGTTCGGGCGGGCCGAGATCGAGGTGGTCGACGATTGCCCGCTGTTCGACGGGGTCTGGGCGAAAGGCGACACCGATACGGTATGGATGAGCCACGGCGACCGCGTCACCCAACTGCCGCCGGGCTTCCGTGTCGTCGCCGTCAGCCAGGGCGCGCCGTTCGCCGCGATTGCAGACGCCGACGGCAAGCACTTCGCGGTGCAGTTCCACCCGGAGGTGGTGCACACCCCACGGGGCGGCGCGCTGATCCGGAATTTCGTGCGCAAGATCTCGGGGCTGCCGGGCGACTGGTCGATGCGGCACTTCCGCTCCTCCGAGATCGAGAAGATTCGCGCGCAGGTCGGCACGTCCAAGGTGATCTGCGGACTGTCGGGCGGAGTCGACAGCGCGGTGGCGGCCGTGCTCGTCCACGAGGCGATCGGCGACCAGCTCACCTGCATTTTCGTCGACCACGGGCTGATGCGGCTCAACGAGGCCGAGGAGGTGGTGCGGCTCTTCCGTGGCACCTACAATATCCCGCTCATTCACGTCGACGCCTCGAGGCAGTTCCTCGGCGAGTTGGCGGGCGTTAGCGATCCCGAGCAGAAACGGAAAACCATCGGGCGGCTCTTCATCGAGGTGTTCGAGGCGGAAGCCAAGAAGATCGGTGGGGCGGAATTCCTGGTGCAAGGCACGCTTTATCCGGACGTGATCGAGAGCGTGTCGTTCACGGGCGGTCCATCCGTGACGATCAAGTCCCACCACAACGTCGGCGGGCTGCCCGAGCGGATGAACCTGAAGCTCGTGGAGCCGCTGCGCGAACTGTTCAAGGACGAAGTGCGCGCGCTCGGGCGGGAGCTCGGCCTGCCGGAGGCCTTCGTCGGCCGGCATCCGTTCCCGGGGCCGGGGCTCGCGATCCGCTGTCCGGGCGAAGTTACGGTCGAGAAGATGGACATCCTGCGCAAGGCGGACGCCATCTATCTCGACGAGATCCGGAAGGCCGGGCTCTACGACCAGATCTGGCAGGCGTTCGCCGTTCTGCTTCCCGTGCGCACGGTTGGCGTGATGGGCGACGCACGGACCTACGATCACGTTTGCGCGTTGCGGGCCGTCACGTCCACCGACGGCATGACCGCCGACTTCTTCCAGTTCCCGCACGACGTCATCGGGCGCATCGCGACCCGCATCGTCAACGAGGTCAACGGCATCAACCGCGTCGTCTACGACGTGACCTCCAAGCCCCCCGGTACGATCGAGTGGGAATGAGGAGCGGTTCCGGCCGGGAAGGGTACGGGGCGGTCGGACCGGGCCAACTGCCGACGCAGGCAGACGTGTCTCGATGGCCACCGGCCCAAGAGCTGGCTGGACGTTACAGGAACATCGGAAACCCCAAGCACACCCTCAGTAAAATATTGATTTTCATATGTTATTTTCTCTCCAACGCGCACCTGGAACTTCGCTCGACATTTTTTGGCACTCACCTCTTGAAAGTGCCAAAAGCCTAACCAGATAGGCGCCCGAGGGCGGATGCCCGACTGGGGTCCTTCCTCTATTTGCACATCGCTGGTTAGGGCAAACATAGGAGGTCAGACAATGACGTTTCGCCCCCTGCATGACCGCGTCGTGGTGCGTCGCATCGATGCCGAAATGAAGAGCGCCGGCGGCATCATCATCCCCGACACGGCCCAGGAGAAGCCTCAGCAAGGCGAGATCGTCGCCGTCGGTCCCGGTGCGCGGGACGAGCAAGGCAAGATCGTTCCCCTCGACGTCAAGGTCGGCGACACCGTGCTATTCGGCAAGTGGTCGGGCACCGAGGTCAAGATCGACGGCGAAGAGCTGCTGATCATGAAGGAAAGCGACATCATGGGTGTCGTGGAGGGCAAGGCCAAGCTCAAGGCCGCCGCCTGAACCAGTCGTCGTCAATCCGATTGCAATGATCACTCCGAGTGCTGTGGGCACCGCGTTGGTGCTCGCGCTTCTGGCTGCTGTTTTCTGCGCAGCTCGTCGCGCCCTCCGCGCTCGTTTCGAGGAGCAAAACGAACCATGTCCGCCAAGGAAGTGAAATTCGCTCATGACGCCCGCGAGAAGATGCTGCGCGGTGTCGACATACTTGCCGATGCCGTGAAAGTCACTCTCGGTCCCAAGGGTCGCAATGTCGTCATCGAGAAGAGCTTCGGCGCCCCACGCACGACCAAGGACGGCGTGACCGTCGCCAAGGAAATCGAGCTTGCCGACAAGTTCGAGAACATGGGCGCGCAGATGCTGCGCGAGGTTGCCTCGAAGACCGCCGATCTCGCCGGCGATGGTACGACCACAGCGACCGTTCTCGCCCAAGCCATCGTTCGGGAAGGGGCGCGCTCGGTCGCAGCCGGCTCCAATCCCATGGACCTGAAGCGCGGCATCGATCTCGCCGTCAATGCCGTCGTGCAGAGCCTGAGGAGCCACTCGCGACCCGTCGCCAACAACGACGAGATCGCCCAGGTCGGCACCATCTCGGCCAACGGCGACAACGAGATCGGCCGCATGATCGCGACCGCGATGGAGAAAGTCGGGAAAGAGGGTGTGATAACGGTCGAGGAAGCGAAGAGCCTCGAGACCGCGCTGGATGTCGTCGAGGGCATGCAGTTCGACCGGGGCTACGTTTCGCCGTACTTCGTCACCAATGCCGAAAAGATGACGGTGGAACTTGATGACCCCTACATCCTCATCCACGAGAAGAAGCTGTCGAGCCTGCAACCGATGCTGCCTGTGCTCGAAGCCATCGTTCAGACCGGGAAGCCGCTGCTGATCGTTGCCGAGGAGGTCGAGAACGAGGCGCTCGCGACTCTCGTCGTCAACAAGCTGCGTGGCGGGCTCAAGGTCGCTGCCGTCAAGGCCCCGGGCTTCGGCGACCGTCGCAAGGCCATGCTCGAGGACATCGCGGTTCTCACTGGCGGGACCGTGGTTTCCGAGGATCTCGGCATCAAGCTCGAGAACGTCAAGCTCGATATGCTTGGCCGGGCCGGCAAGGTCACAATCGACAAGGAGAACACGACGATCGTCCACGGCGTCGGCAAAAAGGACGACATCCAGGCACGCGTGAACCAGATCAAGGTTCAGATCGAGGAGACAACCTCCGATTATGACCGCGAAAAGCTGCAGGAGCGGCTGGCCAAGCTTGCCGGCGGCGTTGCCGTGATCAAGGTCGGTGGTGCTACCGAGATCGAAGTGAAGGAGCGCAAGGATCGCGTTGATGACGCGCTGCACGCAACCCGCGCAGCAGTCGAGGAAGGGATCGTCCCGGGCGGCGGCGTCGCATTGCTCCGTGGGCTCAAGGCCCTCGACACTCTCAACTGGGCCAACGAGGACCAGAAGGTGGGCATCAACATCGTCCGCCGCGCGATCCAGGCGCCAGCCCGCCAGATTGCACAAAACGCGGGCGAGGACGGATCGGTCATCGTCGGAAAGATCATGGAGAACCCGTCGTTCTCCTGGGGCTACGACGCGCAAACCGGCGAATGGGGCGACATGATCGCCAAGGGCATCATCGATCCGACAAAAGTCGTTCGATGCGCCCTGCAGGATGCTGCGTCCGTCGCCTCGCTCCTCATCACGACGGAAGCGATGGTCGCCGAGAAGCCGAAGAAAGCCGAGGCGGCCCCGATGCCGGGTGCCGGCATGGATTTCTGAGGACCACCATCAGAACAGGGGCTCGGCGCTGGCCGAGCCCCAAGTCAACTGCACAAATCAACTTCGGCGTCAGAGCCTGCAACCATGGCAGATCACGCATTCATCGTCGTCCCCTTCGAGCGCAACGGCATCACCATCGGCCCGAGACAGGCCTTGATGTTCGAGAAGGTAGCGCAGGCTCGATATGTCGCCGCCCAGATTGCGCCGCGCGTCTCAGGCGTTGCCATTCTGGAGCGTGAAATTGATCCCGAGACGGGAGCGGACAAGGACACCCTCATTGCCGGGATCGGCGCGGTCCCGCCTTGTTTTCCAGACGGTGGCGACTGGACCCTGCGACTGAACTGAGGCGGCAGCCAGGGTTCGCCTGAATGGGATCGCTGCGTGGTTTGGTGATCCTTCCAGCCCCAAAGCGATCCCCCGCGATGCCGTCCGCTGACCCGGTGAAGGGCTGCGGTGTCGGCCGGCTGGTCTCGCCTCAGGCACCCTGCCTCTGGGCGAACTGGTCGAACAGGGCTTGTGCCTCGTCCTTGAGCACGGCCTCGGCCGGCATCTGGCGCTGGTCCATGGGCAGCGCGACCTCGCGGCGGAGGTCGGCTGCGGATATGCGACGCTGCCATTTCGGATCCCGGGCGGCAAGACGGGCCATGAAGGCCGCAGAGTCCGGTACGGCAAGAGCGTAGTAGAGGCGCGAGATGCCCGAGAGATACATGGTGGCCACGCACATCGAGCAGGGCTCAGCGGTGGTGTAAAGATCGCAATCCGAAAGATCGAGCGTGCCGAGGCGGGTGCAAGCATCGCGGATGGCCTCGACCTCCCCATGGGAAGTGGGATCGCATTTTCCGTTCGTTCGGTTCAGACCTTCGCCGACAATTCGCCCATCCTTCACGACGACCGCCGAATAAGGGAGCGCACCCGGCTCGTCGAAGCTTTGCCGCGCAATTTCGAGGGCGCGGCGCATGAAGGTCTCGTGCATGTTCGCTCACTCCGTCTTGGCCCGTGCTGCCGTGATGCTCGCGCTTCGGGGCGCTCGATGCAATCGAGACTGCGCGCGGGCCGGGCGCAAGGGTGCAGGCCGAATGACGGCGATCAATTGCAGGGGCGGTGGAACTGCCCATGATATGGGCGTGAGGGGCTGCAACTTGGGGCGTGATCAATGCTTGTCGCGGTTCGCCGATGCATCGCGGCTATGCCGGCACCCCTGCCTTCCCGCCGGAATGGCATCGGGAGGCAAGCAGGTGCTAGATCGCCCGAGTACGGGGCACTAGGCTTCGACCATGGAACACGCGTCCGAGACTGCAGCGCAGTGTGAGCGGCGGGCCCTGCCGGGGCTCGATCCAGAAGTCTATGCGAGGTGGCGCGCGACGGAGCTTGGCCGCATCACCGAGATGATCGAGCGGCGGCTGATGCTCGATCTCATCGGCGACATCGGCGGCAAGCGCGTGCTCGAGGTCGGTTGCGGTGACGGGGCGCTCTCCGTCGAGCTGGCGCGCCGCGGCGCCGAGGTCACGGGCGTCGATGCCTCGGAGCGTATGATCGAGGCCGCGCGGGAGCGCGCGAGAGAGGCCGGCGTGCCGCTCACCCTGCATCTTGGGCCGGCCGAGGATCTTCCGTTCGGGCCCGAACAGTTCGATCTGGTCGTCGCGCAGACGATCCTGTGCTTCGTCGCGGACGGCAGCCCGGCTTTCGGCGAGATTGCGCGTGTGCTGAAGCCTGGTGGCCGTCTCGTGATCGGGGAACTCGGGCGATGGAGCACGTGGGCCGCCGAGCGCCGTGTCAGGGCGTGGCTCGGGTCGCCGCTCTGGAAGCGTGGGCATTTCCGGACGCCCGGTGAATTGCAGCGGCTGGCTATGACCGCCGGCCTGGTGCCGGGGCGGGTGCGCGGTGCCGTCTACTATCCGCGCATCGGACGCCTCGCGCGGTGGATGAGCCCGATCGACGACACCCTCGGGCGGCTGACGAAGGTCGGGGCGGCGTTCCTCGCAATCTCGGCGGAAAAGCCGGAGTAGCCGACGCCTCTCCAGCCTCACGGGGCGCATGGGTTCGCCGGATCAGATCAGCCAGCGATCAGGGACAGCCATTCGTCCTCGGAAAGGACAGTCACGCCCAACTCCTGCGCCTTGGTCAGCTTCGAGCCGGCGTCGGCGCCGGCGACGACGTAATCGGTTTTCTTCGATACAGAGCCCGACACCTTGGCGCCCAAACGCTCGGCCTGGGCCTTGGCCTCGTTGCGATTCAGACGTTCGAGGGTGCCGGTAAAGACGACGGTCTTGCCGGTGACAGCCGACTGCGTGGCGGCCGGGCGCTCGAAGGGCAGCACTTCGATCTCAGAAAGGAGCGCCGAGAGGACCTCTTGGTTGTGCGGCTCGCGGAAGAAATCGACCAGGGCATCGGTGGCGACCGTGCCGACGCCCGATAGGGATGCAAGCTCGGTGTAGCCGTCTCCTGCCATCTGGCCGGCCGCTTGACGCGCGGCGGCCACGAGCGCGCGGGCGTCACCCTCGAACGCGTCGGCCAGCGCCGAGGACGCGCGCGCGGGCGCGAGCTTGGCTGCCGCGAGGCGCTCGCCGAGAGGCCGATCGTCAAGCAGCTCGCTCTGGGCCAGCAATCGCTCTCCCCCAGCCGAAGCGAGGGCCTTCACCGCTGCCTCGGCCGTCTTCTCGCCGACGCCGGGCAATCCGTGGAAGCGGCGCCAGGCATCGCCCGGCGCGTCGGCAACGGCCTTTTCGACGGCGGCGCGGAAAGCCTCCCAGGTGAGGAATGCCTTGGCCAGATCGCGCGCCGTCGTCTCCCCGATGTGGCGGATTCCGAGCGCGAACAGGAACCGGTCCAGGGGGACGCGACGGCGCGCCTCGATAGCCTTGAACAGGTTCTCGACCGACTTGGCACCGAACCCCTTGCGCTCGCTCAAGGGCGCATTGCTCGCCGCATCGCGGCCTTGCAGCGTGAAGATGTCCGCCGGGGTCCGGATCAGGCCTTCGTCGAAGAACAGCGCGATGCGCTCCTCTCCGAGGCCCTCGATATCAAGCGCGTTGCGCGAAACGAAATGACGAAGACGCTCGCGCGCCTGGGCCGGGCAGACGAGGCCGCCCGTGCAGCGGCGCACGACGTCGGCCTCGCCCGTCGCTTCGTCCACGTCGCGCTCGGCGGCCGAGCCGCAAACAGGGCAGGTGTGCGGAAACGAGTAGGGCTTGGCGTCTTTCGGGCGCTTGTCGAGGACGACGCCCAGGACCTGCGGAATGACGTCGCCGGCGCGCTGAACCATGACGGTGTCGCCGACTCGGACGTCGAGGCGTGCGATCTCGTCCTCGTTGTGGAGCGTGGCATTCGAGACGACGACACCGCCGACGGTGACCGGCTTGAGCTTCGCGACCGGGGTCAGCGCGCCCGTACGACCGACCTGGACGTCGATATCCTCGAGAACGGTCGTCGCCTGCTCGGCGGGGAACTTGTGCGCGATGGCCCACCGGGGGCTCCTCGAGACGAAGCCCAGGCGCTCCTGCAGGTCGAGCCGGTCCACCTTGTAGACGACGCCGTCGATGTCGTAGCCAAGTGCGGCGCGGCGCTCTGCGATGTCGCGATAGAAAGCCAACATCTCGTCGGTGGTCGCGCACGTGCGCATCAGCGGGTTGGTGGGCAGGCCCCAGGTCTTGTAGGACTGGACCACGCCCGTTTGCGTTTCGGCTGGCAGCGACGAAGCGAAGCCCCAGGCGTAGGCGAAAAAGCGCAGCGGACGGCGCGCGGTGATCGACGAGTCGAGTTGGCGCAACGAGCCGGCCGCGGCATTGCGCGGATTGGCGAAGACCTTGTCACCGGCTGCCTCCTGCTCGGCGTTGAGACGGCGGAAATCGTCATGGCCGAGGTAGATCTCGCCGCGCACCTCGATACGGTCCGGAATGTCCTTGCCGTGCAGACGGTGCGGGATTTCTTTAATCGTCATCACGTTGGCTGTGACGTTCTCGCCCTCTGTGCCGTCGCCGCGCGTTGCCGCCTCAACGAGGCGCCCGGCTTCATAGCGCAGCGAAATGGACAAGCCGTCGATCTTAGGCTCGGCGGTGAAGGAGAGCGGGTCGGCGGCCGAGAGGTTGAGAAAGCGGCGCACCCGCGCAGCGAAGTCGGCGACGTCGCTGTCCTCGAAGGCGTTGCCCAGCGAGAGCATCGGCACGAGGTGGCGGATCTTGCCGAAGCCCTCGGCGGGCGCGGCGCCAACACGGCGGGACGGGCTGTCGGCGCGGATCAGCTCGGGAAAGCGAGCTTCGATCGCCGCATTCCGCTGCACAAGCGAGTCGTACTCGGCGTCCGAGATCTCGGGCGCGTCCTGCGCGTGATACAGCTCGTCGTGATGTGCGATGTCGGCAGCAAGCCGAGCGAGCTCGGCTTCGGCCTCCGAACGTGACAGGTCGCCGGGGGCTTTGTCCGACTTGGCGTGGTCTTTGGCGTTCATGCGCGGATAATGCCGTAACGGCGTTCCCGGCTCCAGAGCAGAGCCATCCGACCGGAGGGAGCGCGCTCGAGCGTCAGCAATCCAGCCGGCGGCCGACCCCCGGGCTACTGAATCGAGGTCAGCCCCATGGGCCGCGACGAGCGGGAGCTTGCCGTCGGCACGTCGGACGGCGGCACACGCTCCGGCGGCAGAGGCTCGAGCCGTGGCGAGGCAGGCGACGGCTGCTGGGCGGCCGGCTCAGCCTTGGCGGGTGCCGCTCCGGGCGCGACCTTCTTCCACTGCCGCGTGATCCAGCTTCCTTCGGACTGTTGCGGCTTCACGCCCTGCTTCTGCAACAGAGCGTATGATGCCTGATACCACTTGGATTTCGGGTAGTTGTAGCCGAGTACGGCGGCCGACGACTGGGCCTCGGGGATGATGCCCAGGGCGACGTTCGCCTCGACGAGACGGTGCAGCGCCTCTTCTATGTGCTGTGTCGTCTGGTGCTCGGCAACGACGGTCTTGAAGCGGTTGATCGCGGCGACGTACTGACCTTTGCGCAGATAGTAGCGGCCGACATTCATCTCTGACGCGGCGATCGAGTCCTCTGCGATGCGCATGCGGTTCTCGGCCTGGCGCGCGTAGGGGGTGTCCGGATAGCGCGAGACGAGAACCTTCAATTCGGCCAGGGCACGGCGCGCGGCGGTCTGATCGTGCGTCGGGTCTTTGATCTGGTCGAAATAGGAGGATGCGATGACATGATGCGCCAGGGCCGCGTCCTTGGTGCCAGGATGCACGGTGGTGTAGCGGCGGGCCGAAGTGACAGCCTCGGGATACTTGCCAGCCTTGTAGTAGGCGAAGGCAGCCATCACCATGGCGCGGCGCGCCTCAGGCGCGTACGGGTGGTCGCGATCGAGTTCCTCGAAGCGCTTGGCCGCCTCCTCGTAGTACCCTTTCGACAGGAAGGCATCGGCCTCGGCGTACATCTTGCCGGGCGGATCCGGGTTGAGGGCCTTGGTGACGTCACTCGACGAAGCGCATCCTGCCAGCATAGCTGCCATGATCAGAGCGCTTGCGAGGCGAGCGCGGCCGGCTTTCGACATCGTCCGAAATACCATCATGGTGCCCTTGTGCCCCGAGCCATCCCCGAGCCCGACTCCGCACGGACGCTCATCTGCCTACTGTCCGGTCCCGAGTGGGTGGGGCCGACCGCTAGCCTTCCGATCGTCCTCGCTCCCGACATCATGATCGGACGGCAAGGCGTCACGAATGAGGCCGAACGACGATGGCCGACGCTCTTTCTGCCATCGAAGAGAATGATGCGTCGCTTGCGATTCGATTCGGCGACGTCGCTTCTGGTAGCATGCGCCTGACGTCCGCTCAAATGCGCGACATCAGCGATCAGCAGCTTTTTTTGATGGTTACGACGCACGGCCGGAAAACCGAATCGGCGCGAAGTTTCGCACGCCGGCCATGAAGTGCTCAGGGGCTCTCCGCCGCGTAGCCAAGGCTCGCCGGTGCGAACGGCCGCTCGAAGGCCGTGACCTCGCGGACGCGCGGTGCCTCGACGAGTGCCCAGGCCTCGGAGTCTGCGAACAGACGCTGAAGGACCATGGCGTTCAGGCGATGGCCGCCGCGAACCGACCGGAACGCTCCCAGGAGCGGCAGACCGGCGAGGGTCAAGTCGCCGACGGCATCCAGAAGCTTGTGACGGACGAACTCCTGCGGATAGCGCAAGCCTTCCGGGTTGATGACGCGATCGTCGCCAATCGCCACCGTATTGTCGAGAGAGGCGCCGAGCGCGAGGCCGGACTTCCACAGCTTCTCGACATCCCGCATGAAGCCGAATGTCCGAGCGCGGGCGACCTCGTTTCGATAATTGCCGGGATTAAGATCCAGGCACATCCGCTGGCGACCGATGACGGGGCTCGGGAAGTCGATCTCCACGTCGAGATGGAAACTTGAGTGCGGTGCGATCTCGCCAACGGCATCGCCTTCGACGACGGACACCTGCTTCAGAACTTTGATGAACTTGCGTGGCGCGGACAGCTCCCGGAGCCCGGCCTCGTCGATGGCCGCGACGAACGGGGCAGCGCTGCCATCCATGATGGGAACTTCGCGGCTATCGATCTCGATGTAGCAGTTGTCGACGGAAAGACCGCGAAGCGCAGAGAGCAGATGCTCGACCGTAGAGACCGTGACACCCCGCTCGTCGCCAATAACAGTGCAGAGCGTGAGGTTCTTGACGGCGGTATAGCTGGCAGCGATCTCCGCCGCGACGCGCCCTCGTTTCATGACGAGGAACTTCAACCCCGCATCAGCGGGGGCCGGATGGAGTGTCACGGAAGCTGGTGCTCCGCTATGCACCCCTGCGCCAACGATCGTAGCCTCGCGAGCAAGCGTCGTCTGGCGAGCGCCGATGAATCGCTTCGACATTATGCGCCGTCCCTCGATCCCCGCGGCTGCACATGTGCCCCTCAAGACACTCTGCTTCGCCGCCCCCTGGACACGCCGTCGCAATTTTTTTTGCTCGAGAAGTGATCGACCCTACTCAGATCGACCCCACCACTTCCGGGCGATTCGGCCTGTCCTCTTGTGACGACACTAAGGGCTTCGGATGCGGTCGCCAAATCACGCTTTCTTACGTTGTGTTACCTCGTGCAACATTGAGCGCACGCATCATGCCTACACGCTGATTCGAAAAAGAAATACGCGCCTCCGAAAACCCGCCAAAGGGCCGGACGGAAGCGCGTTTTCGATCACTGACGAATCGACTTTCTGGCACTTCCTATCATGCGCTGCAGCAGACCGCCACGGGGTTGCGGATCGGCAACCTTAGCGCGATGTTGCGACATTCGGTCATCGGGTGGGGTCACCGAATCGTATTGGGCGGATTTGGCGCGAAATTCGCGCTGCCCAACCGGCGGGAACTCGTCGAGATTCGGCACCCGTCGCGAGGCGGGGCGCCGTACCTCCTCGGGAGCAGCCGGCTCGAATCGCGGCGCTTCCTGCGCAAGGGCCTCGCGTGGCGGCGCGGGGTGCTTTGGCGATGCGACATCCGAACGGATCGGCCTCGTCTCCTCGATGACGACGTTGCCTGGACCGCGCCACAGCTCGCGAGGCGAATCACCCGGTTGCACTGGGGGCTGCAGTGAACCGCGCGGACCTTCGGCTGCCTGATGTGTCTGTGTGTAGCGCACAGAGGGAGGCATGCCAGGCTCCTGGAACGAGGGCGGGAGCGCCGGGGGAGCCATCGGCGGTTGAGGCGTCGGCGGTGGCGTCGTGCGGGGTGCCGTCGCCTGCGGCGGGACGTCCCAGCCGGCGACATACTGCGACGGCAGAGGCGGGGCCTTTGCTGGCAAATCGCCGGGGATAGCGGGTGGCCTGTGCCCCATCTCGCCGCCGACAAGACCGGACGCGACGATTGCCACTCGAATGCTGTCGTTCAGGCTGTCGTCGAAGGCTGCACCGACAATGATGTTGGCTTCGGGATCGACTTCCTCGCGCACACGACTGGCGGCCTCGTCGACCTCGTAAAGTGTCATGTCGCTGCCACCGATGATGGACAAGAGCACGCCCTTTGCGCCCTTGAGCGTCACCTCGTCGAGCAGCGGATTGGAGATCGCCTCCTCGGCTGCGCGTTGGGCCCGCCGCTCTCCCGTGGCCTCGCCCGTTCCCATCATGGCGGTGCCCATGCCGGTCATGACGGTACGAACGTCGGCGAAATCGAGATTGATCAAGCCGTCCTTGATGATCAGGTCGACGATGCAAGCGACGCCCGAGTAGAGGACCTGGTCGGCGAGCACGAAGGCCTCGGCGAACGTGGTCTTCTCGGTGGCGATGCGAAACAGGTTCTGGTTGGGGATGACGATCAGCGTGTCGACGTACTTCTTCAGCTCCGCAATGCCGGCGTCTGCGATGCGCATGCGCCGGCTGCCCTCGAACTGGAAGGGCTTGGTCACGATGCCGACCGTGAGAATGCCGAGCTCGCGGGCCGCGCGCGCAATGACCGCCGCAGCACCCGTACCCGTGCCGCCGCCCATGCCGGCGGCGATGAAGACCATATGGGCGCCTGCCACCTGAGTGCGGATCTCCTCGATGGCCTCCTCGGCGGCAGCCTCACCGATCTCCGGCTTGGAGCCCGCGCCGAGGCCCTCGGTGAGATTGACGCCCAGTTGAATGCGCCGTTCCGCGCTCGACGAAACGAGTGCCTGAGCATCGGTGTTGGCGGCGACGTACTCCACGCCGTCCAGTCCGGATGCGATCATGTTGTTGATCGCGTTGCCGCCGGCGCCACCCACGCCGATCACGACAATGCGAGGCTTCAGCTCGGTGAGTGTGGGCAACTCGAGATTAGTGCTCATCTGGACCTCGCCCTTCGATCTTCGAGCCTGTCTGTTGCGACCGGCTCCAACTCGCCCTGCGCCTGCGGCGCGTTCCTAGAAACTTTCCCGTATCCACCGGTGCATCCGGTCGATGTAGCCAAGATCCCGTCGCCTTGCGTCGATCTGAACGCAGGTGCCGGGCGCGTCCCGCTCCTCGCCAGCGGCGATGAGGCCGAGCACGGTCGAAAAGGCCGGACTGCACATGCTGGCGAGCATGCGCCCCATCGGCTGCGGACGGCCAATGCGAACAAGACAGCCGAAGCGCTCATGCCACACATGATCGAGCCCGAGCAGCTGGCTGGCGCCCCCGGTGAGGACGATGCTGCGGTCGACATGGCCAGCGATCCCGGCTTCGCGAAGGCGCTCGGTGACGAGATCGATCAGCCCTTCGATGCGGGGCGTGACGACCTGGCGGACCAGCGCCTTCGAGGCCTGGTGGGTGCTGCCTTCGTCGTCTCCCGCAACCGGATAAGAAAAGATCTCGGAGTCGTTGGAAGCGGCCTTCACCAGCGTACCGTAGAGCGTCTTGATGCGCTCCGCCTCGGGCACGGTGGTAACAAGCTCTCGCGCGAGATCGTAGGTGACGTGATTGCCGCCCACGGGCACCGTATCGAGATAGACGAGGCGACCGTCAACGAACGCCGAGAGAGAGGTGAGGCCCGCGCCCATGTCGACCACGAGCGTGCCGAGGCGGCGCTCGTCCTCGGTGGTGACGGCGAGCGCGCTCGCATAGGGCGCCGCGACGAGCCGCTCGGCGACCATGTGGCTGCGCTCGATGATGCCCAACAGGTTGCGCAGGGGCCCATCGTCCGCGGTCACGGCCGTCAGGTCGATAGCAAGCTCACGGCCAGCGAGGCCGCGGGGCTCTGAGATTCCGGTCGCTCCGTCGAGACGCCAGTCGGAGCGCATCAGCTGGATGACGGTGCGGCCCGTTCGCTCGAGGTAGGCTTCGCCAGCCCCAAGGATGCGATCGATGTCGTAGTCGCGGACAACAGGGCCGTCGATCTCCGTGCGCGCTGCAAAGCTCGACGAGCGCACGCGCCCGCAGCTCACCGAGACGACAATCCGATCGAGGGAGACGCCCGCCATCCGCTCGGCCTGTGCCACGGCTGCACGGACCGACCGCTCGGCCTCCTCGGGATTGATGATCATGCCCGACTTCAGACCGCGCGCGCGCTGATGGCCGATACCAAGCAGGACATGCTGACCCTGGTCTCGCGCGGCGATGACGCAACACACCTTGGCGGTGCCTACGTCGAGGGCGCCGATGATCTCGCTGCCCCGGTCGATGTGATTGAAGATCGCCACGGCGCCCCCTACAGCGGTCGCAAGGGGGCATGGCGAACTGCGGCTCGCTTGTCGATACCGGTTGCCGCCGCCGGGGTGGAGACCGCGATTGCGCGCGGGACCGTGAGGTCAACGATTTGACCGGAATGATCGAGCCAGCGCGTCTCCTGCTCCAGACGCACAAGGCGTTGCAGCGAGGCAGCGATCGGACCGGCCGCGAGCTTCACCGTGGCACCGTTGGAAAGCTCCAGATCCCACCGCCTGTCGCCGATCCGGCGGGCCAGATGCACGCGCGAGGCAACGGTCGGGAACTGTGCCAGCGCGGCGCGCAACTCGGCTGAGGCGGCTGGCGCACCGCTCCCGGCAATGCGCGGAAGATCGGGCGGCACATGCGATGCGACGTAGGAGAGCACACGTCCTTCCGCATCGACGAGCGCGGTGCGGTTACCGTCGTGCCAGACAGCGGCCGGGCGGCGCTCTCGCATCTCGACGCGGAGCTTATCCGGGAAAATCCGCTGCAGCGATGCACTCTCGATCCAGGGCAGCGCCTCCAGACGACGCCGCGCGGCGTCAACATCGAAAGTGAGGAGCGTTGCGTGGCCGGCGCCCAAGGCGCGAAAGACATCCTGGTCGAGTGTGTGGCGATGTCCCGAAAGCGAAACCTCGTTGATGCCGAACCCGGCAGCGACGAGCAACCTATCGGCCTCGTCCGACAGAGACTCGACATGGCGGACGTGACGGCCGAAACCGGTCACCACGGCAAAGAGGAGGGCGCCGGCAAGGCCCGCGGCGAGAAGAGCGTGCCTCCGACGGATGCCGCCGCGGCGTGGGCGGACGAAGACCTCGACCGGCGTGCTCGATGGCTCGGGAAGCGGCGAAACCTGGACCGGGAAGCCGGCCGGCATCGGACGAACAACCGGCGTGTTGACGTGTGGAGCCCCGGTCGAGACAGGGCGATAGGCGCCGAGATCGACCGTCTCACGATGCCGCGCGAACATCTCCGGCGAGGTCCGAGCCGCGTTCGGGCTCAGATGCGCGACCCCATTGGCGGCGGCATGCGAAGCGCCATGCGCGACGGCGGCTGCCTCGTCGTGGTCGTCGCAGCTCGCGAGCTTTTCCGGTCGCGCGGGAATCGGCTCGGCCGCCCGCCACCAGAACTCTCCCGCTTTTTGCCGACCTCGTGCATGCATGCCATGAAACCCATCGGCCTCGGTCCAACCGCCAGAGCCACGACCGCGCGCGACCGGCGACGGTCGGTGCGATCCTGGTGGCGCGGTTCGGACCGGGCCATCACGACACAACCTTAACGAGTCCGGTTAATTTCACGTTTACAACGGGTCGATTGCAGGACGACGTCAGCGGTCGACGGACGCATCCTCGACCAGCCAGCGTACGAGCTGGCCGAAGCTCATGCCGGCATGCTGAGCCAGCTCTGGCACGAGCGAAGTCGGCGTCATGCCGGGTTGCGTGTTGATCTCGAGAAAAGCAAGGGTACCGGTCGACTGATCCCAACGGAAATCGGAACGCGACACGCCGCGACAGCCCAAGGCACGATGAGCCGTCGCCGTATGGTGGCGGATTTCCTCGGCAATGGCGGGAGGGATATCGGCGGGCAAAATGTGACGCGAGCCGCCGGGCGCGTATTTCGCCTCGTAATCGTAAAAATCGAGGTGGCCGGCCGCGACGATGTCGATGATGCCGGTCGGCTCACCGCGAATGACGCCGCAAGTGAGTTCGCGCCCCGCCACATAGCGCTCGACCATGATCAAGCCTTCGCGCGTGGTCGCGATGCGCCGGATCGCTTCGGGCGGCCGGTTCGCCCCTTCCTTGACGATGACGACGCCGACGCTCGAACCTTCCGCGACCGGCTTGGCCACGTAGGGTGGCGCCAGCGCATGGGTTGCAGCCGCCTCGTCGCGCGGGACGAGTACGGCCTCGGCGACCGGGACGCCGTGGCGGGCGACGACGTCCTTGGTCGCCTCCTTGTTCATGGCAAGCGACGAAGCCAGGACGCCCGAATGCGTATAAGGAATGCCCATTACCTCGAGCAGTCCCTGCACGCAGCCATCCTCGCCCCAGCGGCCGTGGAGCGCGTTGAAGCACACATCGGGTTTCAGCTCGGCGAGTGTCGCGGCGAGGCTCCGGTCGACGTCGACGCGAGTGACGCGGAAGCCTTCCGACTCGAGGGCCGTGGCACAATCCTTGCCCGACGAGAGCGATACTTCGCGCTCTGCCGACCAGCCGCCCATCAGGACGGCGACGTGGCGGCCTTCTGCCTCTGCGTTGCGCGCCATGATGACTTCCCTCAGTTGCCGTCCCCGCTTCCAGTCCGTCGCTTAGGAATGTCCAAGTTGAGGCTCTCTTCCACCTGGCTCAGACGTAGCAGCAAGTGCTCCAGCTCGTTGCGCTCGAGCGAAGGCTCGGCGCTGCTTATCTCCCTGTCTATACGGTGCCGCATGGCATTTAGAAGGCTAATGATCTGATCCTCACTGGAATCATGAAACGCGTGCTCGGGAGACAAGTTGGCGCCGCCGATCGCCAAGTGACCAAGATCGCGAACACGCCGCTCCAGCAGCCCAACGGCCTCACGCATCTTTTCCAGCAGATGATTCTGATTGATCGCGGCCCGCTTGTCCTTCACCTGCGTCACGGGATTGTTGACGCGGAAGTCCGGCGCATCGATAGCCGCAATATGCAGGGCAAGCTCATGCTGCGCCGACTGGACCTTGTGCCAATCCGAGAGGTCGAACAGAACCGTTCGATAACCCGCATTGTCGAATGGCAGGCGCGTGTCCGCCGACGCCAGATGGATTACCGGCTTCTCGACGGCGTGGCGAATTCCAAGCTCGTAGAAGACGTTGGGATTCAAGAACGTCAGGTCGGCGATGACGAGATCGGCCTCCAGGACCGACTGAACAACGTCGTCGTTTATCATTCCCGGGCCAGCTTCCTCGCCGCGGCGCACGACGTAATCGAACTTTTGCTCCGCAACCGGCCGAATAATAGCATTCAGCACCCAATCGGCGTGCTTGCGTTCGGGCGAGCCCGGCTGCCCGATGGGACTCACCACAAAGCAACGTCTGGGTTGCTGCCCCCCCGCGTCCGGCATCGCATCAAGCTCGTAAGATCCCCCGCCAAAGGCTGAGAGTACAAGCATAGGCGGCGCAGGGAAAGGACCGAGCGCGGAACGTTCGGGATCAGCTCGTCGCCTCCAATGCCAGCGCCTCGCCCGTTGCGTGACCCGGGAGGGGCTCGCCCACGCGGATGATCTCCCACTCCAGCGTGACGCCCTGGGTGGCCTTGACGCGGGCTCTGACCGTTTCACCAAGTCGCTCGACGTCCTCGGCGGTGGCGCCCCGATCATTGATGAGGAAGTTGCAGTGGAGGTCGGAGACTTGTGCGCCGCCGACGCGGAAGCCGCGCATGCCGGCGGCATCGACCAGCTTCCAGGCGCTCGATCCGGGCGGGTTCTTGAACGTCGAGCCGCCGGTTCGCTCCTTGATCGGCTGGTTTTTCTCGCGGTACTCAGCAACCTCATTCATCTCGGCGAGGATGCTGGCTGGTTCGCCCGGCTCGCCCGCGAAGGTGGCCTCGGTGAAAATCCAATTCTCCGGCACGCCGCAATGGCGATAGGTGAAGTCCATGTCGGCGTTCGATAGCTCGTGCACGGTACCGGATCGGTCGACCGCACGCGCGGCGACGAGTGCGTCCTTCGTTTCGCGTCCGTGGGCGCCGGCATTCATGCGCAGCGCGCCGCCGATGGACCCCGGGATGCCGCGATAGAAGGAAAGACCGGAGATGCCGGCATCGGCCGCGGCCCGAGCGACCTTCACGTCCGGCACCGCGGTGCCGGCCCGCAAGCGGTGGCCGTCGAGGGCCTCAACCTGGCCGAAGCCACGGCCAAGCCGGACGACGACGCCACTGACGCCGCCGTCGCGGACGAGCAGGTTCGACCCGAGGCCCAGGGGAAAGACGGGCACCTCGGGCGGAATGCGCGCCAGCGCGTAGGCGAGATCCGCCTCGTCGGCCGGCGTGAAGAGAACCTCGGCCGGACCACCGACCCGAAACCAAGTGATATCGGCGAGCGGCGAGCCTGCCGCCAAGCGACCGCGCAGGTCCGGCATCGCGGCATTGAGGTCCTCGAGCAGGCCGGGCATCAGGCGACGCCCCCGGCGAGCTTCGGTGCCGTTTCGGCGAGCCGGGCGGGCAATCCGTGTGCCCATTCCGTGGAATTTCCAGCGCCGAAGCACAGCACAATGTCGCCCGAGCGGGCGACGGCGCGAATGGCGGGCGCAAGGTCGCGCTCGCTCTCGACAGCCTCGACGGACGGATGCCCGGCCACCGCAATGGCTGCTGCCAGGGTCTTGTGGTCGACGCCGGGAAGCGGCGTCTCGCCCGCGGAGTAGAGCGGCGCTACGATCACCGCGTCCGCGTCCTTGAGGCAACCGGCGAACTCGTCGAAGAGGTCCTTGACGCGGCTGTAGCGATGCGGCTCGACGACCGCAATGACGCGTCCCTTGGCGCCTGCACGGGCCGCCTTCAGGACAGCGGCGATTTCGACGGGATGATGACCGTAGTCATCGTAGACGGTGATCCCATTCCAGCTCCCGGTCGGCTGGAAGCGGCGCTTCACCCCCGCAAAGCGGGCGAGCGAAGCCTTGATCGCCTCATCGGAAAGGCCCGTCTCGGCGCAAACGGCGATGGCCGCGAGCGCGTTCAGGGCGTTGTGCTCGCCGGGTACGGGGACCGACCAACCTTCGATGCGGCGCGCGCCGCCTGCCACGCGCGGGCCGAGCTCGGCGTCGAGAATGGTGCTCACGCCCTCGACACGGGCGGACAGAAGGCGCAAATCCGCCTCGGGCGCGACGCCGTAGGTCAGAAGCCGCCGTCCGTCGCGCCGAAGCGAAAGACGCTCGATCATCTCGCGTGCGACCGGATGATCGATGCAGGTCACGGCCAGTCCGTAGAACGGTACATTCCTGAAGAAAGTCTCGTACTCCTGATGCATGCGCTCGACCGAGCCGAAGTAGTCGAGGTGCTCGGGATCGATGTTCGTGACCACGCCAATTTGGGTCGGGATCTTGATGAAGGTGCCGTCGGACTCGTCGGCCTCGACGACCATCCAGGGACCCGCGCCGAGCCGCGCATTGGAGCCCCAGTCGTTGATGATGCCGCCCGTGATGACGGTGGGCTCGAGGCCGGTATCCTTCAGGACGTGCGCGATCAGTGACGTGGTGGTGGTCTTGCCGTGGGTGCCCGTCACCGAGATCGTTGCGTAGAGACGCATCAGCTCGGCCAGCATCTCGGCCCGGCGAATGATCGGGATGCCTTTTGCGCGGGCCGCCTCCAGCTCCGGATTGCCGGCCTTGACGGCCGTCGAAATGACGACGTAGCGGGCGCCTTCGACATTGGCCGGGTCGTGACCGATGAAGACCTTGATGCCCTTGGTGCGCAGGCGCTGGACGTTGGCACTTTCCTTCTGGTCGGTGCCCTGGACGGTGTAGCCCTTGGCGCGAAGGATCTCGGCGATGGCGCTCATGCCGATGCCGCCAATTCCCAGAATGTGGATCGGACCGAGATCGCCGGGCATCTGCATGGTTCATCCCCCTCGAATTCGCGAAATCACGGACCGCGCGCGACGGCGCCGGCACCAGCTAGCCCTACGTCCTTGCCTCAGCCGCGCTCAGCTCGACCACGAGATCGGCGAGCCGCTCGACGGCATCCGGACGCCCCTCTCGTTTCGCGGCCTCGGCGGCGGACGCCATACCCTCCGGGCCTTCCATCAAACGCGCGATCTCTGCAGCAAGACTTTCCGGCGTGATCGCACTCTGCACGAGGCAGACGGCACCGCCGGCCTCGGCCAGACGAGTTGCATTTGCCAGCTGATCGTTGTCAAGGGCATGCGGCAGCGGCACCAGGATCGAGGGCCGCCCGAGGACAGTGAGCTCGGCCACCGTGGATGCGCCGGCGCGGGCGACGACGAGATGCGAAGCGGCCATCAGCTCGGGCAAGTTCTTGAAAAACGGCGCGACCTCGGCAGCGATGGTCGGTTCCTCGCCTTGGCCGACATAGGCTTGGCGCACACTCTCGACGTCCTCTGGCCGGGCCTGCTGCATCACGCTGAGCCGTGCCTGGAGATGCGACGGCAACAAGCGCAGGGCCGGCGGCAACGTCTCCGAGAAGAAGCGCGCGCCCTGGCTGCCGCCGAAGATGAGAAGGTAGAACGGCTGACCGGCGGCCGACGGCACGTAGGGCTTCGCGGTCTCCCGGAGCACCGCATCGCGCACAGGATTTCCGGTGAACCGGGCCTTGGCGGTGGCGGGGCCGTCGAGCAGACGCACCTTCTCGAACGACGTCGCGATGGCGGTGACACGGCGCGCCAGCATGCGATTGGCTCGGCCGAGCACTGCATTCTGCTCATGCAGGATGGTCGGAAGGCCCAGAAGGCTCGCGGCGACAATGGGCGGGAAGCTCGGATATCCGCCGAAGCCGACGACAGCGCCGGGCCTCACTTGCGAAAGAATGCGGCGCGCGGCGCTGACGCCCCGGGCCAGCGTGAAGATCGTTTTGGCGGCAGAGACCGGGTTCGAGCCGGCGATGGTGGCAGCGGGAACCTGATAGACCTTGCGCGCCGGAAAACCAGTGCCGTAGCGGTCGCCCCGCATGTCCGTCATGAGATCGACCGCGATGCCGCGCCGCCCGAGTTCCTCGGCCAGCGCAAAGGCCGGGAACAAGTGGCCACCGGTGCCCCCAGCCGCCAACATGACACTCCCCTTCCGACCCTCAGTGCTCACGAAAGCGGTCTCCTCTGCACGCTAGCGCGCCACGATGCCGGCATGCGTCGGGCGAAGTTGTGGCTTCCTCACCCGGCTCGGGTCGGGGCGGCGCCGCATCAGCGCCAGCAGCATCCCGGCCGTCAGCGACGTCGCGACGGTCGAGGAGCCGCCGGCCGACAGAAACGGCAGCGTCATGCCTTTGGCCGGCAAGAGCCCCACGTTGACGCCCATGTTGATCAACGCCTGGAGCACGATGAGCAGCGACAAACCAATCACGGCCAAGCGTACGAAGGCATCCGGCTCGCGCCAGGCATGGCGAAAAGCGCGCGCTGCCACAACAGCATAGAGCGCCACCAACCCGAGGCAGGCGAGCACGCCGTACTCCTCGCCGATAACGGCGAAGATGAAGTCGGTATGGGCATCGGGAAGCACGGACTTGATGACACCCTCGCCGGGCCCCCGCCCCATGAGCCCCCCTTCCGAGAAAGACTGGATGGCGCGCTCGACCTGATAGTTGTCGCCCGACGACGGATCGATGAACCGCCACACGCGGCGGCGAACGTGATCGAACGCGAAATAGGCTCCGCCAAATCCCGCGGCACCAACGGGAACGAGCGCGAGAGCCCAACGCAATGGCTGGCCCGACAACAGGAAGAGCGCGCCCCATACGCACGCGACGAGCAGAGTCTGGCCGACGTCCGGCTGTACGACGAGCAACCCCGCGAACACGAGGCCCGTCGCAACGGCCAAGGGGACGGCCGGCACGTCGTCGCGCACGGTCGACTCGGAAAAGAGCCAGGCGACCAGGACCACGAGCGCGGGTTTGCCGATCTCTGACGGCTGGAACGAGTATCCCAGCAGCCGCACCCAGCGGCGCGCGCCCTTGATCTCCGGCCCTTCGAGCAGGGTCCAAGCCATGAGAGCGAGGGAGGTCAGGAGGAGGATGAGCGCCAGGCGGCGAATCTGACGGGGAGACAGTGCGGAAACAGTCAGCATGACTGCCAGCCCCAAACCCGCGAACAGGAAATGGCGCTCGGCGAAGTAGAACGGCGGCAGTCCCTTTTTCACGGCAACGGCCGGGCTCGCGGCGAGCGAGAGGACGCAGCCGATGCCAATCAGTGCGAGGAGGACCGCGAGAAGGTGGCGATCGACGGTGAACCACCAATCGGCGAGCACGCTGCGGTCGTCGCGCGTCAACCTCATGCGCGAGCCCTGCCGGAGTACGCGACAGCCGGAAGCTGGCGCACCAGGTCGCGGAACGTGTCACCGCGATGCTCGAAGGATCTGAACTGGTCGTAGCTGGCACAGGCCGGCGACAGCAGCACGACGGGCTCGGGTCCCCGGCAGTCGGCCGCATCGTCGGCTGCTTTCGACACAGCGACGTCGAGCGTTCCGCAGTGCTCGAACGGCACCTTGCCTTCGAGCGTCGCTGCGAAATCGTTGCTCGCCTGTCCGATCAGGTAGGCCTTGGCGATGCGGGGAAAGTAGGTCTCCAGGGGGCGGATGCCGCCTTCCTTGGGCTTTCCACCGAGGATCCAGAAGATGTCGCGCTGCCAGGAGGCCAAAGCCTTCTCGGTCGAGTCGGCATTGGTCGCCTTGCTGTCGTTGATGAAGTGGACTTTCCCAGCGCGGCCAACCTCCTCCATGCGATGCGGCAGTCCGGGATACGTGGCGATGGCCGCCTGCCAATCGATTTCCGACTTGATGTGGTGCAGATTGTCGAGTTCGCGCACCGCAGCGATGGCAGCGAGCGCATTCTGCGTATTGTGGGCGCCACGAAGTGTCGGGATGCCCGCGGTTGTCGCGAGCTTCACGGCGAGGCCAGACGCGTCGGAGCAGATGAGCCAGCCGTCGTGCAGCGAGTAGCCGGGCCGCAATGGCTTGATAGCGCTCAGGGGAGCAACAGGCCCTATGGCAACGCGCCGCTTGAGGATATCGAGGCAGTGCTCGTCGTCGACGCCAACCAGGGCAATTTCGGCGCCAACGACCAGTCGTTCCTTGATCCCCGCGTAGTTGCGCATGGCGAGCGCCGCATCGTCGACCGGGCCATGGCGGTCGAGGTGATCGGGCGACAGATTCAGGAGCACGCCGACGGTCGGCGCGAGCGAGGGCGTCAGATCGATCTGGAAGGACGACATCTCGACGACGTGCACCCACTCGGGCGCGGGCGGCTCGAGTGAGAGGACCGGGACCCCGATGTTGCCGCCCATCGCGACGTTCCGCCCCGCCGAGCCCAGAATGTGGGCGATGAGCGCGGTGGTGGTGGATTTGCCATTGGTGCCCGTGATGGCAATGAACGGGCTTCGGGGCGCATGGGCGCGGCGCTCGCGACAAAAGATTTCTATGTCGCCGATGACCTCGACGCCGGCGGCCTGCGCCGCCTCCACCGTCCAATGTGGCTCGGGGTGCGTCAGCGGTACCCCCGGGGCCAGCACGAGCGACGCGAAAGAGGACCAGTCGACCCCTCGCAGATCGACAAGTGGCACGCCCGACCGGGCAGCAGTCTCGCGGGATTTTTCGCCGTCGTCCCAGGCGGCCACGTCAGCTCCGCCAGCGATCAGTGCAGCGACAGTCGCCTGCCCGGACCCGCCGAGGCCGAAGACAGCAACACGCTTGCCGGCGAATGTGGTGGCGCGAATCATCCAGGCATTCTAGCCGATGCGAGCGGCGACTGCGTGCTCAAGATCAGCGCAACTTGAGCGTGGCGAGGCCCACCAGCGCCAGTACGACAGAGATGATCCAGAAGCGGACGACCACGGTCGGCTCCTTCCAGCCCTTCTGCTCGAAATGATGGTGCAGTGGCGCCATGCGGAAGACGCGCTTTCCCGTCATCTTGAACGATGCAACCTGGATGACGACCGATAGCGTCTCCAGCACGAAGAGACCGCCGACGATGGCGAGAACGATCTCGTGCTTGGTCGCGACTGCGATCGAACCAAGCGCGCCGCCCAACGCGAGCGAGCCGGTGTCGCCCATGAAGATCATGGCCGGAGGCGCATTGAACCAAAGGAAGCCCAACCCAGCGCCGATCAGCGCCCCGCAAATGACCGAGAGCTCGCCTGCTCCGGCAACATAATGAATTTGCAGATATTTCGAGATCACTGCATGGCCGGTGAGGTAGGCGATCAGGCCAAACGTGGCCGCCGCGATCATGACCGGCACGATGGCAAGGCCATCGAGGCCGTCGGTCAGGTTCACAGCGTTGCCGGCGCCTGCGATGACGACGATGCCGAGCAGGATGAACATGTAACCCAGCGGGATGATCAAGGTCTTGAAGAACGGCAAGGTGAGCGCGTCTGAGAAGCCGGGCTTGCCGATGCTCATGATCGCCCAGGCGGCGAGGCCGGCGACGAGAAACTCGAGCCCGAGGCGGGCCTTGCCGCCGAAGCCAGAGGCGGTCTGTTTCGTCACCTTGAGGTAATCGTCGTAGAAGCCGATGGCGCCGTAGGCGAGCGTCACGCCGAGCACGATCCAGACGTAGGGGCTCGACCAATTGGACCAGAGCAGCGTGGAAACGAGCAGGCCGGACAGGATCATCAAGCCGCCCATGGTGGGCGTGCCGCGCTTCGCCAGATGCGACTGGGGACCATCGTCGCGGATCGGCTGCCCCTTGCCCTGTTTGACGCGGAGCATGTCGATGATCGCAGGGCCGAACAGGAACACGAACAACAGCGCCGTCATGATGGCGCCGCCGGTACGGAACGTGATGTAGCGGAACACGTTCAACGGACCGAACACGTCGCTGAACTGGACGAGCTCGTAGAGCATCCTCACCTCTCGTGTCGGCCCCGCACTGCGGGCATTCGCACTCCCCCCGAAGCGCGGGAGACCTTCTAGACCTGCTTCATCCGTCCGCAAAGTGCTTCTTGATCGCCTCGACGATGGGCGCCATGCGGCTGCCGAGCGAGCCCTTGACCATCACGGCATCGCCGGGACGAAGTGCGCTCGGGACAACGTCCACCAAGCCAGAGGAATTTGCCGTCCATGCGCCCCGCTTCTCGTCGGGCAGCATGTCGAAAAGATGCTTCATGTTGGGACCGCAGCAGAAGACGAGGTCGGCGCGGCCGGCGGCCTCCCTCAGACCGACGTGGTAGCGAACCGCATCAGTGCCCAGCTCGAGCATGTCGCCGAGGACGGCAATGCGGCGGCCGTCATGATCAAGGGCTTCGAGGTTAGCAAGAGCCGCCGCCAGAGAAGCCGGGTTGGCGTTATAGCTCTCATCGAGCAGGAGGATTTGCCCCTCGCCTGCCCGGATCCTGTGTCGCGCGCCGCGCCCCGCCGCGGCAGACACGGACGCCAGGGCGGATGAGGCCTCCGCTATTTCAATGCCGAGAACATCCAAGGCGGTGACGACAGCCATCGCGTTGATAGCCAAGTGTTCTCCCAACATACCAAGCTCGAAACCGATAGTTCGGCGGCGCGATTCTGCTTGGACCCACTGGGTTCCGTTGGGCTGCTCTCCCGAAACAGCGACAAGGCGAACATCAGCCTCTTCGTGGCGACCGAAGGTGCGAACCTGCGCAGATCGATTTGCGGCGGCCTCTCGCAGCCGCTCGTAGTGCGGGCTGTCGCGCAGGATGATGGCTGTTCCCTTCGGTTCCAGTCCCTCGAAGATCTCGGCTTTGGCGTTGGCGACGCCAATCTCGCCGTCCGGAAAGTTGCCGACGTGGACGGGAAGGACGTTGGTCACGATGGCAAGGTGCGGGCGAACCATTTTCGTGAGCGGCCGTATCTCCCCGGCGTGGTTCATGCCGATCTCGTAGACACCAAACTCGGTGTCGGCGGGCATACGCGCGAGGGTCAACGGCACGCCCCAGTGATTGTTGAACGACTTCTCGGGGGCGTGGACCTTGTTGGGCGATGAGGCGCAGGCTCTCAGACACGCGCGCAGCATCTCCTTGGTGCCGGTCTTGCCGGCCGAGCCGGTGACGGCGATCACACGGGCCGTGTCGGAAAGGCGGGCGCGGGCGGCAATCCCGATGCGCTCGAGGGCGCGCAGCGGGTCGTCCACGCGGACAAGAATGCCGTCACTGGCCCTGCGCTCGTAGCTCTCGCGCACCAGAGCGGCGATGGCGCCTTTCGTGAAGGCCTGAGAGACGAACTCGTGCCCATCGCGAATGTCGGTCAACGGCACGAACAGATCGACCGGCTCGAGGGTGCGGGTATCGATGGAGATGCCGGCGATGGTCGCGCTCTTTGCTTGCGCTTCGGATGCCCACTTCGCATCCGCGCGAGGGAGATCGAGCGTTGCGCGCGTTGCGGCCACGATCTCGGCGAGGGTCCACAACGGGCGGGTCATGCACCAAGCTCCTGGACGGCTTTCATGATCTCCTCGTGGTCGGAGAACGGAAGCACCTTGTCGCCGACGATCTGGCCGGTCTCGTGGCCCTTGCCGGCGACGAGCAGAACGTCGCCCGGCCCGAGCATGCGCACCCCTTCTCGTATGGCCTCTGCGCGGTCGCCGATCTCGCGGGCCGACGGGGCGCCGGCGAGCATCTCGGCGCGGATGGAGGCCGGGTCCTCGGTGCGCGGGTTGTCGTCGGTGACGATCGCGACGTCGGCCCGTTCCACCGCAATGCGGCCCATGATCGGGCGCTTGCCACGGTCGCGGTCGCCGCCGCAGCCGACGATGCAGACGAGCTTGCCGCTCGCGAACGGGCGAAGCGCGCCGAGCGCCGCCTCAAGCGCCTCGGGCTTGTGGGCGTAATCGACAACGGCGATTCCGCCGCGGGCCTCCGCGACGACCTCGAGGCGGCCTTTCACACCTTGCAACGCGGCAAAGGATGCGACAACCGCGGCGGGATTCTCGCCGCAGGCGATCGCCAATGCCGCCGCGACGAGCGCATTGCCAGCCTGATAGGTCCCGATCAGGGGTAGCTCGACGTTCCATTCCTTACTGCCGTATCCGACGCGGAGTGCCTGCCGGAAGCCCTTCTCGGCGACATCGAGGAGCCGGAGCGATTCGCCGCGCCGGCCGACCGACACAACCGCCAGCCTACGTGCCTTCGCTGCTGAAATCGCCTGCGCGGCAGCGGGACCATCGGCGTTGACGACGGCCGTCGCGCCCGGTTCCAGTAGCTCCCAGAGGCGCAGCTTGGCGGCCAGGTAGGCTTCCATGGTCGGGTGGTAGTCGAGATGGTCGCGGCCGAGATTGTTGAAGGCAGCAGCGGTGAGCCGAACGCCGTCGAGGCGGAACTGATCGAGCCCATGCGAGGAAGCTTCGAGCGCCAGGTGCGTGACGCCCTCGTCGGCAAGGTCCTGCAGCGTCCGGTGCAGCGTCACAGGATCGGGGGTGGTGAGCGAGCCGTAGACGCCGCCGTCCGGCTTCACAACCCCGATGGTGCCGAGAGAGGCCGCTCGTCGCCCGCAAGCGGCGAAAATCTGGCGCGCGAACTCGGCGATGGACGTTTTGCCGTTGGTGCCGGTGACGGCGACGATCGTTCCGGGCTGGCGCGGATAGAATCGCGCGGCCATGAGGGCGAGGGCGCGACGCGGCTCGGATGCCCGCAGCACGGCAATGCCGGATGGGACAGCGGCGGGTGCGCCCTGCGCAATCAGGACGGCCGCAGCACCCCTGGCGACGGCGTCGGCCACGAAGCGACTACCGTCGGTGCGGCTTCCGGCAAGCGCGGCAAACAGGAATCCCGGCTCAACGGCACGACTATCGGCCGTGATGCCAGCGATTGTGCAATCGCGTGGGCCGGACTCGACGACCGCCTCGGGACCGATCAGAGCGGATAGGTGCACGCCGTCCCCCTCGCCGTGGCTGAACCGAGATGCCGGACGAGTTGCAGGCCCGACACGCTTCCGATCCTAATATGAGTCGGGCCCGCGTCGGTCAAACCGGTCGATCGGGCTCACGGTGCCGTCGCGACCTTCCGGGGGAGCACGCCCAGGATGGGTGCGATGCGCTCGACGATCGCTGCCGTGACCGGTGCTGCGTTCTGGCCTGCCGTGATGCCGCCGCCCTTGTGGTCGGGTTGCGGCTCGAAGAGCGAGACGAGCATGAGGAAGCGCGGCCGGTCCATGGGAAACGCCGAGATGAAGGAGGAGATCACTGATTTCTCCTGATAGCCGCCCTTGCCGGGGATCTCGGCGGTGCCCGTCTTGCCGCCGACCCGATATCCCGGCACGTCGGCCCTACGGCCGGTACCATGCGCCATCGTCACGTTGAGGCGCATCAATTCGCGGATCGCGGCGCTCGTCCCGGGTTTGATGATCGCTTCGCCCGGCGGCTCGGAGCTCGAAGCGTGCATGAGGAAGGTCGGCGTCACGCGGTGGCCGCCGTTGACGAGGCTCGCCATCACGGCCGTGAACTGGAGGGGCGCCACGGCGAGGCCGTGACCGAACGCAATGGTCGCCGTTTCGACCTCGCCCCAGCGCTGTGGCAGGAGCGGCGGCGCAACGGGTCCGGCCTCGGTGCGGATCGGCTCCGTCAGACCCATGCGCGCGAGAAAGACGAGCTGACGCGAGTTGCCGGCCTCCATGGCCATCATGGCAGCGCCGACATTGGACGAGTGAATGAAGATGTCGCGCACGCTGAGCGGCCGCCCGGAAGCATGCAAATCTCTTATCTCGTGGCGGCCGAAGACGAGCGGTCTCGTCACGTCGTAGACCTTGTCGAGCGTGGCGATCCGGTCGTCCACAGCCATTGCGATGGTGAGCGCCTTGAACATGGACCCGAGTTCGTAGACGCCGCCTTGCAGGCGGTCGGGTCTTCCGGCATCGAGCAATGAGCCCGAGTGATTGGGATCGATCGGCGGCCAGGATGCGGCCGCAACGATTTCGCCGCCCGTCGCATCCATGACGAGCCCCGCGGCGCCGGTCGCCTGGTACCGTTTGGCGGCGGTAGCCAGCTCATCAGCGACCGCGTGCTGGACTCCGAGATCTATCGAGAGACGCACCGAGCGCGCTTCGGAACGGACCGCTCCGTGCACCGTCTCCACACCGATACTTTCATCGATGTAGCGCTCTATTCCGGCGATACCACGATTGTCCGTGTTCACCTGCCCCACGATGTGGCCAAGAAGCTGCCCGGACGGGTAGACCCGCTTCAGCTCGCGCCGGAACGCCAGACCTGGCAGCCCGAGATCATGGACGCGCTGCGCCTCGACCGGCGCCAACCCGCGGCGGATCCAGACAAAGCGCCGGGACCGGTCGGCCAGAAGGGCCCGCAACTCTGCCGCATCCAACCCGGGGAGGGTGTGGGCGAGCTTCTCGGCAACCTCGTCTCGATCGAGGATCAAAGAAGGGTCTGCAAACAGCGAGTTGGCGACGACGTCGGTCGCGATCACCCGGCCGTTGCGGTCGACGATGTCAGGCCGCGCGAAGCTCTGGGCAATCGGCTCGGCCGAGGAGGTGCGGATCTCTTCGAAGCCCGATGCTCCGAGTCGCAAGAGCTGACCGACGACGGCCAACATGGCGATGCCCAGGACGGCCAGCACGGCGAGCATGCGGAGCCGGATCGAAACAGGGGATGGATTTCGCGCGAGTACCGTCAACGCTCACCTCCGGGGCGGACGTACTGCTCGGGACGGATCGGCTCAAGGCCTTGAGCGCGGGCGAGGTCGTCAATGCGCTCGGGTCTGCCAAGCCACGCCCGCTCCGCCTTCAGAGCCGCAATATCGCTCTCCGCCTTTTCGATGGCGCGCTCTTTGGCGTGCACCTCCGCCTCGAGCCGCCGGGTGTCATGCTTCAGCGCGTAGAGCCACGTGGCAGCGAGTACGGTCGCGAGACCGGCAAGGATGGCGAGCAGTCGGCGCATGGCGCGTTGCCTCCTCGAGCGGGACGCCGGACTTCGACTTCAGCCGGACGACCGGACCGCTACGCGCCGCCCGGCAGGCCAAGCTCGGCCGCTGTTTCCTTCGCCCATGCCGGCGCGTCGGTCCGAATGGCGGCCCTGAGCTTGGCGGATCGCGCCCGCGGGTTCTCCGCTAGCTCGGCATCAGAAGGCGTAACAGGGCGATGGTTAACGAGTTGGAAACTCGGCGCAGCGAGCGCGGCAGCAACGGGAGGGCCATGGCGCGAGCCGCTCCCGAGACGACCAGAGCGGCGAGCCAGAAAGCGCTTGACGATACGATCCTCGAGCGAGTGGAACGTGACGACGACCAGGCGCCCGCCCGGGGCGAGGATCTGCTCCGCTCCTGCCAGCCCGCGTGCCAGCTCGCCGAGCTCGTCGTTGACCGCAATGCGGAGCGCCTGGAACGTGCGGGTCGCCGGATGGCGATCGTCGTCATGACGGCGGCCAAGGGCGCGCTCGACGACCGCTGCGAGCTCGCGGGTCGTCTCGATCCGCTTCGTTGCGCGCGCCCGGACGATCGCCCGGGCAACCCGGCGCGACTGGCGCTCCTCGCCATAGGCAAAGATCAGATCGGCAAGATCCGCCTCGTCACTGTCATTGACGAGGTCGGCCGCCGTCGGCCCTTCGCGCTCCATGCGCATGTCGAGCGGGCCTTCGGCCATGAACGAGAACCCTCGTTCAGCCTCGTCGAGCTGCATGGACGAGACGCCGATGTCGAGCACGACACCCGACACCGGCACAAATGATTCGGAGGATGCGATCTGCGCCAGGTCGCCGAAGCGTCCGGCGACGAGCCGCAGACGCCCCGCGGCCGCGGCGACGAGCGCCTGACCGGCGTCACGGGCATAGGGATCGCGCTCTATCGCGAGCACGCGGGTGTCGGGTTCAGCCGCGAGGATGGCGCCGGTATAGCCTCCGGCGCCGAACGTGCCGTCGATGAAGCGCTCGCCGTGGCTCGGCACCAGATGGTGCACGACCTCGTCAAGGAGAACAGGGATGTGGCGCGGCGCTTCGACGGAGGCGCTAATCCCCGAAGCGGTCTCCCGCCTCACCATCACTCACGCTCCCCGCCGCCTTCGCCGGAGCCGGCCGGCGGACGGCGGCCCGCGCCGAGAAGCTGCCGGTGCTCGCGCACCTTCTCGCGGGCCCTGGCGCGGCGCTCCTCGAAGCGCTGGGGCGACCAGAACTGGAACTTGTCGCCCAGGCCGACAAAAGTGACCTCGGCGACGCCTTCGGGGAGCCCGATGCGGGCGCGAAGCTCTTTCGGAAGCACGATACGGCCGTCCGCGTCGATGGCGATGAACTGCGCCTCACCATAGAGCGCGACAGCGAGCTCGTCGCGCTCGTCCGAATAATCCGGCAAGCCGCCGAGAAGCCCGTCGATTTTTTGCGCAAGTCTTTCGCCGCCTGCATCGAGGGCCGGAGCGTCGAGCGAGGGGTAGCAGTAGAGGCCGGGGCCCGGCACGCCGGTGTAGCGATCGCGCTCGAGGACGGCCCGGAACGACGCCGGGATCGAGAGCCGCCCTTTGGCGTCGATCTTGTTCGTGAATGTCGAGACAAAGCGGTCCATCCCCTTGCGTCAAGCCTCGTTGCACGCGCTCCGGCCACGCCGGAGCACCTCTCGACGCCACTGACACTTGCTGGGGTTCAGACGGGCCGGCACGGCCTCGACACCTCACTCTCGAACGCTTGAACCGATCGGGGCTCGCCGGACGTCCCCCGGCGTCCGACGAACCCCTTTCACTCACCCCCTGCGCCGGCCGGGAGCGGGCGGTCGCACGAGCTCCATCCCTCTTCTTGGAGCCTAGCGCCGCTGCCCGCGTCCCTTGGCCCGGTGCGGACGGGCATTTATGGGATCTCATGGTATTTGATGGGAGTCAATGGATTGTTAAGGAATTGCCTTGGCGACTTGTGGGCGAAATTTCGACCATCGGCCAAAGAGCAACAGTGCCCGGTGCGCCCGAACGCTCGCCAAATCTATTTTTTCTTCTTACTTTCAATCTTCTGCGCTCAGTGCCGGTGCCACCGCGGCAAGCGCGAACCAGCATCGTGCTCGAAAAGGCACACAGCAATTTTCGAGACGTGGGAGAGGCGGTGGTTGCCGCCCAAGCCGCGCAGATGGCGGCCCGAACGGGCGCGCGCTTGCAGGATTCGCGGTTCCGCGGGAGATGGGGCGTGTTTCGCTGAGGTCGCCCAACGCCGCGATCAGGCCCCGTCAGTTCGTCGAGAAGCGGATACCGCGACGCGCCAAGCCGCCCGCAATTGCCACCGGCGTGCCGTCGGCGCGCCAGCAGGCTGACCCGGTCATGGTGTTGTCGTCGGCGATCGACACCGCATTCATTCCGCCGCCGATCAAATTGACCCGCGAGATCTCGTGGCCTCGTGCAGCCAACGCTGCGGCGGTTTCAGCCGAAAAGGCCGGTTCGAGCTCGAGCACCAAGCCTTCGGTCCAGATGCGTGGTGCCTCTACAGCTTCCTGGGTCGACATGCGGTGGTCGATAAGGTTGACGATCGCCTGAAAGGCGGACGGGAAAATTCTGAGCGCGCCAGGAAGGCCGAGCGCATGGCGTACCCGGCCTTCGACGACGAGCATCATCGGCGCCATCGACGTGAAAACGCGCTTTCCGGGAGCGATCGACAACGCTCGGCCCGGGTGCGGGTCGAAATTGTGCATGTAGTTGTTGGCGATCATGCCGGTGCCCGGGATCTCGACACAGGCGCCGAACAGACCGTTGATCGTCTGCGTCGCGGCAACGACGTTGCCATCGCCATCTGCGACGGTCAGATGCGTGGTCTCGTCGGATTCGTAGCCGCCAAGCCGGCCCGGCTGCCAGCGCTGCGTCCGGCCCATGTCCAGAGCCGCACTGCGCTCTTGCGCATAGGACCTGGAAATGAGCCGTGCGACCGGTACGTCAACGAAGGCAGGATCTGCCGTGGCGACGGCACGGTCCGCGAATGCAATCTTCAGCGCCTCGGCCAGAAGGTGGATGCCGTCCGGCGTCCCGAAGCCGAGGCTCGCGACATCGAAGCCTTCGAGGATGTTCAGCATCTGCGCAATATGCACACCCGATGCCGCGGGCGGGGGTGGACCAACGACCGTGACACCGCGATACTGGCTCGTGATCACCTCGCGCTCGAGAGGTCGATAGGCGGAAAGATCCGCGGTGGAGAGCGTGCCCCCGGCGGCACCGAGATGCGCGGCCACCCGCTGCCCTAGCATGCCACCGTAGAGATGCGTGCCGCCCTTTTCCGCGATCTCGCGCAGCGTGCGGGCGTAGTCGGGCTGAACGATGCGGGCTCCGGGGGTAATCGCGCGACCACCCGGCAGGAAGCGGGACGCCAGTCCGGCATCCGCAGCAAGATCGGCCGCCTTGGCGGAGACGCACTCGCAGAGATAGGGACTGGCGAGGAAACCATCCTCCGCCAAGCGGATGGCCGGCTTCAGTACGACATGCAGCGGGCGGGTGCCGTATCGCTCCAACATGTGCACCCACCCGGCCAGCGAGCCGGGCGTCGCGACCGAGGTGGCACCGTGAGCATTGAAGCGACCTTCGGTGTCGCGGGCCGACGCCGCGCCATCGCTCACCGGAACGAACATGTCGGGGCGCGCCGCGCGCGGAGCGGTGCTCAGGCCGTCCACGACGACATGCCGGCCGTTCGCGAGCCTCAGATGCGAGATGCCGCCGCCGAGGACACCCACCATCATCGGCTCGACGACGGTCAGCGCAAACAGGGCAGACACGGCAGCATCGATGGCGTTGCCGCCCGCGAGCAGGATCTCGGCACCAGCCGCCGAAGCATGCGGGTTGTTGGTGACGATCATGCCGCGGTCGCCGATCGCCGGCCGCTTCTCGCAGACGAACGGCGTGCCCCTTTGCCCAACTTCCGGCCGCATGGCTCGTCCGTCCCTTATGCTCTCGCTCGCCGTCGCGGGCTAACTGATCGTGCTAGTTCGTCAAGCCGAAAAGGTTCTCTGGCTTTGCTTCGAGGCGACCACGTTCGACCTCGCGGACGATGCGGGTGAGCGCTGCGTGCGTCGGGGCCGCCACTCCGGCCGCTGCGCCCTTCTCGGCGATGTAGCCGTTCATGTAGTCGATCTCGGTGCGGCGACCCTTGGCGATATCCTGGGCCATCGACGGGCGCTGAAGATCGCTCCGCGCCGCGCCGGACGTGCTGGCGAGGATCAGCTCGTCGAGTTCCTTCACCGCATCGGGCTCATTGTCGGTGGCGCGGACCCAAAGGTCAGGGTCGATCTTGGCGATGGGCTCGAGGTCGAGGCCCAACGCCCGGCCGACCTTCACGGCTTCGCCTGCAAGCTTGACCACCACACGACGGATGCGATCGTGGCGATCGCGCGCATTGCCGCCGAGTCCGGTCGCCGCGGAGACGCCGTTTCGCATGCCGTTGACGCAGAGCTTCGACCAGCGCACGCCCCACAGGTTCGTGGTGGCGCGCGCCTTGTCGACCGACGAGAGGATCTCGGCCAGCTGCTCGATGCGTGGCGTGATGCGGCCGTGCACCTCGCCGGCCTCGAGCGTCGCGATCTTGCCATCCTTGGGCATAGTGCGCCGGATGGCACCGGGCTCGTAGAGCTCGACGGCGTAGTTGTTGCCAACCATGCAGCCAACCGTTCTGCCCCAGCCGACGACGCTCGCGATGCGCTCCTCGTTGACGCAGTTCTGGGCCGAGACCACGTAGCCGAGAGGGGCCAGATACTGGGCGATCATCTGCGTCGCCCAGATCGTGTCGTAGGACTTGACCGAGACGATGGCAATGTCGACCGGGCGCTCCTTGACGAGATCCTGCAGCTCGGTCAGGTGCTTGGCCTGCATCTTCACCGTCAGGCTCTCTTCAGGGCTCATGCCGGAGATGGAGAGGCCCTTGGTCCGCATCGTCTCGACGTGCTCGGGCCAGGGATCGACCATCGTCACGTCATGGCCTGCGTGGGTCATGTGGGCGCCGAGGTAACCGCCCACGGCGCCAGCGCCGACGATGACGATGCGAGGTTTGGACATGGCAGTTCGGTCCCGAGCTGTCTTGATTGTGAGAGGAGCGGCAAGCTACCGACATCGGCGCGCGCTTGTGAAGAGCGCAATTGTCCGTTGCGGCGCGGTCAATCAGACCAGCGCCTGCGGCCCGGGGGCCGCCTCCTCCAGGAACTGCTGTACGGTACGGAAGAGGAGGATGCGGTTGCGCTCCATGAGCATGGCGTGGGTGCCGCCGCCGAGAACGGAGAGGCGCTTCCAGGACGCCCCGGTGAAGAGCGGGAACACCGTCTCGGCCATGGAGCGCGGTGTGTCATTGTCCCACTCGCCAACCACGACGAGGAGCGGCACCTCGATCCGCGACGGGTCGTAGAGCGGCCTGCCGACATTCCAGTATTCGGTGCCGTCGAGAACAACGCCGTTTGGCGCGCGCACCGTCTTGCCGCCGCCCTTCTGATCGGTCGCCGCGACGGCCGTCCACCACTGGTCGAACCAGCCGGCGGGAATGATGTCCGCCTTCTGACGCTCGTCCAGGCCGCCGAGGCGGCGGCGCAACGTGGCCTCGCGATCGACCGTGCGGTAGGCGCCGAGCTTTCCTTCCACGTGGATCGGCGAGGGGCTCGAGTCCGATCGATCCCAGACAGGCGCGTAGAGCGTCAGGCGCTCGACGGTCTCGTTGTGGCCGGCCGTATAGAAGCTCGTGATCGCGGTGCCCCACGACCAGCCGACGAGACAGACCTTCTCGACACCGCGACGCCTGCGCACAAAATCGACGACGGCACCCAGACAGTCCGCGGCGTCCGGCGTGCGCATGAAGGGCGGGTTCTTCTCTGAAGGCTCGTCCATCTGGGCCGGGCGCTCGGAGCGGCCGTAGCCAGGAAGATCGAGGTAATAGCAATCGAAGCCGCGAGTTGCGACATAGTCCATCCAGGACATGCCGCCGAACGGGATATCGAACGCCTCGCCCCCGTAAGTCGCGCCGTGCTGGAAGACGACGATGCGGTCCGGCTTGAAGCTCTCGACACCGGCTGGACGCTTGTTGCGCACATGGATGCGCCCCCAGCGCGGGTGCTGCACGGACAGGTTTTCGCCAACGACATCGAGCTTGATCTCGGGCATGGCCCCCTCACTTCCAGGCAAAGCGCGGTTGATCGAAATGGGCGACGCGGGTCGTAAGCCCTCGCATGGCGACCTCGCGGAACTGGTATAGAAGGGCGGCGGTGGGGGCATATACCTCGCTGCCCATGATTGGCAGCGGCGCCGAAAGCACGGGCGGCTTGCCGTCCTCGGTGGGGCGCAGGCGCGGAATGACTGGGCTGTCGAGCTGGCTGAAGGGCACCCGCAAGGCAAAGGCGACCTCGACCGGATCGGGATCGATACGGCCGACAATTCCGCCCCACACGACGACGGGCGTCATGCGGAATCCCGAGCGCGTCGCATAGTCGTCGAGCAGGCCCAGGATCGCGCCGGGTTGCAGCTCGAGGCGCAATTCCTCATGTAGCTCGCGCAGTGCCGCCTGCTCGGGCGTCTCGCCCTCGTCAAGCCGCCCGCCCGGCAGAGCCCACTGGCCGGCGTGCCGACGAAGCGTCTCGGGGCGCTTGGTCAGAAGCACGCAGGCCTCGTCGGTCGTTTCAGCCTTGACGACAACTATCGCGACGCCAGCGCGGCGCAGCTGGGGGTCGTCTATGGATTGCCTCTCGAACGCGCCGATGTTACCGGCGAGGCGCTCCCTCAACTCCGGCCGGTACGCGTACGGCATGCAGGTCGACTCCCAATTTCAAGGCGCGACCCGACTTGGCAGATCTCGCGCCCTCGTGTGACACTTTCCCGGCCCGAACTTGCGACGGAGACTTATCATGGCGAGCCGCACCGCTCAGGACACTCAAGCAGGCCAGTGCCGGTCGCGCTATGTCAAGGCTCTTGGCCGTGAGGTGCACTTCGCCGAATGGGGGTACGACGACGGAGAGCCGGTCGTCATGTGGCATGGCTTGGCGAGAACGGGGCGGGATTTCGATACCATTGCCGCGGCCCTGTCGGACCGATTTCACATCATCTGCCCCGATACGGTCGGACGCGGGCTGTCGGAATGGAGCGACAATCCCGACGAGGACTATTGTCTCGATGTCTATGCCCGCCTCGCCACCGCGGTTGCAGATGCCGCCGGCTTCGAGTCCATGCACTGGGTCGGCACCTCCATGGGCGGATCGCTCGGCATTCGCGCAGCGGCGACCACGCTCGCCGGCCGGATCAAGCGGCTGGTCATAAACGACATTGGCCCGACGTTCCCGGAGGCGCCGTTCGAGCGGATCAAGACCTACGTCGGCAGCCCGCCCGAGTTCCAGACCGTAACCGAACTCGAGGCCTATTTCCGTACGATCTATAAGCCGTTCGGCGATCATACCGACGCGCAATGGCGTCACATGGCCGAGACGTCGCTCAGGCGGCTTCCCAACGGCCGCCTCACCACGCACTACGATCCTGCGATCGTACGGCAGATGTTCGTTCATCCGCGCGACTACGAGCAATGGGAGCATTGGGACCGCATCTCGTCGCCGACGCTCGTCTTGCGGGGCGTGGAGTCCGATCTTCTCCTCCCCGACACGGCTCGGGAGATGGCCAAGCGCGGGCCCAGGGCGGAGGTCGTCGAGATCGAGGGCTGCGGCCATGCGCCGGCGCTCAACGTGGCGAGCCAGATCAAGATCGTGAGAGATTTCCTTCAAGGCTGAGGAGGCTTTGATGAACGAGGGCGAATTCGCCTGGCGACCAACGGACGAGACCATACGCGACGCCAACCTCACGAAGTTCATCGCCGCGTGCGGCGTCGGCGATCACGAGGCGCTGCTGCGCTGGTCGATCGACGAGCCGGAGGCCTTCTACCGTGCCCTCCTCGACCACATCGACTACCGCTTCACCGAGCCCTTCACGCAAGCCATGGACACCTCGCGCGGGATCGAGCACGTGCGTTGGTGCATCGGTGGCAAGACCAACGTCGTGCTCAACTGCCTCGACAAGTGGATGGGAACGGCAACGGCCGAGAAGGTGGCGCTGGAGTGGCTCGGCGAGAACGGCGAGCGCCTGTCGCGCACGTATACCGAGCTGCACGACGAGGCATGCCGCCTCGCGGCCGGGCTCCGGCGGCTCGGCATCGGGGCGGGAGACGTGGTCGCCATCTATCTGCCGAACGTGCCCGAGGCGGTGGTTGCGCTGCTCGCGGTGCCCAAGATCGGCGCAATCGTTCTGCCTCTTTTCTCTGGCTTCGGCTCCGAGGCGGTGGCATCGCGGCTCAACGATGCGGGAGCAAAGGCGGTCATCACGGTCGATGGATCGTATCGGCGCGGCAAAGTTGTAGCCGCCAAGCCGGTGGTCGACCAGGTGGCGTGCGAGGTTCCGAGCCTGCAGCACGTCATCGTGTGCCATCGTGCCCAGGTGACGATGGATTGGACCGAGGGGCGAGACCATCACTGGCGCGACGTCACTGCTCCGCTCGGGAAGACCGGCGACGACGGCTCCACAGCCTCGGTCGAGGCGGATTCGCCCTATCTGCTCGTCTACACCTCGGGCACCACCGGCAAGCCCAAGGGTGTCGTCCACACGCACTGCGGCTTTCCCGTGAAGACGGCGCTCGACATGGGGCTGTGCATGGACTTCAAGGCGAGCGACCGGGTGCTCTGGATGTCGGACATGGGGTGGCTGGTTGGGCCGATCCTGGTCTACGGCAGCACGCTCATGGGCGGCACAATGGTGCTCGCGGAAGGGACGCCGGATTATCCTCGCTCAGACCGCATCTGGCAGATCGTCTCGGAGCAGCGGATCAGCTACCTCGGCATCGCACCGACGATTGCGCGCACGTTCATGGCCGACGCGAGTTTCGACGCTGCACGCTACCATCTCGATTCGCTCCGTATTTTTGTCTCGACGGGAGAGGCGTGGACGACGGATGCCTGGCACTGGCTGTTCGAGACCATCGGAAAAAGCCGCGTTCCGATCATAAACTTCTCAGGTGGCACGGAGATGGGAGGAATCGTCACCTCGGTGGTCACGCAGCCGATCAAGCCGGGCTCGTTCACCCGGCCGGTGCCGGGGACGGATGCAACCGTGCTACGCGAGGACGGCAGCGAGGCGGGACCGGGCGAGGTGGGCGAGCTCGTCATGCGGCGCGCGCCGATCGGGCTCACGCAAAGCCTCTGGCACGACGATGGCCGCTACATGGACACCTACTGGTCGACATGGCCTCACGTCTGGCACCATGGCGATTTCGCAATGAAGGATGCGGACGGCTATTTCTACATTCTCGGCCGCTCGGACGACACGCTGAAGATTGCGGGGAAGCGCACGGGCCCGTCCGAGATCGAAGGGCTCGTGTTGTCTACGGGGCTGGTCAAGGAGGTGGCGGCGATCGGCGTCCCCGATCCGGTGAAGGGTACCGCGATCGTCCCGGTCTGTGTCTTGCGGGACGGTGTCTCGCGTGACGACGCGCCTGATGCGATCTCGACAGCTGTCGTCTCCGGCCTCGGCACGGCCTTCCGGCCGAAAGCGGTCGTGCTCTGCTCGGACCTTCCCAAGACCAGGAACATGAAGATCATGCGCCGCGTGGTCCGGGCGGCGCTTCTGGGCCAGGACCCGGGAGACCTCAGCTCTCTGGTCAATCCTGAGGCGGTGGAGGGGTTGCGCCAACAGCGCATGGCCTGATGATTTCGCGTGGCCGGGCGGGCGCTTCACCCGCCCTCTGCCATGCAAGCCGCCCTACTTCTTGTGCTTCATCTCGTAGGCTTCGACCGGACCGCCGGCTTCCTTCCACCCTTTGAAGCCGCCGAGGATGTGGGCAACGGGCTTCAGGCCCATGTCCTGTGCCGTCTTGGCCGATAGCGCCGAACGCCAGCCGGCGGCGCAGAAGAAGACGAACTTCTTGTCCTCCGCGAACTGCGGCTTGTGATACGGGCTTTCGGGGTCGATCCAGAACTCGAGCATGCCGCGAGGGCAATGGAAGGCACCGGGCACCCTGCCCTCGCGCTCCAGCTCGCGGGGATCGCGCAAGTCGACCAGCACAACGTCGTCCCGGCCAGCGAGCTTGACGGCATCGGCCGCCTCGAGCTCCTCGATCTGGGATTTTGCGACCTCGAGCAACTTCTTGAAGCCGTTGGTGATCTGCTGCGGCATGGGCCTGAGGCCTCCCTTGTTGGGTTCGCTTCCTGCGCAATCTAGCGGACATGCTGGACGAATGCACTGCCTCGGTCGGCCGGTCGCGTATGCCCGGCTCATGCTGGCACCCAACCCCACCCGGCGGCGACCTCACGCATTTGTTATTTATATATGGACCGATCCGTATTGATAATCGTATCCACTTCGCGCACAATGACCGTCGTTCAATTCCAGCGAAGCCAAGCGAAGGAGCAGTAAAATGATGGAGATCGTCTACGTCCCCGTGGTCCTATCGTGCGCTCTCCAGAGCCTGGCCTTCGGAGCCCTGTTCGCGGCGACATTCCCCTTTCTGGAGCGGCGTTTCGGGCGGCTGGAGGGGACGCCGTCCTCGGGTTTCGTGCGCCGGCTGGGTCTGGCCTTGACTTCCGGCGCCGTTTTCGGCCTCACGCACCTCGCGATCGTCTGCGCGGAGGATGGTTTTCCGCCGCGGATCATCCAGTCCACGGCTGCCTCTCTCGCCGTCGTCGCGTTGGCGGGCGCCGGACTCATCCGGGCAGGGTCAACCCAGCGCGCCCTCCCCGGCCGCTGAATTGGGACGCGACAGCGAGCTTTCTCGATCCGAGCTGCAATCGGGCGGCGGCGCAACCAAGCGCCGACTGCCCGATTTGCCTCGTTCCCGGCGCATGCTAGAGACCCCATTCAGAGGTCAACCAACCGGGGTCGGCGTTTACCATGAAGGACATCATCGAGGAGCTGGAGCGGCGCCGGGACATCGCGCGGCTTGGCGGCGGCGAGGCGCGGATCGCCGCGCAGCACAAGCGAGGCAAGCTCACGGCGCGGGAGCGGATCGAGCTCCTTCTCGACGAGGGCTCCTTCGAGGAGTTCGACATGTACGTCGAGCACCGCTCGACGGATTTCGGCATGGAGAAGACCAAGATCCCAGGCGACGGCGTCGTGACCGGCTGGGGCACGATCAATGGGCGCGTGGTCTATCTGTTCGCCAAGGACTTTACGGTTTTCGGCGGGTCTCTCTCGGAGACCCACGCCAAAAAAATCATGAAGGTCCAGGACATGGCGCTGCAGAACCGGGCGCCGATCATCGGGCTGTTCGATGCAGGCGGTGCGCGTATCCAGGAAGGCGTCGCGGCGCTCGGCGGCTACGGCGAAGTGTTCCTGAGGAACGTGCTCGCGTCAGGTGTCATTCCGCAGATCTCGGTCATCATGGGGCCGTGCGCGGGCGGCGATGTCTATTCGCCGGCGATGACCGACTTCATTTTCATGGTGCGGGATACGAGCTACATGTTCGTCACCGGCCCGGACGTCGTGAAGACGGTGACCAACGAGACCGTGACGGCCGAACAGCTCGGTGGCGCCTCGATCCATACGACGAAGTCCTCCATTGCTGACCGCGGCTATGACAATGACGTCGAGGCGCTTCTGCAGATGCGCCGGCTGATGGACTTCCTGCCCGCGAACAACACGTCGGGCGTGCCGGAGCTGCCGACCAAGGATCCGTTCGACCGGCCGGAGCCTTCGCTCGACACGCTCATTCCCGACAACCCGAACAAGCCCTACGACATCAAGGAGCTCATCCTGAAGGTCGTCGACGAGGGCGACTTCTTCGAGATCCAGGAAGCCTACGCGAAGAACATCGTGGTTGGCTTCGCGCGGATGGAGGGTCGCACGGTCGGGATCGTCGCCAACCAGCCGATGGTGTTGGCGGGCGTGCTCGACTCTGACGCGTCACGCAAGGCGGCGCGCTTCGTGCGCTTCTGCGACTGCTTCGAGATCCCGATCATCACCTTCGTCGACGTTCCAGGCTTCCTGCCCGGCACCGCGCAGGAGTACGGCGGGCTGATCAAGCATGGCGCCAAACTGTTGTTTGCCTATTCAGAGGCGACGGTTCCGAAGATCACGCTGATCACGCGGAAGGCCTACGGCGGCGCCTACGACGTGATGAGCTCGAAGCACATCCGCGGCGACCTCAACTACGCCTGGCCCTCGGCAGAGATCGCGGTGATGGGTGCGAAAGGCGCCGCCGAAATCCTCTACCGCGCCGAGCTCGGCGACCCGGAGAAGATCCAGACGCGCATCGATGAGTACCAGAAGCGTTTCGCCAACCCGTTCGTCGCGGCCGAGCGGGGCTATATCGATGAGGTGATCATGCCGCGCAATACGCGGCGACGGATTTGCCGGGGGCTGAACATGCTGCGCAACAAAAAGGCGCAAAACCCCTGGAAAAAGCACGATAATATCCCTCTCTAGGGACGCAGGGCGACTCCCTTGCAGGGAACCGCCCGCCATGCGCCGCGGACGGCCGGCTCGAAGAAGCGGGAACCGGACTATAGCGCCTTCGCCTTACCTGACGTCCACCTTGCGTCGTGCAGTTGGGTCGGGCGACCAGCTTCCATGTCGCGGAAGCCAGCGATGTAGTTGGCCGTCATGTCGAACGTGACGGGAGCCGGCTGCTTCGGTGCAAACCAGTCGCCGCTCGTGTCGATATTCATCTTCAAGGTGAGCTTCAAGGGCAGCTCGACCCCGCCGGTGGTCTCACCAACCAGTGAGCCGGTTTCGAGCGCGTGGAAGAGTACGACGTTCGTCGTAGCGCTGCCGCCACTCACGGTCACGGGCGTAAAGAGCTTTATGTCACCCTTCGGAGAGGAGCCGAAGTGGAGGTTCTGGAAGCGCTGCGTCTTGCCCGTCTTGCGATGGCTCACCTGCAAGTCGAACGAGAGCACGGTTCCGCGTTGCGCGCCGTCGTTCGAGATGGTGAGCGGGATAGCAAAGACGTCGCGAAAGTCCTGCCTGTACATGTAGATCAGGGGCGGCGCATAGACGCGCAATTCGGCCTGCTTCAGCGAAGTCTCATAGAAGCTGTAGCCGGAGAAGGCGAGCGCCACGATCGAAACGAACGTGGCGAGGCCGGCGCCCACTTCCGAAAGCCGCGACGGCCCCGGAGGGCGCCCCGGCGGCAGGCGCCCACTCCTTTCCAGCTCGTCCGTCGTTGTCGTCGCGTAGTCGTTCATGTCGTTCATCAATGCCTGGAAATTTCGGCTGGTCTGCCGCTCGGGCCCCATCTTGCTTACCTCGCGCATTAAATACGCTCGTCCGGCCGTGCGATGACGAAACGGGCGCGCAATCGCGTCGGAAATGAGGCGGGAGACCCGCCCGCGTCAGCCGGTACGGGATAGACTTGTGCTCGCGCCACCGAAATGCCGCCTTCGCACGATCATCTGTCGGCAATTGTCCGGACTGGTGCCCTCAGGGCCGGCTTTCGGACCGGGCCGACTGCCGAGCGAACACCGGCGGTGCCCAGACCTTGGGAGAGGATGATGGCGATTATTTTCAATCAATTCTCTTACGCCGTCCGCAACCGGGCCGCATGGTCTCGCGCAAAGGAGAAGGTGTTCGGCATTCTCCGGGACAAGACGCTGCAGACCATCGGGGCGCGCCTCGGCAAGGGCAGGCGCCCACCGTCCCGCGTTCATGAAACTCATGAGGCCACGGTCGTCAGGCGAGGCAAGGTGCAGGCCGTCACCTGGTTGATGATCAGCCGGGTTGCTCAGTCCGGTTCGTGCTGCGAGGTTACAGTCGAGTATTTCGGCCTTGAAAATAGACTGCATGAACTCGAGGCCTCCATCGGCGACCTGCTGCATTCCGAAAGAGTTAATGACGAATACTATGAGACGAGCTGGACAGGAAAAACCTTCGTGATCGAGGCTCGCCCCACTGTCAATCCTCCAAGATCTCCACGCACAAACTGGTCCGAAATTAGGCATTTGTCCTCGCAGACGAATCTCTGCCCGGTCGATGCTGACCGGTATGAATACCGCGACGACTTTCGATTTCCGCCTTATGTGGCGTTTGCGTGCCGCATCGCGCAATTCACACCAGAGATCAAATCCTTCAACAATATCCGCTCAACTGGACCGGCACTCGAAAGGAATCCACCGACACAAGAAGTGGGGGCGCCTGCAAGGGGCCACGGCTACGACACTCATTCCCATAATGGCGCCACGGGCAATTACGGCACTTTGCGGGATGCTCGAAGGGCGCGCACGGCACCCAGGCTTCCTTTTTGCCTGAATGCTTGGCGAGCCAATAAGACACTCTCGTTTCTTTCTTCTTCGAGAGAACCACACGATTTTCCAGACTGTTCTTCTCTGCCGTGCCACGAAGCTGTTCGCGCAGGGGATTTTCTTCAGCATCTCGCCGAGATGTCACCGCTTCCTTTTCATTGCGATGGAGAAAAATAATATGAAATCCATTCGCATCCCTAATCACGATATGCCCTACGTCGACATCGGCTCAGGCGAAGCGATCGTGGCAATCCACGGATCTCTCGGCGACTTTCGCTCGTGGGCGCCGGTGATGGGACCGCTTTCACAACGCAACCGCCTCATCGTGCCGAGCCTTCGGCGCTTCTTTCCAGAGCACTGGGATGGCCAGGGCGGGGGCTTCACGATCGCGCAGCACACCGCGGACGTTATTGCATTCCTCGAAGGGCTCGGCGAAGGTCCAGTGCATCTGTTGGGCCATTCACGCGGGGGGCACATTGCCTTTCGCGTCGCGCAGCAGCGAGCAGATCTCATCGGGAAACTCATCCTGGCGGAGCCGGGTGGCGAGCTCGATGACTCGCTGATGCCTCCTGGGGAGCCGCCATCGGCGGAGCGCGTGGAAAGCATTGTCGAAGCGGCACGCCTGATCGCTGCCGGCGAGATCGACAAGGGGCTCGAACATTTCGTCGATCGGATCTACGGAGCCGGCGCCTGGGCTAAGCGCCCCGCCGCGGCCAAGCAGATGCGCCGCGACAACGCACATACCCTGATCGGCCAGATCAATGAGGATCGCCGCCCGTTCGCACGATCCGAGGCCGAAGCGATCCGCACCCCAACTCTGCTCATTGGCGGAGAACTCACGCGCGGCATGCTGCCAATCGTGATCAAGGCGCTCGCCGGAGCCATACCCGGCGCAGAATGCGCCACGATCGCCAACGCCTCCCACAGCATGTTCGAGCAGGCGCCGGTTCGCTTCTCGGAAATCGTGCTCGCGTTTCTCGCCAAAGGCTGAGCGCACGCCCTTCGCATGGGCCATGCTCTCGATCAAGAGCTGGGCAATCGGCCAACAGACTGCCCGGTCATTCTCCTCGCTGCCCGAAAAAAGTGCAGCAGTCGCCGGGGCATGTACTTGAAAGCAGGCAAATGATGCCGGACGATGCTGCGACGTCCGCCTGTATCTGAGGGTGGAGCGTCAACTCGAGCCGAGGCACTGCTTTGAGCGAGCCAGCCGCCAGTCGATCACTCACCGACTACGATCCCGGGGCGTTCTTCTGCGAGCTGACGGGGCGACACGGAAGCGAGGCTGGCCAAAAAGAGCTCATCCGCGCCCGGCTCGATGGAATCAATACCGCAACGCTCATGCAGCGCGCGCGCGAGGCGGAGAACGAGCTCTTCAACCTCGGCATCACGTTCACGGTTTACACAGACAAAGATGCGATCGATCGAATCCTGCCCTTCGACGTAATTCCGCGCATCCTAACGTCCGCAGAGTGGCGACACATCGAAAGCGGCGTGACGCAGCGGGTCGCGGCGCTCAACCATTTCCTTTGGGACATCTACCACGACCAGAAAATCCTGAAGGATGACGTGATCCCGCGCGATCTCGTGCTCGGCAATGCAAACTACCGGCCCGAGATGCAGGGGCTCGATCCGCCGTGCGGCACGTACATCCACATTAACGGCACCGATATCGTTCGCGACAGGAGCGGCACATTCCGCGTGCTCGAAGACAACGGCCGAGCGCCTTCGGGTGTCTCGTACGTTGTGGAAAATCGCCATCTGATGCAACGCGCGTTTCCGGACCTGATGCGCGGGCTGAAGGTTCGGCCGGTCTCCGACTACGGCGAGCGGCTGGTCGGAAAGCTCAGGGAGGTGGCACCGGCAGGTGTCGACGATCCTTCGATCGTGCTGCTGTCCCCGGGCGTCTATAACTCGGCCTATTTCGAGCACATCTTTCTTGCCCGGGAGATGGGCGTGCCGCTGGTGGAAGGGCGGGACCTCATCGTCGAGAACGACAAGGTCTACATGCGGACGCTCGCCGGGCTGCAGGTCGTGCATGTGATCTACAGACGGATCAATGACGACTTCCTCGATCCGGAGGCCTTCAACAAGGAAAGCATGCTGGGGGTTGCGGGCCTCATGAGGGCCGCGCGCAAGGGTAATCTCACGCTGGCCAACGCAGTCGGCACCGGCGTTGCGGACGACAAGGCCGTCTATGCGTACGTGCCGAAGCTCATCCGCTACTACCTCAGCGAAGACCCCATTCTCGAAAACGTCGAGACGCACATCTGCGGAACCGACGAGGGGCTGGCATACACGCTCGACCATCTGGCCGAACTTGTCGTCAAACCGGTCGGGGAATCAGGCGGCTATGGCATTGTCGTTGGGCCTAAAGCGTCGCAGATCGAGATCGAAGCGTGCCGCCGGCAAATCGAGGCCGATCCGGCAAATTTCATCAGCCAGCCAATGATTGATCTCTCCGTCTGCCCGACACTGATCGACGGCAGCGTGGAGGCCCGCCACGTCGATTTGAGGCCGTATGCCGTGACCGGCCGCAGCACCTGGGTGCTGCCCGGCGGCCTGACCCGCGTCGCTCTCAAGAAGGGCTCGTTGATCGTAAACTCCTCGCAGGGCGGCGGAACGAAAGACACGTGGGTTCTCGAGGAGAGCGGACCATGAGCCTCCTCTCGCGCTACGCCGAAGACCTGTTCTGGCTGGCCCGCTACATAGAACGGGCATCGAATCTGGCGCGCATCATCGAAACCCACATGGCCTACGACCGTGGACGGGACGAGGACGTATCGTGGGCCTGGCTCGTCACCCTGCACGCGGACCAGGAGCGCTTCGCCAAGTCGTACGGCGACGCCTCGTTCGCCAACGTGATTCGGTTCTACGTCGCCGACATGGAGAATCCAGGATCGGTGCGCTTCTCGCTCAGGGCGGCTCGTGAGAACGCCCGCGCACTGAGGGCGGTGATCCCGACCGAGATGTGGAATCATCTCAACGAGTTCTACAATCGGATCCTGATCGTGTCAGACGCCGAGCTCGAACCGATCCGGCTGTGGCGAACGTGTGCGCAGATCAAGGACGGCTGCTACGCGCAGATCGGTGTCGCCGAGAGCACGCTTTACCGCGACGAAGGCTGGCGCTTCTTCCACCTCGGCCTGATGCTCGAACGGGCCGACCAGACGAGCCGGCTTCTCGACGTCAAGTTCGCGCAACTCGCGACAGGTGCGCAGTCGTCGGACCGGGCGGGTGACGCGACCTTCTGGTCGCTGGTGCTGAGATCGGCAGCTGCCTACCAGGCGTTCATCCGGCTGGAGCACAGGGCCGGCGACCCGAGCCGGGTCGCCCGTTTCCTGCTGGTCAACGCGAGCCATCCGCGATCGGTCGCCTACAGCGTCATGCAAATCAGGTCGATGCTCGACGGTCTCTCGTCCGGCTATGGGCTTCGACAGGCCCGCTTCGCCCAGGAAAAGGTGGATGCCCTATTCGAGCTGTTGCAGGTGGTCGGGCACGAGACCGATCTGGTCGGACGATTGCACGCCATCAACGATAGCCTACAGCGACGCCTGATGGACCTGACGAACGAGCTCGGACAGCGCTTCTTCGGCCATCCACCGCCGGACACGACTTCGCCCAATGCCTCGCAGTCGCAAGACCCCGCGCCTTCCCAGTCGCAATCGCAAACCTCGACTTGAGCCGCACTCTTCTGGAAGGTGGCTCTATCGCCCCGAGAAGGGCACCCAGCACGCCGTGAACCATCGATGACGCTCAACGTCGCTCTTACCCATCGCACAAGCTACACGTACGACCGGTCCATCGGAGTTTCACCGCAGGTGATCCGGTTGAGGCCTGCTCCGCACTGCAGGACGCCCATTCTCAGCTACAGCCTGAAGATCGAGCCAAAGCTGCACTTCATAAATTGGCAGCAAGACCCCTTCGGGAATTTCCTGGCACGCGTCGTCTTTCCCGAGAAGACGAACGCGGTGTCGGTGACGGTCGATCTCGTCGCAGACATGGCGGTGATCAATCCGTTCGACTTCTTTGTCGAGGAAGGGTTCACCGAGTGGCCGTTCACCTATGACGCGAGCCTCGCAAAGGAGCTTCAACCGTATCTGGTGCCCGATCCCGCGGGGCCCAAGCTCGCCGCATACCTCGCCACAATCGACCGGACGCAGAAGGCGACGATCGATTTCCTGTGTGATGTCAATCGCCGGCTGCAGGGTGACATCAAGTACCTGATCCGGATGGAACCGGGTGTTCAGACGCCAGAGGAGACACTCGGCAACGGATCGGGCTCCTGTCGGGATTCAGGCTGGCTTCTTGTCCAGATTGCGCGACATCTTGGCCTCGCGGCGCGGTTCGTTTCGGGTTACCTCATTCAGCTCGTTCCCGACGTGAAGTCGCTCGACGGGCCGTCGGGTACGGAGGTCGATTTCACAGACCTTCACGCATGGGCCGAAATCTATGTGCCCGGGGCCGGGTGGATCGGTCTCGACCCGACATCGGGACTGCTGGCGGGCGAGGGACATATCCCGCTGGCAGCCACACCCCAACCGTCAAGCGCCGCGCCAATCAGCGGCAGCCACGAACCGGCGAACGTGACGTTCTCATTCGATATGGGTGTGACGCGCATCGCCGAGAGCCCGCGTGTGACCAAGCCCTACTCGGACGAGCAATGGTCGCGCATCCTCGACGTCGGCCATGCCGTGGACCAGCGGCTCAAGGTCGGTGACGTCAGGCTGACGATGGGCGGCGAGCCGACATTCGTCTCGGTCGACGACATGGACGGTGCGGAATGGAACACCGCCGCGGTCGGTCCGACCAAGCGCCGGCTCGCCGAGGACTTGGTGCGCCGCCTCCAGCAACGGTTCGCGCAGGGCGGGCTTCTCCACTACGGGCAAGGCAAGTGGTATCCGGGCGAGCAGCTTCCCCGATGGGCCTTCGGTCTCTACTGGCGGGCCGATGGCCAACCGCTCTGGGAGAATCCGGAGTTGATCGCACGCGAGGCGGAGCCGAAAAAGCCGACCATCGATGATGCCCGGGTGTTCGCCGCAGCGCTCAGCGAAGAGCTTGGCCTACCGCGCGAGAGCGCCGTGGCGGCCTATGAGGACGCCGGGTACTTCTCTCTCGTCGAGCAGAAACTGCCGATCAACCTTTCACCCGGCGACAACCGCCTTGCGGATCCGGCCGAGCGGCAGCGGATCGTGTCCGTCTTCGACCGCGGGCTCGATGCGCCCGTCAGCTACGTGCTGCCGCTGCAGGTCTGGAACACCAGGGATCGGGCGCGCCGATGGATGACGGAGCGGTGGTCGATCCGGCGAGACAAGCTGTTCCTGGTGCCCGGCGATTCGCCGGCAGGCTATCGTCTGCCGCTCGGCTCGCTGCCTCACCTGTCCGGCACGGCGATGCCACAGGTTCTGCCTCGCGATCCATTTGAGCCGGCTCCGGCGCTACCGGAACAGCGCACCTTGTTGCAAGGCCGACAGGAGGCCGCGCGCGAGTCCACGCCGGCCGCCAGCAACGCGCCGGCCGACATCGATGGCAGCGTGCGGACGGCGCTGGCGGTGGAGCCGCGCGACGGCCAGCTTTGCGTGTTCATGCCGCCGCTCGCGGATGCGGAAGATTATGCGTCGCTCGTCGCAGCGGTCGAAGCCAGCGCCCGCAGGACCGGCCATCCTGTGCATATCGAAGGCTACGGCCCGCCGCACGACCCGCGGCTCAGCGTGATCAAGGTGACGCCGGACCCCGGCGTGATCGAGGTCAACGTCCAGCCGGCTACGAGCTGGGACGAGGCGGTGGCGATTACCACCGGACTTTACGAGGCGGCACATCAGTCCCGGCTCGGGACCGAGAAGTTCATGCTCGACGGCCGTCATACGGGCACGGGCGGGGGAAACCACATCGTGCTTGGGGGCGCCACGCCCAAGGACAGTCCGTTCCTGCGCCGGCCCGACCTGCTCGCGAGCATCATCGCCTATTGGCAAAACCATCCATCGCTTTCCTATCTCTTCTCGGGGCTCTTCATCGGCCCGACGAGCCAGGCGCCGCGCATCGACGAGGCACGCCACGAGAGCCTCTACGAGATGGAAATCGCGCTAGCGCAAATCCCCGAGCCGGGCGCCGGCGAGGTCAGGCCGTGGCTGGTCGATCGCATTTTCAGAAACCTGCTGGTGGACGCGACCGGCAACACGCACCGAACGGAGATCTGCATCGACAAGCTCTATTCGCCGGACGGGCCGACGGGCCGGCTCGGCCTGGTCGAGTTCCGCGCGTTCGAGATGCCGCCCCACGCGCAGATGAGCCTCGCCCAGCAACTGCTGCTCAGGGCGCTCATCGCCCGGTTCTGGGAGCGGCCCTATCGCAACCGCCTCGTCCGGTGGGGCACGGCGCTACACGACCGTTTCATGTTGCCGCATTTCGTCTGGGCGGATTTCAGTGAAGTAGTGCACGACCTCAAGGCTCACGGCTTCGAGATCGAGGCCGACTGGTTCCTGCCGCACCGGGAGTTCCGATTCCCGCAATACGGGATGATCGAGGCCGGTGGCGTCGCCGTGGAGATTCGGCAGGCGCTGGAGCCATGGCACGTGCTCGGCGAGGAAGGCATCATCGGCGGCACGGCGCGCTACGTCGATTCCTCGCTCGAACGTGTCCAGGTGCGAGTCACCGGCGGTGTCGAAGGGCGCTACGTGGTGACCTGCAACGGGATCGCCGTACCGCTCGCCGACACCGGGACGCGAGGGGAGACCGTTGCGGGTGTCCGATACCGGGCCTGGGGGCCGCCCTCGGCCCTCCATCCCACGATCAAACCGCATGTCCCGCTGGTGTTCGACGTCGTCGACAACTGGTCGGGGCGCTCGATCGGAGGCGCCCGGTATCATGTCTCGCATCCGGGAGGCCGCAATTTCGAGATCTTCCCGGTGAATTCCTACGAGGCCGAGGGGCGACGCCTGGCGCGCTTCGAGAACACCGGACACACGGCCGGCCCCATGCGGCCCTCACTGGCTCAGGTCAATCCGGACTATCCTCTGACGCTCGATCTGCGTCGCTTCTGATTGCACGTGCCGCTCAAGTTGCATTCATGATGGTTGCGGCAATTTTGTAACATCCGCGCCGCGGGGCTGCGTTACATTGCCGGCTCGAGTGCGCCGCGAGCGTGATCCGCGCTGACAATCAGGGAAACCCTGGATGACCGTCGACGCCCAAAGCCAGGACCGCGCGGTGGATCTCCTGGAAGGATATCGGAACGCCGGCCGCTTCGACGAGCTCGTCGGGCCCGACGGCCAGCCACGCCCTCATTGGTGGACCTTTCTCGCTGCGCTCGGAAGGCTCTCCCCGCGCGATCGGCTCGCCCGAGCCTCGCGGCTCGACCGCCAAGTGCGCGAGACGGGCCTCGTGCACGACATTTTCGCCGACCCGGAAAAGCCGCAACAGCAGTGGCGGCTGAACCTCATGCCGCTCATCCTGGAACCGCAGGAATGGTCATGGCTCGAGCGGGCGATTGCGCAGCGGGCGCGGCTCTTCAATGCGATCCTGGCCGATATCTACGGTCCACAGCGCCTGCTCAGGCGCGGGAGGGTGCCGCCTGGCGTGATTTTCGGTGACGCGACGTATCTGCGATCATGCCAGGGCATCTTGCCTACCGGAGGACATCTGCAGTTCTACGCGGCGGATCTCGCCCGAGGCCACGACGGTAGCTGGCGCGTAATCGACAATCATGCCGAGACGCCGGCCGGCGTCGGGTATGCAGTTGCGAATCGCGTGATGCACGCCGACGTGACAGACGACATTTTCATGGAATGCCGCGCCCGGCGTATTTCGTCGCATTTCAACGTGCTGCAGGCGACGCTGGCCGAGCGCAGCGGCCGCAGCGAGCCGAGTATCGCACTGTTGACGCCCGGCCCGAGCCATGCCGACTACTTCAGCCATGCGTATCTCGCGCGCTACCTGGATCTCGCGCTCGTAGAAGGGGGCGACCTCAGAGTGGTGGGCGACGAGGTGTTCCTGAAGACTCTGGAAGGCCTGAAGAAGATCGATCTCCTAATCCGGTGTATCGAAGGGGGAAGAGCTGACCCTCTCGAGCTCGATCCAGCAAGCTTTCTCGGTCCCTCGGGGCTCGTGCATGCCAGCCGGCGTACGCCGAACCTCGTGATCAACGCCCTTGGATCGGCCGTGGTCGAGAACCGCGCGCTCGGGGCCTACCTGCCGGCTCTTTCGATCGAGCTACTCGGCGAGAAGCTGATGCTCCAGGATGCGCCGCGGTGGTGGCTGGGAGACCCCGCGGCACGCCAGCACGTCGAGGCGAGACTGGGTGATTTCGTCATTCGGCCAGCGAGCGAGGGAACGGGGCGGCCAGGACAGGCCGATCGCGGGCAGACGGTTGATGCCTTGTCTGCAGCCGAGCGGGACCGGCTCATCACGAGCCTCAAAAGACGCGGCGAGATGTTGGTTGCCGAGCAGCGCGGCGGTTTCGGCACGATGCCGTCTCTAACCGACCAGGGGCTCAGACCGAAACCATTCGGGCTCAGGATGTTCGCCGCGTCTTCCCGGGACGGGTTCACCGTCATGCCCGGTGGCCTTGCGATGGGGGTCGACCCGACGGCCGCCGTCGCGCTCAGCGCCTCGGACGGCGAGACGCACGACGTGTGGGTGATGGGCCATGAGCCGGAGCGGCCGCATGTGAGCCTATGGCGACCGCGTCTCGAGAATGCGCTTGTGCAGCGGTCGCAGCGCACGCTGCAGAGCCGTGTCGCCGACAATCTGTTCTGGCTCGGACGCTATCTCGAGCGATCGGACTGGACGATGCGAGTCGTTCGGGCGTCTCTGGGCAGGCGGCTCGAGTACCTGGAATCGGCCCCGACCCGCCGAGCCGGCGATGTCTGTCTCGAGATGCTGCTCGCGAAAGGCACCAAGGCCGCAGGGTCCGGCGGCCGAGAGCGGCGGCCGAGCCGCTCCACGTCGCTGGCCGGCCAGCTCGTCGCCGAGCGGCAGAGCACTTACAGCCTCGTCAATGCTTTCGATGGAATCTATCGGGTTTCGAGCCTGACGCGAGACCGGCTATCGCTCGAGGCATGGCGCACCCTCGCGCAATTTCGCGTCGATGAGGTCTGGCGCCGGCGGATGCAGGAGGCGAGCGCCAGCGAGCTGCAGGACGAGCTCGAGGACAAGCTCTCGCTCGTCGCGACTTTCAGTGGCCACCTGCACGAGAACATGACGCGTAACTTCGGGTGGTTCTTCCTCGACATGGGGCGGCGGCTCGAGCGCGCCTACAATCTCTGCGACGCTCTGCAGCTGCTGTTCGTTCCGGCGCAAAGCGAAGACGAAAGCAACGAGGATTTGAACTTCATCCTGCGCCTTGCGGACAGCTTCATCACGTACAGGTCGCGCTACCGTCTGCAGCCCATGCTGCCGCTCGTTCTCGATCTCCTGGTGATCGATGAGACCAATCCGAGGAGCGTCGCCTACCAGCTCGCGGGGTTGACACGCCATCTCGAGGCTCTTCCACAGCAGGCGAGCGGGAACGCACTATCGCGCGAGAGGCGCATCGGCCTCGCGGTACAAACGGCGATCCGGCTCGCGGACGTGAACGAGCTCGCAACTGCGGGAGAGGATGGAACCCGCTCGGCGCTCTCGGTGTTGCTGCAGCAGGTCTTGAGAGGGCTTCCCGAACTTTCGGATGCCATATCGCGACGCTATTTCAGGCTCGTCGATGACGAACCGCACCGCGTCGTCCTTCATCATGAGCCGTAAACCGCATGATCTACGAGATCAGCCATCGAACGTCTTATCGGTACGAGTCGACGGTCACCCAGTCGCAGCATCTGATTCATCTCGCACCGCGCGCGAGCAACAGGCAGGCCGTTCAGCGGCACATGCTGCTGATTGAGCCTACGCCGACCTGGCGCCACGACTTCACCGACTACTTCGGCAACCCCACCTCGGCGCTCGGTATCGACAACGAGCACAACGAACTCGTCATGCATGCGCGCAGCACGATCGAGGTTTCGAATCGCCCGGCGGTCGATCTGGAACGCGGAAAGGGCTGGGACGAGATCGCGATCAATCTCGCCTCGACCAATCACGACATCGACCTCGACGTGGCGCAGTATGCCTTGCCATCGCCTGCGACTGCCACCGAAGACGCCGTCGTCGCCTACGCAGAGCAGTCTTTCAGCCCCGGACGGCCCGTGCTTGCGGTGGCGTGGGACCTGACGTGCCGCATCTACGACGACTTCACATTCGACAGCCAGGCGACGGACGTCTCCACACCGGTCGTCGAGGTGCTCAAGAACCGCCGCGGCGTCTGCCAGGATTTCGCACATTTGGCACTGGCCTGCCTCAGGGCGTTCCGTATCCCGGCTCGCTATGTGAGCGGCTATATCCTGACCCGACCCCCGCCCGGCATGGCGCGGCTGCAGGGAGCCGACGCCTCTCACGCCTGGATCTCGGTGTGGGCCCCGGAGGCTGGTTGGGTCGACTTCGACCCCACCAACAAGCTGATAACGAGCGACGAGCACATCACCTATGCTTATGGCCGCGAATTCGCCGACATCAGCCCGGTCAGCGGTGTCTTGCTCGGCGGCGGACAACACGAGGTCGACGTTGCGGTCGACGTGGTCCCGATCGCGTCGGGGCTGCGCGGCAAAGACGAGCAGGGCGAAGCCCTGCCATAGGGAGGGCGACACGCGCGGCTCGCTCAGATCCGACGGTCGAACTCTTGCAGCGCTTCGCGCCGCAACCGGTAAAGCTGGGCCGGCCGAGCGGAGACGCGACTGCGCTCGCCCACCACCGGCTCGAGAATACGCAACTCATCCATCTTGCGTCGGAAGGCGCTGTCGTTCAGCGTCACATCCATGACCCTCTCGTAAACACCCCGAAGCTCCGACAGCGTGAACGTCTCGGGTAGCAAAAACGCGGGCAAGGTTGAGTAGGCGCCTTTGGTGCGCAAGCGCGCGAGCGCGGTCGCGACGATGCGGTTGTGGTCGAAGGCGAGCCGCCCCGGCTTCTCCGCCGGTCGCAACACGATCCCTTCGCGACCTGAGGCCTCGAGCAACCCGATCGGAGCAAGGGCGTAGTAGGCAACGGTTGCTGCCCAACCGCGCGGATCGCGGTCGGGTCCCGAGAAGGTCATCAGCTGCTCGCAGAACAGCCCGGTCAACCCGGCTTTCTGTTTCAGCACGCGGCGCGCGGTCGCCAGCGTGTCTGCATCCTCGTCGACATGAACGTAGCCGCCGATAAGCGCCATATCGCGTGCGAAAGGCTCTGCCTCGCGCTCCTGCACACCCACCAGCAGGCCGTCCGGCCCCAACGTCATCAGAACCACGTCGATGGTCAGAATGGGGCGCTCATGGTCGCTTTTGTTAGCCATACCACGCAGCATAGCATTCTTTTTGTAATTTGCAAATTGCATATTGCAAATTACAATGCTATGTTTCCATCATGATCATGGAACACACATCACCCGAAGCCCTGCTGGCCGTGCCACTCGATCAGCCCGAGCGCATCTTCTCCGGCTCACCACAGGATATTCGGGCCCAATGGAGAGCGCTGGCACTGCGCCATCACCCGGACTGCAATCCGGGAACTGTGAACGCCCAGGCCGCATTCCGGCACCTCTTGGCCCTCAAGAAAGCGGCCGAGGCTCGCATCAAGGCCGGCGCCTGGACACGAAATGGCGAACGCCTGCTGACAACCAGGGACGGACGATGCTTCCGCCTGCGGTTCATCTCGAGGCGGCCTTTCGAGCTCGGCGAAAGCTATATTGGCCGATCGACGCTGGCCTTTGCGATCGAGGGTGCTGCGCAGAGACTCGTCGAGAGGGGGATCGAGCACTTTCGCTCCATCGGTTTCGCTGACGCGGCGATGCAGCGCCAGCTTGCACCCCTGCTTCCGCGCCTCAGGGCCACAACCGAGGCTGAGGATTGCACCGTCGTGGTCTTGCATCGCGCGCCGGGTTTGGTGCTGCTCGCCGACCTCATCGCACATGGTGGCGGGCACTTGGACCCGCGTCATGTGGCATGGGTGGTGAGCGGTCTCGAAAACCTCGCGTGCTACCTCGGAACCCGGGGTCTCGTACACGGTGCGATCTCGCCCGATACCGTGCTCGTCGACCCGGTGACGCATCGCGTCGCTCTGCTCGGCGGCTGGTGGTATGCGACCCCCTTCGGTGCACGCCTGATGGCGCTGCCCACCCGCACGATCAGGGTTCTGCCACGCGGCCTTCTCGATAATGGGCGTGCGCGCGAGGCCATCGATCTCGAGTTGATCCGACTCACCGCCCGCGAGTGCCTCGGGGATGCGACCGGCACGCGCTGGCATCGCGGCGGCGTAGTCCCGAGCCCGCTGAAGAGCTGGATGCTCTCACCGCCGCTGGCATCGGCCAGCGAGGACTATGCGGCCTGGGAGGAGGCGCGCGAAGCCGCCTTCGGCCCACGCCGCTTCACCGAAACCGGCGTCAGCGCCGGCGATGTCTACCCCAACCTTGAACAGTGAGGAGTGAAACCATGGGACACGGAAGATGGGACGCCAGCACCTGGGCGCGCTACGCCGCCCGAACCACGACGGGCAAGAGCGCAAGCGAGATCTTCAGCGCGCGTGGCATGGGCGACCAGTTCGACCCTGCACGGATCGCGATGCGCGAATCTCGCGACAGTCCCGAAAATCCGGCCTCGACCGCCATCATTCTGGCGAGCGACGTGACTGGGTCGATGGGTGCCATCGCCGAGGTGATGATACGGAGCGGGCTCGACACTACCATGCGCGAGATCCACGCGCGCCGCCCCGTCACCGATCCGCACATCATGGTGATGGCTGTCGGCGATGCGGAATGTGACCAAGCTCCTCTTCAGGTCACGCAGTTCGAGGCCGATGTCCGGCTTGCGGAACAGCTGAAATCACTCTGGATCGAGGGCGGCGGCGGCGGCAATGCAGGGGAGTCCTATCACCTGCCGTGGTACTTCGCCGCGACTCGGACTTCAATCGACTGCCTCGAGAAAAGAGGAAAGAAGGGCTACCTCTTCACAATCGGCGACGAGCCGATTCTCGGCGGAATCTCGCAGCGCAATCTCGGTCGCGTGTTCGGGGCTGGCGAGGGGCGAGACCTATCCTCAGCGGACATGCTTGCGATGGCCTCGCGCAACTACGATGTGTTCCACATCGTCCTGACCGGCGTCGGGCACGCGGCCGGCCGACTGGACGACGTGATGAGGACCTGGCGTCCGCTGCTCGGTCAAAACGTCATCCCGTGCGACGACCACACGAAAATCGCGGAAGTGGTGGTCTCGACCATTCAGGTCGCAGAGGGGGCCGACGCCACTTCCGTGGCGCACACCTGGAGCGGCTCGACAGCGGCCACCGTCCAGCTCGCCGTGCGGAGCCTCGTACCGGCATCCCCGCCGGAACGGCGCGGGCTCGTGCATTACTTCAGCCGCTGACCGATCTTCTCTTCAATCCAGGAGCAGTGATATGCGCGCGGGCAAAACCATTATCAATGCGACAGCAGTGATCGGGGCGGGGTACGGCGACGAAGGGAAGGGATTGCTGACCGATGCCTTCGCGGCGCCTTTCGGGCGCGACGGGCTCGTTATTCGAAGCAACGGCGGAGCCCAGGCAGGCCATACGGTAGAGCTCGAGGATGGCCGGCGCCGCGTCTTCCACCACGTGGGAAGCGGTACACTCGGTGGCGCGGCGACTTTCCTCTCCAGGTTCTTCATCGCCAACCCGATCATCCTCAGAGAGGAGCTCGGTTCACTGAGCGAGCTCGGCGTGCATCCACGCCTGATGATCGACCCCGAGGCTCCGGTTACGCTGCCCTATGACATGATGATCAACCAGATCGTCGAGCGATCACGCGGAGGGGCGCGACACGGAAGCTGCGGGCTGGGGATCGGAGAGACCGTGGAGAGGAGCCTCCGCTCCGCCTTCAGGGTGAGCGCGGCCGACCTCGTCGACGAGCCGCTCCTGCGTGTGATTCTCGGACGCGTACGCACCGAGTGGGTCCCCGTCCGCCTGCAACAGCTCGGCGTCGCTGCGAGCCCCGACGAGCTTGCCCTGGTCGCGTCAGAGGCCGTCGAAGAGCATTGGCTCCAGGATGTCGTGTCGTTCGTCGAAGCGATGGCCTTGGGACGGCCGAAACTCATCGGCAAGGGCATCGTCTTCGAGGGCGCGCAGGGTCTCCTTCTGGATCAGGACCGGGGCCATTTCCCGTACGTCACGCGCTCGAACACCGGCGTCAAGAACATGGCGGCGCTGGCCGTGGAGCTCGGGATCGATCACCTTGATCTCGTCTACGCGACACGCGCTTACACGACGCGCCACGGGGCGGGGCCGCTTCCCTACGCCTATACCGGAAAGCCCTATCCAGGCATCGTCGACCGTACCAACATCCCGAATCCCTGGCAGGGCACCCTGCGCTTTGCCCCGCTCGACCTCGATGTGCTGGCGGAGTCGATCAAGGCCGACCGCGGCGACCTCAAGGGCGTTCCTCTCACGCATACCCTGGGCCTTGCGGTGACATGCCTCGACCAGACAGGAACCAGTGTCGAATACCGGAGCGAAGGCGGGACACTCCAGGCAGGTCCGGAGGCGCTCGCATGGCAGGCCGCAGGCGCGGTGAACGCTGCAACACTCTACGCAGGCCGGGGGCCGACGCGGGCCACGCTCGAGCGTCTTCAGCGCTCTGGCGGACAGGCAAAAGGCCGCCGCGAGGCACTCCCGCGACGCAAAGCGGAGACACTTGCATCACGCGCGGGTTTGCGTCATAAGGCAATCTTGCCGCCGCCGGCTGTACAATGGCCAGCGGCAGCGAGGAAGCGGGTGTAGCTCAGCGGTAGAGCATCACGTTGCCAACGTGAGGGTCGAGGGTTCGATCCCCTTCGCCCGCTCCAATAATCTAAACAGTGCATTGCCAATCCACTGCCGGGTACGTTGGGCCGCGGCGTGATATTCCGTGCCTATCATTGGTAGCCCCAGGCTACAAACGGCAGCGATCCGAAGGGGCAGGTCAGGGGACACCAAAAGTCCGGTTGCGGACATGCTAACGTCACATTTTGCCTCAATTTTCCGGGCGTTCATCTTACCGGATTCGTCGAGTGGCCATTTGCGTTCTGGGTGGGGGCGCGGGACCGGGCCGGGGATCAGGCCCGTTCACGCGACCAGCGAGGGGGAACACGCCACACATGCTCCGCTGGAAAAAGCGCGACGAGGGATTCGAGTGGCAGCAGTACGTGCGCACGACGATCAAGTTGCGCCGCGAAGCGCGTCGCGAGAAGGCGCAGAAGCTCGGTGAGCAGGTTGCCGTCGGCGCCAAGGCTGCGGGTGCCGCAGCCGATGCCCTGGCCAAGAGCGGCGCACGACGTCTCGGCGATGCGGCCCGGTCAGGCCTCAGTCGGCTCGGTATCGGAGCGGCGACCGCGATGCGGCTGGCTGGGCTCGGACTCGGCTCACTGGCCGGTCTCGCCGGGAAAGCTGCAGCGCCGGCATTGGATCTGCTCGGCCGGCCGGGCGTCAGCGGTCCGCTCTGCTTTGCCGGATTGATCGCGACGGTCGCCGGCTGTGCCAGGGCATTTGTGGGTGGCGGGCTGGACTTCGAGGCGTGGGTTGCGCTTTGCCTCGGTGCGTCGTGCATCGCGCTGGGGCTTGGTCCGGCACTATGGCTCGGGCACGGGGCCATTCCCAAGCTGACAGCCGCGCGCATCACCGGGCTGCCTTCGCGGCCTTGGCTGGTCGGCGTCGGCGCGGCCCTCGCGCTGGTCATGGGCGGGGTCGTCGTCTCGGTGGTGCCCGTGGCCGGCCTGGGTTTCACGATGCCGAAATTCGCTGGCTTCATCAGTCTTCCCGATCTGCCATTCTCGCGGAGCGAGACGATCTCAGGCAAGGCACGCGTCCTTTCAACAAACATCGTCCGGATCGGAAATCGCAAAGTCCGCCTCGAAGGCATCGAGGTTCCCGACCTGAACCAACGCTGCCTCAAGGCCGGTGCTCGCCACGGAGGCCGGACGTGGGCCTGCGGGCAGGACGCGCGGGAGGCAGCTCAAGGTCTGATCAATGGGCGTCAGCTCTCATGTAGGGTCGCATCAGGCGGAGAGGTCGAGGTCGTTCTGGGCCGGTGCACGGCAAAAGGAACGGACGTTGCGGAAGCCTTGGTGAAATCCGGGTACGCATTCGACCAGTCAGGCCTGATGTCGTCTTACGGGGCAGCGGAGAGCGCGGCCAAAGCCGCCAAGGCTGGGATCTGGAGCTCAGCGGAGCCTGAGCGCCCCGCCCAATGGCGAGACCGTATTTGGGCAGCCGCGAAACGCGAGGCCCCGGACGGTTGCCCGATCAAGGGTCGCGTGCGCGGTGAAGAGCGGGTTTACCTGCTCCCCTGGGAGTCGAATTACGCACGCGTCAGGATCAGAAAGCGCCGCGGCGAACGCTGGTTCTGCTCGCAGGACGAAGCTGAGGCGGCGGGCTGGCGCAGTGCGCACAACGGCTGAGGGGTAGACGGCGCATGCCGGAACGCGAGAGTGGCGCCACATCGGCGTTGCGGGGTATTGTCCGCAGCACATGACGATGCCGGGGGCTCCTCCGGCTGCCCGACGCCGAAAGCCCGACCATGAAGCTCGCATCGATCCCGGCCGCTCCGTATTTCGACCCCAAGGCCTTGCGGGTCGAGCTCACGGCCATTTTCCGGGCTTCGGGTAACAATCCGCTGGCATCTCGCCCGCAAGTTCTCGATCGCCTGAAAGGGCTGCTCAAGGACGCGCACCTCTACTCTCGGCTCGCACTGGAAGCCGATGGCAAGGGTCGCGAATGCGCCGAAGGCCTCAGCCACTTCCAGGACGAGCTCATCCGCCTTCTCTATGACTACACGACGGTCCACGTATATCGGAGCGACAATCCCGACGATGCGGAGCGCATGGCCGTTATTGCGACCGGCGGATATGGACGCGGCCTGCTGGCGCCGGGTTCGGACATCGACCTGTTGTTCCTGCTGCCGTACAAACAAACGGCATGGGGGGAGAGCGTCGTCGAATACATGCTCATGCTGCTCTGGGATCTCGGCCAGAAAGTCGGGCATGCCGTGAGGACGGTCGACCAGACCATCCGCTTCGCGATGGCCGACATGACGATCCGCACCTCGCTCCTCGACACGCGACTGATCCTCGGCGACTCGGCGCTCGAGGCCGAACTCGAGCGACGCTTCGCGACGGAGGTCGTGCGCGGCACGGCCAGCCAGTTTTTCGAGGCCAAACTTGCGGAGCGTGACCAACGGCATCAGCGCTCCGGAGCCTCGCGGTATCTGGTCGAGCCCAACATCAAGGATGGAAAGGGCGGCCTCAGGGATCTGCACACATTGCACTGGCTGGTCCGATACCTGGCGATCGGCGCAAGTCACGGAGGACAGAGCAAGCCTGCGATCTTCACGAAAGCCGAAGAGACTCGATTCCGCCGCTCCGAGGACTTCCTGTGGACTGTACGTTGCCACCTGCATTTTCTTGCCGGGCGGCCGGAGGAGCGGCTGTCGTTCGATCGGCAGCCTGCGCTGGCCGGACGTCTCGGATATGTGGACCGCGGTGGCTTGCGTGCCGTCGAGCGGTTCATGAAGCACTACTTCCTCGTGGCCAAAGACGTCGGTGATCTGACCACGATCCTGTGCGCGACACTCGAGATGCAGCAGCTCGTCAGGACGCCGGCGCTCGATGCGCTGCTCGACCCGCTCGGCTGGCGGACGCGTCGGCGGATTCGCAAGACGAGCGATTTCCGCATCGACAATGGCCGGCTCAATGTGGCCGATGCCAAGGCATTCGAGCGGGATCCGGTGAACCTGATCCGCTTTTTCGCCTATGCGGAAGAACTGCATGCGCTGATCCATCCGGCCGCCTTGCGCCTTATCTGGCAGTCGCTCAGGCTGATCGACGAACCGTTGCGCAACGATCCGGAAGCGAACCGCATATTTCTTTCACTGCTGACGGCGCCAGGTAATCCGGAAGCGACGTTGCGCCGGATGAACGAGGCGGGCGTTCTCGGGCGGTTCATTCCGGACTTCGGCTCCGTCGTATCGATGATGCAGTTCAACATGTACCACCACTATACGGTGGACGAGCATCTGATCAGGACGGTCGGAGTCGTATCGGAGATACTCAGAGGCGAAGCCGAAAAGGCTCACCCGCTCTCGCATAAGCTTATTCACACGATCAAGAATCCGAGGGTTCTCTATGTCGCGGCCTTCATGCACGACATCGCGAAGGGACGCCCGGAGGACCACTCGATTGCGGGCGCTCGCATCGCGCGCCAACTGTGCCCGCGCCTCGGCCTCACTGCCGACGAGACGGCCCTCGTCGAGTGGCTGGTACTGCACCATCTCGACATGAGCACCATCGCGCAAAGCCGCGACCTGTCCGATCCAAAGACAAGCCGAGACTTCGCCGACATCGTCGAGACGCCGGAGCGCTTGCGGCTCTTGCTCGTACTGACGGTGGCGGACATCCGGGCCGTCGGCCCGACGACATGGAACGGCTGGAAAGGCCAACTTCTCAGGACGCTTTATTACGAGACCTTACCGCTCGTCGAGGGCCGCCAGCAGGGCGCAGGGCTTGCGGAGCGCGTCGAAACGGCGAAGGCGGCCCTCAGGCGGGCAGCGAGCGGCGTTCCTCCGGCATTGGTCGAGCACTTCATCGATCGCCACTACGACGACTACTGGCTGCGCACTGATACCAAGCGCCAGCTCGACCATCTGAAACTTGCAGCCGAGGCCGCCACGAAGGATGCGGCATTCGCCACGCACTACGCGACGGACGCCTTCACGGCCGTGACGGAGCTTACGATCCTTGCCCCCAACCACGCGCGACTGCTCTCGCTCTTCGCGGGCGCTTGTGCCGCCGCCGGCGCCAACATCGTCGGCGCGCACATCGCGACGACACGCGACGGGGCCGCGCTCGACACGTTCCTGCTCAAGCGGGAGTTCGAGCACGACGAGGACGAGCAGAGACGGGCGCGCAGGATCGGGGAGACGATCGAGAAGCTGCTGCGGGGCGAGACGCACCTCGGTAAGCTGATGGGCAAGCGGCGGGAGCCGAAAGGACCGATCCAGGCTTTCAGCGTGCCGCCCGAGGTCGTGATCGACAATCAGGTCTCTGACCAGTTTACCGTCGTCGAGGTCGCCGGCCTCGACCGGCCGGGCCTTCTCTACGAAGTTACGGCGGCGCTTTCGGACCTCAACCTCGACATCACGTCGGCGCACATCACGACGTTCGGCGAGCGCGCGGTCGACGCCTTCTATGTCACCGATCTCACGAACAAGAAGATCATTTCCGTCGACAGGCAGCAGGCGATCCGAGCCAAACTCGAGACCGTGCTCGGAGGCGAAGCGGTTTCGGCATGAATGCGCGACCGGCCTCGGCTTGACAACGGACGGCCAGATGCCCACCGGGCCTCAGGCGCAGCCGCCGATCACGTGATCGTCGCTTCTCGGCGACCCGTGGTTCGGCTTTAATGCTGTCATGTCGAGCGAGCGACGAGTTGGTGCGGCCAAGATGTTGCGTGCCCTGCTGACAGGTCTGCGTTGGCGCGCGTGGTTCGGGTGGGCGTTGGCGCTCCTTCCGACGCTCATGCTTGCGTTACCTGCGCCGGCTCAGGCGGAAGACGTCGATCTCAGACTGGTGCTGGCGGTCGATGCGTCAGGAAGCGTGAACGAGTCGCGGTTCGAGCTCCAAAAGCAGGGCTATGTCGCCGCGTTCCGCCACCCCCGCGTGCTCAGGGCGATCAAATCGGGCGCACTCGGCAAGATCGCCGTGACCATGACGCAATGGACTGGTCCCGGCATGCAGGTACAGGTCGTGCCGTGGAGCGTTATCTCCAATGAGCACGACGCCGAGGCCTTCTCGGCCGCCATCGAGGCAGCCCCCCGGAAGCTTTTCGCAGGCGGGACCTCCATCAGCGGCGCAATCGATCACGGAGTGAAGGTTCTCGGGGAGTCGCCGCATATCGCGGCACGCAGCGTGATCGACGTCTCGGGCGACGGGGGGAACAACCGGGGGCGGCCTGCCGCTTCGGCACGAGACGAGGCCGTGGCCGCCGGTGTGGTGATCAACGGGCTTCCGATCCTTGAGCTCGACCCTACACTCGACCAGCACTACCTCAACAACGTGATCGGCGGGCCGAACTCGTTCATGGTGCCCGCACAAAGATTTACGGAATTCTCGGATGCGGTTCTAAAGAAGCTGATCATCGAGATTGCCGGCCTGCCGGGATCCCGGATACGAGTGACAAAAAGCGCAAGCAGGGCCTGCCTCACATGCTGAAAGTTCGCCTGATCCCCTGTCTCGACGTCAAGGACGGCCGCGTGGTCAAAGGCGTGAGCTTCGTCGATTTGATCGATGCGGGAGATCCCGTGGAGGCAGCGGCCGCCTATGACGCTGCAGGGGCAGACGAGCTCTGCTTCCTCGACATCACGGCAAGCCACGAGAACAGGGACACGATCTTCCATATCGTCGAGCAAACGGCCGAGCGATGCTTCATGCCGCTCACGGTGGGAGGAGGCGTGAGGACGCTCGAGGACATCCGCCGCCTCCTGCAAGCGGGAGCCGACAAGGTCTCGATCAACACCGCCGCCGTCAATCGTCGTGCCTTCGTGGCCGAAGGCGCAGAGAAGTTCGGTGCTCAGTGCATCGTGGTCGCCATCGATGCCAAGCGCGTCTCGGGCCAAGGCGAGGCAGCGCGGTGGGAGATTTTCACGCACGGAGGCCGTAAGCCGACCGGGATCGATGCCGTAGAATACGCGCGCGAGGTCGTGTCTCTCGGGGCAGGAGAAATCCTGCTCACCTCGATGGACCGGGACGGTACCAAAGCCGGGTTCGACATCGCGTTGACCCGGGCGATCGCCGATGCTGTCACAGTTCCCGTCATCGCCTCGGGCGGGGTCGGGACGCTCGACCACCTCGTGGAAGGCGTAAGGGACGGTCACGCCAGTGCCGTGCTGGCCGCTTCAATCTTCCACTTCGGGACCTATACGATCGGCGAGGCGAAGCGATACATGGCGGCGCAGGGGCTGGCGATGCGGCTGGATGCCTGACCGGGCCGACCTCGAGACCGGGACAGCCGACTACTTGGCTCCCCGCCGCTTCTCGGGGTGCATGGTCTTGCCGAGGATATGCTCGTCGCGGCCGATAACATGCGCAGACGACCCAACGATCAATGGATCGGGACCGCGCATGATGCTGCGATCCTTGTCAGGATAATCGATGACGGAGAGGAAGTGCACCATGGCATTGAGCCGGGCGCGCTTCTTGTCGTCAGATTTGATGATCGTCCAGGGTGCGTCGGCGGTATCCGTGTAGAAGAACATCGCCTCCTTGGCTTCCGTGTAATCGTCCCATTTGTCGAGCGAGGCGAGATCGATGGGCGAGAGTTTCCACTGCTTCAGCGGATCGATCTTGCGTGCCTCAAAGCGGCGGCGCTGCTCCTCGCGTGTGACTGAAAACCAGAACTTGAAGAGACGCACGCCAGAGCGCACGAACATGCGCTCGAGCTCGGGGCATTGGCGCATGAACTCGAGATAGTCGTTGGGCTTGCAGAACCCCATCACTCGCTCGACGCCCGCCCGATTGTACCAGGAGCGGTCGAACATCACGATTTCGCCGGCTGCCGGCAGGTGCTCGATGTAACGCTGGAAGTACCACTGCGACTGCTCTCGCTCGGATGGCTTTTCTAGCGCGACCACACGGGCCCCACGCGGGTTCAGATGCTCCATGAAGCGCTTGATGGTGCCGCCCTTGCCTGCAGCATCACGACCTTCGAACAGAATGATGACCCGCTCACCGGTTTCCTTGATCCACTTCTGGGCCTTGAGCAGCTCCACCTGGAGCGCCTCCATATGGCCCTCATATTCCTTGGTGCGGAGGCGTGTCTGATAGGGGTATTCGCCCGTCTCGAAGGCGTGGCGAATGATGTCAGGATTGCGCCGGCGCTCGGACACAGAGAGATTCTCGAAGAGGCCCGTCTTGCTGTCTCGAGCCTCGGCGGGAGTCGCACCGGCATTATCCGGCGCCTTGTCGACGGGAGCCACCTGGACTCCAGTTGTTGCGCCAGCTTCGGCTTCCGCAACCGGAGCCGTGCTTGCCCGATGTGAATTGCCGTTCGACTTGCGCGTCTGAGCCACGTTTCGACCTATCTCGAAGAGGACCGCAAACTCTCGTAGCTCGCGGACCGTTGGAAAAGCTTAAGGCGGCTCAGACAATCCGTGCCACCCGTGATTGTCACAAATGTTTCATGAAGCCGCTAGCCCGCGACCTTGATCTCGATCAAACACCTTGCACGTGGGGGCAATTTTGCTCAGGAAGGGAACAGTAGACCCAAATTATCATTCAATTTCCGTACGCTACTCCATCCTCCAGATCCATTTCCGATTGGGCTCGGAACTTCGGGTGAAAGCGGGCGTTCGATTTGAACCAACCCAAGCGATCGGAGCTCAGGGGCTGCCCACGGCGGCCTCGGGCCAGTCCGGCGGAAAGGAGCATCATGACACCTCGACTGACCGCGCGTTCGAGCCTTTTCCTCACTCTCACTGCCGTGGCCGCTTCTGCAGCGCTCGTGTCAACGCAGCCAGCCGCAGCCGCAGCCGCCGGCGCCCTGCCCGGTCTTTCGACCCTGGCAGCGGGGGCGCCCGCAACAGAACGGACAGTGGTGCCGTCGACCGGCACAGTTCACCTCGCGCAGTATCGAGGTCGGCATCATTGGCGGCGCGGCTGGCACCACGGCAGGCGTTGGGGACATGGGCGCTGGGGCCATCGTCACCGCCGCTACGGATACGGTCCGTCGGTCGCTGGCGCCATAGCGTCGGCAATCATCGGCGGAACGATTGCCGCATCACAGCGCGACCATCGCGACGCCTGGCAGCGGTGTGACGATCGTTACCGCTCGTTCAGGTGGAGCGACGGCACTTTCCAGCCGTACGGCGACGAGCCGCGGCGACTCTGCCCCTATCTCGAGCGGTAGGCATCCGCAGAGACTGAGCGACGATCGCGCCCTGCCGGATACCCTTCCGGCAGGGCGCTTGTTCGTTGAAGTCCGAATGGATCAGTGACGGATCAGTGGATGTCGTCCTGCTCGGCGAAGGCGCGCTTCAGATCCTCAACCGTGAAGCCGGGCTTTCTCGCCTTGTCGAGGATGGCGGCCTCGCGACGCGCGAGCAGATCACAGGCGGCAGGTATCTTCTCGGCGGCGGCATGGGGGATGACCACGGCGCCGTGGCGATCGGCATGAACGAGGTCGCCGGAGCGGACCAGCATGCCGTGAATACGCACTTCCTGCCCGAAGCCAGCCAAGTGCGTAAAGCCGTGGCTCGGTGCGATGGAACCGGCCAGCGCCTGGAAACCGGGCGCCCAAGCGGGGATGTCGCGGATGCATCCGTCGGTGATCACACCGAGCGAGCCTAAGGCCTTGTGCACTGTCGACTGAACTTCGCCCCAGAAGGCGCCGAAGCCGACGTCATGTCCGTCCAGGTCCTGGATGCAGGTGACGGTGGGGCCGGGCTTGGAGGCAATGTACTCATAGTACGCCACACGCTGGTCGCGAGCGGGTTTTCCTGAAAGCTCGTGAGCGTGCGTGGCGCGGACCGTCGCTGTGCGTGCATAACCGACGATCGGCGGCAGATCAGGGAACGGGCATACGAGCGGCTTCATCGTGAAGCCCGTCAGGCGCCGCTCCGGCGTCACGATCTCCAGCGCATTGCAGATGGTGGGCGTATCGTATTCGGCCAGCTGCTTGAGAAGATCGGTAGAATGCGGCGCGGCTGTCATGAGCGTTTCCTCAGATGATGTTCGGTGCATCGGCTGGCGACTGTAGCGGGGGCTGAGAGCCGCGGAAAGGTAGCGTTGTCCGGCCAATCGGTATGTGAAACCGGCAAGCGATCTTGCGCCGAAGGCTCAGCGACGGCTACGATCTACACAACTTGGCACCCGGGCACTTGGATGTTCAGGGGAACGCGAACACATCGGTCGCCACTGCGGCACCGATCAGCGATTTGCCAGCGGCGGCGCAGGCGGTCCCCACCGATGGGTGCGTGTTCGAATAGGACTGGCCAACAGTTTAGAATGATTCTAAAGAAGTGGATGATCTCAATCCGAAGGCACGAGATCCAGTAGAGCATGACGGGAGAGAACATGGCGAGCGAAGGCAAGTGCCCATTCACAGGCAAAGTTCACACGCACACGGCCATGGGCGGCATGTCGAACCGTGACTGGTGGCCGAACCAGCTGAACCTGAAAATTCTCCATCAGAACTCGGCGGCATCCAACCCGCTGGGCGCCGAGTTCAACTATGCCGAAGAATTCAAGAAACTCGACTACAAGGCCTTGAAGGCCGATCTCACCAAGCTGATGACCGACAGCCAAGACTGGTGGCCGGCCGATTGGGGCCACTACGGTGGCCTCTTCATCCGCATGGCCTGGCATAGCGCGGGTACCTATCGCATCGCTGACGGACGCGGCGGCGGCGGTACGGGCAGTCAGCGCTTCGCCCCACTCAACAGCTGGCCGGACAATGGCAACCTCGACAAGGCACGCCGCCTGCTTTGGCCGATCAAGAAGAAGTACGGCAACCGCATCTCGTGGTCCGACCTGATGCTGCTTGCGGGCAACGTCGCGATCGAGTCGATGGGCGGAAAGACTTTCGGATTCGGCGGCGGGCGCGCGGACACATGGGAGCCGCAGGAAGACGTCTACTGGGGCAGCGAGAGCACGTGGCTCGGAGACAAGCGCTACTCTGGCGATCGGGAGCTCGAGAATCCGCTCGCCGCCGTGCAGATGGGCCTCATCTATGTCAATCCGGAAGGTCCCAACGGCAACCCCGATCCTGTCGCGTCAGGCCGTGACGTTCGCGAGACATTCGCGCGCATGGCGATGAACGACGAGGAGACCGTGGCCCTCGTCGCAGGCGGCCACACCTTCGGCAAGGCGCATGGCGCTGGCGACGCCGCACTGGTCGGACCGGAGCCCGAGGCTTCGCCGATTGAGACGATGGGCCTCGGCTGGATCAACAAGTTCGGCTCGGGCAAGGGCGTCCACACGACGACATCGGGTATCGAGGGCGCGTGGAAGCCAAACCCGACGAAATGGGACAACGGCTATTTCGACATGCTGTTCGCCTATGAGTGGGAGTGCGTAAAGAGCCCGGCTGGCGCCTGGCAGTGGCATCCCAAGGACTGCAGGCCGGAGCACATGATTCCGGATGCCCACGATCCGTCGAAAAAGGCGCGGCCGATGATGACGACCGCCGACCTTTCGCTTCGCTTCGACCCGATCTACGAGCCCATCTCGCGACGCTTCCACAAGAACCCCCAGCAGTTCGCTGACGCGTTCGCCCGGGCGTGGTTCAAGCTTCTGCATCGAGACATGGGACCGAAGGTCCGCTACCTCGGGCCCGAGGTGCCGAACGAGGACCTGATCTGGCAGGATCCCGTCCCGCCGGTGGACCACAAGCTGATCGACAACGCCGACATCGCGTCGCTGAAGTCGAAGCTGCTTGGCTCGGGCCTTTCCACGGCTGAGCTCGTCAAGACGGCTTGGGCCTCAGCTTCGACCTTCCGCAACTCCGACAAGCGCGGTGGCGCGAACGGGGCGCGGATCCGCCTCGCACCGCAGAAGAGTTGGGCCGCGAACGAGCCGGCAGAGCTGGCCAAAGTGCTCGGCAAGCTCGAGGCGATCCAGAAGGAGTTCAATGGGTCCGCGGCCGGCGGCAAGAAGGTTTCGCTCGCGGACCTGATCGTGCTCGGTGGCTGTGCCGCGATCGAAGCTGCCGCAAAGAAGGCCGGCCACGACGTCGCGGTGCCTTTCACGCCGGGACGTACGGACGCGACGGAGGCTCAGACCGACGCGGATTCCTTCTCTGTGCTCGAGCCACTGGCTGACGGCTTCCGCAACTTCCAGAAGGCGCAGTACGCGTGCCCGGCGGAGGAGATGATGCTCGACAAAGCACAACTCCTGACGTTGACCGCTCCGGAGATGACCGTGCTTGTCGGCGGCCTGCGCGTCCTCGGCGCCAACCACGGCGGCTCCAAGCACGGTGTCTTCACCGATCGGGTCGGCTCGCTCACGAACGACTTCTTCGTCAACCTTTGCGACATGAGCACGGAGTGGAAGCCGGTCTCGGATGCCAACGAGGTGTTCGAAGGCCGCGATCGCAAGAGCGGCAACGTGAAGTGGACCGCGACGCGCTCAGACCTCGTCTTCGGCTCGAACTCGCAACTTCGCGCCCTCGCCGAGGTCTATGCCCAGGACGATACGCAGAAGAAGTTCGTCAACGACTTCATTGCGGCCTGGAACAAGGTGATGAACGCGGACCGCTTCGACCTCGCCTGATCGAGGCGGCGCGTGGGAACGCTGTGGAACAACGACGGCGCCCCGGGAGATCCGGGGCGCCGTTGCCGTTTGGACAAGCAAGCGAGCGGTGGAGCGGCGTCTCCGGGAGCCTGCCTGCTCAGGTCTTAGCGCCCTTGGCGCGGGCCTCGTCCCATTGGGCCTGGCGGCCTTTCACCGTGGCGATGTAGCCGCGGTTGTGGGTCGGCGTGACCCACATCTCGTTGACGCAGACGTGGGGCGGCTGTTTCGCGACAAACGCGACGACCGCGCCCATGTCTTCCGGCTGCACCATTTTCGCGAGCGTCTCGGGGAGTTCCGGCGGATCGCGGAACTGCATGATCTCTGTCGCCACCTCACCGGGCAGAATCACCGTCGAACGTATGCCGTTCAGGCACTCCTCCAGATTGATGGTGTGGCTCATGGCGACGACGCCGTGCTTGGCGGCGGTATAGATCGGGCCCGAGACCATGCCGATATTCCGACCGGCCATGGAAGAGGTGTGGATGAGCTGGCCATCCCCCTGGGCGCGCATGATCGGCAGAACGGCGTGCGTGACGTAAAGCGCCGACTGTAGATTGCCGGCAACAAGGTTATCGATGGCCTCGGTGGTGAGGTTACGCCACCAGCGGTTCGGCACATTGGTGCCCGCGTTGGATACGACGATGTCGATCCGCCCGTGCGCGGCCATGATGGCATCGACAATGCGCTTCACACTCCCCGACTTTCCGAGATCGCCCGATTGGACCTCTGCCTTGCCGCCGGCCTGCGTGATGATGGCCTGGACCTTCTCGAGCGGCTCCTTGCGGCGTCCGGTGAGGACGACGATGCAGCCCTCGGCCGCCAGGGCCTTGGCAGCGGCCTCGCCGATGCCGGTCCCCGCGCCCGTTACCCAGACGATCTTGCCGGTGATGTCGCGCATGATGCGGTGTCCTGTCTGCGCTTGTTGCCATGTCATTGCCGGGAGACTTGCGGTGCACCCCATCACCCGGTGCTTGCCGAGCCCAACCGCTCCTTAGGGGCGAGCTGCTGCCAGCCTGTCTCTCGCTCGAGACGGCCGGCATTCGTGAACCGCTCAGTCCGTTTCAATGGGCAGACTTGCGTCCTTGGCCCATTCGCCCATCGAAGCGTCATAGAGAGTGATGTCGTCGTAGCCGAGCTGGTGCATGAGAAAGAGGTCGATCGTCGCCGAGATGCCGCCGCCGCAGTAGACGATCACTTTCTTGTCTTTGGTGACGCCTTTGGCTTCGAGTTTGGCGGCCGCGTCGACCAGCGACGTAAAACCCTTGGTATCGGGGTTGACGAGGGTGGCAGCAGAGACATTGACGCTGCCCGGAATGCGGCCGGGGCGACCGTATCGGCTCGGCTCGAGCCCGTTGTGGAACTGCGGGCCCAGCGCATTGACGGTGACGACGTCGGGATCTCCGATGGCGTCACGCGTCGTCTTGCTGTCCACGAACAGGCCAGGACGCGGGTGCGCCTTGAACGTGGCGGCGGGGTAGCCCTTCGAGGCGCCGCTCTCGGTCGGCCGGCCTTCGGCCTTCCATTTGTCGAAACCGCCGTCGAGGACGGCGACGTTGTCGAAGCCGAGGGAACGCAACATCCACCAGAAGCGGGTCGCCCACATCATGGTTCCGACGCTGTAGAGGACCACCCGGACACCCTCGCCGATACCATGGCGCGAGAATGCCGCTTCCAGAGGAGCGGGGTCTTTCGGCATCATGAACCAGAAGCGCTGCCCCTTATCCGAGAACTCCCCCTGCAGGTCGAGGAAATCGGCTCCCGGAATATGCGCCTCGCGGAAGGTGCGCAGGCCCGGCTCCGGCAGGTAGGGCTCATCGACGCCGGGTGGCGGAGGATTGTTGTAGGTCGTGCAGTCGTAGACGCGGACGTTCGGATCACCAAGCATCGCGGCGAGCGCCTCGGTCGTGATCAGGGCTTTCGGGTCGCGCATCGGGTGCTCCGTTACTTGGTGTGCGGGGTTCCCAGCATCGTAAGCAGATCGCCCGGCGCACGGAAGCAGTTTGGTCGCATGCCCGAGCGGGCGATTGACAGGTGAATGCCCGCCCTCAACAGTCGCGACAATCATGCTTTCCGGATCAGCGAGAGGACGCAATGGCAGCCAAAGTAGCAGTGATCGCGGGCGCGACAGGGGCAGCGGCAAAGCGCCTGAAGGAGGTGCTGCTCGCCGATTCGGACTGGCGTGTGGTCGGCTTGTCGAGAAATCCGCCAAAATCGGAAGATCCGCGACTTTCCTTTATCGCTGCAGATCTCACGAACCCGGACAGCACGAAGGCCGCGCTCGCCAAGGTGCCCGACGCCACGCACCTCTTCTACACCGCGCGTGCGCAGTTCTCGGACGCTTCGAAGGGCGTCGAGGATGTCGAAGGCAATGCCCAGATGATGCGCAACCTGCTCGACGGAGCCGAGGCCGCGGCGAAGGGGCTCGAGCACGTGCATCTGGTGGAAGGGACCAAGTGGTACGGCATGCACCTCGGCCGCATGTCGAGCCCGGCGCGGGAAGACGATCCGCGTCACATGCCACCGAACTTCTATTACGCGCAGGAAGACCTGATGCGGGAGAGGCAGGCCGGCAAGAGGTGGACCTGGTCAGCCTCGCGACCGGGTTTCCTCTACGACTTCGCGCCGGAGCGTCCACGAAACATCCCTGCCATCATCGGCGCCTGGGCCGCGATGTGCCGCGAGATGGGAATGCGGCTCGACTTTCCAGGGAAGCCCCAGAACTACACGGCGCTCTTCGAGGCGACGGACGCCGCCCAGCTCGCATACGCAGTCAAATGGATGGCGACGTCGGAGAAAGGGCGTAACGAGGCCTTCAACGTGACCGATGGGACAGTTTTTCGATGGGAACGCCTGTGGCCACGGATCGCCAAGTTCTACGGGATGGAGGTCGGACAAGTCCGTCTACTGAACCTCGGTCTTTGGATGTCCGACAAGGCGCCGGTGTGGGAGGCGATCGTCAAGCGGCACGGGCTCGTCGGGGCCGGCATGGACGACGTCGTCACCTGGAACTTCGGCGATTTCCTGTGGGGCCTCGAAACGGACGTCGTTTCCAGCATGACGAAGATCCGGCTGGCCGGCTTCGACGCTACCGTCGATACGGAAGATCGGATCCTGGCCATCCTTGCCGGCTATCGGGATGCGAAAGTGCTGCCGTGATACCGACTCCAGCCGCACGTCCCCCAATTGGCGGTTCGCAAGGCGCGGCATCGGTTGTATCATCCTCCATCTCGGCCGACGGGCGGGTACCTCCAGAATTTGTAAGACAGGAGGTCCCATATGAAAGTCAGAGACGCGATGCACCAAGGCGTCCATTGGGTCGGGCCGGACGCATCGCTCAGGGATGTCGCGCTGCTCATGCGCCAGCACGATGTGGGTTCGATTCCGATTGGCCACGACGACCGACTGATCGGTATGGTCACGGATCGCGACATCGTGTGCAACGGACTTGCCAATGGCGCCCTCGACCCGCAGAGCGTGCGGGCACGGGACGTCATGTCGTCAGGCATCCACACGTGCAAGGAAGAGGATGAGCTCGAAGCCGCAGTCCGGCACATGACGGATCTCGGGATCCGTAGGCTTCCGGTCATCGACGACAACAAGCGGATGGTCGGCATGCTCAGCCTCGGCGACGTCAGCCACGCGGCGAACGCCGATACGATCGCGCACTGTTGCCAAGGTGTGGCGCATCACCACTCGTGACGCGATGGTGAGACGGGGGCCAGCCGCTTGCCGCGGCTCGTCCCCTTTTTGCGACGTCACGGAGCCCAGCGCACCTGGCCCGCCTGGGAGATATCAAGGCCACCAAGCTCCTGAGCGCGCGCTGCGAACCGAGGGGAACGCATGAGTGCGAGTAGCCGCTGCAGGGGCGGGCGATAGCTATCCCGCTGGCGCATCAGCAGATCGAACCGCTCCATTGCCAGAGGGATGAAATCGACGCCGGCCGTCGCCGCCACGGCACGCGTCGCGATACCTATGTCGGCGTGGCCGGCGCGTATTGCCTGGGCGATGTCCGGGCCAGTCGGCGCGACAAGCGGCGTTTCGAAGTCCCCGATGGCGAGGCCGTCGCGCGCCAGAATTGCGAGCAGGAGCTGCTGTGCTCCGGCACCCTCCGGACGCTGGGCGAGCCGCATGTTGGCTCTCCTCGCATCGGTGAGGCTCCCGATCCGCTCAGAATTTCCCGAGGCGACAAGCAGACCCTGCTCGCGCGCTGCGAAGCCAATCAGCACCGCGTCATAAAGCGCCGGTTCACTCGAGGCGATGGCGACGTTGGCGTCGGCATCGGCATTGGTCAGGTCATGGAAGTGAACCGCCGCGGCGACCACGTCGCCGGCAAGTAGGCGGCGATAACCGGTCTCGCTGCCCTCGGGCAACATTGCAAGGCCCGCCCGGCTTTCGGCCAATGCCCACTGCAGCAGGGGATCGTGGCTGCCACCGACAATCGACGGCGGCTCTGCCGGTACGATGCCGAACGGACGGGCCATGCCGGCCAGGAGCCATCGGTCCAGCTCGCCACGGGGGAAGAGCCACTTGCCGGTGACCTTTGTGCAGGGCACCGCGCCATCTGACACGAGCTCGTAGAGCTTGCGCTCCTTTATGCGCAGATACTCAGCGGCCTCGCTCGTGGTCAGTAACTGCATCCTCGCCGATTCTCTGCATATTCCTGCACGTATTTCATTTTTTGACATAGATGGGAGTTCGCCGCAATTGATGCAGGTCAATATAACTATCGAGATCGAGGTGGCGCTTGGAAGGGGACGATGCCCTGAGCCTGCTCCTCCGTGCTGATCCGACGCTCCTCGCGATCGTCCGGCTCTCCCTGGGAGTGACGCTGTCGGCGACGCTCGTCGCCACATTGCTCGGTGTGCCCTTGGGGGCGTTCATTGCGCTGCTGCGTTTTCGCGGCCGGGCTCTGGTGATCGTCGCTCTCAACGCGCTGATGGGGCTACCACCAGTAGTGGTGGGTCTCGCGGTTTTTCTCGCGCTGTCGCGATCGGGCCCCCTAGGGACTCTCGGCCTTCTGTTCACTCCACAGGCCATGGTGCTCGCCCAAGCCCTGCTGATCCTGCCGATCATTACAGCGCTGACGCGGCAAACAATCGAGGATCTTTCCGCCGAGTACGAGCTGGAGCTTGCGGCAATGCGCGTTTCGGCCACCGGACGCGTGATCACGCTGATCTACGAAGGCCGGTTCGCGCTCGCGACGATTGTACTGGCCGGTTTCGGCCGGGCTGCAGCCGAGGTCGGCGCGGTGATGATCGTGGGCGGAAACATCGATGGATTCACCCGCGTCATGACGACGACAATCGCGCTCGAAACCTCCAAGGGTAACCTCGCTCTGGCAATCGGCCTCGGCCTCGTCCTGATCGGGCTGGTTCTGGCGGTCAACGGACTGGCGTGGGGTGTCAGGATCTGGGCCGAGCGCCATGCAGGATAGAGTTGAAAGGCCAGGCTCAGGTTCAATATCCGCGGCCGGCGATGCGCCGGGCGTCGCGCCCCGGCCACTGATCCGTCTCGACGGCGTGGGCTATCGCGCCGGACGCAATCGAATTCTCAGCGGCGTGACGCTCGAGATCTGCGAAGGCCGGCCGACAGCGCTGCTCGGTCCCAACGGCTCCGGCAAAACCACGCTGCTCAAACTCCTGATGGGGCTGGTTACACCAAGCGAGGGGCACCTGGCAGCGGACGCTCTGGCTGCCATGAGCCGCGAGGCCATGGCGTTTGTGCTCCAGAGGCCCGTGATGCTGCGCCGCTCGGCGGGAGCGAACGTTGCTTATGCGTTGCAGGCGGCCGGTCATGCGCCCACGCTCGCGGCCATTGATCGCATTTTGGCGCAGGTTTCGCTCGGACACCTCCGCGAGCGGCCCGCGCGGAAACTCTCTGCAGGCGAGCAGCAACGATTGGCCATCGCACGCGCGCTCGCTCGGACGCCGCGTGTTCTGCTGCTCGACGAGCCGACGGCCAGTCTCGATCCCTCCGCCACGAAAGCGGTGGAGGAGATCGTGGCCGCTGCGTCGCGCGACGGCGTAAAGGTGGTGATAGCCACCCACGACCTCGGCCAGGCGCGGCGCCTCGCCGGGGACGTTGTGCTGCTCGTCGGCGGATCGGTAGCCGAGCGCGGCGCGGCTGCGACCTTTTTCGCTGAGCCCCAAACGCCGATCGCACGCCGCTTCCTGGCCGGCGAGCTCGTTCTTTGATCACCAGAGAAAGGAAACCAATCATGACGCGTCAGCGTGCACTCGCCGTACTGTCGCTGCTGCTCTTGCCAATCGCGGGGGGATCGCTAGCCGCAGAGGAGAAAACCATTGTCGTCGCCTCGACGACTTCGACACAGGATTCCGGCCTGTTCAAGCACCTGCTGCCGCTGTTCAAGGCCAAGACGGGCATAGACGTGAAGGTCATCGCGCAAGGCACGGGGCAGGCACTGGAGACGGCGCGTCGCGGAGACGCCGATGTCGTGTTCGTCCACGCAAAAGCGCAGGAGGAGAAGTTCGTTGCCGAAGGTCACGGCGTGAAGCGCAACGACGTAATGTATAACGACTTCGTCCTGGTCGGACCGAAGTCGGACCCTGCCCACGTCGCCGGCGGCAAGGACATCGTCGCTGCGCTGAAGGCCATCTCGACAACCGGGAGCCCATTCGTTTCCAGAGGTGACAAATCAGGAACCCATTCGGCGGAACTCAGGCTCTGGAAGGCGGCAGATCTGACGCCGCAAGCAGCGAAGCCCGCTTGGTACAAGGAGATCGGGCAAGGCATGGGAGCCGCCCTCAACACAGCGTCGGCGATGGAGGCCTATACGCTGTCGGATCGCGGTACGTGGATCTCCTTCAAGAACAAGGGGCCGCTGAAGATCGTCGTTGCCGGCGACAAGCGATTGTTCAACCAGTACGGCGTCATCCTGGTCAATCCGAAGAAGCACGCGCACGTAAAGGTGAAAGACGGGCAGGCATTCATTGACTGGCTGCTTTCGGCCGAAGGCCAAAACGCCATCCGTAGCTATCGCATCGACGGGCAGCAGCTATTCTTCCCGAATGCCGAGGCCAGCGCCCTGAAGAAGGCAGGCTAAGCGGGCGAAAGGCACCGGGTGCCGAAGATGGCGTTCCGGAGGCGCGTCGGCAATCATGGGGTCATGACCTGCAAGGAGACGGCCCAATGAGCAACCCGGCATTCAAGTTCGACCACGTCCACATCATCGCCCGAGATCCGCATGCGAGCGCGCGGTGGTACGTGGAGATGCTGGGCGCGACGATCACGGCTGACACGATGGCACGCGGTGCTCCACAGATTTTCGTGGAGCTGGGAGGCATGACCGTTCTGATTCGCGGTCGCCGGCCGGGAGAAAACCCGCAGGGTAGGACGCCGATCCGCCCGTTCGACGATTTCTCGAGCCACAATACATGGGGTACGGATCATTTCGGCTTCATGTATGCCGGCGATCTCGAGGCGTTCTGCAAGGAGCTGGAAGCCAAGGGTGTTACGTTTCCGGTTCCGCTGAAGAGGGGCGTGAACGGAAGCCTGCTCTGCTACATCCAGGCGCCGGACGATGTGTCGATCGAGCTGATGCAATGCTGACGCTGCCTGCATCATTCCGGGCGAGATCGCCTTTCCTGCAAGTTCGAGCTTGAAGCCCGCCGCGCGCTGCTGGAACCTTGGCGGGCGGCAATCATGCACACTCGGAAAACCGGGAGCGTCCTATGGGTGGCTTCAACAGAACGCCAGGTGACGTCATTGGCCTCAGGGGGCTGACAACGCACGGGAACGTGCTCAGCGGCACGCAGCACATGGTCTCGGCCGGCCAGCACGCGGCGGCCCATGCGGGCTTCCTTATCCTGGAGGCGGGCGGCAATGCCATCGATGCGGGCGTCGCTACCGGCCTCGCGCTCGGCGTGACGTGCTCGGATCTCGTCAATGTGGCGGGCGTGGCGCCGATCATGATCCGGCTCGCGGCGACCGGCGAGGTGGTGACGATCGACGGGCTCGGCGTGTGGCCGAAGCAGGCCTCATCGGCCTTTTTCCGCGAGAAGCATGGCGGCCGCATTCCTGAAGGGCTGATGCGCGCGGTGGTGCCGGGTGCGCCTTCTGGCTGGATCACGGCACTGGAGCGCTACGGTACGATGAGCTTCGGCGAGGTGGCAGCGGCGGCCGTTCGGCTTGCAGGCGAGGGTTTCGTCGCCGACCCGCGTTTCTGCGACACCATCACGACGAACGAAGCGAAGTACCGGCGGTTTCCAGGCAATGCCGCAGTGTTCCTTCCGGGCGGCAAGCCGCCGTCACCTGGCCAGATCTTCCGGCAGACGGACCTCGCCCGCTCGATCCAGTACATGATCGACGAGGAAAAGGCGGCAGCGTCCAAGGGTGGCCGTGCCGCCGGGCTCGCGGCGGCGCACCGCGCGTTCTATGAAGGCGACATTGCGGCGACCATCTGCGACTATCACGCGAAGAACGGCGGTTGGCTCGCGCGGGAGGACATGGCCGCATTCCGGGCGCGGCTCGAGGCGCCCGTGCGCATCAAGCAGGGCGCGCTCGAGGTCTACACGTGCGGCGCCTGGTGCCAGGGTCCGCTTCTGGCGATGCTTCTCAGGATGCTCGAGAAGGACGACCTCGCAGCCCTCGGGCACAACACTCCAGCCTACATCCATCTTCTGAGCGAAGCCGTGAAGCTCGCCTGCGCCGATCGCGAGGCCTACTTCGGCGACCCGCGCTTCGTCGACGTGCCGTTGGAGGCACTGCTTTCCGCCGAGGTACAGGCCAAGCGCCGCGGCCTTATCGATAGCGCACGGGCGTTTCCGGATCTCAGAGGGCCGGGCGAAATCGAAGGATGGCCGTGCCCGGCAGCCCCGAAGGTGCCGCATGCGCGGACGCCGGAGCTGTCGCCCGACACGACGTACTGCTGTGCGATCGACAAGGCGGGCAATGTCTTCTCCGCGACGCCGAGCGACTCCTCGTACGATGCCGAGCTGATTCCAGGAACGGGGTTCGTGGCTTCCGGGCGGGGCAGCCAGTCGTGGGCTGCCAAGGGTCATCCCTCGGAAGTCATGCCAGGCAAGCGGCCGCGGCTAACGCCCAACCCGGCCATCGCGATCCTCGAGAACGGGCGGGCGCTGATGCCGTTCGGAACGCCGGGCGGCGACGTGCAGACCCAGGCGATGCTGCAGGTGCTGTTCAACGTAAACGTGTTCGGCATGGACCTGAGGACCGCGGTCGAGGCGCCGCGCTTCGCGAGCTACGCCTTCCCCTCGAGCTTCGAGCCGCACGAAGCGTATCCCAACAGGCTCGCCGTCGAAGGACGCGTCGATTCGACGACGATCGAGGGGCTACGAGCGCTTGGGCACGACGTGCTCGAATGGCCGGAATGGACCCGGCTGGCCGGCACCGTAAACACCATCGTGAAGGACACGAAGGCGGGCGTCCTGACAGCGGCTTCCGATCCGAGGCGCGCGACCTACGCAGTCGGCTGGTAGGCAGCGAACGCATTCACCGCGCACACGGCCGCCGCCCGGACGGCGACGGCCGGCGACCCGACTTCGCGCGAGGTCTGCCGATCAGTGGCGGCCGTGGCAATGCTTGTACTTCTTGCCCGAGCCGCATGGGCACTTGTCGTTGCGGGCGACGCGCCCCCACGTGGACGGATCCGACGGATCAACCTCGCTGGTCGAGCGGCGCGACTTGAGAGGCCCGGAACGCGTTTCAGGCTCAAAAGCCTGAGAGGCCGCTCCCAGGGGGCCGGTCAAAGCCGCGTCGGCCAGGGCGAACTCGTCCTCTCCGGTCAGCGGGTTGATGTGGTGCGCATGCATCGGCGGGAGCGGCTCGGCCTCCATTTCGGGGTTCTCGTCGCCCGTGAACGCGATGCCCATGAGCTGTGTTGTCACCGCCTCCCGCAACTCTGCGAGCATGGCCTCGAAAAGCTGGAAGGCCTCGGACTTGTACTCGTTCAGCGGGTCGCGCTGCGCGTAGCCGCGCAGATGGATAACCTGGCGCAAGTGCTCCAGCGTGACGAGATGCTCGCGCCAGAGGTGGTCCAGTGTCTGAAGCAGGACCGACTTCTCGATGTCCTTCAGTCGGAGCTGGCCGATCTCGGCAGGATCCCTGCTCGGAGCGGCATCGATCGTGGACACGAGGCCGCGCGCTTCCATGTACTGCTGCAGGAACGAGTAGCCGATGTGATCAGCCTGATTGTAGGCGTCGTCCATCGAGCCACCGCTCACCGAGATCTCGCCCCGGTTGGCGTCGAGGATGGTACGCCCGATCTGGGCGAGACTCTCGTGAGACGGCTCGCGCTCGAGAAGCGCCTTGAGCGCGGCTTCCTTGTCGACGAAGGCGAGCATACCCTTGGCGCCGTCGTAGGCCTTCAAGATCTCGTCGCCGAGCTCGGAGGCCTTGCCGCGCGCTTTCTCGTCGACCTCGCGGAACAGCCGCTCGCGGATCTCCTCGTCAGCGATGCCCTCCTCGTCCGCCCAGTCCTTCAGCGGCAGATCGAGACCGAAGATGCGTTCGACGTCGCTCTTCAGTCCGTCGATGTCCCACTGCTCGGCGTAGGCGTTCTCGGGGATGTGCGCCGCCACGAGATGCTCCACGAGCTGGTGGCGCATATCGGTGATCGTCTCGGACACGTCCTCGGTGGCCATGATGTCGAGGCGCTGGTCGAAGATCACCTTGCGCTGATCGTTCATGACGTCGTCGTACTTCAGGACGTGCTTGCGGCTGTCGAAGTTGCGCGCCTCGACTTTCTTCTGTGCGTTCTCGAGTGCCTTATTGATCCAGGGGTGCGTGATCGCCTCCCCTTCCTCGAGCCCGAGCTTCTGGAGCATGCCGTCGATCCTGTCGGCGGCGAAGATGCGCATCAGGTCGTCCTCGAGGGACAGATAGAACTTGGTGCGCCCGGGATCGCCCTGGCGCCCGGATCGGCCGCGGAGCTGGTTGTCGATGCGGCGGCTCTCGTGCCGCTCGGTGCCGATCACGTAGAGACCGCCGGGGAAGGTCACGGTCTTGGCGACCTTGCCGTTCTTGGCGGGGGCAACCTCCAGGGTCTCCGAGGCCTCCATGACGATGGCCTTGTCGCGCTCAACCTCGGCCTTGATCTCGGCGCGGCGCTTGGCGATCTCCGCTTCGGTGGGCGGGTTGCCGGCTTTCTCGCAGACTTTGACCCACTCATCGAGGCGGAAGTCCACGTTGCCGCCAAGCTGGATATCGGTTCCGCGGCCTGCCATGTTGGTGGCGATGGTGACGGCGCCCGGGACGCCGGCCTGGGCGATGATCTGGGCCTCCTGCTCGTGAAAGCGAGCATTCAGCACCTGATGCCTGATGCCCTTCTCCTTGAGCATGTCGGAGAGGGTCTCGCTCTTCTCGATCGAGACGGTACCCACCAGAACGGGCTGCTGGCGGGCCTGAGCGCTAACGATGTCCTGGATGATGGCATTCCACTTCTCGCGCGCGGTGCGATAGACCTCGTCGTCGAGATCGTGGCGCGCGACCGGGACATTGGTCGGGATCTCGAGCACGTCGAGGCCGTAAATGTCCATGAACTCGTTGGCCTCGGTAGCAGCGGTGCCGGTCATACCGGACAGCTTCTCGTAGAGGCGGAAGAAGTTCTGGAAGGTGATCGAGGCCAGGGTCTGGTTCTCGGGCTGGATCGCCACGTGCTCCTTGGCCTCGAGCGCCTGGTGAAGGCCTTCCGAATAGCGCCGGCCCTGCATCATGCGACCGGTGAACTCGTCGATGATGACGACCTGGTCGTCCTTGACGATGTAATCCTTGTCGCGCTGGAACATCTTGTGGGCTTTGACGGCCTGATTGACGTGATGAACGAGCGTGACGTTCTCGACGTCGTAGAGGGACTCTCCCTCGAGCATTCCGGCGTCGCGCAGCATCTCCTCGATGCGAACGCTGCCGGCCTCCGTAAGGGCGACCTGTCGCTGCTTCTCGTCGAGATCCACGAGGCCCTGGCTTTTCAGCAGCTCCTTCATCTCCTCGCGCGAATGGGACTTGGCGAGATCGCTCTCAAGCTTGTCGTGCTCGGCGACGAGATCCTTCACGAGGCCGTCGATCTGGACGTAGAGCTCGCTCTTGTCGTCGACCGGCCCGGAGATGATGAGCGGCGTCCGCGCCTCGTCGATGAGGATCGAGTCGACCTCGTCGACGATCGCGAAATAGTGACCAGCAAGCTCGGGCGGGCGACCACCGAACTGAACCATCTCATGCGCGCTCATCTTCATGTTGTCGCGCAGGTAGTCGAAGCCGAACTCGTTGTTGGTGCCGTAGGTGATGTCGCAGGCATACTGCTCGCGGCGCTGGTTATCGTCGAGCTCGTGCACGATGCAGCCGACGGAGAGGCCGAGGAACCGATAGACCTTGCCCATCCACTCGCTGTCGCGCCGGGCGAGATAGTCGTTGACCGTGACGATGTGGACGCCGCGCCCGGTGAGGGCATTGAGATAGGCGGGCAGCGTCGCGACGAGCGTCTTGCCTTCGCCCGTCTTCATTTCCGAGATCTTACCCTCGTGCAGAACCATGCCACCAACGAGCTGCACGTCGAAGTGCCGCATGCCGAGGGCGCGCTTCGCCGCCTCGCGAACCGTCGCGAAGGCCGGCACGAGAATGTCCTCCAGCGATGTGCCTTCGCGAACCTGCTTGCGGAACTCCTCCGTTCTCGCACGCAGCGCCTCGTCACTGAGCTTCGAGACCTCGCCCTCGAGCGCACCGATCTCCTCGATGCGGCGTCGATAGCCTTTCAGTCTGCGCTCGTTGGACGAGCCGAAAATCTTCTGAGCGATCGCGCCGATCGATACCATGGAATCGGGCCTCAAGTCGTTTGGCCCGCTACCGGCGGCCGGAGCGGGCTCGGCGCCGGGTCGGCGCGGGGGATAAATGGCCGTCCGGCGGCGCTCTCTGGGACACTGCGGGCCAAGCTCTACCAACCGAGAGACCTGATCACGACCCAAAGACGCCAGGGGCGATCCGGCCAAGGCCGGATGCGCGAAGAGATAAGGACCATGCCCCCCTCTGTCAACGCAACGGCCCCAGTCCACGACAAGCCTTGCACCGCTCGAACAAGTGGGCAGACGCGGCGCTTTGCCTCGGGATCTATCCGCCGGGCGGTGCTGGCACGTCACCATTTCGGCCAGGAGTAGAGATGAGATCTTGGCGACTTGATCGAGAGAGGCTACCACCCGGCGACCCGACGGCCGGCCGTTGCCGGCCCTCGCACACAAGGATGCACCCGTGATCCGAGATCAACTCGCCCCAGGCAGGCTTGCTGCCGCGCTGGCCACTGCATTCCTCCTCATCTTCGCTCACCCCTTCAGCGCGCTGGCCGCCGACGACGCGGTCGTCGCCCGGGTGAACGGACGAGATATCACGGAGAGCGACATCAGGCTGGCAGAAGCCGAAATCGGAAACGACCTCGGCTCGCTGCCGCCCGACAAGCGCAGGCTGGTGCTGGTCGAGTACCTGATCGAGACAGCTCTTTTCGCGGAAGCCGGCGAGAAGGAGAAGCTGGGCTCGGGACGGGCCTTCGACGATCGGCGGCGCTACTGGGATCGCCGCGCGATGCGGGATGCCTTCTTCGACCATTCGGTGAAGGGGGCCGTGAGCGAGGCTGACGCCAAGACGTTCTACGACGAGCAGGTCGCCGCGACGCCGGCACAAGAGGAGGTGAGGGCGCGGCACATCCTCGTCGATACCGAGGACAAAGCGAAGGAAATCTACGAGAAAATCGCGCACGGCGCCGACTTCATGCAAATGGCGAAGCAGTTCTCGAAGGACCCGGGCAGCAAAGAGGACGGAGGGGACCTCGGATATTTCGTGCGCGGCCGGATGGTGCCCCAGTTCGAAGAGGCGGCGTTCAAGCTGGAAAAGGGCGAGGTCTCGCTGCCGGTGAAGAGCAAGTTCGGCTGGCACCTGATCAAGGTCGAGGACAAGCGCCAACGCGGAGCACCGCCCTTCGACAAGATCAAGGATCGTATCCTTGCTTCGCTGATCCACAGACGCGCCCAAGAGATCGGTCTCAACCTGCGGCGGGCAGCGAAGCTGGAATTCGTCGATCCGGCGCTCAAGGCGCAAGCCGAAAAAGCGACGGGGATCCGTCCTGTGCCGGCGGAGAAGCAGTGACGCCAGACCTCCCCTAGATCGGCCCGGGCGGAACCCCATGCGGGGCCCGGACGATCCGTCCAGGGCGAGACCAGGCTGCCTTTCCTCGGGCGCTCAGACCTTTTGCGCAGGGTGGCTCTCGGGCGCCACCTCGCGATCGTCCTCCGTTTCCTCGGGAACCGTGAAGCCGCCTTCTGCGACGAGGCGCGCAAACAGGCCGCCCTGGGTGACAAGCTCGCGATATCGCCCCTGCTCGACGATGCGGCCGGCCTCGAGCACGAAGATGCGGTCGGCGTTGGCGACAGTCGACAATCGGTGGGCGATGATGAAGGTAGTGCGGCCCTTGCGGAGCGCGTCCAGCGCCCGCTTGATCTTGGCCTCGGTTTCGGCGTCGAGGGCACTCGTCGCCTCGTCGAGGATGAGGATGGGAGCGTCCTTCAGGATGGCACGGGCAATTGCGATACGCTGACGTTCGCCGCCGGAGAGGGACTGGCCCCGCTCGCCGATGACGAACTGATAGCCATCCGGCTTGCGCACGATGAATTCGTGTGCCTCGGCCAGTCGGGCGGCGTGCTCCACCTCCTCGTCGGTCGCGTCCGGGCGGCCAATTCGAATGTTCTCGGCGATTGTGCGGTTGAAGAGGCCGGCATCCTGAAAGACGACGGCGATGGCTTGGCGAAGCGACCCGAGCGAGACGTCGCGGATGTTGCGCCCGTCGATCAGAACGCCTCCTGCGTCCGGCTCGCGGATCCGCTGCAGGAGAGCCAAAGTGGTCGTCTTACCGGACCCGGTGGGACCGACGAGGGCCACGGTCTGGCCGGGACGGGCGGTGAGCGACAAGTCGAAAATGCCTTGCGCGCCTGGGCCGTAGCGGAAAGTGACCGCCTCGAACCTGACCTCGCCCTTCACGGCCTCGAGCGGCGGCGCGCCGGGCGTCTCGATCACGGTCTCGCGTGCATCCATAAGGTCAAAAAAGGTCCGCAGCGTCGGGGCCTGCTGGTTGACACGAACAATGAAGCCGGACAGGTGATCGAGCTTGCCGATCATGAGACTGGCAAAGCCGACGAAGGCCACGATGCCGCCGACGCTGATCTCGCCCTTGGCGGACAGCAACGCGCCGACAAGGAAGATCGCGACCATGGTAATGGTCGCCGCCGATCTGGTCAGCACAGTCAGCAGCCCCCACCACGTCAGAACCGGATACTGCGCGGACAAGAGCTGTCCCATGATGTCGCGCATGGCCTGCATCTCGGCACCGAGGCGATGGTAGCTCTGGACCACCGTAACGTTGCCCAAAACGTCGCCGACACGGCCGTAGACGTTATTGTGATAGCGCTCGACGGCTTCCTGACCGCTGCTCGTCTTCTCGACCACGAAGATGTTGAGGAGCACGTAGCAAAGCGCGAGCGCTCCCAAAATCAGAGCCATGCGCCAGTTCATGCTGATGGCCGTCGGCACCAGGTAGATTATGCCGATCAGGGCGGTCAGTTGCTCGCGCAGGAACGACAGCCAGAGCCAGAAGAGGGAGTCCGTCCCGGCAAGGATCGCCCGCACGACCGTGCCGGACCCCTTTCTTGCGTGGTAGCTGATCGGCATCGTAATGGCCCGCTCGAAGGCGTCGGCCATGGCGGCGATGCGTCGCCGGTGCGACAGTCGATCCGAGGCTACCGCAATGACAACACTGGCGAAAATGCTGACCAAGCCCAATGCGGCCCAAAGCCCGATGATGCCGAATGCGTCCTCGTTCTTGGCCAGCGCGTCAACGACGCGGCCGAACAACTGCTGCTCGATCACCAAAATGACGGCCAGGGCCATGCCCGCGACGATCAGTGCTCCAGCAAGCCAACGCTCGGATGACAGCATCGTCAGCGCGCGCAGGTAGACTTGCCATACGTTCGCCGGCTCCTGCTGCTTGTCAGACGGATCGAGGGCACGCTGCATATTGGGCCATCCTGGTCGGTGGGGGCGCTACGGCTCAGAGCCGACTGACACGGGCTGCGCATCCGGCACTCTGCTCGATGCCATGCACGGCCGTCATGAACGAGGCCTGAACCTCGAGGGCGCCACCAATCCGCGCCTAGGTCGCGGTCTTTCGGCTGCGCCTCCTTCGCGGATGGTTCAGGCGGTCCTGAGCGGTGAACCACGCGAAAACGGCTGGCATGAACCAGGGCGTCCCCGTGTATAACGGCACTGCTTTGGGAGGACGGAAATCGAGGGCAGATGCGGCATCGGCATGGCCGAGCAGCGTGAGCGCGGCCTTTTGTCCTGCCCAACGTGCCCAGACCACACCCGAACCGCAGTAACCCGTGGCGTAGCGCACCCCGTCCTTCGTGAAGATGCGGGGAATCATGTCGCGGTTCATGGCGACATGACCGAACCAGCTGTGTGTTATCGGAACATCCTCAAGGACCGGGAAAATGTCGAGCATGGCCCGGCGAAGGCTTTCTGTCGGCCACTGAGGATCTCCAGCGATCGTGCCATCGCGCCCACCGAACAGAATGCGCGTCCCGTCGGGTGAGGGGCGATAGTAATAGTGAAGGGCTCGCGTCTCGCTCAGCATGTAGCCCTTCGGACAGAGCTCGCGCATGAGATTGTCGGAGATGGGCGCCGTGGCAATGATGCGGCTGCGAACCGGGACCAGGCGCCGCCGAAGCCAGCCGTCCACGCGATCGGTGTAACCGTTGGTGCCGACGATGACGTGGGACGCCAAAACGCGGCCGCGCGCCGTCTCGACCTCGTAGCCCGTACCTTCTGAACGGACGCCGAGAACCGGCGTCTCGCCGTGGACCCTGGCACCGGCTGCGAGCGCCAGTTGGAGCATACCGGCGTGAAGCTTCGCAGGGTGCAGCCCGCCGATATCGCGGCGGACAAGGCCGCCGTGATAGAAGTCGGTTCCGATGACGCTTCGCTGTTCGCTCTTGGGGACAGCGTGCGCCTCGATGCCCAGCATGCGGGTGAGACGGTCAGCCTCGCGCGCCAGGTTCTCGTAGTCTTTCTGCTGTGATGCGCCGGTGAAGCGTCCGGTCAGCTCGAAGTCGCAGTCGATTTTTTCCTCGGCAATGAAGCGAGCGAGGTCCTCTCGCGCGAGCCGGCTTTCCCGCTCGATGCCTTCGGCCCGTTCGCGGCCGAAACGCCGCTCGTGCTCGGCGAAGCTGTGTCGCAAGTTCCCCGAGGCAATACCGCCATTGCGGGTGGAAGCGCCCTCGCCGGGGCGCATGCGGTCGAAGACCTGAACGGAGCGGCCAGCGCGTGCGAGCGTGATGGCGGCACTGAGCCCCGTGTAGCCCGCTCCGACAATTACGACATCGGATCGGCTTGCGACGTCGACACGTCCCAGATGCGCGGGAGGCGCGGCCTCCCACCAGTACGGCTCATTGCGGATCATTGCGCGCCATCTGCCCAAACGAAGCGCTGGAGTCTCCAGCACGATGAGCGGTCTGCCTCGCGACAGCCGCACGATGCAGTGTACGCGCGACACGTGCATTCCGGCAACGGCGCGAGCGTCACCGGATGGCAGGAAGACCTCACGCGTGGAATGCCAAGCCGTGGCGTGCGGGGTGCGGCGTGCACGCGCCGCACACACGCCGCTGCCGCACGACGCACGCTACCCGCGCACTATTTCGGCGCGAGAATCATAATCATCTGGTTGCGGCCCTCGAACTTGGGCTCGAACTCTACCTTGGCAATGGTTTCCGTGTCCGACTTCACACGCTGCAGCACCTGCATGCCAAGATCGGTATGAGCCATTTCGCGACCGCGAAAGCGCAGGGTGATTTTCACCTTGTCGCCTTCCTCGAAGAAGCGCCGCATGGCCTTCAATTTCGTCTCATAGTCGTGGTCGTCGATCGCAGGGCGCATCTTGATCTCTTTGACCTCGACCACCTTCTGCTTCTTTCGCGCCTCGGCCGCCTTCTTCTGCTCCTGATACTTGAACTTGCCGTAGTCCATGATCTTGACGACCGGCGGCGTGGCATCGGGAGAAATTTCAACGAGATCGAGACCAGCGTCGATAGCCTTACTCAACGCCTCGAGCCGCGGGACGACGCCCACGTTCTGGCCATTCTCGTCAATCAGGCGGACCTCACGGACCCGAATCGCCTCGTTGATCCTCGGGCCGGTTTGCTCGCGCTCAGGCGCGGCGCGCATTGGACGGCGGATGTTCGCTCTCCGTTGGTTGTTTCGACATCAGAAAGACTGGGCGGGAGCCCGTGGAAAAGCCACTCCCCCCGTGCGCCGTGGACCGCAAAATCCAGCGGCACCTCGACGCACATTGCGCAAATCTGGCATTTGCGCGCGTCAAGTCAAGTCACTCACGCAAAGTTCGCGCCCTTTCAGGTGGCGTTCGAGGTGCCGGACGCCGCAGCAGCGAAACGACCGGCGAGCAACTCGTCATAAACCTCAAGGGTTGCCCGTTTCATGGTTTCCAGAGTGAAGCTCGCGGCAACATGGGCGCGGGCGCGGCCCCCGAGATCCGTCCGCTCGCCCGCCTCGAGCGCCAGAGCGCGCCTCAGGGCACCGGCAAGAGCGACGGCGTCCGACGGCGGGACAAGCCAGCCGGTGCCCGCCCCCAGTTCGTCGGACCCTGCCGGAATGACCGTTTCAGGCGGGGCGCCGATGTCGGTCGCGATGACCGGGCAGCCCATCGCCTGGGCTTCGGTTGCGGCCCTTCCAAAGGCTTCCGGCTCGATCGAGGCCACGACAGCAACATGCGCGAGCGCGAACGCGGCCGCTACGTCGTCTACGTGTCCCGGAAATCGCACGGCCTCGGAGAGCCCGGAGGCCGCGGCTTTGCGGAGCAACTCCTCGCGGTAACCGACCCTGCCCTGGTCGTCGCCGGCGAAGACGAAAACCACCGAGCCGAGCTCGCCAGCGCGTGCGAGCTGGGCAGCCGCCTCGATGAGAGTGCCCTGCCCCTTCCACGACGTCAGGCGGGCCGCCTGCAATACAACCCGCTGATCGCCTCCGATGCCCCAGGCAGACCGCAGGCGCTCCAAACGCTCAGCCGAGACCGCGCCCGGGTCGAAAGTTCGCATATCGACGCCGCGATGGATGACGCGAATTCTTGCGCTTTCAGTTGCGTATCGGCTCTGGATCAGGCGGGCCGTGTAGCCGGAGTTGGCAATCACCCGGTCAGCGCTCGCCATCACGGAGTTGTAAAGCCGCTTGAATGGTCCGTGCTCGGCGTAGGCGCCGTGATACGTCGTGACGAATGGAATTCGCGCGAGGCGCGCAGCCAGGCGGGCACTCCATGCGGGGGCGCGACTGCGTGCGTGAATCAAATCCACGCGGTCCTCATCGATGATGGTGCGCAGCCGCACCACGTTGGCAAGCATCCGAAGCGGGTTCTTTGTCGATGCCGAGATTACGCGCAGCTCGCCTCCAGCCTCGATGACGCGATCGGCCATACGACCTCCTTCGGTCGCCACGAGCGCGCGACCGCCCGCAGCAACGACGGCCTCGACAATCTCGATGGTCGACAGCTCGGCTCCTCCGGTGTCGAGGCGCGGGATGATCTGCAGTATGGTTGGCGCTGCGCGGCCCAAGGTCGGCGCTCCCTCAAGCCGAAGGACGGGTCGAATGAACCCAGCGGAAACGCATTTTCACGAGGTTGGCCATGGCGCGGATTGCCGCCGTATCGCCTGCATCGTGGAGGATCGCGGCGGCGCGTCCGGTCCAGGGATCATCTGGCTCCCGGGCTTCAAGTCGGAAATGACGAGCACAAAGGCCAGCGCGCTTGCAGAGTGGGCGACGGCACGCTCCATCTCCATGACACGCCTCGATTATTCTGGTCACGGGCAGTCGGCGGGCAGCATCGAGGACGGCACGATCGGGCGATGGCTCGAGGAAGTGGAAAGCGTTTTCGTTGAACTGACCAACGGGCCACAGTTGGTCGTCGGTTCGAGCATGGGCGGCTATCTGGCGCTGCTGCTGCTGCGTCAACTGATGCGCTGCCACCCGAAGGAGGCCGAGCGGGTTCGCTCGCTTATCCTGATCGCGCCGGCCTGGGACATGACCGAGCGCTTGATGACGGCGCGATTGAGCGACGCCGCGCGACAGGAGATCGCGACCAAAGGGATCTGGTATAGACCGTCCAGATACGGGGACGGGCCCTACCCTGTGACGCGGGCGCTGCTGGACGAGGGTCGAAAACACCTGATCGGCGAATCTGCATTCAATCCGGGAAGGCCAGTGCACATTCTGCACGGGCTGCAAGATCCGGACGTGCCTTGGGAGCACACACTCGACCTTGTCGCTCATCTGGACGGTGATTGGACACGAGTTGCCGCCGTACCGGATGGCGATCATCGGCTGTCGCGGCCGGAAGACATCGAGCTGCTGCTGCGCACCGTGGAGACGGCCGGAAGAGTCGAGTAGCCCAGAAGGCCTGTGCCCCATGCGGCTCCTCACGACGGAGCTTGCAGACACGAAAAACCCCACTCCGCAAAGCGGAATGGGGTTTCGAATTTTCTGGGCATCGTAAGGAGGAGATACGCTCGACTATAAATCACTCACCTCTTGGCAGACCTGGCAACGACCTACTCTCCCGCGTCTTGAGACGAAGTACCATCGGCGCTGGGGCGTTTCACGGCCGAGTTCGGAATGGGATCGGGTGCAGCCACCCCGCCATAGCCACCAGGTCGGCGAAGAGGTGAATGACTTCTGGTCTGTCGTTTCGGACAGCAGCCGCTTGCACGGCGCTTTCTGTATTCAGCGCTCATTCTCTATTGATTGTCCACATGGCTTCACACCATGCGATTGCTCTCGAGAATGAGCAGCGCTCAGACGAGCATTGCTTAATGAGAGCAACCAAGCCAATCGAGCTATTAGTACCGGTAAGCTACACGCCTTGCAGCGCTTCCACACCCGGCCTATCAACGTGGTGGTCTTCCACGGCTCTCAAGGGAGAACTGGTTTCGAGGTGGGTTTCCCGCTTAGATGCTTTCAGCGGTTATCCCGTCCGCACATAGCTACCCTGCTGTGCCGCTGGCGCGACAACAGGTCCACCAGAGGTGCGTCCAACTCGGTCCTCTCGTACTAGAGTTAGATCCTCTCAATTCTCCAACAGCCACGGCAGATAGGGACCGAACTGTCTCACGACGTTCTGAACCCAGCTCGCGTACCACTTTAAATGGCGAACAGCCATACCCTTGGGACCTGCTCCAGCCCCAGGATGTGATGAGCCGACATCGAGGTGCCAAACGACTCCGTCGATATGGACTCTTGGGAGTCATCAGCCTGTTATCCCCGGCGTACCTTTTATCCGTTGAGCGATGGCCCTTCCACATGGAACCACCGGATCACTATGACCGACTTTCGTCTCTGTTCGACTTGTATGTCTCACAGTCAAGCTAGTTTATGCCATTATACTCAACAAGCGATTTCCATCCGCTTTGAACTAACCTTTGTAAGCCTCCGTTACTTTTTAGGAGGCGACCGCCCCAGTCAAACTACCCACCATGCAGGGTCCCGGACCCGGCTTCACGGGCCTCGGTTAGATATCAGAGAACAAAAGGGCGGTATTTCAAGGGTACCTCCACGATGGCTAGCGCCACCGCTTCAAAGGCTCCCGCCTATCCTACACATCCACTCCCTAATACCACTGCAAAGCTGTAGTAAAGGTGCACGGGGTCTTTCCGTCTAACCGCAGCTACCCCGCATCTTCACGGGGAATTCAGTTTCACTGAGCATGTGCTGGAGACAGTGGGGAAGTCGTTACGCCATTCGTGCAGGTCGGAACTTACCCGACAAGGAATTTCGCTACCTTAGGACCGTTATAGTTACGGCCGCCGTTTACCGGGGCTTCGATTCAAGGCTTGCACCTCTCCTCTTAACCTTCCGGCACCGGGCAGGCGTCAGACCCTATACATCGTCATATGACTTAGCAGAGTCCTGTGTTTTTGCTAAACAGTCGCCACCCCCTGGTCTGTGCCCCCCAAACCTGCTTGCGCAGGCTGGGGCCCTCTTCTCCCGAAGTTACGAGGGCAATTTGCCGAGTTCCTTCAGCACACTTCGCTCAAGCGCCTTGGTATGCTCTACCAGTCCACCTGTGTCGGTTTCGGGTACGGTCTATGTGGGGGCTATTTCCTGGGACGGCTTCGCTGCCAGATCAATCCGATAAGATCTGACAACAGCCACCATCCGTCACCATCCCACTGGCCCACGAATATTAACGTGGTTCCCATCGACTACGGCTTTCGCCCTCGCCTTAGGGGCCGGCTAACCCTGCGCAGATTAGCTTTACGCAGGAACCCTTGGACTTTCGGCGGGAGTGTTTCTCACACTCCTGTCGTTACTCGTGTCTGCATTCGCACTTCCGATACCTCCAGGACCCCTCACGGGTATCCCTTCACTGGCTTACGGAACGCTCCGCTACCGCTCTTGCGAGCCCACAGCTTCGGTGCGTGGCTTTAGCCCCGTTACATTTTCGGCGCAGGAACCCTTGTTTAGACCAGTGAGCTGTTACGCTTTCTTTAAATGATGGCTGCTTCTAAGCCAACATCCTGGTTGTTTTGGGATTCCCACATCCTTTCCCACTTAGCTACGATTTAGGGACCTTAGCTGGCGGTCAGGGTTTTTTCCCTCTCCACGACGGACGTTAGCACCCGCCGTGTGTCTCCCGGGTAGTACTCGCAGGTATTCGGAGTTTGGTTAGGTTTGGTAACCCTGTGGGGGCCCCTAGCCCATCCAGTGCTCTACCCCCTGCGGTATTCGCCCGAGGCTCTACCTAAATAGATTTCGAGGAGAACCAGCTATTTCCTGCCTTGATTGGCCTTTCACCCCTTGCCACAGTTCATCCGAGACTTTTTCAACAGTCACCGGTTCGGTCCTCCAGCAGGTGTTACCCTGCTTTCAACCTGACCATGGCAAGATCGACAGGTTTCGGGTCTAATCCGACGAACTGAACGCCCTGTTCAGACTCGCTTTCGCTGCGCCTACGCCTATCGGCTTAAGCTTGCTCGTCAGACTAAGTCGCTGACCCATTATACAAAAGGTACGCCGTCACCCTTGCGGGCTCCGACTGCTTGTAGGCATCCGGTTTCAGGTACTATTTCACTCCCCTCGTCGGGGTGCTTTTCACCTTTCCCTCACGGTACTGGTGCGCTATCGGTCGGTAGGGAGTACTTAGGCTTGGAGGGTGGTCCCCCCATGTTCAGACAGGATTGCACGTGTCCCGCCCTACTCAAGTCCTCTGCATTGCATTACGTGTACGGGGCTGTCACCCGCTACGGCCCAACTTTCCAGATGGTTCCACTTGTCTTTGCAAAGGCACTGGCCTAGTCCGCGTTCGCTCGCCACTACTAACGGAGTCTCGGTTGATGTCCTTTCCTCCAGGTACTTAGATGTTTCAGTTCCCTGGGTTTGCTTCTAATCCCCTATTTTATTCAGGGATAGATACCTTCTGATTGATAACCGGAAATCCGAAGCCGGAAAACCGGAGCGGAAACTCCCAGGCCTTCCGGCCTCGAAGTTCCGGCTATCGAAGGTGGGTTGCCCCATTCGGAGATCTGCGGGTCAACGGTTGTTCGCACCTCACCACAGCTTATCGCAGCGTACCACGTCCTTCATCGCCTCCTACCGCCAAGGCATCCACCAGATGCCCTTAGGTCACTTGATTGCTCTCATTAGCAATGCTCGCCATTTCGCATTCGAACGTCGGCGCCGTTGG
>JAWKWD010000004.1:317500-388228 GCA_041397805.1 Hyphomicrobiaceae bacterium
CACTCCTTGGCAAAAAAAGCGTCACAAGTCGCCAGCTTGGCGGGAACCCCATGATTCGGCTAGACTCTTTTTTGCGCGCTTCTCCGCCATGGACAGCGGAAGGGGCGGGCGGGGCTGCCGGCGGGGCGCGTTGACAGGGGCTGATGTTCGCCCGACTATCGCCAGGAAGGCGTGCAAACTGCCTGCAGCGGGGGATGGAGAACTGGCCGTAACGCCATGATTTTCCGATGAAACGGGGGAGACTTTGGCGGTCTCGGGGGTCGATCAAGTCGAATTGAGGCGGCACGCGTCCGTCGGCCGACCGCGACGGGCTGCTGCCGCTGGCCGGCCACGAGACCTTCCTCATCTCTATGCAGCCCGAAAGGGGCGCTCGCTTCCCGACCTGTTCGTGGCCGACAAGGCAGAGGCGCGGCGCGGCGGCGGCTTCCGCTGGTTCTTCAGCACCTGTCTCGCGGCTACAGTGGGTGCCGTGGCGATCGGCGCCGTCATCTTCGGCTCCATGGAGACAAACGGGGGTGCGGGCCGGTTCGCGACCACGCTCCGTCAAACCTTCCCACCAGCATATCGGCGGCAAAACCGGGAGCGCGCGGCCGGTGGCCTTGCCTGGGCGCTTCCGAAGTCTGACCGGCTGCAGACAACGACGGACGCGATCTCGACGCGCTACATCGTGCAGGCCTCCATCCGCGAACGGCGCGCCAACCGCGAGTATCTCCACAAGAAGCCCTATGCACGGGTGCTGATCCGGCTGGCGGAAGTGCGGGCCGATCCTGCGGTTGCCGTGCCGCCCTTCAACCCGCTGAAACTCTTCGCGAACACGTCGGCTCCGAAGGACGGCGTCCATAACGGCGTGGCGGCCAATGGGCCCGAGGGGGGCGAACTCCAGACGCGCGTCGTCGAGCTTCTGGGCAGCATCCTGCCGGCCGAGGACGGGCAGGAGATGGAACCAGCCGAGGTTCTCGAGCTGGTGACGCGCACCATCGCGAACGAGGCCGACAGAGCCCAGATCCGGCCGTCCTTCGCACCCGAGGGGCTCGATCTCGGGCGCGGGGAGCGGGGCAATGGAAGCGTGCTTTCGGCCTACACGACGGTGCTCCACAAGACCACGACCGAAAGCGAGGACGAGGATCCGGCCGAAAGTGAGGGCCAGCGGATCAAGGTGAAGCTCGGCCGGGGCGAGACGCTCACTCGCGTTCTGGCGCGCATGGGGGCCGACGCCTACCAAGCCCGTGACATGGTGGATTCCGCTCGGTCCATACTGCCCGAGTCCGCGATTCCAGCTGGCGCAGAAGTCGAGTTGATACTGGCGCCTTCGCTATCCGGCAGCGGCAAACACGACCCGATCCGGTACACGGTTCTCGGAGCCAGCGGCGAGCATCTGGTCACGGTCGAGCGGACGGCAGCGGGCGAATTCGTTGCCTCGGCGACCCCGCCGCGGGAAGCCTCGCCCGGAAGTGGATCAAAAAGCGCGCAATCGCTCAGCATCTACAACAGCCTGTATCAGGGTGCCCTGGCGCAAGGCGTGCCACCCGAGACGATCGAGACCATCCTCAGGCTGCATGCCTACGAGGCGGATTTCCGCCGGCGGGCGCGCGGCAGTGACTCGCTCGAGCTGTTCTTCGATCTCAAGGACGAGGAGAAGGGAGCAGACGGCGCACTCGGCGAGTTGCTGATGACCTCGATCACCATCGCGGGGACGACGCAGCGGTTCTATCGCTTCAAGGATGCGGAAGGCGGCATCGACTATTTCGATGCCAACGGACAAAATTCGCGCCGTTTCCTTCTGCGAAAGCCCGTCCGCAGCGAGGACGTCCGTTTGACGAGCGGCTTTGGCATCCGCTTCCATCCGCTTCTGAACCAGCGAAAGCTGCACTCCGGCGTGGACTGGGCGGCGACAATCGGAACACCCGTCATCGCAGCCGGAAACGGCACGATCGAAGAAGCCGGTTACAAGGGCCAGTACGGCAATTACGCGCGTATTCGCCATGCCAACGGCTACCAGACGGCGTACGGACACATGCGCAACATCGCGCCCGGCATCCGGCCGGGCACCAAGGTGCGGCAAGGGCAAGTGATCGGCTATCTGGGATCGAGCGGTCTTTCGTCGGGCCCGCACCTGCATTTCGAGGTGCTCGTCAACAAGCGCTTCGTCGACCCCCTCTCGATCCAGGTGCAGCGGGAGAAGCGCCTTGGGGGCCGGCAGCTCGCTGCCTTCCAGCGTGAGCGGGTCCACATCGACGAGCTCATGCGTCAGCCTCCGGTGCGCGTCAGCAACCTCGAGGCGCGACGCTAGCGCGTTTCCGGTCCCCTTCCTGGCCCTGAGCCACCGACGCGGGGCGCCAGGGAGCCGTCGTCGCATGTCCTGTTCAGCGACGGGTGACAGCCGGCGTGCGCACCGCTAGCCTTCGGGGGAAAGAGGTGGAAGGCAATGACAAACGTGAAGTCTGTCGGGATCGTGGGCGCAGGCGCAGCCGGACTGTGCGGCGCCAAGCACATGCTCGAAGAGGGCCTGGACGTCACCGTCTACGAGATCGGAAGCAACGTCGGCGGCATGTGGGTCTATCAGAACGACAACGGGCGCTCGTCGGCCTATAAGACATTGCACATCAACACCGCACGCGACCTGACCAATTTTTCCGACCTACGGTTCGACAGCTCGGTGCCACCGTTCCCGTCGCACTGGGACATGGCGCGGTACCTCAAGGACTATGCCGACCGCTTCGGTGTCACTCAACACGTGCGCTTCAACACGACGATCACGAATGTGAGGCCGGCGGACGGCAACAGCGAGGCTCGACCCAAGTGGCGGCTCGAGACCGACAAGGGCGAGGTGATCGAGCACGACTGCGTGCTGCTGGCGACGGGGCACCTAACAAAGCCGCTCGAGGTCGCAGCCTTCCGCGATACTTTCACAGGCGAGTATCTGCACTCGCATTATTATCGCGAGCCGGCGCAATTCGTCGGCAAAAGAGTGTGCATCGTCGGGGTCGGCAACAGTGCGCTCGACATCGCGAGCGACCTCGCGATGACATCCGAGCGCGTGGTTCTGGTCGCGCGGTCGAATGCGCTCATCATTCCGAAGCTCGTCTTCGGGCGACCGTTCTGGGATGCGGTGAAACCCTTCTACAAGCCTTGGGTGCCGAGCTGGGTCCGAAACAGAGTGTTGAAGACGCTGGTCTACATGGTGCAAGGCGACATGGCGGCACTCGGCTTTCCGCCCACGGCAAAGCGGGTCCATGCGACGTCCAACGCGAATATCGTCAACCACATCAAGTACAAGCGCGTGCTCGTCGAAAACGGCATCGAGCGCATCGACGGAAAGCGTGTAACGTTCACGGACGGCAGGAGCGAGGAATTCGACACACTGATCGCGGCAACCGGCTACGTGATCGATCTCGATTTCCTCGACAAGCGGATCGTGGAGGAACGCGACAACGGACTCGATCTCTATATGCGCATCGTGCCGCCTGACTGGCGCGGCCTCTATTTCCTCGCCTATTTCAATTCGGATACGGCGCTCAACTGGATCTGCGAAGGGCAGGCGCGATGGCTGCGCGAGCACGAGATGGGGCGCGCGAGACTGCCCAGCCGGGATGAGATGATGCAGAGCATCGCGCAACGGAATGCCTGGGTCCGGCAGCATTTCAAGGATACGCCCCGGCACGGGATCGAGGTGGAGCACCTGCCGTATTTCGCGGAATTGAAGCGGAGTCTCAGACAGGCGCAACGGCGGGCGGGCTTACCCGTCCGAGACGTCGGCATCGGTGCGGTCAACGCCTTGCCACCGCGCGAGCAGATGGCGAGCTGAGGGGAGCGCCCGCGGGGGCAAGATCTGCGAGACATAGGACAACACGTCGTGCGGGTGCTTTTCATCCACCAGAACTTTCCGGCCCAGTTCCGGTATGCGGCACAGACACTGACCAAGCGCCCGGACACGGACGTGCTGGCATTGACGGACAGCTCAAACAAACAACAAATCGCCGGCCTCAATACGGGCCGGTACACGGCGCCGAAACCGCCGCCTCCTGGCATGAGCCGCTCGGCGGCGACGCTCGTCCATCGTTTCCAACGTGGAGAGGCGGTGGCCGTGGCTCTCGTCGAGCTGAAAAAGCGGGGGTTTCGGCCAGACGTGATCGTCGGTCACCCAGGCTGGGGCGAGCTGATGCTGGTGAAGGAGGTTTTCCCGGACACGCCACTCATTGCGCATGCCGAATATTATTATGCAGCCGAAGGCGGCGATGTCGGCTTCGATCCCGAATTCCCCGGCGCGAGCGATGGGCTCCGGATCAACCTCAAAGCCAAGAACATTCCGCTCATGGCCGCGCTCCTCGACAGCGAGGTCGCGGTGGCTCCGACAGCGTGGCAGGCAAGTCGTTTCCCGGACGAGCTCGCCGGCAAGATCCGGACGATCCACGAGGGCATCCGGACGGACATCGCATGTCCCAAAGCGGACGCCACCTATGACCGGGGAACGGGGGGACGCGTCTTTCGAGCCGGCGACGAGGTCGTCACCTTCGTCAATCGCAACCTGGAGCCCATGCGCGGCTTCCACATTTTCATGAGAGCGTTACCAGGCATCCTCGAGGCACGGCCCGAAGCTCACGCCGTGATCGTCGGGGCAGACGGCGTTTCCTACGGAGCGGCCGCGCCCAATGGCGAGACCTGGAAATCGCTTTTCCTCGGTGAGGTCGACGCCCGGCTGCCGCTGGACCGGGTGCATTTCGTGGGGCAGGTGCCCTACGGGGACTTCATAAGCCTGATGCAAGTGAGCCGGCTGCACATCTACGCGACCTATCCATTCGTCCTGTCCTGGTCGATGCTGGAGGCAATGAGCTCCGGCGCTCTCGTGCTCGGGTCCTCGACGCCGCCCGTCACCGAGATGATCGAGCACGGGAAGAACGGACTGCTCTACGATTTCTTCGATGTGGACGGGCTGACGCGGAGCGCAATCGCGGCTCTCGCGGATCCGGCTGCCTACGCGTCGATCAGAGCGGATGCTCGACGGACGATCGTCGAGCGTTTCGACCTCGGCCGAGTATGCCTGCCGGCTTGGCTCTCGCTCATCGAGACGACGGCAGAAGGCGGCAGGACGACGAAAGGGGCGGTCGCAACCGCCCCTTCCCGATGATTAACGCTTCACGCCTCGGCGTCAGCCGACTGGCATGGTGGCTTTGATCGAGGGGCGCTCGGCCATCCTGGCGGCAAATGCCGCGAGTTTTGGGTGATCCTTGCGCCAATCGACGTGGCCGAAGCGGAAGTCGAACCAGCCCAGCGCACATGCCACGGCGATCTGGCCCATCGTGAGGGAGCCTGAAAGCTTGTCGGGGTAGGTGTTCTCGAGAGCGTCAATGACGCCCATGATCTTGGCCATCTGGCCGTCGATCCACTCCTGCCAGCGCTTCGGCTCGGGACGCAGTGTCGACTCGTAGCGGAGCAAAATACCGGCATCGAGAAGACCGTCCGCGAGAGCCTCCAGCGTCATGCTATCGAAACGGCCCTTGTCGTCCGCCGGAACGAGAGGGGGGGACTTCAGCGTGTCGAGGTAGGCGCAGATGACGGGGCTGTCGAACAAGGCCCGTCCATCGTCGGTTATCAGGCACGGCACCTTGCCGATGGGATTGCGTGCTGGAAGGTCGCCCTCCCGCTTCAAGGGGCTGACGCTCGTCGGGATCTTTTCGATCTGGCCGTCGAGGCCTTTTTCCAGGGCGATCACCATCACCTTGCGCACGTAGGGCGAGGTCGGCGAGTGAAACAGTTTCATGGGGTGGATCCTGTGTCTTAGCGGAACACCACTGTCGCCGGTCAGCCACGCTTAGGCAACTGCCGGGCCAGCGGACAAGGCGGAATTAACCACGGACCGAGCCCGGCATTGCCGGCAAACGCGTAATCCAGTGTTGAAAGTGAAGGCCGGCACATTGCCGCTGCGGCAGGGCGGTCGATGGACGACCTACCGCGCCAGTGCTACCGACACTCAAGGTCAGCGATCGGCACGGACCTAGGTGAGACGTCGCTCCCTGGTGCCCGGCGAGGGCCGGATGCGCCGCTTCGGGTCGAACGTGCCGTGATAGCGGAGGGTTTTCATGACCGCCACCCACGCCCACACTCAGGGCCTCGGCGAGCAGGAGAGCATCTGGTTCAAGTTGACCGCCTTGCATCGGGGCGACAACCCGAACCCGATGCAGGTGCTGCGCCAGCTGACCGAACGCCATGGCGGTATCATCACCGTCAACATGGGCAGCGAGCGCGTCGTCTTCCTGTCGGAGCCCGAGCACTTCAAGCGCGTGCTGGTGACCAAGGTCGACGACTACATCAAATACTTCGACGGGCTGAAGCCGATCTTCGGAAAGGCCATGATCACGCACGACGGCGCGCTGTGGCAGAAGATCCGCATGCCGCAGCAGCCGGCGTTCCACCCCGACATGTTCGCCGAGTACATCCCGTACTTCCTGACCGCAATCCGGACGAAGATGGACTCGTGGGCCGAACTCGCGCGTACGGGCGAGCCTGTCGAGATGGTCGAGCAAACCTGGACGCTCGCCGCTGACATGATCTGCAAGGCCTTGTTCGATCGCGAGATGCCGTTCAACCCTCACGTCGTCTTCAAATACGTGAAGACCTATACGGACGTGATGAACCACAAGTCGGTTCGCCTGAAGAAGGTCTCGGGGGCGGAGTTCGAGATCACTGAAGAGGCGACCGCGAAGGCCATGGAGGTGTGGGCCTCAGTGCCACCGAGCGTAATCGCATCGGAGCCGCGCGAGCATCGCGAACGCACCCTTCTGAAAATGATCCAGGCGGCGGTGGCGGATCCCAACATTCCGGAGTTCGACGAGCAGCAGGCGATCGACGAACTCAAGCAGTATCTCTGGGCAGGCACGGAGACCACGGCGCTGACGCTTGCCTGGGCGCTTTACGAGACGTCGCGGCGTCCGGAGATCGCCGAACGCATCAGGCGCGAAAGTGACGAGGTTTACGGCAACGCGGGACGCGAGCCGGCGGCAGCCGACTATTCGGCGCTGGCCTACACCCGTGCCGTCATCCAAGAAACGATGCGGATGTACCCGCCGATCTGGGGCCTTATACGCGTGGCGGCCAAGGATGATGTGATCGGCGAGACGCAAATCCGCCCTGGCGACCGCATCGCGCTGTTCGCCTACGGTACGCACCATTCGCCGAAATACTGGGAAGAACCGGAAGCGTTCCGGCCGGAGCGCTTCATGGGCGAGGCCGCGAAAAAGCGGAAGCCCTACGTCTATATTCCCTTCGGTGGCGGCAAGCGCTCGTGCATCGGCGGCGCCATGAGCCAAGTGGAGAACACGCTCGCTCTGTCGATGCTGCTGAGGCGCTTCAAGCCGGAATACGTCGGTAACCGGTTGGCGCCGGCGGACCAGCACCCCGGCATCAACGCCACGGTGACGTTGACGCCGAGGGGAGGTCTCAACTTCCGGATTCGGGAATTGAGCTGAGGCTCGCCGGCTGATCAGCCCAGGAAGCCGAATACGTTGAGGAGGATGATCAACGTGATCGGGACGCCCAAGAGCCAAAGAACGATGCTTTTCATGGTGTAAACCCTTCTGATGCCTCGTCATGCGAGCCGTTCGCTGTGCGCACGCCGAAGCCATCGCCGCGAGCGACGTGGTCGTGGGCTTGCTTGAAAGGGTGGCTCGCGCGCCCGCGCGTCGGAGACTGATCTCCGCGGCAGGCTCACCGCAATGAACGCATCAAGGGGCCGACGGTTCCGCCAGCAGGCCGAAGCGGCCTGCCGGGATGATTGCGGCGCCGGCCATCGCGCGCTGCAGCGAAACCGAACGACTACTTATCCACGGTGCCGCTCGAATGGGCTATTCTCGGTAGGCTGTTCCAGCTTTGCCCGGCGCTGCCCGACACCCTTCACGCGGCCACGGGACGGGCGCTATCGCGGACCTGAGTGCGGTGCATGAGGCGTCTGAGCGCAGGGTCGAGCTGATTGCGCTTGTGCAGCGTGCATCGGTTGTCCCAAATGACGAGGTCACCCTTCTGCCATTCCTGAGCCCAGACAAATGGGCCTCTCTCGACGTGGGCCCACAGCTCGTCGAGGAGTGCGTCGCTTTCGGCATCGCTGAGACCGACAACCCAGGCGTTGGGTCGACGGCCCAGATACAGGGAAACGCGGCCGGATTCGGGATGACGGACAGCCAGCGGATGCACGGCGCCGGGACGGTCCTGGTTGGAGTAGCGCTCTTCGAAGCCCTGCCTGAGCTGCCCGGACGAGTTGCGCGTTGCGTCATGCTTGCACGAGCGGCCTGCGATCCGCTCCTTGAGCCGGTCCGGCAACGTCTCGTAAGCGCTGTAGAGGTTATAGAAGTAAGTCTCCCCGCCGACCGAAGGCGTCTCGACCCCATAGAGCAGGCTCGCCTTGGGCGGAAGCTCGTTGTAGCTCATGTCCTGGTGCCAAACGAGCTCCGAGTTGCCGAGCCCACCTATTGCCTTGCCCTCGACAACGATGTTCGAGATGACCGCGATTTCGGGACGGTGGCGCGAGAACGGGCTGTCCTTCGCACCAATGGGGGCCATGTCGAGGTCTCCAAAGCGGCGCGAGAATGCGACGAGATGGTCGTCGTCCAGCTTCTGGCCGCGGAAGCGCAAGACGAGGTGGTCGTTCCAGGCCTTGTAGATAGCTCGGAACGTCGCCTCATCGATCTCGCGGGAGAGATCGAGCCCGCAGATGTCTGCGCCGAGCGGGCCACCCGTCGGCACAACGTCGATAGATTTCGTCTCGTTCGCGGCCATGCGCTCCTCCTGTGTCTCCTCCCGAGCCTGCCATCTTGAGTGTGAGCATTCCTCGATCCCCGGGTAGCGCCAGCATAGGCCGATGGCGCGGGCGCGCGGAAGGGGTAGGATCGATCGGAGACACGACTTGCGCAAACGCTGCCCGGAAGGGGACTTTCACGATGGCCAACGATGCCCTGACCAACTCGCCGATCGAGGCCGCCTATCGCGCGGCGACGCGAAAATCGGCCGAGCTCGATCTTCGTGCGAGAAAGGTGATCCCTGCCGGTCTGACGCACGATAGCCGGACGCTGCTACCCTATCCGATCCATGTCGACCGTGCGGCCGGACCCCGAAAGTGGGACGCCGACGGCAACGAGCTGGTCGACTACTTCGGCGGGCACGGGGCGCTGATCCTGGGCCATGCCCACCCGACGCTCGTCGAGGCGGTAACGCGGCAGATCGCACGGGGGACACACTGGGGTGCATGCCATGCGCTCGAGGTGGAATGGGCAGAGCTGATCCACAGGATGCTGCCCTGTGCAGAACGAGTGCGGTTCACGGCATCGGGAACGGAAGCAACGCATCTTGCTATGCGGCTGATGCGCGCCTTCACGGGCAAGCCGCGCATCGTTCGGTTCGTTGGACATTTCCACGGCTGGCACGACCAGGTGGCGGCCGGATCGAACAGCCATTTCGACGGAGGCACGCCGGCCGGCGTGCTCGGCGGCATCACCGACGCGACCATCCTGATGTCCGCCGATGAGATCGAGCCGGTCGAGGCGCTCCTTGCGACACGCGACGACATTGCCGGCGTCATGGTCGAGCCATCGGGTGCCGGATGGGGCCAAGTTCCGCTTCGTCCCGGTTTCCTGCAGCGGCTGCGGGCGGCATCCACGAAGGCTGGCGTTCCCTTGATGTTCGACGAGGTGGTCACCGGCTTCCGCTGGTCGCGCGGCGGAGCACAGGGCCGATACGGCATCACACCCGATATCGCCTCGCTCGCCAAGATCGTGGCCGGCGGACTGCCGGGCGGTGCCGTGGCGGGACGGGCGGACATCCTCGACCAACTCGACAGCGCCGCAGCGAAAGCTGCCGGCCGCGAGAAGATCGGACATCAAGGCACCTATAATGCCAATCCCCTTGCAGCCGCGGCGGCCGTGGCGACGCTGTCGCTGGTCGAACGCGAGGACATCTGCGGCACAGCGGAGCGGACTGCAGGCGAGATCCGCGACGGGATGCGCCAGATCGTGATCGAGGAGGGCGTGCCGTGGGGCATCTACGGTGAAGCTTCGACCTTCCAGATCTTCCAGAACCCGAAAGCCATCCCGCTCGATCCGGCCACCTTCGACGCGACGAAGCTCGGCTTCGCCGGGCTCAAGGGGGCGAAGGACCCGAGCCTCGCACATCGGCTTCGGATCGCGATGATCACGAACGGCGTCGACATCATGGGCGCGCCGGGCGGGCTCGTGTCGGCCGTGCACGGGCCGAAAGAGGTGGCCCGCACGCTCGAGGCATTTCGCAAATCCGTCCGCTCGATGAAGGCCGAAGGCGACATCCGCGGCTAGGCCGGAAGGGGGCGCTTGCGCCTCAGACGGCCCGCATCGCATGCTCATTGAAAGTCAATCAACAGCTCGGAGGAGACGCAATGGACTTCAAGGGCAAGGTCGCGCTGGTGACAGGCGCGGCAAACGGCATCGGACGGGCCACCGCGCTCGGCTTTGCGAGCTACGGCGCCAAGGTGGTGCTGGTCGATCGCGACGGAAGCGGTGCAAGTGCGGCGGCCGGCGCGATCAAGCAGCAGGGCGGCGAAGCGATTTCGGTGCAGGCGGACGTGACCAAGAGCGCTGACGTCGCGAACTACGTGAAAGCCGCGCTCGACGCTTATGGGCGGATCGACTGCTTCCATAACAACGCCGGCATCGAAGGTCTGGTGAAGCCGATCTACGAGTACGACGACGAGGTGTACGACCAGCTGATGGGCGTCAACGTGAAGGGCGTTTTCCTCGGCCTGAAGCACGTCACCCCCGTGATGATCAAGCAGCGAGCCGGGGCAATCGTGAACACGGCATCAATCGCCGGCCTGCTCGGCTCGCCCAACATGTCGCCCTATGTCGCCTCGAAGCATGCGGTCATCGGCTTCACCAAAGCCGTGTCGGGCGAGGTTGCTGGCTACGGCATCCGCATCAACGCCGTCTGCCCGGGGCCGGTCGAGACGCGCATGATCCAATCGGTGACGGAGCAGGTGAGCCCCGGAGACGCAGCCGGCGCCGCACAACGCTACAAGGGCGCAATTCCGCTCGGGCGGTTCTCGACGCCAGAGGAGATCGCAAACATGGTGCACTTCCTGTGTTCCGATCTCGCATCGGGGATTACGGGCGCGCACTTCGCGGTGGACGGCGGACGGACTGCGACGGCCGGGGCCGTAACAGTGGTCGGCAAGGGCTGACGCAGGCCTTCGTGTCCGGCTTCGGCCGGGCACGAGCGGCGAAGCAAAGAAAGGAAGACAGCATGCCCATCGAGCGCATGGACCATTTCACGATCCTGACCAAGGACGCGCAGGCGACGGCCAAGTTCTACGGCGAAATCATGGGCTTCGAGCCCGGCCCGCGTCCGAATTTCGCCTTTCCGGGCGTTTGGCTGTGGAGCGGTGGCAAGGCCGTTCTGCATGTCATCCAGAAATCCGAGATTCCCGACAACGCGGGCGTGCTCGATCACATGGCGTTCTGGGGCACCGATCTCGCGGGCTACATTGCCAAACTGAAGGCCAAGGGCATCCAGTACGACCTGCGTCGCCTCCCCGAAGGCGGCCACGGCGCCGGCGTATGGCAGCTGTTCTTCCACGATCCCAATGGCGCCAAGGTGGAGATCGACCTGCCGGCGAGCGAGGTGCGGCCGGAGGGCGCCTAGGCCCGGCGGGCCCGCGAGCTCAGGCTGGAAACGCGAGCGATGGGCGGGTGCTCGTCTGCCACCCGCCGTCTCTTCTCGATCGGGAGGGCCTCGGGCCTGAGGCGGAGCTCTGGCGTCAAGCGCCGGCAGCGATGCGGCGGCGGACCTCCGGGAGCACTTCGCGACCAACGAGATCGATGCCGGCCAGGATCTCCTCCTGTGCCATGCCGGGCCAGCTCATGCGCATGGCCAGATGGGTCATGCCGGCCTTGTGTTGACCGACGAGGGCCTCGACGACCTGCTCGGGCGTACCGACGCCGAAACGGTCCTTGGCGAGGCCGCGAAGCTGCTCCTCCGGCGACTGGTCCTTCTCCATCTTGAGTCCGGGCAGGCCCCACGAGGCGTAGGCCGAATACTTCTCGATGAGAAACGGCGCGGCGCGGCGGAGCGCAGTGGCCTCGTCCTTGGCGCACGAGACCTCATAGATGCGCGCGATATGCTCGCTTTTCGGTAATCCCGCCTCGGCACGCGCGGCATGGAACATGGCGATCTCCTTCGCCACACCTTGAACGCGGGTGACGGGCACGGCCGTCCAGCCGTCGCCGATGCGGGCGGCCCGCTTGATACCCGCCTCGATCTGCGATGCGATGACGATGGGCGGGCGTGGCGCCTGCATCGGTCGAGGGCGAATGCTGAGACCGTCGAAATTCCAATGGCGGCCCTTGAAGGTGACCTTGTCCTCGGTCCAGAGGCGGCGGAGGATTTCGACGCCTTCCTCGAGACGCGAGACCCGCTCCTTCATGGGCACCTTGTACATGGCGAACTCTTCCTCGCGGTAGCCGAGGCCGACACCGAGGATGAAGCGGCCGCCAGAGACGACATCGAGGAAAGCACCGATCTCGGCGAGCTCGATCGGATTGTGCAGGGGAAGCAGGATGATGTTGGTGCCAATGTCGAGGCCTTCAGCCTCCGCGGAGAGGCGATGGAGCATCGAGAGCAACGGAAAATAGTGGTAGCCATCGGTGATGTGATGCTCGCCGCTCCAGATGGAGTCGTAGCCGCGCTGGCGTATGAGGCGCACCTGCTCCACCATTTCGGCCATCCGCCGCGAGGGGGCGTCGCCCGCGGGGTGCTGGGCATTGAGGTACACGCCGAGTTTCATGGGTCTGCTCCTCCAATTCGGCCACAGGCTCAGCCGGGAGGAGGCCCGCGTCAAGGCTCAGCAAAGACGGCAGCACGTCAGGCCAGCGCGGAGCGAACCTCAGCACGGATCTTGTCGATGGCGAATGGCTTCACGACGAGGCGCGCGCCGCGTGCGGCGAGGGGCTCTGCGCCACCGAATGCGTCGGCATAGGCCGACATCAGCACCACGCGGATCGCCGGATGGTGCGCCGTGGCTTCCTTCGCCAGCGATATGCCATCGAGACCGGGCATCTGCACGTCGGTGACCAGCAGATCGAAGGTGCTGGACTTAACGAGCGCCAGCGCCTCGCTGCCATCATCGGCGGTCGCCACCGCGTGGCCGTCGAGCTCCAGGGCGCGTCGCACGAGATCGAGCGAGCCTTTGTCGTCATCTGCGAGAAGGATGCGTGCCATCGGACCTCCAGGGGCTGAGCCAGGGTTTCAGGCGGGACGCGATGCGCGACGCGTCAGCTACCGACCACGCGGCCGACAAAGGGAAGCTCGCGATAGCGATTCGCGAGGTCCATGCCGTAGCCGACGACGAAGACCGGCGGACACTCGAAGGCGATGAGATCGGCCTCGATCGCCACTGCCCGCCGGACCCGCTTGTTGAGCAGAACACACGTCTTCAACCTACGCGCGCCACGCGCGGCGATCAGGTCTTTCGCGTAGGCCAGGGTTCTGCCGGTGTCGAGAATGTCGTCGACGAGAAGGACGTCGCGATCAGAGACGTCGAGCTCCATGTCGCGCAAGATGTCGACGCTCCCGGCCGAGCGCGTGCCGAGGCGGTAGCTGGCGAGCGTCAGGAAATCAACCTCGGGGGCCAGCCCGGCGGAATAAAGGCCGCGCAGGAGGTCGGATGCGAAGATGAAGCTGCCCGTCAGAATGGGCACGACCAGCGGATTGCGCAGTTCCAGCGCGGCGATCTCGGCGCAAAGCTCCGCTATGCGCGCGGAAATCGCCTCGGGTGAAAAGAGCACCTCGACGGACGACTCCGTCGCTACTGATGCCGTCATCGCGCCACGACTCCCCATCTCGGTCCATGCTTCCAAGCGATTCGAACGTAGCAGACACCGGCGCACCGACGAAATCATGACGAAGAGGCCGGAACCCTCCGGTCTCGGCTTGCCACGGCGCATCCGTGCGGCTGCTCATGTCTGCCACGGCATGGGGCGGCCGTTCTTCGGCTTTTGCACACATACCCGCGCCACAATGCTCGGCAATTGATCCGAGGCGTGCGATCCCGCATATAGGCGGCACGGACGCTTCTGATCGGCGCGGGGACGGGAGCAACGTGATCAGGCTGCAAAACGTCGGACTGAGATACGGTCGCGGGCGGGATGTGCTCCACGATGTGACTTTCCATGTCCGGCCGGGTGCGTTCCACTTCCTGACCGGGCCTTCGGGAGCCGGCAAGACGTCACTGCTGCGCATGATGTTTCTTGCGCAGCTCCCGTCGCGTGGGCAGTTCACGCTCTTCTCGCATGACGTAACCCGAATCGACGCCAGCGAGCGGGCGAAGCTCAGGCGGCGAATCGGCATCGTGTTCCAGGACTTCCGATTGCTCGATCATCTCACTACCTGGCAGAACGTGGCTTTGCCGCTTCGGGTCGCGGGCAAGCGTGAGGCAGACTATCGCGAGGACGTGACCGACCTCTTGCAGTGGGTCGGGCTCGGCGACCGGATGGACGACTATCCCTCGGTGCTCTCGGGCGGCGAGAAACAGCGCGCCGCGATCGCCAGGGCCGTGATCGGCAAGCCTGAGCTGCTGCTGGCAGACGAGCCGACCGGAAACGTCGACCCGCAGATGGCACGAAGGCTGCTGCGCCTGTTCATCGAGCTCAATCGGCTCGGCACCTCGGTCATCATCGCGACGCACGATCATCAGCTCATGCGCCAATTCAAGGCGCCCCGACTGGAGTTGCACGACGGCTATGTCAGGATCGTATGACAGGCCGCCAGGGGGGCCATATTCCCCGCCACCGCCGTCGGTTCCGCGCTTGCGGGCTCGCGAGACGTCCTACAGCCAGCCGGTCTCGGCGCCTCCGGATGCTCACGATGCAGGCCCGCACGGCTATCATGGAGCCGCACGGCGCGAGCCTGAACCGTATGACGAGCGACACGATCGTGGCGACGTATTCGAGCCGGAGCTGAGGCCGGACGGGGCGCCTGCGGGCAAGGGACGACGGCGTAGCGCGGCCGGGGCGGCCGTGGTGCCTGCAGGCTCGGTGACGAGCCGCTCGCTGACCCTCGTGGTTGCGATCATGTGCTTCCTGGCCTGCCTAACGGCAGGTTGCGTCTACATGATCAATCAATCGGCCTCGGCTTGGCTACGTGACATCGCCAGCGAGGTGACGCTTCAGATCGAGCCCAAGGATCGTGTCGACATCGAGAAATCGGTGCGCGAGGCGGCGCAATTCCTGTCCAAACAGGCCGGAGTGCGCGCGGTGAAGCCCTTGAGCCAGGACGATTCGGCGGCGCTGATCGAGCCGTGGCTCGGAAAGAGCGATGCGTTGAAGTCTCTCCCGATTCCTCGACTAATCGCTGTCGAGATCGATCGAACCGCGCCACCCGACCTCGAGGCCTTGCGACTTCAGGTGGCAACGGAGTTCCCAGGAGCGACGCTCGACGACCACCGTCACTGGCAACGCCAGATCCGCACCGTGACACGGTCGCTCGCACTGGGCGGCCTTGCCATTCTCATGCTGGTCGGCGCGGCGACGACCGCAATCATCGTGTCCGCGACGCGCAGCTCCATGGCGTCCAACCGGGAAATCGTCGAGGTGCTGCATCTGGTCGGGGCTACAGACAGATACATCGCCCGGGAGTTCGAGCGGCATTTCCTGAGGCTCGGCGTGCGCGCGGGGCTTGTCGGAGCCGGGTTCGCCATGATGGTCTTCATGCTGATGCCTGTCGGCATGGAGCTTCTGGGCGGGAATGCCGTTACGATGGCGGAGATGAGGCGTCTGTTCGGGGCTGGCGTACTGGATCTCGCCGGCTACGGAGTGCTCGTGGTCGTCGTGTTCGTGATTGCGGCGCTTTGCATGCTCACCTCGCGCTTCGGGGTCTACAGCATTCTCGAAACGCAACGCTGACCCTGCCGTGGCCCATGAAAAAGGGGCCGGCACTAAGGCCGGCCCCAGCGTGGACAGGAGGCGGTTGCATCGGGGGAGGGAGCACCTCCTGCCGCAACTTCAACGGCGGGTCGCCGCGGGCTTCTCGAAGCCGGTCGGCTCTGACTCAGTCTCGTCGCGCTCGTCCGACCTGCCGAAGACGGCCTGTAACATGGCCCACATTGCCTGAGACCGTTCCCGGCGACCGCGCTGGATCGCCGCCTGGACCATCTCCGGGGTCACACGGGGCCGCTGGCTCACGTCGTGATGGAACGCTGTCGTGGCTCTGCAGTCGCGCCTTGCTTCATACGTGCTCATGGCTTCTCGTCCTGCTCATGATCTCCGCGCCGGGCTCTTCGTCCTCGGTCGGGAGCGCTCAATTGGTCATCTCAACTCCGGCGGGTATCCCCGACCGGCTCCGGGGACCTCAGTAAGGAACCGGAAGTCTCTTGAACGTTTCGAGGTCGACATCCTGATGCCGGTCAGGAAGACGCTTCAGGAAACCGAGCAAGCCTGACTTTAATGCCGACCAGACCTGTGCCACCCGACCCTCGCCCGCGCCGGGGACAGCCCCGTCGAGGGTTCCTGCTAAGCTGCTCATGGCTCTCTCCTTGTCACACCGTTGACCGGCGCTCTTTCGATAGTTGAGAGATATGTTGCATCAGGGCTCGAGACAAACGATGATTCCTCTGCCGCCCCATTAGGAAAACTCAATCATCCATGGCTCGCCCCCTGCCTCCCCTCAATGCCCTGCGCGCCTTCGAGGCGACTGCCAGGCATCTCTCGTTCACCCTTGCGGCCGAGGAGCTGGCGGTCACGCCTGCCGCCCTCAGTCACCAAATCAAAGGCCTCGAGGACTTCCTGGGGCAACGTCTCTTCGTCCGAAAGGTTCGGGCAATCGAACTGACCCCGGCCGGGCTCGCGCTTTATCCAGGACTTCACGCCGCCTTCCTGCAGATCCGACAAACGGTAGAGCTGGTGGACCGAGCCCCGTCCGACAAGGTGTTGGTCGTTTCGGCGCCTCCCGGTTTCACGGCCAAGTGGCTGGCGCCGCGCCTCTACCGCTTTCTCGCGGCCAATCCTGCCATCGACGCCCGAATTTCGGCGACCCAGGCGCTGGCAAACTTCACGACAGATGGCGTCGACATCGCCATCCGCAACAGCCGCTCCGATTCGCGTGCACTCTGGTCGCGGCGACTAATCGGCATCACGCTGCTGCCAGTCGCGAGCCCGCGGCTCGTCGCAGAACACAACATCACGGCGCCGTCAGATCTGGCGAAAGTCCCGCTCATCCACGACGATCTGCTGGGCTCTCTGACCGGATTGCCAACCTGGGCAGACTGGCTGGCAGCGGCGGGCGTCGAGGGGATCAACCTGGCGCGGGGATTGAGATTCTCGAGCCCCGACCATGCGCTCGAGGCAGCAGTGGAGGGGGCGGGCGTACTGCTGGCGCACAAATCACTGGCCCACGACGATCTGAGAACCGGACGGCTGGTAGCTCCCTTCGGACTGGAGCTTGCCACGGACCGCGCGTTCTATCTCGTGTGTCCCGAAGCAAATGCGCGGCGGCCGAACGTGAAAGCCTTCGTGACATGGATCCTCAGCGAAGCCGAAATGACCTGCGGCGGGACGGCGGGCGCTATGCCGGCGCAGGCGTGACCACCTCTCAGATCGCGTCGAGACCATTGCGGATGTGCACCGGCCAGCGAGAAGGCACGATCAGCACGGCGTCGAGGCCAATCTCGTGGTCGCGGAATCGGGGATTGCGGTCGAGCCAATAGTCGGCTGCTCGGGCGATCCGGCCGGCTTGATGCGGAGTCAGGGCTGCTTGTGCTGCCTCCAGCGTCAACCTCCGCTTGACCTCGACGAAGGCGAGACGGCGGCCACGCGCCGCAATGATGTCAACCTCGCCGAAGGGCGTCCGATGGCGCCGCGCCAGGATGCGATAGCCCTTCGCCGACAGCAGCACGCAGGCAACGAGCTCCGCGCCGAGCCCGCGGCGAAGGCGCGCACGACGATCGCGCAGCCGCGAGGCGGGCTCATCTGTCCCACGCCTCGTCACGTAACGTCCTTGAGGCGAAGGGCGATGTCGTAGGCGCGGGAGCGCGAAATCCCGAGACTGGCCGCTACCGATTTCGCAGCGTCCTTGAGGCTGGCGCCAGGCTGGAGTGCCCGCAGGGCTGCCTCGACGTCCTCGTCGGTGGCTTCACGCCGCGAGGGAGGACCGACGAGGATGACGATCTCTCCACGCGCCGGCTCAGCCTCGGCCCATGCCGCCAACTCGGCCGCGGTGCCGCGGCGAACCTGCTCGAACCGCTTGGTCAGCTCGCGTGCGACCGCCACGTCGCGATCGGCGCCTAGGATTGCTGCCACGTCGGCGAGGGCGACTGCGAGGCGGTTCGGAGCCTCGAAGACGACAAGCGTGGCATCGATGGCAGCCAACTCGGACAAGCGACTCCGACGCTGGCCTTCGCGCGAAGGCAGGAACCCCGCAAAATGGAACCGATCGGTCGGCAGTCCGGACACGGAAACCGCGGCGATGGCCGAGGACGGTCCCGGGACGGCGGTTACCGGGTGCCCTGCTGCAAGGCAATCGCGGACAAGCTTGAAACCGGGGTCGGAGATAAGGGGCGTCCCCGCATCGGAAATCAATGCGATCATGCGGCCGCGGGCAAGCTCCGAAAGGAGCCGCGGACGCTCGGAGTCAGCGTTGTGCTCGTGGTATGCGCGAAGCGACCTATCGATGCCGAAATGCGACAAGAGCGTGCGGCTGTGGCGGGTGTCCTCGCAGCACACGAGGTCGGCGCGCGAGAGCACTGCCAGGGCCCTCAGGGTGATGTCGCCGAGATTGCCGATCGGGGTCGCGACCAAATAGAGGCCAGCGGGAAGCGGCTCAGTCAGCCAGCGCTCGAGCTCAGCGGACACGCGACGCAACAGGGCCGGCACCGCCTGGCGGGTCTCCTGGGGGGGCGGGCTCGATTCTGCGCTTTCTGGTCTATCCGACATGGCGGCAGAATAGCGGTCGTGGCTCGCTCTGTCGCGCCGATGAAAGGCCGGTGCCGGCGCCGGGGTCGTTCGCCTGGACAGTGGCACCAGAGCGACAGTCTCAACGCTTCGGCAACGCGGGCCGAAAAACGCGCGGATGGCCGTCGATCGATGCTCGACGCTGGTGATTCGGGCGTCTAACCAAAAGCTGTGCACGCGTGTCTGCGATTCGGGAACCGCGATCTTGAGAGACGACGAGACGACACGCCGCCAGGCGCTCAAGACGATGCTGGGTGGAGCCACCTTGCTGGGCTCGGCCAGCCTCCTCGGAGCTTGCGCGGGCTCGTCGAGCGACAGCCTCAACGCGACCTCCGCGATTACGCCGGGCGGAAAGAACGCCGGCGCCCCCTCGAACACGGACGGCTTGCCACCGACGACGCCCGTTAAGGCAGCCTTGATCCTGCCGTTGGGTGGAAGCATCCAGATGTCCCTCGTCGCGAAGGGCCTCCAGCAAGCAGCTGAGCTGTCGCTTTTCGAGCGCAGCGCGCCAAACCTCCAACTCGTGGTTCGCGACGACAAAGGCACGCCACAAGGCGCGGCAGAGGCGGCCATGACGGCGATCGCCGACGGGTGCGAGATCATTCTGGGGCCCTTGCTCGGCACGTCCGTAGCGGCCGCGGCGCCGATCGCACGTCAAGCCAATGTGCCGGTGATCGCGTTCTCGAACGAACCTGCAAATGGAGGTCACGGTGTGCACCTCCTCAGCTTCTTCGCCTCGGCCGAAGCAAGCCGAGCCGTCGGGCACGTCCTGTCACAGGGACGCCGGCACATCGCAGCGTTGATCCCGGACGGCCCACTCGGTCGGGATACGGAGCCGGCCTTCAGGCAGGCCGTGGAGGCGGGTGGGGGGCGGATCGCGGTCATCGAGCATTATCCTGCGCATCTGAGCGGCATGATGGAGCCGGCCCAAAAGGTCATGGACGCGATCAGCGGCTCGGCCGACAGCGAGCAACCGATCGACGCTCTCTTTCTGCCGGCATCGGGAGACTCTGTGGGACGTCTGGCGGCTATGCTCCGACGTCACGACCTCGACACGTCCCGGGTCAAACTGATCGTCTCGAGTGGCTTCGATAATCCTGCCGCGTTCCGGGAGCCCAAGCTTGCCGGGGCCTTGCTTGCGAGCGCTGATCCGGGCGGATGGCGCGAGTTCTCGGCACGGTTCGCCAAGGCCTACAACGTGATGCCGCCACGGCTCGCGACCCTAGCCTATGATGCGGTGACGGTGGCCGCGGCATTTGCGAGCCAACCCAAAGGCCAGCGCTACACGCCGGCCAATCTGATGCGCGGCCAAGGCTTCGCCGGGATCGACGGGGGGTTCCGCTTCACCGCCGCAGGGCCGATCGAGCGCAGCCTCGCCGTACTCGAGATTCAGCCTCAGGGCCTCGTGACTGTCGCCGCGGCCAGCGGCTTCACGCCAGCGCTGACGGGCCCTGCCGGGGGAGCCACCGGCACTGGTGGGACAGCGTCGGCCGGCGTGGCGCGAGGCTGAGCCGGACACGGCCTGCCCCCCCCGGAACGGCGGATTGCTGCGACAGATTGCACCGCCTGACGGCGGAGAATTGCAAGCGACCGTTGACTCGGGCGACGCCATCCAAGACATTCCCGACCAACCTGAACACTACGGAAAGAAGCGACCCGATGGTCCAGCTGACGCTGCCCCGCAACTCACAGATCTCCCAAGGCAAGACCTGGAACAAGCCTGAGGGGAAGGGCAAGTGGAAGGAGTTTCGGATCTACCGCTGGAGCCCCGACGACGAAGGCGGCCCGCGCGTCGACACATACCACGTCGATCTCGCGCAGTGTGGGCCCATGGTCCTCGACGCGTTGATCAAAATAAAGAACGAGATCGACCCCACCTTGACCTTCCGGCGCTCGTGCCGTGAAGGCATTTGCGGGTCTTGCTCGATGAACATCGACGGGACCAATTCGCTGGCTTGCCTGAAGGCGATCGACGACGTCACGGGGGTGGTGAAGATCTATCCGCTGCCGCACATGGAAGTGGTGAAGGACCTGATTCCGGACCTGACGAACTTCTACGCGCAGCACCGCTCGGTCGAACCCTGGCTGCAGACGACCACACCGACGCCCCCCAAGGAGTGGAAGCAGGCGCGAGAGGACCGGGAAAAGCTCGACGGGCTCTACGAGTGCATCCTCTGCGCATGCTGCTCAACCGCATGCCCGAGCTACTGGTGGAACCAGGATCGCTATCTCGGCCCGGCCGCCCTGCTGCAAGCTTATCGCTGGGTGATCGATTCACGCGACGAAGCGACCGGCGACCGGCTCGACAACCTCGAGGATCCGTTCCGACTGTACCGGTGCCACACGATCCTGAACTGCGCGAAGGCCTGTCCGAAGGGCCTCAATCCGGCAAAGGCGATCGCCGAGCTGAAAAAACTGATGGTTGAGCGGCGGGTCTAACCGAGAAATTGCCTTGAGGCTGGTTTCGGGGCTCGCCGACCAGCCTCTGCCGGGCGCCGCGGGGGCTTTTCCTGCAGAAGCTCGATCTGCGACGCATTTGCGTTGCCAGCCTGCAAACGAATTTCGGCCAGCACACGCTTTTTGCGATGTGCCGGCCGTAGATCGGGCGAGAGAGACCGGCGCAGGTGCGCCCTTCCCTTGCCTACGCGAGCAGAATTACTTCTTCGCCTTGCGAGCGCGAGCCGGCTTCGCCGCGGCCTTGCGCGGAGCTGCCTTCCGAGCCTTCACCGCCTTGCGGGGCGCGGCCTTCTTCGTGGCGCGCTTCACAGTCGTCGCGCGAGCCTTCACCGTCTTGCGGGCCGCGGTCTTCTTCGTCGACTTGGCGGCGCGGCGCGCGGTGCCCGAGCGCTTCGTGCTGGCTGCAGCCTTGACCGTCTTGCGGGTCGAGCTGCGGGCCTTCGTGGTCTTCGCCTTGGAGGTCTTCGCGATAGCAGCCATTTTCAGTCTCCTTCGTTTTCCCAGAAGCAAGGCTGACCGTCTGCCCGGACGAATCAGCGAACCTTGCTGATACCAAGCTGCGCCTACAAGGTTAATGATCAGTAAACAATCGTTTCCTTTCATGCATCTAGAGCGTTTTTTTGGACTCTGAATACGAAAAAACGCTCGCAACCCTCTGAAATTCCGACAGGTGAGGCAACATCCTCGCATCGAGGAAGCAAAAACTCATACGATTCGGCTGCTGCAGGTGTGTGAGTCGCGTGTCTCTCGACTCGAACCAGCGATTCGATCTCGCACTCGCGCCAGCCATACGAACGCGGTCACAATCCTCGCGCTCTCTCTGACGCGCGCTCTGACGCTGCGGGTGTCACGCTCATTCGATCAGCGCGATCGCGGCCGTCACAACAACGGACCACAAAAAAGAAGAAGACCGGAGCGCTGGAGCGGCCTCCGGTCTCGATGCGCCGATGCGCAAGTCGAGCACTTGCTTGAGAAGGAGCGACCCCGGTGCCCGACCGGGGGCGCACTTCCTTCGCGGGCCGCTCAGCCCTTCTTCTTCGCAGCCTTCTTCTTGGCGGGAGCCTTCTTCGCGGCCGCCTTCTTCGCCGGGGCCTTCTTCGCTGCTGCCTTGGCCATTCTCAATTCTCCCTCTTTCGGAGTGTTGATGTTCGAATCACTCGAACTCAAAAAATATGCGCACGTTCCAGACAAATGTTGACCAGTAAAAAGAATTCTGCCTTGCGCTCTCTGTGAAATCAAGGGTGACTGTTGCGTCAAATCCTCAAAATCTCACATTCTTCCATTTCGTCGACGCGGGTTCCCAACAAAGCGCAAACCCGAGAGGCGGACCGACGCTGAGTAGACGCGGTAAGGCGGAGATCGCACCCCGAGGATCGGCTCCCCCGACAGCCACCCGACTGATGCAAGCTCCCTCGATTTCGTCCGTCGGCGCACCCGCTCTGCGAGAGAACCGGATGACCGCTCGCTGCACGAGCGCCGGGTCATGCACCGCCCATGTCGGCTGGACCGCCCGCACCGATTGTGTAAAGTCGCCGACAAGCAGAAGCGTCACCAAAGGACGGCCAGAGATGACAGGGCCAAGCGAGAGCGTGGGCATCCAGGGCAACGGCTTGATGCGCGGCAAGCGCGGCCTAATCATGGGCGTTGCGAACAACCGATCGATTGCCTGGGGCATCTCGCAGGCCTGCGCTAGCCAGGGCGCCGAGCTGGCCTTCACTTACCAGGGCGAAGCCCTGAAGAAGAGGGTCGAACCGCTCGCGGCGGAGCTCGGATCAAAGATCGTGCTGCCGTGCGACGTGACGGATGCCGCCTCTATGGACGGGGTGTTCGCGGCTTTGGCGAAGGAATGGGGCCAGCTCGACTTCCTGGTGCATGCCATCGCCTTCTCGGACAAGAGCGAGCTCGACGGGCGCTACGTCGACACGACGGAGAAGAACTTCAGCCAGACCATGCTGATCTCCTGCTATTCGTTCACGGCGCTCGCCCAGCGCGCCGAGAAGCTGATGACGAACGGGGGGTCCATGCTGACGCTCACCTACTATGGGGCCGAGAAGGTAATGCCCCATTATAATGTCATGGGCGTCGCAAAGGCCGCGCTCGAGGCTAGCGTTCGCTATCTGGCGGCCGACCTCGGAAAGCAGAGTATCCGGGTGAATGCGATCTCGGCCGGACCTATCAAGACCCTTGCCGCCTCCGGAATCGCCGACTTCCGCTACATCCTGAAATGGAACGAGTACAATTCGGCGCTCAGGCGAACGGTGACGATCGAGGAAGTGGGCGGCTCGGCCCTCTATCTCCTGTCCGATCTCGGCCGGGCCGTCACCGGCGAGGTCCATCACGTCGATGCCGGGTACCATGTGCAGGGCATGAAGAACGAAGAGGCGCCGGACATCACCGTCGCCAAGAGCGACTGACGCATTCCATGCCGCCCCTCTCGCCACCGACCATCCCGGACGAGGAGATCGAAGAGAGTTTCGTCCGGGCGTCAGGGCCTGGTGGCCAGAATGTCAACAAGGTCTCTACGGCGGTGGAGCTGCGATTCGATGTCCGGAAGTCGCAGAGCCTGGCGCCAGCAGTTCGCGCTCGACTCGTGAAGCTGGCGGGGCGGCGGCTGACCAAAGAAGGTGTGCTTGTTATCCGGGCTGACCGGTTCCGCACACAGGAGCAGAACCGGGCCGATGCCAGGGCGCGTCTCGCCGAGCTGATCGAGGAAGCTTCGAAAACGCCGAAGCTTCGGATCAAGACGCGGCCGACGAAGGCTTCGAAAGAGCGACGGCTCGAGGGCAAGACGCGCCGGGCGCAGGTCAAGAAGGGTCGGGGCAGAATCGCCGACTGGTAGGTCACGCCACTCGATGGACTACAAGCGAAGTGCGGTGGCGGCCGCAAGCGCCGAGGGGCCGTCGCCCGAGAACATTGCTGCCAGGCGACTGGCCTCGAGATGGCCATTCTCGATGCACTCGTCACGATGAATCCCAGTCACGATGAACAGCGCGTCCACGCCCGCACCTGCCGCAGCCGCAAGATCTGTCCGGATCGAGTCACCGATCGCAAGCACGCGCTCGCGCGCGACAGCCGCATTGCGCAAACGTGCGGCCTCGGCCAAGGCCGTGTCGTAGGCGATCGGGAATGGCTTGCCGGCCCAGAAAACCTCCCCGCCCATTGATTCATACAGAGCGCCTATAGCTCCGGCACACGGGAGCAAATCTGGGCCGACGTGCACGACCAGATCGGGGTTGGCGCAGACGAGGGGTAAGGACCGCTCGCGTGCCGCGGCGAGCAGACCGCGGTAGTCATCGGCGGTCTCGCGCCTGTCATCGACGAGGCCGGTACAAGCCATGGCCTCGGCCTGGCTAATGTCGACGGAGGTCCCGGGGAGCGCGTCGAAGAAGGAGCGATCGCGCCGAGCGGGTCCGATATGATGCAGGCGCTGCCAACCGCGGGCGCGGACGTGGGCGAGGGCGAGGTCGCCGGAGGACACGATCGCGTCCCAGGCGTCACGCACGACGCCCTTGTCGTCGAGAACGCGGGCGACGTTCGACGACGGCGTGGGCGCGTTCGAGACCATGATGACCGTGCCGCCGCGCTTGCGGAACGAGGAGAGCGCCTCGTTGGCCTCGGGAAATGCCGTGCGACCGTCGTGCACGACACCCCAGACATCGCACAGGAGCACGTCGTAGCCTTCGAGGAGGCTGGCGCAACTCTCTATTATGGCGGGCGCTGAGGGCATACATCTCACTCCTGTCGTGCGTGTCGCGCCTTGCCCCGGATGGCGGTAGCGCCCAATATCGCCGCCTCATGAAGCCGGAGGCGTTCGTTCATAGCATGCAAGCCTTCTCATACGAGAGACCGGAGACCGTCGATGCGGCGGTGCAGATGCTCGAGGGGGATCAAGCCCGGCCTCTCGCCGGTGGAACTGACCTGATCCCGCAGCTTCGGGAAGGCCGTCGCGAGGTCCGTGTGGTGGTCGACCTGAAGCACATTGCGGCCGCGCGCGGCATTGGGCGATGGACGGACGGCGGCTGGCGCATTGGCGCGACGGTGAGCGTGCGCGAGCTCGGTGGAGACCCTGGCCTTGCACAAGAGCATCCTGCCTTGATCGCGGCTGCCAGGCTGATCGGCAGCGTACAGATCCAGTCGCGGGCGACGCTCGGCGGCAATCTTTGCAACGGCGCGCCGTCGGCCGATGCCGTTCCGCTGCTGATGTCGCTCGAGGCCAATGCGCAGATCGCGGGACAGGGCGGCCAGCGTATCGTGCCTGTGGAGAGCTTGTGCATCGGTCCAGGCAAGACGAGCCTCGCGCCGGGGGAGCTTCTGGTCGCCTTGCTGCTGCCGCCACGGCCGGAGCGATCGGCGGCGCGTTATCTCCGGTTCACGCCGCGGCGCGAGATGGACATTGCCATCGCAGGCTCGGGCGTGGCTGTGACGCTGGACCAGAGTGGCGCGGTCGCGGCCGCGCGGATCACGCTCGCCTCGGTCGCGCCGGTTCCGCTGAGGGCAGGCAAGGCTGAAACGCGGCTGATAGGCGAGCGGCCCACGGCGGCATTGCTAGCGGAGGCGGCGCAGATTGCGGCGAAAGAGGCGCGGCCGATCTCAGACACGCGAGCGTCCGCCGACTACCGGCGCGAGCTGGTGGCGGTGCTGACCCGGAGGGCGCTCGAAGCTTGTGTCGCCGAGGCTGGCCGGGGAGGGGCAGCGCCATGAAGATGGTCATCCAATGCAACGTGAACGGCGAAGGGCAAGACGGGCTCTGCGACCCGCGCGATACGCTTTTGCACTTGCTGCGCGATCGTCTGGGGCTCACGGGCACAAAGGAAGGGTGCAGCAACGGCAATTGCGGCTCCTGCACGGTGCTGATGGACGACGCACCGGTGTGCGCCTGCCTCGTGCTTGCCGGCGAGGCAGAGGGGACCCGCATCACGACCATCGAGGGCGTGGCGGACGGAAACACGCTTCATGCCGTACAGGATGCGCTGGTGCAGCATGGGGGAACCCAGTGCGGCTTCTGCACGCCGGGCATCGTGATGTCGGCTGTGGCCCTCCTGGCCGAGAGCCCGGCACCGACGGCTGAGCAGATTCGGCATGCCATCGCCGGAAACATCTGCCGGTGCACCGGATACGACAAGATTGTCAGGGCGATCGAGGCTGCAGCCGCGACCCTGCGTAAGGGAGTCAAGGCATGAGCGAGCCCGTCATTCCGCTCAGGGTCGTCGGCCAGCGCGTGCCGCGTGTCGATGCGAGCGAGCGCGTCACGGGTCGCGCGATCTATGCGGCGGACCTGACGCGCCCCGGCCTGCTCTCCGGGGCGGTCAAACGGAGCCCTCATGCGCACGCCAACATAAAGAGTGTCGATACTTCGAAGGCACGTGCCCTCAAGGGCGTAAAGGCGGTGGTGACCGCTGCCGATTTCCCCGAAGTCGCGCCCGGCACCATCATTCCCTTCGGCGAGACGGGGGCCGATCTCTGGGTGTCGGCGGTGATCGTCATGGCACGCGGCAAGGTGCTGTGGGTGGGGCAGCCGGTGGCCGCGGTTGCAGCCGTCGACGAGCACGTGGCGCGAGCGGCGCTCGACCTTATCGAGGTCGACTACGAAGTGTTGCCGGCCGCGGCCTCGATGGAAGCCGCGATGGCCAAAGGGGCACCCGTGCTGCATCCCGGGCACAAGGCGAAAGGGTTCGAGGCGGGCTCGGTCGTGCCGCCGAACATCGGCAGCCGCACGCTGTTGGAGCGAGGAGACGTCTTGGGCGCGCTCAAGGCGGCGGCAGCGACCGCCTCGATCTCGGCTACGATCGACACCGGTCACCAAGGCTACATAGAGCCGCACGCCTGCGTCGCCGAATCCGATCCGCAAGGCAACGTGACGATCTGGGTCTCGACGCAGGGGGCACACCAGACCGAGATCCAGACCGCCGGCATCCTTGGGCTGCCTCAGTCCAGGTTGAAAGTCGTACCGCTCGAAATGGGCGGAGGCTTCGGCGGCAAGATTACTGTGCACCTCGAGCCGGTGGCCGCCCGACTGGCGCAGTTGTCGGGCCGGCCGGTGAAGATGGTGATGAGCCGGGGCGAGATGCTGGCCGGCGGGTCCGGACCGCCGGCAGCGGCGCAGATCGAGGTGTCCGTCGGGGCGGAAACCGACGGGCGTCTCAAGGCGATCAATGGACGCTATCTCGTCGATACGGGCGGCGTTCCAGGAACCCCGACGACGCTGCTGATGCAGGCGTCGGCGGCGTGCTACCAGACCGAAACGCTCAGGCTCGAGGGGATGGACGTGGTGACCTCGAAGCCGCGGACGGAGGCCTATCGCGGGCCGGGCGGAATCCAGGCCGCGTTCGCGGTCGAGCAGGCGATGGACGAGCTCGCTATTTCCCTCGGCATGGACGCGCTTGCGTTTCGCCAGAAGAACGCTGCGGTGACGGGCAGCCTGATGCCGGCCGGTACGCCGTTCCCGTCGATCGGTCTCACGACCATTCTCGAGACGATTGCGGCGCACCCCTGCTGGCGAGACCCGCTGCCGGCGGGTAAGAACCCGCGAGGTCGCGGCCTCGCACTGGGATACTGGCGCGGCACATCGATGACCTCGTCTGCGCAACTGACGGTCAGCGGCGATGGTCGCATCGCGGTGACAATGGGAACGGTCGATATCTCCGGCACGCGGACGACGATGGCACAGGTGGCGGCCGAGGAGATGGGGCTGCCGCTCGAGGACGTGCACGTGACGATGGGCGACACGAAAACCTCGGCCTACTCCGACGCCGCGGCAGGCAGCCGGGTGGCGCGGACAATGGCCGCCGCCGTCGTCGATGCCTGCCGCGATGCCCTCGAGCAGCTCAGGCGACGGGCAGCCCAGCGGCTTCAGGTGGCAGAGGACGATGTCGGCTACGAGAACGGTGTATTCCGGACAGGTACCGGGCTCGGCCTTTCTGCCTCGATCACGCTCGGCGAGCTGATGCGCCAGACATTGACCGAAGGGGCGATCATCGGGCGCGGGGTGTCGACAAAGCTGCCGTTCGGGGTGGAGGTCGGAGCACACGTCGCCGACGTCGAGGTCGATCCGGAAACCGGGCAAGTCACAGTGTTGCGCTACACGGCTTTCCAGGACGTCGGCCGCGCTCTCAATCCCACTGCGGTCGAGGGACAGATGCAGGGCAGTGTGGTGCAGGGGCTCGGTTGGGCGCTGACGGAGGCGATCGACTTCGATGCGGATGGGCGGGTGCGGAATGCGAGCCTGCTCGACTTCCGCCTGCCGACCGCGCTCGACGTGCCACCGATCGATTGCGTGATCATCGAGACGCCGGTGCCAGGTGTTCCTTACGGGCTTCGCGGGGTCGGCGAGGTGCCCATCGTCCCAGTCGCGGGCGCAGTGGCGAATGCGATCCGGCGGGCGATCGGAGTGCGCGTTACGGCCATGCCGATGACGCCGGAGCGCGTTCTCGCTGCGATAAAGAGCAAGGGAGCCGTCTAGGGTTCCGGTTGCGACAGTCGCATCCCTGCGCGGCCCGGTCCCGAGCCAAAGTCAGATGCGCGAGACGGGCGCGAGACTTCTACGAAACCCCGCGGATGAAACATCTCGCGATGCGGGACGCGTGTTAGGGCGCGCTTAACCATGACGGTCGCATAGTGCCGCGGTCAGCTCAGTATCGCGTGCGTGACGGCGTCCTGTTCCGGTTGCGTCCTCGTTGAAAGGCGTTCCCTGTATGAAGTCCCTCAATCTGTCGTGGCGCGCCGACGGCGCGTTCCGCTGCGCCCGCGTGTCGCTTGCCGCCCTCGCGATGGCAGCTCTTGCCGGTGGCTGTGCCGCCACCGATCCCGGCCCGTCCAGAGTTGCGGGCCCCATATCAGCCTATCCCGGTGATGCTCCGGCGCCGCCTCCAATCCAAGCGGCGAAGGTGGAGATCGAGGCGGATGGTCTTCCCGCCCAGCTTGCGCCACGGCATCGGCGCCCCGTCAAGGACGACCCGACCGAGCCCTGGAGCCCCAATTATGGGAGCGCCCGCGCCGACGCGGCGGACACCGCACCGGCCCCGGCCAAGGTCTCTGCCGTCGCAGCTTCCCATCAGGCGGCGCCGGTTGCGACACAGGCGGTCGCGTCCAAAATCGATGCCGACGACATCATCAGGCAGGCGATCGCTGCGCATGAGATGCGCCAGCGTTGACGGCTCCTAAGCTCTCCCCGCACACTCCCGGCCAAATGAAAAGCAGCCGGGAGGAACGCGTAATGGAGAGCTATGGCGATTTCGTCGATTCAACCGGGCTGATCGATGACGGGCCAGCACTAAGGGCGCGCCTCGAGCGCGATGGCTACATCTTTATCAGGGGGCTGCTGCCACCCGAAGCCATTCGCGCCGTTCGCTCGCGGCTCCTCGCCAAAGCGGCGGGGGGCGGGTGGCTCGATCCTGAAAGCCCGGTGGAGGCCGGGATCGCCAATCCGGCAGCCGCCTGCAAGGACCCCGAGGAACGCTACATGAATGTGTTCCGCGGTCTCTGGGCGGACGAAGAGTTGCATCGCCTGCGCATCCATCCGCGGGTGCTCGATCTCTTTACGCGCATGTTCGGCGAGCCGGCGCTGGCGCATCCGATGTTCGTCCAGCGCAACATATTTCCGCAGACGGGCGCCTTCGACTTCACGACTGGCATCCATCAGGACCGCGTTCACATCGGCGGCGCGACGAGCTATGCGCTGTGGATGCCACTCGGCGATTGCCCGCGCGAGAAGGGCGCGCTCGCCGTGGCCGCGGGTTCGCACACACAAGGCATTCTCGAGACGAAAGTCGGGACGGGTGCCGGCGGAATGGACATCGCGGTGCCTATTCCGGGCACGTGGGTGACAGGCGCGTTCAAGGCCGGGGATGCGCTGATTTTCCAGGACGTGACCGTGCACAAGGCGCTGCCAAACCGCACGAGCGAAATCCGCATGTCGTTCGATGCGCGCTATCAGCCGGCCAGCCAGCCGGTCGCCGACACGAACTTGGTGCCCTACTCAGGCTGCGGGACCTGGGAGGACGTGTACGCCGGCTGGTCAAGTGCCGAGGGGCAATACTACTGGAAAGACATGGCGCTCGACGTCATTCCACTCGACCGGAGCCACTACGAAAAGCGCGATGCGCAAGCCTTCGAGATGGCGGAGCGGGGCGACATGGCGGCGCGCGATGCCATCCTGCGCATCATACAGCGTGACAAGAGCGCGGAGAAGCGCGCCAAGGCGGAGCGGCTGCTCGAGCGGCTCGGGGGACGCTGAGACATGGCTGCGGCGACGGGTCTTGAGCCGCTTCCGGCGGCGTGCAACCCTTCGCCGGCACTTTTCAATTCAGACACGGAAACCGCATGGCCGACGACATCATCATCAGCCCACCGAAGCTCATCGCTGCCATCGAGGCGATCGTCGCCAAGGGCGGCTCGAATGCCCGGGAGGCGAAGCTCGTCGCCGAGAACCTCGTCGAGGCCAATCTCAAGGGGCACGACAGCCACGGCGTGGGCATGATCCCGCGCTACATACAGTCGCTCGTCGAGGGCGGCCTCCAGGTCAACCAGGCGCCCAAGATCGTGCTCGACACCGGCCCACTGGTCCGGCTCGACGGGCAGGCCGGCTACGGGCAGGTGATCGGCCACGACACCATGAACATCGCCATCGAGCGGGCGAGACAGCACGGGCTCTGCGCCGCGGGCCTGCATCACGCACACCACATCGGGCGCATCGGGGCCTGGGCCGAGATGGCCGTAGCGGCCGGCCTCGTCTCGATGCATTTCGTCAACGTGGTCTCGCGGCCGATCGTGGCGGCTTGGGGCGGCGGAGACGCGCGGTTCGGCACCAATCCGATCTGCATCGGCGTGCCGCGCAAGGGTCACGAGCCGATCGTGCTCGATTTCGCGACGAGCCGCATCGCCCAAGGCAAGACGCGGGTCGCACACAACAAGGGCGTGAAGTTGCAGCCGGGAACGATCATCGACAACGAGGGGCGTCAGACGACCGACCCGCGCTTCACGGTGGTGCCGCCGTTCGGCGCCATCCTCACGTTTGGCGAGCACAAGGGCTACGGTCTCGCCATGATCGCCGAGCTGCTCGGCGGTGCGCTCACCGGCGGTGCCACCATGCGCAAGGCCTACGATGGCCAGACGCAAGGCGTCTACAACGGCATGCTGACCATCGTGCTCGACCCGGAGAAGCTCGGCACGTCAGAGCATTTCCAGAGCGAGATCGATGCCTTTACGGGGTGGGTGCAATCCGGCCCGGTCGCGCAAGGATTCGACAAGGTGCGTCTTGCGGGAGATCCCGAGCGCGAGTGGAAGGCCAAGCGGCTCAAGGAAGGCATTCCCGTCGACCCGACCACCTGGGGCGACATCATTACCGCTGCGGGGAAGGTCGGACTGGCCAAGGCCGAGGTGGAGCGCATCGCAGGCCTCTGAATCAGGACGCGGGGCGACGTCAAACCTCGGTGTGCTTCACGCAAGCGACACGCCACGCCGAGACCTGACGAGGCGCAGAACGCGTGGTGATGCCCGTGCTCGCCGCGGGCCTTACAGTGGAAGGGCAAGACGGGGCACGACATGGCAGGCGCTTTGGAAGGGATCACGGTTGTCGATCTGAGCACGGGGCCTGCTGCGGCACTCGCCACGATGTTTCTCTCGGATCACGGTGCGAGGGTGGTGCGCGTGGTCGAGCCTGCTGCGCCCGACCTTCGCGACGGCGGATTCGTGGTGTGGGATCGCGGCAAGTCGGCGGTGCGGCTCGATCTAGAGACGCCCGAGGGCGAAGCAAACTTCCGGCGCCTCGTCGCTCGAGCCGACGTTCTGGTCGATGACTTCGCTCCTTCCTCACCGCGGCAAAGGCTGGTTCAGTGGCGCGACCTCAAGGCGCTCAATCCACGCCTCGTCGCCTGCTCGATCACGGCTTACGGGAAGGTCGGCCGATGGAAGGACGAGCCGCCGATCGAGGATCTGGTGCTCGCCAGGACGGGCCTTCTCGGCGGTCTCCCTGGTTTCCGGCCCGCTCCTGTCCATACGGTGCACCCGCTGCCGAGCGTCGGCGCGGCGCTGCTTGCCTGCAACGGGATCGCGGCCGCGCTGCTTGCACGAGAGGATACCGGGCGTGGACGCGCCGTCGAGACGTCTCTGATGGCGGGCGCGTGCCTCTACATGACCAAGGCGGACGGCGAGAACATCAAGCGCCACGTCTTCCAGACGCATCCCGCGGGCAGCGCACCGTTCTACAGCCTTTATGAATGTGCCGACGGAAAATGGGTGCAGCTCGGCTGCGTGCACGAAGCCTTCATCAACATCGCCGCGAAACTGTTCGGCCTGACCGAGCTGATCAACGAGCCGCGCATGGTGGGCGGGCGGGCGCCGGTGACACCGGCAGACGACGAGGAAATGCGGGCTGCCGTTGCCAAGGCCATCAAGCGGCGCACGCAGGCCGAGTGGTCGGCGATCTTCGAGGAGGCCGACGTGCCGTTCGCGCCGGCGCGCCTCACCGAGGAAGGTTTCGACGATCCGCAGGTGCGCCACAACGGCATGGTGGTGACGCTCGACGACCCGGCCGTAGGGCCTGTCGTCCAGATGGGGGTCCCCGTGGACATGACCGGCACGCCGGGTGCGATCCAAGGGCCCCGGCAGAGGCCTGCCGCCTCGCTGGGGGAGCTTTCCGGGAGCGGCGACGCCAATGTCGATCACCGCGAGCAGACCGCTGTCGATTCACCGCCGCTCCAGGGCGTGCGCGTGCTCGAGATCACCAACCTGATCGCCGGGCCGACGGCGGGGCGCATTCTGGCCGACCTCGGCGCGGACATGGTGAAGCTCGAACCACCGGCGGGCGACATCTCGCGGCCGATCGGGCGGACCTATTTTTATGCGTTGAACTTCAACAAGCGCTCGGTCTGCGTCGACACGTCGAAGGAGGAAGGGCGGCGGGTCGTGCAGGCGATCGCCGCGAAGGCCGACGTGCTGCTCGCGAACCTAAGACCGAAGGCGACCGAGCGGATGGGGATCGGGCCGGAGATCAACCCTCGGCTCATCGAGACGCATCTGACCGGCTACGGCTTCACCGGGCCCTACTCGAAGCGGCCGGGCATCGATCCGCTGGCGCAAGCCTACATGGGCATGTCGCGGGCGCAGGGTGGCCCCGAGAATCCGCCCGTCTTCCCGGCACAGCTGGCGCCGACCGACTACACCAACGGCGCAATGGGCGCGTTCGGGACGATCCTGGCGCTCTATGTGAGGAAGAAGACGGGACAAGTTCAGAACGTCTACGGCAACCTGCTCTCCGCGGGCATCGTGCTGTCGTCGGCGTGGTTCACCAGATACAAGGGGCGCCCACAGCGTCAGCTCGCCGACAAGGAGCAGATGGGGCTCGGGCCGTTCCACCGCCTTTACCGGCTCGCGGACGGCTGGATCTACATCGTCGCCGAGGACGAGACCGAACGGCGCGGAGCCTGCAAGGTGGCAGGACTCGAGTGGCCCGATGCGGCGGCGATGCTGCCGCCCGAAGGACGGCACCCGAACGAGGCACCATTCGCTCTGGCGATGCAGGCGGCCCTTTCCAACCGGACGGTGGCACAGACCCTTCAAGCGCTGAAGGCTGCCGGTGTGCCGGCGACCGAAGCCGCCGAAGGCCACGCAGAGATCTTCCTCGAGGAGCCGCATGTCATCGAAAACGGCATGGTGGCGGTCCGGCAGCACCCCACAGGCGGGCGACTGCGGGTGCAGTGGCACTCGGTCAAGTTCTCGGATACGGCTTCTACTGCCGGTCGCGTGACGCCGCTTCTGGGCGAACACACAGTCGAGGTACTCGCTGACGCCGGCTACGCGAGGCCGGAAATCGAGGCGCTCATTGCGGCCGGCATCGTTAAGATGGAACGAGCGCGGGCGCCTTCGGGTTGATCGCGTAGGCGAGCTCCGACACTCTATCTCCTGATCCGGCGCTCTGCGAGAGAACGTGGAGGAGGCAACATGCCGACGCGCAATCCGAACGCCATTCCGCGAATCGTTCGACTCCTTGCGATCAACGCAGCGGGGGGCGTGCTCGTGGGCTGCGCCGCGGCTGGGGGGCTGCTGATGACGGACGCTGGGGGCCTCGCCACGCTTTTCGCGCAGTCCGGCTCTTATGCTGCAGGCGGCGCTCTTCTGTTTGGCGGATTCGCCCTGACGTTCGGCAGCCTCGCCATGGCGAGTGCGATCATGCTGCTGCCGCGGAAGTAGCGTTCGTGCGACGATCGGCGCTCTGCGGTTGGCCGCTCGACCGCAAGAGGCTACGTTCTTGCGGTGACGTGGCGCGCGAAACCTTCAAATCTCATGTCGGTGCCGCCAAGCACAGCAAGAGGTCAAGCCATGGCCAAGCTCGACGAGAGCCGCCCCTTCATTCCGGTCCGGATCGCGGTGCTGACCGTGTCCGATACACGGCGTCTCGAGGACGACAGGTCCGGAACAACGCTTGTCGAAATGATCTCGGACGCCGGTCACACGGTCGCCGATCGGGCCATCGTGAAAGACGATGTGGCTGAGATCCGGGCCAAGGTGCAGGGCTGGATCGCCGACCCGACGGTGGATGTCGTGATCACGACGGGCGGAACCGGATTCACCGGCCGCGACGTCACTCCCGAAGCGGTGCAACCGCTCTTCGAGAAACACATCGATGGCTTCTCGACTGTCTTTCACATAATCTCATTCCAGAAGATCGAGACATCGACCATCCAGTCGCGCGCCTGCGGAGGCGTCGCCAACGGCACATATATTTTCTGCCTACCGGGCTCACCAGGCGCCTGCAAGGACGGCTGGAATGGCATCTTGAAATGGCAGCTCGATAACCGGCACCGGCCCTGCAACTTCGTCGAGATCATGCCGCGGCTCGAAGAGCACCGCCGCGGCTAATCCGCCACGCGCTGAAAGCTCTGCGACGAATGGTGCGGGAACACTACGTCTGCCTGGGCGTCTCTCCATAAGACATGGAGGACAACCATGATTTCCCAAGGCCGTGGACGGTCCAAGAATGACGCCGAGAAGACCGCGGACAAGGCGCACCAGCAGAACGAGCTGGATGAAGCGCTGGAAGCGACGTTCCCGGCGAGCGATCCGGTGACGACCGGCCACCCAACCGGCGACGAGCCGTCACAGGCTCCCGTGGAGCGACGCGCTCCGCTTCTCGATGTGGAGCTGATCAAGCGGCTGGCGCGCAAGCTGAAGCGCGAGACAAAGACGGGCTGAACGCGGCGCGCGTGTGTTGGCCGGCTGCTTCAGGCGCTTCTCGCCTTGCCCGCGTCCAAGGCAGGCGCAGGTAGCTTGTCGCCGAGAGCGAGCTCGTAGGCAGCGAGAAGGCTGGCGCGCTCCGTCTCCCAGCGGAGCAGTGACGCAGCCCGCGCTTTTCCTGCGTTGGAGAGGTGAGCGCGCAGTTCGGCGTCGTCGACCAACCGGGCCATTTGCCGGGCCAAGCTGGCCGGGCAGTTGTCCTCGGCATACAGAGCCGTGTCAGCGGCGATCTTGCGCCCTTCGTCGAGATCGAAGCTGACGAACGGGATGCCCAGCGACATGTATTCGAAGTGCTTGTTCATCGAAATCTTGTCGTTGTAGCAGTTCTTCGGATCGGGAATGACGCCGATATCGAAGGTCGACAGGGCACGCAGCAGCGGCTCTCCGGACATGAAGCCAGTGAAGGTGACGTAATCGTCGAGGCACTTGCTCGAGGCTTGAGCCTTGAGCCCTTCGAGGGCTGTGCCGGAGCCAACGATGACGCACTGGACGTCGTGGCGGCCTTCGGCATTCACGAGCCGGTCCATGGCATCGACGAGCAGGTCGACGCCATCCTGATTGCCCATGATGCCGACGTAACCAACGACATGGCGCCGGCCGTTGCGAAGCTCCTCCCGCGGCGGCATGCGGCGAAAGCGGGAGACATCAGGGATCGAGCGCACGATGAAAACGCGGTCGCGCGCCATGCCGCCGCGCTCGACGGCGATGTCCTTGAACGTCTCATTGGTGGCGATCGACACGTCGGCCGTGCGGAATGTCCACCTCTCGAACTTCAGCAGCAGTTTGTGAAAAAAACCGCGCTTTCCGAATTTTGCCTCATAGAGCTCGGGGTTGATGTCGTGGTGGTCGAACACGAACGACGTGCCAAGGAGCGCCTTGAAGAAGCCAGCGATAAGGAAGATCGTGTCCGGCGGATTGCAGGCCTGGATGACGTCGAAGCCAACCTTGAAGTAGGCGCGCCAAGCCAGCAGGAATTCCCAGAAAAGCGCCCAGGAATACTCGATGAGATAGCCGAGCGCGCCATCAGCTTCGAGCGGCAACGGGTGACGGAAGATGTGGATGCCGTCCAGCAGCTCATAGCGCGAGGTGTAGCGGCCGCCTTTCGGGCAGACAACGGAGACGGTGTAGCCGGCATCCCTGAGGGTTGTCGCTTCCTGCCAGACGCGCCGATCGAGCGGCACAGTCAGGTTTTCGACGATGATCAGAACGCCCGGCTTCGCCACGCTTCGCCTCCACTCGCACGCGGAGTGCGCTCGCGGCGCCCTCTCTGCCTGCCCCCGCGGAGACTTTGGCGAACAAACGTAAAAAGACCGTCGGCAAACCCTTTCAATACTTAGGTTTTGCTTCGTTTCATTATGGCACAACTTAAAAATGTTTGTTTGCGCTGGTTGACCGGACTCCGCGCCTCGTGCAGCAATGGACCAGCGGTAACGGCTTATTAAGCGTTCGAATTGTGTCGAGGAGGTTGGCTATGTCGCGCGAGAGGATCCGGAAGGGCGCCGAGCCCCAGATCGATCTAGAGACAGTGCGCGAGACGCTCAGCTACATGCAGGCCGACATGCGATCCTCTGCGCGGCTCGCACGTGTCTCGGAGGCACTCGGTCGAGTGCTCGACGAGATTGCGGCACTCCAAAGCGAGCACGTGGCTCCCGCCGAAGCTGAGCCCGCTATCATTCCTACTTCCCAGGTCGTTCGTCTGAATGCGTTCCGGCCGCGCTTCGTGCCCTGGTCGGTGGGCTAAGCGGGCTGAGACCGCCGGTACCCACCGAGCCTATTGGAAGGCAATCAAGCGGGCCGAGTCGGTCAACACATAGAGACGTCCACCCGCGACAATGGGTGCAATATAGCTTGGGCCACTCAACTTGAGCTGGACATCGACCTTACCGGTCGTCGCATCGGCGCCGACGAGCTGGCCCTTATTCGAGGTGAGCCACAGCCGATTGCCGGCAAGGACCGGACCCGACCAGGTGTGCGTTCCCGGCAGCTTGGTCGTCCAGATGATCTTCCCGTCTGCGCGCGTGACGGCCATCAGCTGACCACTGGTGTCGACGACGAACAGATTATCACCAGCAACAGCCGGCGCCTGGATACCCGGCACGCTCAAGGACCAAAGCCGCTGCCCATCGCGAAACGTCGTCGCGACCATCCTGCCCGAATGGCCGACCGCGAACACGGCGCCACCGTCCACGACAGGGCGCGCGGCATCGGTCATCGAGCCCAAGGAGGAGGCCACGCGCGTTCGTGCCAGAGATTCCGTCCAGGCCGGCTGGCCGTCAGCGATGCGCAGAGCCACGACTTCGCCCGACGGATAAGGCACGACCACGAGATCGCCGGCAGCGGCCGGGCTTGCGTTCGTGAGCAGCGCGGCCTTCTCGATGAGCCCTTGATGTGTCCACAGCTCCGTGCCGTCGGCCGCAGCGAGCGCCCGTGCTATGCCATCGGCTGAAACGACGAAGACCCGTCCATCCGCTGCCGTCGGAGAAGAGCGTACAGGCGATGCCAGATTTTTCTCCCAGAGCTTCTTTCCGCTCTGGGCATCGAGGGCGACGATCCAGCCGTAGCCCGTCGCAACGAAGATGCGCCCGCCGTCAGAAGCCAACCCCCCGCCGTAGCCGTTGTAGTCCTTCTCGGTAGGCGGCGTGACAGAGACCCGCCAAACGGTCGACCCGCTCTGCGAAAACGCCGTGACGCGGCCCCTGGTATCGAGAACATAGATGCGACCGTCGACGACGATGGGGCTCGCTGTGAGTTTGCCATAACCGCTCGAGCCGGCGCCCGCATCGGCGCTCCACGCCTGACGCAGGCTCGCGCCGAGCGCCATATGGCCAGATGAGTTGTAAGGCGTGCCCCCCGGCTGTGACCAAGTCGGATTCGGCTGAGCGGGCGGCAGGACGATCGGCCTGTCGGCCGGCGCGACGTCAAGGCCGGCGCGACCCTCGGTCAGGCTAACCGGAATCCGCTTGCCGGGGAGCGGTACTTCCTTCTCCGCGAAGGGGTTCAGGTCGGAGAGCCTTGGGATTTTCGGCTCGCTTCCTGCGCAACCCGCGGCGCCCAGCGCAGCCAACAACGCACAGCCACTGGCAAAGACCGGCAGCCAACCCGCGCGGCGCCGTCTCGTTCTCGCCCCACCTGACTGCATCAGCCGGATCCCCGTTCGTCCTCAGTTCTTGGCCGCAGGCTACCCACCTTTGCCTTTGGCGGCCCCGGCGCCCGGCGCCGTCTTTTCGTCTTTGCCGACACCGGATGGCGCCTTTGCGGCGCCTGCCGGTGCTGCCTTCGCCGCGGCACGGTCCGTCAGCACAGCCAACATCTCCTGCGCGCGGCGGGTCATCCCGGAGGTGGCGGTCCGATCACCCAAGACCTGCTCGAAGAGCTTGGTCGCCTCCCCGGTCTGGCCAGCCTTCAGCGCAGCTATGCCCAGAAGCTCGCGCGCCTGGGCGTGCCAAGGCACCTTGTCGTCGAGAAGGGGTGTCAAGCGATTCTTCATTTCCGTCCAGTCGGCCTGGTCCACTCTCAACATCGCAGCCTGGAGCGTGGCGAAATTACGCAGCAGCTGATCGACGCCGGAGTCGGCAGAAATCGCTTCGTAGGCGGCCAGGGCCTCGGCCGTGCGCCCTGCCGTCGCCTGTTCGCCGGCGACGCGGAGACGCGCCAAGGTGGCGTAACCGGTCGGTCCGTCCTTGGCGATACTCTCGAAAGCCTTCAGGGCCTCGTCGGACTTGCCTTCCGCGGCGAGACGCGAGGCGGCCTCAAAGCTCGCGCCCGCAGTCTGCTCGCGCGCCACGCGGCGGGATTCGTTCCATTTGTAGGCTCCCACGCCCACGAAAAGAAGAACGAGGCCGGCGATCACGAAGACACCGTAGCGCTCCCAAAGCTTCATGAATTGCTCGCGGCGGACCTCCTCGTCCACCTCGCGCAAGAAGCTGTCGTTGCGATCGACCATCGGCGCGCGCGTCTCCTGAAAAAGGCCGACCACTGTGGGATACGGCCTCGGTGGGCTGGAGGGCGACCTATACCGTGCCCGCGACGAGAACGAAAGCTGCCCCCGCCGCACAACCCACATCGCAGCCACGTGGCGAGAAATTGACGCTCATTTCGGGCGGAAACGTGTCGCCCTTCACGGAACGATGCGCACGCCGATGAGAGCCGCATGGCCCCATTTGACGAAGACGACATAAAGCGCCAGCCCTGCGACGACGGCGATGACGTCGTTGACGACGGGTCCGCTGCGAACTGCGACGAGGCCGTCTGCTTCGCGTCCCTTCAAACTGATGCGGTCGTAGATCGCCCACCCCAGAAAACCAACGAACAACAACAGCGACGCGAGATCACCGCGCACGAAAAGGTGGGCGAGCGCCCAGAACTTGACGGCAGTGATCATGGGATGGCGGATGACGCCAGCCAGGCGCCCAGGCAGGTAGGCCTCGATCAGTAGCGGAAAGACCGGAAGCATCAGCGCCATCGTGACGTGGCGGCCCCAGGCGGGAGAATGCCAAAGAACGGGATTCTTGCCCGGGTGAAGCTGGATCTTGTGGTAGCCATAGACGATGAGTGCGAAGCCGAGCAGGGCAAGCACCGAAAAAGCACCTTTATAGGTGCCTTCGCCAAGCCGGCGAGCAAAGGCCTGTCGAACCTCCGGCCTCGTCGGAAGCGTATGGATACCCACGAAAAGAACAAGTCCCAGAACGAGTGTGAGCACGCCGTTCCCCCTGCCCTGCATGGCTTGCGATCAATGGCACGAACAAAGCAGGATGGGCGGCCTTCGGCAACCCGTGTCCCGCCATGGACAAGGGCTCAACGGGCTCGGATCAGGTCCCAAGCGGCATTGATTCTCTTGATGCGCTCCTCGCGGACGACGCGATCCATCTCGTCTCCAGCCAGGTCGGGATGCCAATTCTGGCGGAGGGCATCGACCACCTTCTTGACCACCGTCTCGCTGGCGCGAGGATTTATGCCGAGAAACGTGCACGCTTCCTCGACAGTCGACGGGGAGCGGTGGGCCTCTCCGACCGCTTCGAGCGCCCGCTCATGCTCGATGCGCGCGAGCGTACGGGCGCGCTCCAGATCGAGGATGGCCTGGGCGTAGACAGGATGGACGAGGTCGAGCCGACCGTCGGCGAGTGCGGCAGCAAGCTCGGGCGCTTCGAGGCGGGCCGCAATGACTGCGAGGTCGGCGACAAGGACATCGCGCAAGGCGCCTGCGGGCACGTGATCGACGATGATCTGGCGCACAAGCTCGAGGAGCGCGTCGGCAGTCTGCCGCATCTCCACGATGGATGCCCAGCCAGATACGGGCGGTGGGGTGGTTCGCGAGGTCGCCAGGAGAGCCGATGCAAGCTCAGCCACTCGTCCAGCCGTCTCGTCGACGGGAGGCGATTGCTCGTCCGGTCTAGACGATGTCGGACGCGAGGACGCGCTTTCGGATGGCGGCGAGAATGCCCCTTCCCCGGAGAGGGCCTCAAAGGGCGATGCTCCTGAAGGGCTACCCGAGATCCGCTGTGAGGATTGCTGACGCGCCGCCATGGCAGTGGCGGAAAGCAGGAGAGCCGCGACGCCGATGCCGGCGAAGAGCGCGTTCGGCAACCCTGTAGGGACGAGATGGCGCCACCAGGATTTGCGGGTCATTTCATCGTGCAGGACCGCCGCGGCAGACGCCGTCCAGCTCAGCTCAGAAGGCGTTGGCACTGCTGGAACGTCCGACGCAAACATGGGGCTCGAGGCCGCGTCCGCCCCATTGAGGGCCACGACCTGCGTCGGGAGAGGCGCCGCAGGAGGGTCAGGTTGTTTCTCTGCTGGCCCAGGAGTGGCTCCGCCTCGAGTCTTGGCGACCGAGGTGGCAGCAGAGGGTGCCGTGGCAGGCAGCTCGACGGGGGCCGGCGGCTCCGATTTTTCGAAACGCAATCCCGATGCGGGGGGTGGAGCGAACTTCGGTGGGAGGGTCAAAGGCAACCGGCGGTCCATCGTCGGACCGTCGGGCCAGTAGTGGAGTGTCATCCGAGCATCGCTTAGCGTCGCGCGCCAGGGCTGCCCGCGTACGGCCGCTGCAGCAGCGTCGATCCATTCGACGGGAGCACCACCACAGTCGAACTTGAACTTCTGAATGACCAGGGATCGGCAGCGGGTGCCGCGCGATCCGCTGCACACGCGAAGCGTTTGCTCCTTCCGCTCTCCGATGATGGGATAGGTCCGCAACGGGGCGGTCTCGAGCTGGACTCGGGCATCGACGACCTTGCAGTCGAAGTGCATCGAAACGGTCTCGCCCCCCGACGCGGCGGCGCGGACGCACAATCCCGTCGTGACGAGAAGGGCACACGCCACTGCGAGAAGCAACGCGCCTTGCGCGAGCCTCGAGCGCATTTCGAGGAATTTTCCCCGTCGCATCAACACTTCGTCTTTTCCTAGTTGCGCCAGTTGCGCGTTCCCAGGTTTCGACTCCAAGATCACCCCGATCACGAAGGTCCCCCTCCCGATCTCTGTCACCGACAGTCGAGTGCGGATTTGGCAGATTTTTGTCCGACGCGTGGCCGATCCGGGGCCGCATTCTCAGCCCACAGCTTGCCCCATCCGCGTTTGCGCGCCTCAGCGGCGCGCCAATTCGGATCGGCTCAACGCAGATAGTACGTATTCACCCAGCCTTCGCGGCCATGCCAGTCAACGCGGCACCACAAGCCTCGGCATTGACCGGCCGGCCGAACACGGCAAGCATCGCTCGGAATCTCACCGACTTGGCGATGCGAAACGCCGGGACCACTGCGCATGCGCAGGGTATCCCAGGAGGCCACCCCCGCTACGCAGCCGCCGATGCCGCCGAGCCGAAAGGGAGCATCGAAGGGAACCTTGTCGGACAAGGCCCGAAAAAGGCCTACCCCCGACCACGGACCGGCGGACATGCGAGGCTCCTCCAGCACATATGAAATCGCGCGTGACCGGGGCCTGGGTGCTTCGGCGATGCGACGTGCGTATCGTTGCTCCGAGATGCGTGAGCGCGCAGCCGGGCTATCCGCTTTTCGCGACGGCAGCTCGTAGACGCCGACGTAGCGGGTATCGACCCAACCGCGTGCGCCAGGCCCAGTCATCTCGCACCAACTGCCTTCGCAGCGCCCAGCAAGGCTCAAATTGCAGTCTTCCCGCCCGAAAGAGCCGATCACGGCCTGATCGAGGCCCGGCCCCGAGCGGACATTCAGCCCTCCCGTCTCGACGCCGTGCACGCAAAGCGTGCGCAGATGCCCATCGCTGGCTTTTGCGGTCTCCGCATGGACAAACGCGGATGGCAAGAAAGCCAAGCCCGCCGGCAGTGCGATGACGGCGATCCTGGCCGCCAAGCGCGGCCAAAGTCTCATGATCATTACGCGAGCTCCTCGGATCGGCCCGAGCCCCCTTACGACGCGATCGGGCCAACATCGATGAGAGCGCATCGTCTGCAAAGGCCCTCCGATGTCGCCGACGGACATTTGCGGGAGCCTGTTACATCCGTGCAGCGCTAATGCTCGCTGCCCTACAGAAGGCTGAGCTGGCCGCTGCGAGAAGCCGGAGGCAGAAAGAGATCGGTCCGCAGACCGCCCGACCGCCGCTCGAGGCCGAGGCGCTTCACGGCGAGACGAAATCGCATCGCGATCTGCTCTGCGTAGGGTCCACTGCCGCGCTGGCGGTGGCCAAAGGCCGAGACGTAATCCTTACCTCCGTGCATCGATCTGAGCAGAGAGATGACGCGACGAGCTCGATCCGGATAGTCGGTCTCGAGCCATTCGCGGAAAAGAGATTTCAGCTCCAAAGGCAAGCGCAGAAGCACGTAGCCAGCGTCCTTCGCGCCTGCCGCTGCGGCTGCCTCCAGGATCGCCTCGATCTCGCTGTCGGTCAGCGCCGGTACGATGGGGGCGACCATTACGGTTACCGGCACGCCCGCGGCAGAAAGCCCTCTGATCGCCTCGAGGCGTCGAGGCGGGGTCGCTGCCCTCGGCTCCATACTGCGTGCCAGAGTTCGATCCAGCGTCGTGACGGAGATCGCGACTTTGACGAGCCTGCGGTCGGCCATGCGGGCGAGGATATCCAGATCCCTCAGGACGCCGGCGGACTTGGTGACGATTCCGACGGGGTGCCCTGTGCGCTCCAAAACCTCCAAGACCGAGCGGGTGATCGCGAGATTTCGTTCAATGGGCTGATAGGGGTCGGTTGCAGCTCCGAGTGCGATGGTTTTCGGTCGATAGCCCGGGCGCGCCAGCTCTGCTTCCAGCAGCTTTGCGGCGTTGTGCTTGGCATAAAGGATAGTCTCGAAGTCCATCCCCGCGGAATGACCAAAATAGCAGTGCGTGGGACGCGCATAACAGTAGACGCAGCCGTGCTCGCAGCCTCGATAGGGGTTGATGGACCGGTCGAATGACAGATCGGGACTGTCATTCGTGGCGATGATGCTCTTTGCTGCTTCGGCCCGGATCTCGGTGCGCCAGGGTCCGAGCTCAGAGAGCGATTCCCACCCATCATCAAAGACCTCGCGCGTTCGACTCTCGAAGCGCCCCGACGCGTTCGACCTTGCCCCGCGGCCATGCCTGCGCTCGCTCGCGATCAGCGATGTCGCGGCGGATGACGCCATCTCTGGCTCGTCGGGGGTGCTGGTCCTGTGCTGTCGCATCGCCGGGCGCTCAACCTCTGCAAGCCACGCTCGGTGACGAAGCTAGCATGAGAAAAGGAACAATAGAAGAACAAAAACTCAACGGCGGAGAACGCGCTTGCCACCTGGGAGGAGCTATGGCAGTTAACGCGGGCTTGGAGCCGCTCCGCTCCATCATCGTGGAGCGAGCGGACGCTAGGCCGGCTGCTGCCGTAGCTCAGTGGTAGAGCACTCCCTTGGTAGATTTGCCTCACCGACCGGAAACGGTCGGGTGACAACCACTCAAATTCGGGGAAACCGTCCAGTCCGGCTGACGGCAATCCCGAGCCAAGCCCGGCCCACGCAGGCGGCCGGGAAGGTGTAGAGGCCAGACGGGTGGCATCTAAAGGACGTGGCTGAACTCAATCGGCCACGGCCCATGATGAAGGGATGGTCCAGCGCACGTATGCCCACCGACCAGCGCGGGGGGCAGGCACGAAAGTGCCAGTGTGACGAAGGGAGAGGTCGTGAGTTCAATCCTCACTGGCAGCACCATTTGCGCGCTCACGGGCCCCAGGCCCTCCGCGGGGGCGGCGCTTGCGCCGGGTCGCGTTGCTCCCTGATCGCCGTCGGCGATGAGAGAGTTCAAACAAGCTCTCTCCTCTAGCACCAATTGCGCGCTCACGGGCCCCAGGCCCTCCGCGGGGGCGGCGCTTGCGCCGGGTCGCGTTGCTCCCTGATCGCCGTCGGCGATAAGAGAGCTCAAACTAACTCCATTCCCCAGCGCGACCATCTTTAATTTATTGATTTATATGAAGTTATATCTCGAATATTGTCTCACTCTCCATTCTGAACGAAGGTTTCTGGACGCAGATGAAGGTCTACTCGGTAGGCCCCGGCCATCGGGTCTGTCACCGGTCAGTTCTTGAGCGGCGAGGAGGCCTCCGCTAGCATGCTGGCGGACGGCCTGGGGAAGCCGTCCGTTCAGTCAGCAAGCAGCCGGGTGGCGGTGCCTGCGAGTCAGTGAGTATCAGGAAAGGAACCTGCAGTCTGGGTTGGGGCACGGGGGCACCTGACTTCGGTCGCGAAATCAACGCTCCATCCGACGTCTCGCTCGCCATGGCCTTGCGTGCGCATGCGACGTTGACTGGCCCATGCCGAAGCACGGCGCTATCAAATGCAGGATGGGAGCAGCAGGGTTCTTCGAGGATCTGCTGGTCGTCGTGCCGCTTGTGCTTTGGATTGCGCCCAAGCCGGCTCCTGCGATTGCCGATGCGACAGCACCAGTTCCAATGACCCTGCCGACGGCCACGCTGGCGGCGGGTGCATCCGCCTCGCCTCTCTCGTCAGCGTGCCGCGCATCGCCGGAGCGAAGCAAGCGACGCGCAGGTCGCAGCGCCCGCTGCCAACAAAACTCCGTCCGAGCACGAGAACACCATCGAGATGGCCCGGGGCCTGATCCGGTCAGGGGACATCCTCGGCGCGAGGCGTCTTCTCGGGCGCCCGGACATCCGGGAATCGGGGCAGGCGCTCTTCCACGATGGCCGAGATTCCACGATCCGAGCGTCCTCGCCGCTCTCGGGGCGGCGGAGTGCATGCCGATACCCCTGACAGCGCGACGCTATTACGAGGCTGCTCTGGCGATCGGCGTCGTAGCGGCTGCGCCGCGCCTCGAGGCCCTGGAATAAGAGGACCGCGCGCCAACCCGTGCGGGGCGCGGCTCGACGGTGCTGCCGCAGCTCTCCGCTGGGCGGCCGTGAAGCTTCAATCCCGACGCTTCGCGTTGGTCGGCGGCTCGGTCATGCGCTCGGCCCCAGCCAATCGTCGCTGCAGATCTTCCGACAGAGGCTCATTGGCCGCGCAGCCATCACCGTGGTGGTGGCTCTGGGAAAGTTTGGCGATGTACCCACGCGTCACAGCAGGCTATGCCTCGGCCGGAAAAGGTGGGGTGATAAACGAGGTGCTATTCCGATGTCTTCTTCAGAACAACTTAGCCTCGCGGCTGCGCTCGGCAGATGTGCCTGGCAGGTGCATCGTGGCAATCTCGCCGAAGCCGCCCACCAACTGCGCGGCTTGACCGAGCTGTATCCCAACAATCCAGAGCCTGCGATGATGCTCGGCGAAGCGTTGTTCAAGATGCGCCACTTCGAGGCGGCCTACGGCGCGTTCGAGGACGCTTCTAGGCGGGGTGCCGGTAATCGGGCCAACGAGCGGAGGCTCGATACTGCGATCGAAATGGGCGACGTGGTGCGGGTCGGCGCAGTTCTCAAAGAGCGCTGCAACTTCGATGCGGACACGCGCGGGCTAAGGGCCCTGCGTCTGGGCAAGCATGTTCAGTTCGTCGACCTCAAACTGGCATCGAATGCGATCCTGCATGGGCTCCTGTCCGGCTTCTACGAGTCCGACGAGCGCCGCATCCTGAATGGTCTTCTCGACGAGAATGACCGTGTCCTGGAAATCGGCGCCGCAATAGGTGCCGTCTCCGTTGCCATCGGCAGCATTGTCGGAGGGGAGGCACTTTTGTGCGTCGAGCCCAACCCCCGTCTCCATCCGGCGCTGAAGGCGACGCTCGCTGCGAATGCCATCTCTGCTCAGGTGATCGAAGGCGCGGTCGTGTCTGAGGGGACATTCCAGCGGGAAGGGGCCGCAATGTCACTGCGGCTGGGGCACGAGTTCTGGGGGTCTTCATTGACCGACGATCCGGGTGGAGAAGTGATCGAAGTGCCCGTTCACTCAGTCGACGCGCTCATCCGCGATCATGGTGCAAATGCCGTTGTGGTGGACATCGAAGGGGGCGAGCTCGACTTGATCATGAACTCGCCGCTCGAGGGCGTCAGAAAGCTCGCCGTGGAGGTTCACCCGCTGGTCATCGGAGAGGATGGTGTCGTCAAGGTCCTCGACAGGCTGGCCTCGCTGGGTTTTCGGATCGCTATTCCTGCCCGACAGCAGGTCGTCGCCCGGCGGTGAAACCGCCGAAGTGCGCAAGCCCCAAGGCGGGCCGCGGGAGAGAGACCGGCAGCTTATTGTCACTTGCAAGACTTAAAAGGTACGCGTACGCGTCCGGGCGCACTGCATCGTCCAAGGGCGTCGGGGGTATGGTAGATGATGATGCACCGGGGAAAACTGCCTTCGTTGAAAGCCATGAGCATCCGAAGGCTTTCTGCTCTGTCGGGAACAAGGAAGCGGCGGGAGCTCCTGAAAGCGTCAGCGCTGTTCGATGTGCATTGGTATTGCGAAAAGAACGCTCTCGGCAGCATCGGCGAAGATGCCGCCGTCGAGCACTATCTGATCGAAGGCGGCTCGACGCGACCGCATCCCTTGTTCGACCTGCGCTGGTATCAGAAATGCCACCCGGAGCTTGGCGAATTCGACCGGACGCCGCTCGAACATTTCATCGAGATCAGTGCGCGCCTGGGTGCGTCGCCGTGCCTTCTGTTCGATCCGAAATGGTATCGCGAGCAGGCCAAGCTAGACGCCGAAGGGAGCGACGATCTGCTCCGACACTACCTGATGACCGGCGGGCCTTCCGGGGTCTCGCCTCACGTCGCATTCGATGCCGCATATTATTTGAAGCAGAACAAACAGCTCGGGGCTGCCGGCGTAAATCCGCTGACGCATTTCATCGAATGTGGTGCCATCGAGGGGCTCAATCCAAACCGGCTGTTCGATTGCGGCTGGTACCTCTCATCGTATCCGGATGTCCACCAGGCGGGCCTCAACCCACTCGTACACTTCATCGAGGAGGGCGCTGAGAAAGGGCTCAAGCCACATCCCCTGGTCGATATCGATCGATACATGGTCGAGAAATACGACCATGCGCCGCCGCGGCTCCAGGCCTACTACGACATGCTGGCCGACACGGCGATCGATCCCAACAAACAGCTTGCGGGTCTCGGTTCGCAGATCGCCTCGCGAAGAACTCCGGCCCCCGGGGCCGGCGGCTTCGCGATCGAGGACTTCGAGGTCTTCGGCGATCAGCTCGACGCAGGCGACAGGCTGCCGCCACTCGCCGACAAGCCTTCTCGCCTGCGCGTGGATGTCGGCCGTGGCATCCGTCTCGTCTCGCTGGATGTCTGGGACACGCTGCTCCGGCGAGACTGCCATCCAGACGAGGTGAAGCTCCAGTCCGCACGATTTCTCTTCGTTTCTGCGTACGAGCAACTCCGACCTGCATTTCGAGATCTGGTCGCGCTCTACAAGGCCCGCATCAAGGCAGAGAACGACAGCGCCGCTGATCCGACCGTCGAGGAACACGAGTATCGCTTCGAGGACGCCGTCGAGCGATGGCTAGCCGTCGTTCTCAGCCCCGCCACGTCGGACCGGCGCCGCAAGGAGCTTCAGGCGAGCCTTGCAAGGCACGAATTCGATGCGGAGAGGCGCGCAACCCGCGTCGATGCAGGAATTGGCGAAGTGCTCGGCGAACTAAGCGCACCTTTGATCTTCGCGTCGGATTTCTACATGTCGACGCAGTTCCTCGACAATCTATTGCGCGAGCATGGCCTGGCGCATCATTTCCTGCGCGGATATGCGTCGTCCGATCGCCTCGAGACGAAGCGAAGTGGTCGAATGTTCGATCGTATCATCGAGGACCTGGAGGTCGCGCCCGCCCAGGTCCTGCACATTGGCGACAACCCCAACGCCGACGTCACCCGACCCGCGCAGAAGGGCTTTGCAACGACGCATTATTCGGTCGCCGCGGAGACGAGCCGGCAGGACTGGTATCACGGTGCGTTTTCAGCCTTGTTGCGCGGTGACGCAACGCTTCACGAGCGGCGTCTCGCGGGGCTTGTCGACGAGGTGGCACGCGGCCTTGCGGAAGAGAAGATGGGCGGGGAGCGTTCCATCGGCGCAAGGCTCGCGCCAATCGCCGTCGGCTATGTTCTGGGCGGCATCGAGCAGGCGGTTCGCGTCGGGGTCGACAAGATCCATTACTTCACGCGCGAGGGACAGTTCTTCAAGCGCGTTCACGAGGCGATCGTGGCGAGCGATCCCTATAGCATGACCTATCCGAACTCGGAGCTACTGGAGTTGAGCCGGCGCGCCACGTTCGCCGCATCCTTGCGCCGGATCGACGCGCGCTCGCTGATGCGGCTCTGGTCGCTCTACTCGAAGCAGTCGATCAAGGGGCTCGCTGCCTCGCTCAATCTCGACGAGGGGACCGTGCGTTCGCTCGCCACGCGTTGGGCGATGGATTACGAGGCCGTCGTTGCCGAGCCCTGGCGTCAAAGACTTTTTCTCGCGTTCCTGGAATCGCCGGATTTTCAGAGCATCGCGCTGGAGAGCGTTCGCAAGCAACGCGAAGGCTTGCTTGCCTATCTCGAGGCGACGGGTGCGCGCTCCCGGCGTGTCCTCATGATCAGCGACATCGGCTGGCGCGGGACCATTCAGGACAATCTCGCGCATCTGCTCGATACGAGCCTGATCTCGGGGAGCTATCTCGGCCTGCACCGTTTCCTGAACGCGCAGCCGCCTAACGTGCGCAAAGCCGGATGGCTGTTCGACGAGCCGGCCGGGGTCGCCTCGCAGATAACGGACGTCGCTCCGTTCGAGATGCTGTTCAACGGTCCAGGCGGATCAGTTGTAGGTTTCGATACAAGTGGCGGCACGCCGCGGCCCATACGGGTGGTTGTCGACGACGAGGAGCGCATCATCGTCAATGAAGTCGCCGCCATACAGTCCGGGCTCCTGGACACCGTCGGACCGATCCTGGACTACGTTCGGCTTCATGGCCTGACCTCGGAAGAGCTGCGCAGGCTTGGCCAATCCCTGGCGCGGACGCTGGCTCGACGTCCGCCGCAGCGCGTTGCCGACATTTTCGCACGCCTGCATCACAATGAGACGTTCGGCACGGGGACCGTCAGCGCGATGGACGGGTCCGTCGTGACGGCGGCGCGCGGCCACTCGGGGAGCCGACTACATCGCGCAGTCGCAGAGAGTGTGGCGTCGCATCGCTGGCCGGAAGGAGCGCTCGGCACATCGGCCATGCACGCCTGGTGGCGGGACGCGCCGCACGCAGTGCGCCGGGCGCTTCCCTCGGCGGCGACGGCGGTCTATGCGCCAGCTCGGGTGCGCGCCCTCGGCTCCAAGATTGCGATCTTCGTTCCACCGCCGTTGCGCGCGTCGGGAGGCCATCGCACGATCTTCAACCTGGTCCGACGCCTGGCAACGCTCGGTTTCGAGCCGACCGTGCTGCTCGAAGGCATCGGAGCGGGTATCGAGGTCGTCGAGGAGTACCTGGCCGGTGCACCCGTCGCGATTTCCACGAGCTGGCATCGCGATGTCGCCTCGGATGTCGCCTTTGCGACGATCGCGCATTCGGCGGCGCGGGTAGCCGAGCTTAGCGGCTGTCATCACCGCTGCTATCTGGTTCAAGATTTCGAGGCGCTCTTCAACCCGATGAGCGATGGGTTCGTCACGGCAGAAAACAGCTACGCCTTGGGACTGCAGCATTTCACGGTCGGGAACTGGCTGTCGCACGTCATCAACACGCGGTACGGCGCAGCCTCGGCTCCTGCAGGGCTCGGGGTCGACACCGACGTCTACCGCGTACTGCCCGAGCGTTCCGGCGTCCGGCGTGAGCTCGCCGTCTGTTTCCTGTACCAGCCGGAGAAACCTCGGAGAACGCCGCTGCTGGGGATCGACGCCCTCCGGCGGGTGAAAGCCCTGATGCCCGAGGTCAAGATCTACTGCTATGGGTCCGACAACAGTCCCAATCTCGATTTCGAGGTCGATAATCTGGGTCTCATCACCGACCTCGAGGATCTGAATGCGCTCTACAATCGCTGCACTGCCGGCCTTTGCATCAGCGCCTCGAACCCTTCGAGGATTCCCTACGAGATGATGGCTGCGGGCTGCGTGCCAATCGATCTCTATCGATACAACAACCTGCTGGATCATGAGGCGGGGACCCTCCTGCTCGCGTACCAGAACTCGGAATCGATTGCGGAGGCCCTGCTCTCGGTTCTTTCGGACGGCAAGAGGGCGCAGAGCATGTCGGGCGCCGGGCGCGCGTTCATGGCGTCGCGCACGCTCCGGTGGGAGACCGATGTGATGTGCAACGACCTGTTGGCCTTGCTGCAGGGGCAGCTTCCCAAGACGATGCCGTTCGACTTGCTCTACGGCGCCGAACCGATCATTGCGCAATCGGGGGACATCTCTTCGATCAAGCGCTTCTGTGCGGATCAGTTGCGCATGGCGACGCAACCTGTCCCCGACCTGGAGTGATCACTCGCAACTCCGCAGTGGCGCACTGCAAGAATATGCCCCGGGCCCGCATGCAAGCAGGCTCGAGGCTTTTTCGATTACAAAGGGCTGAAGCCGGAACCGGCGTCGATTGCGCCGCCTAAGCGGCCTGCTCGTCGGTACCCTTGATCTCTGCTACCGCCGCGGCCAAACGCTCGCGCGTATCGGCGGGCAGGAGGCGACGCGCCGTGACACGGGGCAGGTCCATTTCCGGGATCGGCTGCCAGTCCGGATAGGTTGCCTGGTACTCGGCCCAGTTGTCGAAGACAACGCGTGGCGTGATGTCGACGAACGTCTCCACCGCGGCGCCCTCGGCAAAGATGCCCTGGTGCGCTTCCGTCTCGATGTTCAGATACTCGAAGCGTGCCGGCATGCTCTCGACTTGCACGATCGTCGTACCGTTGACGAGGGCCGAGGCATGGACAATGCGACCGTCGAGCATCACGCCATGGTTGGGCGAAATGTAGAGATCGCGACGCGGCAGTCCATCGCCGAGCGCTCCCGCGCTGATGCGGATCGGGTTCGTCGTGGCGCGGGGCGCGAACATCGTCGCGACGGTCTGCTTCGAGATCCAGCGAACGGGGACCGTCTTGCCCTCGGTCGTCAGCAGCAGATCGCCGATCTTCAGATCCTCGATAGCAACCTCGCCACGTGCCGTCGTGAAGAGCGTGCCGGGAAGGAAGCAAAGCGCATAAGTACCGCTAGCAGTCGTGGTAATCGCCGAGTTGTTCCCCAGAGTATTATCCGTGTAGAAGAAATACGAAGTAATCGTATTAATGTCATGCGCCAAGAAACCACCAGAGGATCCGCCCGTACCGATTTCATCGACGATGTAAGTGACACCGCCAAAATCAAAGGCTTCCCCAATCTCCAGAAACCCGTTCGGCGATACGTCATCCGATATCGTCCCCGACACCGCGGCGTTTCCACCTGCGTTTTGAACATTCCCACTCTGGTTCAGGCTGTACCTGAAAAATCCGCCAAAATCTGACACTGCAGAAACTCCGAGTGATGTTGTTCGACAAAGCGCAATCGCCGGACGTTCGGCGGATTTTGCCCCTCAAGCGATCCTAAGCTGGGCAGCAGCTAAACATCGACACCCCTCCCGAACCACACGCTGAAGTTGAGATCCCCAGACATATTGAAGTCCAACCCGCGACATTTCGTGGAATGTTGCTTTGGTGCCACGGCGCACCTACTTCGGCTGGGCGCATCTTTTCTCGGTCGACCGTCCCGTGTCGCACCAATGAGGAAACGCTGTTGCTACGCACAACCAGGCGACGCGCGCCACACGCTGGACCTCGGCTGGAGGTGTGTGGCAAGTCGACGAGCAGCATCACCCGTCTCATCACCGCATTCCCATGACCATTGATCGTCCAAGCGCCAATGATCGAACCGGCTCGCCGAGCACCATGGACAAGGATGCGCTTGGCGCGCTTCCCGATCATGACGTGGCTCGCCCTACTCCGGACGAAGCCCTGACCTCCGCACGCAGCGCCGCCGCGCGCGGCGATAGCCACGTGGCGCTGGCGTTTTTCGAACAAGCCTTCAGCGCTGCACCACTGAGAGGCGACATCGCACTGGCGCTCGGCTACCACCTCAGAGGCATGAGGCGCTTCGACGATGCGCGCTGCGTCGCGCTCGATCTCGTCACGGCAAAACCTGGCCTGGTGCCGGCCTTGCTGCTGCTGTCCCGGATCGAGCACGATCTCGGCGACACGAGCACGGCTGTGGAGCATCTCGAGCGCGCCGCGCGCCTTCAACCGGACAACGTCAACGTCAAGCTGGAGCTCGCCCGGCAATTCCGCGCCCTGGGGCGCACCGATGATTCCGCGGCGAAGCACCGGGAGATCCTGGAGCTCGATCCCGCGCAGCCTACGTCCCTGATGGCACTGGGGGAAATTGCTCGCGCGAATGGAGATTTCGCGGCCGCCCTGCAGCACTTTTCACGTCTCGTGGAGGCGCAGCCGGAGCAGATCGGCGCGCGCCTGCGCATGGCCATCATGATGCGGCGCCTGGGCCGCAACGCCGAGGCCCGAGGCCTTCTCGAAGACTTGCAGGCCCGAAGACCAGACGATCCGGAAATCATGCTCGAGCTGGCCCGTTCGGCTCGCGAGGCCGGCGATCACAAAACCGCGCTCGGTCTCTCCGAAGCCCTGCGAAGGTTGCGCCCCGACAGTCAGCCGATTGCTCAAGACCACGTGCGCGATCTCCTGGCGCTCGATCGCCTCGACGCCGCTCAGAGCCTGCTTTCCGACGAGCTGGCCAAGGCCGAGGTCATCGCGCCATGGGTTTACATGCAGCTCGCCGAGATCGCGCGGCGCCGGGGCGATGAGGCCCGTGCCTTCGACCTCTATTCCGAGCTCGCCCGTCTCGTGCCGGATGATCCGCAGCCGCGTCTCGCCGGCACGAACGCGCTCATCCGGCTCGGCCGCCATCGAGAGGCGGCAGAGCACATCGAGGCCTTGCTCCGGCAGGCGCCGCAGCATCCTGGCGTGCATCTTGCCGTCGGGACCCTCGCGCGGGCCGTGGGCAACCTCGCGCACGCGGCCGAGGCGTTCTCGAGTTACCTTGCCCTGCAGCCGGACGCGCTCGGCGTGCGTCTGCAGCTGGCGGAATGCCTCCTTGCTCTCGGACGAATGGCCGAGGCGACGGCGAGGCTCGATTTCGACCCCGCTTCTCAGGAGCAGCGATGGCGGCGCGCTCATCTCCTCGGGCGCATTGCGGAGGCTGAAGGCCAAACAGGGCTTGCGCTCGATCGCTATGCGGAAGCGCAGTCGCTGAAGCCCGGCGATCCCAATGTGCTTCGGTCGCTGGTGGGGCTCTATCGCCAGAAGGGAGACTGGGACGCGGTTCATTCCGCCTTGCAGGCCGCCTACGCGGCCGAACCCGAGAGCCAGGCGGTGATCCTGCAGATCGTCGAATTCCTGGTCCTGCAGCGTCATTTCGACGAGGCGATCGCGTTGCTTCGCCGGAAGCTGGCGCGGCGACCCGACGCCGTGCAGCTGGCGATCCGCCTCAGCGGACTGCTCGCCGGGGGTGGTGACATCGATGCGGCGCGAGGCGTCCTCGGAGCCTTGCCGCACCACGTCGCGGGCGATGCGGCGGTCCGCCGCCAGGAGGCGATTCTGCTCGCGGAGACCGGCGCTTATTCCGACGCGCTGGCACTGCTCGCTGGACTTCCGGAAGACGACATTGCGGGAAATCTGCTGGCCATCGAGCTCGCACTGGCCGCCGGAGACGACCGGACGGTACGCGATCGGCTGACGCACTGCGAACCCGCGCAGCCCGCCAACAGGATCAGGGTACACGTGGCCAGGGCCCAGCTTTCTGCCGACGATGGCGATCTCGATTCCGCCTTCGCCGATTTCGACGCGGCCTTGTCGCTCGACCCTGGGAACATCAATCTGCACAGGCAGGCGGCCATGCTTGCGGTCCGCCGTCTCGACATGGTTCGGCTCGAGGGCCATCTCACGGCGCTGCTTGCGCGAACCGCGCCAGCACAGAGGATGCTTGGCCGATCGGTTAGTCGACTGGCCGAGTTTTCAGGAACGATCCACAACGAGTTCAGCATCGACAAGGCGTTGTTGGCGCGCGTACTTGCCACCCGCGAGGTCGCCGGGGCGGACGGGCTCGCAGAGCTGGCCGCGCTTGTTCGTGCGAATTCGCAGTATCTCGCCCCGTCACTCGAGTTCATCGAGCGCAGCCTGGCCGGATCGCCGACGCCAGTGGCTCCGCCAGCTCGGGTCACGGGTGGGGCGCTTGGCATCCCCCGTATCATCACGCAGTTCTGGGACGAGCCCGACGTGCCGGACGATCTTCTGCGCTACATCGACACCTGGAGATCCGCCGAGGGCTTCGAGCACCGGCTCTTCTCGTACGCGACGGCGCGAAAGACGCTGGGCGATGCCCTGGGCGAGCGTCATGTCCGCGCCTTTCGCTCGTTGCGCTTTGCGCAGCCACAGGCCGACTACTTTCGATTGGCCGCGCTCTTCCTTTGGGGAGGGATTCATGCCGATGCGGACAGTATGCGCCGTCTCGATCCCGAAGCGTTCCTTCCTGCCGGATGCAACTTCCTCGCCTATCGAGAAGCGACGGGCGCGATCGCCAGCGGCATCATTGCGTGCGCACCGCGGCATCCGATCATCGAGACGGCGCTCGAACTGGCAACGCAATCGGCGCTCGACGCGGAAGCGGACAGCAGCTGGTTCCGATTCGGCCCCGGTCTCCTCACGCGCGCATGTGCGCGATTTCTTGCCGAGGCTGAGCGGCCAGGAACGGTGCCTCGCGAGATGTTCATATGCAGAGCATCGGAGGTCGCACGTTTTGCGGCCTTGCGGCGGAAGGCATCGCACAAGCAGTCTGGCCGGCCCGGGCCGAATGCGGCCGTGGCAAAGGCTTCATTCCCGATGAAATGGCTGAGGCTCGATGCGAACGATGAAGCAGAAAGCCGCTGAAACAAGGCATTTCTGACGACGAGAGCATCGTAGGCCGCGCACACGTGTCCGTGCGCGATCAAGATGGTGACGACGGCTTGCGCGTCGCTTTGACATCTTGTTGGTAGGAAGTACAAGTAGGTTAAAGACCCTCCCGTTGGCCGATCTTCGGCCGCCCCTGTAAAACAGTCGTGTCTGGATTGCTTCATGCAACGTCTGATTGACCCCGATCACGCAAGTTGCCCGCAGATAATCTTGCACAAGGATAGCAAACGTCAGATTTCAGACTGGCTGGGCACGCGGACACTCTCAGTCGACTTGGTCTACTTCGCGCTGGAGAACGGCACTGAGCTTCGCTTGCTTAGTGGCAAGTCGGATGAGCCGGACGGCGTGAGCATCGATCTCGAGCGCGATCCAATTCCTCTAACGCGGGCATGCGGCTTTGTCTCGACATGCGATACGACGCAAAGTGAGGTATCACTTCTGCAAGCCGCGTTGGGCCGGCGCCTGTCTTGGTTCAATGCGCTTCCGGTCGAGGCACTGGAAGGCGAGAGTTCCACTGCCGACGATCTGCATTCCGCAATCCAGCAGATGCTCGCTGCGAGCATCAGTCAGTTGCTCGCTCGCAACCAGAAGCTGACCCGGCAAGCGGCCATGGCGCGCCGACAGTTCGAGCATGTACAGAGAACGCTGGTCGAGGTTACCCAGCAGTTGAGAAGAGTCGCGCCCGACGGGATCGTTACGGCACTCGACTATCCTCCAGCAACCGGAAGCGCCGTTCGCATTCCGCGGCCAGGCGAGATCACGTGCAGCCAGCGGCTGCCGGTTTCGCTTCGCGGGCTTGCAGGCATCGACCTATACATCGACAAGGCGGCGTCCGCGAGCGGCGTCAACATCCAAGCTCACCTGCTGTCCAGCGAGGACAAGTACTCCCATGCGCGATGGGTCATCGAGCCGTCGGCGATGCGGCAGGAGAGGATCCGGCTCCTGCTGCCCGTCGCGCTCGACACCCTGGACCTGACGCCGATCCTGACGCTGACGGCGGATGCAAGTGTGCTCGGCGCATTCCGCCTCGGAGCGAAGCATCCCGATTCCACTTATTGCGTCTATAGCGCTTATGGCAGCCTCGAGGCGCCGCTCGCGATGCGGGTGCGGGCGGGCCTGCCAGGCCGGCCGATCGCGCATGAGAACGAGGCCGTATTCCCGGTTCCGGAGGAAAAGGTCCAAGAGCCGGAAATTTCCGTGGTCGAGGAGAATTCCGAGAACGCAGGTGCCACTCCGGAGACCGGCGAGGCATCGGAGGCTGGGAAAGCTTCTCGGTCGAGTGACGTTGCAGACGATCGGCCGGCGAAGACACCGGCCTCGCGACCCGGCCTCGTCGCTGCGCTGCATTCTATCGCGCACCGCCGCTTGAGACGTTCTGGCGAAAGTGCTGCGCCTCGCTCGTTGAGCCAGGCGGATTTCGCGAAAGTGAGCCAGATCTCGGAAACGCCCGAGGGCGTCAAGTTCGGCGTCGTCTACCACTGGGTCGAGCGCTCGAGCGTCATGGTGCATCCGCTGATGGGCAGCACGACGATTGCCTGCTTCGCGAACACCTTGAGCGACACGACCACGGACGTCACGGTCTGGTTCCAGGCGTTGAGAGCAGATGGTCCGGTCAGCGAGGTGTCGATCTTGGCAGCGGACGACGATGCGGCGGCCCGCCGAGCCCTACTGGGGGATGGCGAAGAGGGGGCACTGCTGACGTCCGGGTGGATCGAGTTGCGGCCGGGCGGGCGCGTGAGCGCGAAGCTGTTCACGTCCGAAGGGTCTCTTCACGCAAAGAACCTCTATGTGGCCTCGCGTCTCCATGCGGGGGCGCCAAGCCAGGATAATGCGTGGGTGGTTGTGCAGGAGGTTCATCTGAGATGAGCGGCGAGGGGGAGATCGTTAGCGGGGAAGCCGGCGCCGTGGAGACACGCGCAGAACGTCAGACGCGGGGGCTCTACAAGGCCCGTGTCGCGGTGATCGTGCCCGTCTACGGCCATTCGATCCTGATGTGCGACGCACTCGACAGTGTGCTCGCCCAGCCCGACGAGCCGAGTGTGCTCGGGATCATCGTCAACGACGGCTGCAAGTATCCCGAGACCCACTGGACAGCGCTCGAGTACGCCACCGCACACCCCGACCGGTTCGTCTACCTAGAGCAGCCGAACCAGGGCTTGTCCGCCGCTCGCAACACCGGCATCGAATGGGCGCTCGAAAATATCGAGGGACTGGAGGCCGTGTACCTGCTCGATGCCGACAACATCCTTGTGGAAGGTGGCATCCGGCAAGCGCTCGAAACCATGGAAAAAACGGGTGCCGACTGGGTCTATCCGCCTTACACGGCAACCGGCGTCTACCGCGTTGTCGAGCAGGTCGAGCCCTACTCGCGATCGAAGCTATTGCGATTCAACTACATCGATGCTGGCAGCCTGATCCATCGCCGCATGCTGGACGAGAGCCTTCGCTTCGACCGGGCGATGAACAAGGGATACGAGGACTGGGACTTCTGGCTTCATGCCATGGAGAACGGCTTTCGCGGGGAATATGACCGCGATCTCGGCCTGCTCTATCGCAAGCGGCCCGAAAGCATGCTGTCCGACAGCGACCTGATGAAGGGGGATCTGGTCGCTGCCATTCGATCCAAATACAAGGCCAGCTACCATCCCGTGCCGCAAGCGCTGGCGGCGGCAGAAGAGCGTCCCCGCTATGCGGTGCTCATGACCAACTCCGCGCGGGTGATCACGACCAGCTTCGTCGGCGAGGCTGCCGCACGCGTCGCGCGGGAGGACATCGAGAAAGCTTTGTGGCGGGCGATTATCAGGGCCGACGACCACGATATCCCTGCGTATTACGTGTGGGTCGAGAGTGGCGCCTGGGATTGTCTGCAACGTCTCAAGGTACTGCCGTGGCTGCTGGTCGATGCAGAGCGCGCCTTGCGGCAGTCGCCGATCTACGGGGTCCGCCTGGAGGCCGACGCCACAGACGGCGAGCTGACCGTCAAATGGGGTGGCGCGCCGCGGCAGGCGAGCATGATCGTCATGCGAAGCGACACGGTGCAGTCGGTTTGCAAGGACGTCTCCACCTCCTGGCTCGAAAGCAGCGTGCTCTCGGAGCAGCCCGTGCAGTGGGTGCCGATGCGCACCGTGCACATCCCTCGCCGCGAGCGCAGCAGCGTTCGGCGCATCGGCATGTCGATCCTCGACGACTTCAACGAGTTCCAGAAGTCGCCGTTTCGCGCCAGCACGTCGATCCGGTGGCATTGGAAGCCGGGCGTACCGGTGCCGTCCGACGAGCGCTACGCGGTTTTCAGCGAGCCGTATACGAAAGCGGCGCCTCTCCCGTGCAAGCCGACGGGCAAGGATGTCGTCATGTTGATGACGTACGCCCAGTTCGGCGGCGCCGACCGGGTCGGCTACAACGTCGCGCATGCGCTACGGGCGCACGGCTATACGCCGCATCTCGTGGTGACGGGCGGGGAGCATCTCTACGTTCGCCTGCCGACGGACTTCGCCGACACATTCGCGTCGATCAGCTTTCTGGACGAGCCGCGGGCTGGCCAATGGGGGGGCAATGGCTTCTATTTCGGCACCGGCCTCTCGGGATGGGGGGCCGACGACAGCTTCCTGAAGCTTTGGGAACTGGTGTGGCATTGCAACGTCTACATCAACAACCACTCGGTGGCGGCGAATGCCATCATCGGGCGGTTAAAGCAGCACAAGGTCGCAACGTTCACCTATCAGCACCTCGTCGACATCGACGCGCTCGGCCAGCCGACCGGCCATCCGATCCTCGCGCTCGCCTATGAGAGCAGCTACACGGGCGTGCTCGGCTGCTCGCAGGCGATCTGCGATTGGCTCGTTGCCGAGGGCACGCCTCGCGAGAAGGTGACCGAGATTCGCAACGGTCCCGGTTTCATCGTCACGCCGGAGCGCGCAGAGGCGATCATGGAGGCGCGGGCGCGGAACGACGGGTCGGGCCCTCTACGCGTCCTATACCTCGGACGCCTCGACCGCCAAAAGGGCGTCAATGCGCTGATGGAGGTGCACCGGCGCTCGCTCACCGAGAAGCTCCCGGTCACATGGAGGATCGTCGGCGACTCCATGGTCGAGACCGGTCCGATGATGTCGAAGGAGTTCGCCGAGGCACGGGAGCCGGCGGTGTTCGATGCGGAGGACGTTCTGGCGACGCTGGCCTGGGCCGACGTCATCGTACTGATGTCGGACTACGAGGGGCTGCCGCTGGTGCTGATCGAGGCGATGCTATGCGGCGCGGTGCCAATTTCGACCAACGTGGGCGCAATCGAAGAATTGATCACCGATGGCCAGGACGGGTTCCTGCTCGACCCGCCGCGACGCGCGCAGCAAGCGCTCGACCGGCTGCGGCAGCTTGCCGGCGACCGCGCCCTTCTCGCCACGATGAGCCGCGCCGCCCATCAGGCGGGCGCGGCCCGCAACGACTGGGCCGGCTCGGTGCAACCGCTGATCGAGATGATCGAGCGGGCGGGAGCCCCGATATAATCCGAACGCTTGCAACATCACTCCCGGCAAACTCGCATCAAGCAATCACGCCCACAAAGAGGAGCAATGCGCGCTTCACTCCGCTATTCCCGTGTCAGCCACAAGTGCACGAACACGTTGACACGGCGTCGGCATGCATGGGATACAGTTGAATAAAGACCATCGTGTGCAAAATGGCAGATTTATCTCATGGGGCATCCATATCTATCACTTCCTGCGTCGGCTTTTTGGCGTCGCGCCATATCTGAGACTTCTCCTCTGGAGCTCAAAGAAATCTACCGCCCGAAGTTCACGCTCGACAAAAAAACTAGAATTGTTGCGGCAGGAAGCTGCTTCGCCCAACATATTGGGCGGCAGTTCAAACAGCGCGGCTATAATTTTGTAGATGCTGAGCCGCCACCGCCGATGTTGCCGCGCGAGAATTGGCGGCAATTTGGATACGACACATATTCAGCACGATACGGAAATGTATATTCAGCGCGACAATTGCTACAACTAGTAGAAGGCGCAATGGGGCATTTCACGCCCCATGAGTCTGTTTGGATTAATGATGGGCGATTCTATGATCCATTCCGCCCCTCTGTCGAGCCCGACGGATTTACCTCTGAGGAAGAAGTGCGCTGCATGCGCAAGGCTCATCTTGCTGCAGTGGCTGCCATGCTCGCTGACGCCGACGTTTTTGTGTTTACATTTGGCTTAACCGAGGCGTGGACAAATACGGAAGACGGCGCCGTTTATCCAACGTGTCCCGGCACGATCGCTGGAACGTTTGACTCGTCTAGGCATAAATTTGTGAATTTCACCGTTTCTGATGTTGTTGCTGACACTCGCAAGTTTATCGCGCTGGCTCGCACTTTTAACCCGCGCATGCGCTTTTTATTCACCGTCTCGCCTGTACCCTTAACAGCCACCGCGTCGGGATGGCATGTGCTTCCTGCCACTGTTACTCAAAGTCGGTTCTTCGAGCGGTTTGTGGCGAGCTTTCCATGAACGACGAGGACATAGATTATTTTCCTTCTTACGAGCTGGTCGCGAGTCATCCGATGAGAGGAATGTTTTATGAGCCCAACCTTCGGGAAGTGGCAGCTTTGGGTGTTGCGCACGTAATGAACGTGTTCTTCGGGGCGCACGGTTCGCTCGCAGGTGGCGTGACATCACAGCGGACATCCAGCCAGCCCCCTGCTCGTCTGGATCAGGGGCTGTCCCCACGCGTGTTGGACGAAGACGACGTCGTGTGCGACGAAGCTATTCTAGAGGCATTCGGCAAACCATGAAGTTCATTTGCGGCAACTCACACACAATCGCCCTTTCATATGGACAGCGGCGGCTTGCGAATGCAGATTCTGCCTCGCTGAAAATTTTCCCCTTGGGTAGCGGCCAGTATGAAACGACGCCCTTCAGTGAAGTGAGAGGTTCGGGGGTTGTGTTTCTTGAGCCGAGTTATTCAGACAACCTGCGGCGCTTTGCGGGCACTTCGGAAATCCGCGAATCTGACGACACGTGGGGCTTCTGCCTGGTCAACCATAACGTGCGGATCTACAGGCATCCGATGTGGAAGCTCTATTCTCCGTGCTTCGGACCAGGCTTCGAGAGCAAATTTAAGCTTTCAAATGCGGCAATTGACCTAATTGTGGATGCCGATTCTATGCACATCAAATCATTTCTTGATCAACTCTTGAGGCTTAAGATCAATTTCTTCGCAATTTCAGCGCCTTACCCGCGCGAAGATCACCCGTGCATTTTGAGTGGGACAAAAAGGGAAATCGTGGCTCACTTGGACGAAGTCGCGCGTGGTCGCTGGAGCAAGTGGCTATCTGATCGCGGAATTTTGTGTGTCGATCCACCAACCGAGACACGCGGATCGGATGGCTTCTTGAAGAGTGAGTTCAACGCTCCTCACTTCCCGAGCGGGAAAATTGATCCTCATCATGCGAATGCTGAGTACGGGCGCATGATGCTACAAAAGATCATTTCGGTTACTTCCGGCACGGGAAGCTTCTAGGTGGACAACTGCGTTCTGAAGCGTGAACCGATCATTGAATAGAATAGCAAAGACGTGGCAGAGCAGAACCATCAGGGATCCAGTATGGTTCGGCCCCCGGCTGTTAGTTCTCCGCAGCGCCAGATGGAGAAAGCTTTCAGCGGGCCGTTCCAGTCGAAGTAGTAACTGGCGACGACTTCCCTCTTTTTCGATGCTGCAATGATTAGATCCTTGATTTCTCGCATCACAGGCACACGTCGTCCGGCGACCGGTGGGCAAGAAAGGTCTTTCTCAATCACCCCCCATTCCGTGATCCAGCATGGATGCCCACCTCCAGCCGTCTTGCACTGTTGTATCAGTTTACCGAATTCGACTGCGCGCCGCGGCCGAGTCGAATTCATCATGGGATAGTAGTGTAGTCCATATCCGTCTGCATATTGGTCGAGACCAAGAGAACGCAGCCGCGTCAGAGTCTCAGAATAGTCCACATATTCAGCGCCAAGTTTTGCAGCAAATGCAATGGGAATCCATGCTAGACCAGCCGAAATGATCTTCGCGCCGCGTAGGTTCCGACTGGCGTCACGAAGCCGTTTCACAGCAGCAACGGCGGCCACGTACCGCCTCAAGCCTTCGAGATAAATCGCGGGATTCTTGATTGCGTCAAGCGCTGGCGCGCCAGGCCAAGGTTGGTTGCCTGGCGGCAACAACTGCAAGTCGCCATTGAAACCGGCCCAATTAATCTCATTCCCAACCTCGATGGCAGCTACGAGCGGAGCGCTCGCATCTATCTGCCGCAGCAAGTTTCCAACTGCCTTCTCAAAATGAGGAACATTCAATCGTGACAATGGCAACACGTCGTGTAGTGTGCCTCGGCCTGGGCGAGGTGTGAGGCCTTCGTCGACAAGATCGCCCGCGCCTAGTCGTACGATTAGCGCGACGGAGATCCCTCGTTGGCTCAACTGAGAGATCGCATCGATTGTGCTCGAGTATGGTCTGACTAAGCTTATGCGCACGGAGCCGACGCCTGCCCGCGCCATCTCGTCGGCTTCCCGGCGCCTCTGCTCGGGAGTTTTCCAACCCAACTGGACGTTGTTTACGCCTCGAAGGAGAGATGGCTGGGTTTGCGCGTTTGCGGCGGAGGCGAACACAAGAAAGCAACAGACGGACAGCAACCCTGCCAAAAAAGGCGAATGTTGTTTGGTCTCGGAACTTTTGTGGCCACCCGCGAAAAGCTGTTGCAGCATTCATCGCCTCTTCTGGGACCTCGGAAGGTCTGATTTACACCCCTGCCGAGCTATCGTCCAGTCGCCAAACCAATAAAGTTTGAGCGCGGCCTGTTTGAGGGGTATAAGGCGGTATGGACTCGTAGTGGTCAAGAGGAACGAGATGCAACCGACGGAGAATGAAAGGCCTGTTTTTTTGCTTGGCACCGGTCGCTGCGGCTCCACATATCAGCAGGTCCGCATCAGTCAGATCGCCGATATTTGGATCTGGGGTGAGCATGACGGCATTCTCGAAGATTTGTTCAAGTGGGCGGAGCTTGGCCGCAGTAATCCAACGCTTGGCGGGGCTTTCCTATGTGAATGAGTTTTCTGATGCAGCTGGCCAAATGGCCGGCAATCTGTCCGAGACGCGACGCGTTGTTGGTTGAATGGATTTCGGCCAATCGACTTTGACGACATTCTTCGCGAAGCGGTCAAAAACCTTTTTAAGTTAAGGCTTCCAAATGGAAAAACTCGATGGGGATTCAAGGAGATACGCTATGGAAGCAATAGCGCCGTCCCCGAGACCCTGCTGCGCCTGTTTCCGAATGGCAAGATTGTTCATACGATCAGACATCCATTCTCGACAATAGAAAGTTGCGTCACAGCCTGGAATTTTAAGGCTCTCAAGGAAGCCATGCGCACAGGCGATGACGATGCCATCGCCAAGCATTACCGACAATATGCAAACCGATGGATTTGGACGACGGGCTATTTTCTTGATCTAGAGTCACGAAATCCTGAATCGGTAAGGCTATCGCGCCTGGAGACTTTTGATAGAGACCTCCCGGGGTTGCTTGAGTTTCTCGGCGTTCCGCACTTCGAGGGGGCTTCGTCGCTTCCAATGACCGCTATCAATACAAGCTGGATAAGCGCGAAGGGGCGCGGCGGCAATGAGATTGCTGACTGGCTTGCTAAATTTCGTGCGTCAGTTGCACCTCTTATATCGGAAATGGCAGAGAAGGCAGGGTACGAGATTGGTTGATCGGATTCGACCCAAAACACCCAAACCGGGCGGGGCTGGGTGCCGGCCTGTCGTTGCCCCTCCCCAAGGCCTTTGTGTGCGAGACTTTTGATCTGACATGACGCCGTCGCTCGTGATCCACATCGGCCTGCGCAAGACGGGCAGCTCGGCCCTGCAGGAGATCCTGGCGCGGGAGAGGGCCACTCTCGCGGGGAAGAAGATCGACTATCCGGAGCGGCTGACGCCGCATCCCGCGCATCAGGAGATCGCCTGGACCCTGATGGAGAACGGGCCGGACTACACGCGGCTCGAAATCTCGCGGAAGGACGTCTACGACCACTACTGTGCGCTGATCCGCCGCAACGCCGAGAGCGGCGTCTCGACCCTCCTTTCCTCGGAGGACCTGTCGCTGCTGACGCTCGACTTTGCGGCGCTGGAGTACATGAAGGCGCGGTTCTCAGGCTTCAAGCCGCTGGTCGTGTTCTACGCGCGGCCGCCGATCTCGCATCACATCTCGAACTACAAGCACGCCGTGCTGGTCGGGCGGGAGACGCGCAGCTTCGCGGACTACGTGTTCCGGTCCGAGCTGCTGCTGCATGCCGATCCCGGCCTGCACAGGGGCGTCTGGTCGAGCCTGTTCAGGCGGTGCGGACAGGTGCGGCAGCTCGCCTACGCTGGCGCCGATTTCGCTGGGCGCAGCATCTATGCGGATTTCATGGCGAAGGTCTTCGGGGTCCAGCTCGAGGACGGTTACAAGGCCTACCGCAGCAACGTGAGCGCGCCGAACGAGGTGATCCAGTACGCGCTGGGGCTCAACCGCTCGGACCTGCCGGATGCACACATCGCCGGGATCAAGCAGGGCCTCAACGCCCTGCCGGCCACCACGGGCGAGGAGGCGTTCCTCAAGGCCCACTTGAGCGTGGACGAGCAGCGCTTGCTTCGGCGCATCTACGGCTTGGCCTGAGGCGGTCCGGCTCGCGCGCTTCCGGCATGAGTGCTACCGGTGGGGCCCAGGGACGTTCGGCAGGACTGAGGCGATGACGGGGAAGGCCGACGAGATCGCAAGGTGGGTGCAGCGGGGCGACGCGCTGCGCGACGGCGGGCAGCCGCGCCAGGCCGCTCACGCCTACAAGAGGGCGCTGGAGCTCGATCCCGCCCTAGCCGGAATTCATGTCCAGCACGGCAACATGCTGAAGGATTCCGGTGCGCCCGGAGAGGCGGTCGCCGCCTACGAGCGGGCGCTTGCGCTCGGGGCGGACGCCGCGGACACGAACCTGCAGCTCGGGCGGGCCTGCAGGCTGGCAGGAGACCGTGACGGCGCCATGCGGGCCTTCACGGCCGCGCTGCGCGCAAAGCCGGGCCTTGCCGACGCCGTCAACGAGCTGGTTTCGATCGGCGAGGCGTGGTCTGCGCAGCAGGCGAGCGGGCTCGGTGCTTCGCCGCTCGCCGCGCTGGTCGCTTCGCTCGACGAGGCGCGGGCCACGCTGGAGCGGATCGAGCGGCAACTGCCGTCGGTTGCGGCCATCGCGTCCCTGCCGGCCTCGGAATGGAACCTGTGGTGCCGGTTGTGGCGCGTGCCGCCTGCGCCGCAAGTTCCGGGGAAAGCCGGCCTGTGCCTTCTTGCGGGAGACGCACCGGCTGATGCGATCATGGAGAGCATCCAGTCCATCGAGGGGCAGGCCCATGCCGATCTCGTGGCGATGGTGTTCGGCGGCAGCGCCGATGTGCGTGCCGTCATCGACCGAAGCGCAGTCATCCAACGATGCCGCGTGGCGCCGGACGTCCCCGGCGGGGCGTCGATGCCGAGCGAGGTCCGGAAGGCGCTGGAGCTGCCGCATTTCGCGGACTGCCAGTGGATTGCCATTGCAAACACGCCCGTCGTGCTGGAGCAGTCCGCCGTCGGCTGGCTGATCGCGAGGGCAGTCGAGGACGGCCAACCGGCAGCGTTCTGCGACGAGGATGCCATCCGGTTGCGGGACAGCGATGGCGGCTCCGCGACAACCCGGTTCGCCCCGCGACTGAAGGGCGCCGCCGACCCGGAGCTTCTCGACCAGGGGCTGGATCTCGGCAGTGTCTTGCTTGTCGAGCGCGCGACGCTGATCGCCTGTCTCGACGGGCTGTCGCCGGATATCGCCGCCAGCGACGGCTGGTGGTGTGCGCTCCATCGCAAGCTGGTGCACGACCATGGCGTCACGCATGTGCCGCATGTGCTGGCAAGCCGTCCTGCGGGAGATCCCGATGACGGCGCCGCCCGTTCACGCGATTCTGTCCCGGTGCAGTCTGTATCCCGCCGTAGCCCATCGCAGCGCCCTGATCGGATTCTCGCCGTCATCCCGACGAAAGACGGCGTGGAGCTGCTGAAACGGTGTCTCGACAGCTTGCGGGACACGGCCGACCTGCCCGGGGCTTTCGATATCATCGTCGTCGACAACCGCTCGCGCGACCTCGAGACCAAGCACTATCTCGAAGGGATCGCTCGTCGCGGCAGCGTGCGCGTGCTTGGCTATGATCGCGAGTTCAACTGGGCGGCAATCAACAACTCCGCTGCGGCGACATGGCGAGAGCAACCGCTCCTTCTGTTCGTCAACAATGACATCGAGATGTTGACGTGCGGATGGGACACGATCCTGCGAAATCATCTTGCCCGACCCGAGGTTGGCGGGCTCGGCGCCAGGCTCGTCTATCCGGACGGAAGCCTTCAACACGCGGGCATCGTTCTTGGCGTCGGTGCCGGCGGCACGGAGCACGAGGGGCGCAACGCTGCGGGATCCGATCCTGGGCCGGACGGCCGATGGAAACTACGGCGCAGCGTTTCGGCGGTCACGGGCGCATTTCTGGCTTGCCGGCGAGCGGACTTCGAAGCCATTGGCGGGTTCGATGCGGAACAGTTCGATGTCTGGTTCAATGACGTCGACTTCTGCCTGAGACTGCGGGAGCGCGGCTTACGCATACTCTACGATCCCGCGATCGAGGCCATTCATCACGAGAGCAAGACGCTGGCGTCGGAATTCGACGACGGTCGTCGATCGATCCACTTCAAGGCGGCCGCCGGAGCCATGCAGGCTCGCTGGGGACGGGCCATGGAGCACGATCCTTTCTACAACCCGCACTATGCGCAATGGGGCACACCGTTTTCGTGGCTTCGTCCGCCGGCCTCGTCACCGGTCAGTTCTTGAGCGGCGAGGAGGCCTCCGCTAGCATGCTGGCGGACGGCCTGGGGAAGCCGTCCGTTCAGTCAGCAAGCAGCCGGGTGGCGGTGCCTGCGAGTCAGTGAGTACTTGCGTGAAAGCGAACCTGCAGTCTGGGTTGGGGCACGGGGGCACCGACTTCGGTCGCGAAATCAACGGCCCATCCGACGTCTCGCTCGCCATGGCCTTGCGTGCGCATGCGACGCGACTGGCCCATGCCGAAGCACGGCGCTATCAAATGGTGATGGGAGCAGCAGGGTTCTTCGGAGGACTGCTGGTCGTCGTGCCGCTTGTGCTTTGGATTGCGCCCAAGCCGGCTCCTGCGATTGCCGATGCGACAGCACCAGTTCCAATGACCCTGCCGACGGCCACGCTGGCGGCGGGTGCATCCGCCTCGCCTTCTCTCGTCAGCGTGCCGCGCATCGCAAGTCAGAGCGAAGCAAGCGACGCGCAGGTCGCAGCGCCCGCTGCCAACAAAACTCCGTCCGAGCACGAGAACACCATCGAGATGGCCCGGGGCCTGATCCGGTCAGGGGACATCCTCGGCGCGAGGCGTCTTCTCGGGCGCCCGGACATCCGGGAATCGGGGCAGGCGCTCTTCATGATGGCCGAGACCTACGATCCGAGCGTCCTCGCCGCTCTCGGGGCGATGGGAGTGCATGCCGACACCCCGACAGCGCGGCGCTATTACGAGGCTGCCCTGGCGATCGGCGTCGTAGCGGCTGCGCCGCGCCTCGAGGCCCTGGAATAAGAGGACCGCGCGCCAACACGTGCGGGGCGCGGCTCGTCGGTGCTGCCGCCGCTCTCCGCTGGGCGGCCGTGCAGCTTCAATCCCGCCGCTTCGCGTTGGTCGGCGGCTCGGTCATGCGCTCGGCCCCAGCCAATCGTCGCTGCAGATCTTCCGACAGAGGCTCACTGGTTGCGCAGCATTCATCTCCATTGGAATGGCAGCAGCCGCTGTGATCCCCCTGGTGAGTGTCGTCGTGGTGGTCGCAACCGCAGCCATCGCCGTGGTGGTGGTGATGATGGGAATGGTCGTGGCCGTGGCTTTCTCCGACGAGCGTCGCCGCAAGCTTCCTTTCGATCAGGGCGGCCTCGTTGCGGGGCGAAGATTTGTCCTCGATGGCCAACGCCATAATCTCTGCTGCCAGCATGATGTCGTCGGGCTGGCCGAAATAATGACGACGAAGACGACCGGCGCGATCGAAGAGAAGAAGTGTCGGCGTGCCTTGCATCTGGTAGGCGGCCATGGTGCGCGGCTGTCCGTCGCCGTCTGGCTCGTCGATGGCGACCGGGAAGGGAACCCTGAACTCGCGGACAAATACTTCGAGCGCCTCGGGCGTCATGGCACGGTGGTGCTCGAAAACCGAGTGCAATCCTATGATTGCGACCTCGGCAGGACTGAACCGAGCACGCAGGCGCTTGGCTTGCGGAATTGCATGCTCGACGCAAGCGGGGCAGAGCATCTGGAAGGCGAGAACGACGACGACGCGACCACGCAGGCGTTCGAGTGGGGTTGGCTCGCGGGTGTTGAACCAGGCGGATACGGCGAGCTCGGGAGGCTTTTCGGGATCGAACATCACGCGGCCTTTCAGGTTGCCCCTCGTTACCCTCTTGTGGGTTGGGCGGAGGCTATCCCGGCGGAGCAGGGCCGGCAAAGGCTTGCTTAATCCGACGCACAGCTATTGTCCGGCGGGCTTGCGATTGACCAGCCAGAGACCGGCAACTACGAACGACAGTCCGACCAGCAAATTCGTACTCAAGCCTTCGTCCAAAAGCAGGTGCGCGGCAATCACTCCGAAGACGGGCGTCATCAGCAGGAAAGCCATCACGCGCGAGGCGGGATAGCGCAGATAGAGCCAGTTGGTGGAAGTGAAGACGAAGAAGCCGACGAAGACGACGGTGAATCCGAACGCTGCCCAGTGCAACGGCGAGGGATCGGTCAGACCCGGCTCGCCCAGCGCCAACGACAGCCCAACCAGCATCGGAGCCGAGAGCAGAAGCTGCACGAACGTCACGCGCTCGGGCGAGACATGCTTCAGCGAGCTTGCCCGAATGACGAGGGTCAAGCCGCCCCAGGCGAGCGCTCCCCCGAGGCAGAGCAAGTCGCCGAAGAGCGTTGGTCCTCCCGTCTCGATGTCCCCCGACGAGATCACCTGGCGCCCCAACACCACGATGGCGACGCCAGCGAAAGCGAGAACCAGGCCCGCCAATTTGGCTACAGTGAGCCGATCCCCAGGTATCAGAAAGTGCGCACCGAGCGCGACGACGAACGGGGAGGTGTAGAGCAAGATCACGGCATGCGCTGCCGTCGTGTGCTGAAGGCCTGGATAAAGAAGCGCGAATTCGAGCGCGAAGAGCATGCTGACCACGAGTCCCGGCCAGAGCGTACGGTCGAATACGAGGACGCGCGTGCCGCGAGCCGCAGCCAAGGCCCCCAGGAGGGCAGCGGCGCCCGCCGAGCGAAGACCAGCCTGCATCAGCGGGGAAATTCCCGCGTTCGCAACTTTTATGGCGACCTGACCCACGGCGAGGCAGATGCACATGACGAGCAAAAGCCCGATGGCGAACGCGTCCAGAGCGTCCCTGCGCACAGGGCTGGATGCGCCCGCGTCGGCGCCTGGCGGCAGCGGCGCGCCCTTTTCGGCTCTGTCCTGCAAGTCAATGTCCTTCTCCGACCTCAGGCGGGGCGGCGCGCAATAGCGATCAACTCGTCGAGCGTAAAGCCGCGCTTGCCATCGTCATCGGTGGGCTTGAGGAACGCCTTCAAGGCGGGGCTCGCCCCGTCGAGCATGGCGGCGAGACGCGGCACGGTCTCCGCGGGCACGTTCATGGTCTTGACCCAGGATTGAAAGTCCATTGCCTTCGGCGCGTGCTCACGATGGACG
>JAWKWD010000005.1:0-259823 GCA_041397805.1 Hyphomicrobiaceae bacterium
GCAGCCGGCGCCGAGATCGAAAAGCGGAGCCCGCGTATTACTGTGGTCGACCCGACAGCCACCGCATAGGTAGGCGCCCAACGAGCCGCTCCCCGAACGAAAGGCCCGGCCGCGACGGGCACACCTGTCTGTTTCAGGCACGCATTCCGACCAGGCAACGGCCGCTGGCGTCTGCTGCGCGAAAATGAAATGGCGGAGACGAGAGGATTCGAACCTCCGGTACCAGTTTCCCAGTACAACGATTTAGCAAACCGCCGCCTTAAGCCACTCGGCCACGTCTCCGAACGAAGCACTCGTATAGGCGGCGGCCGAGGCGATTTCAACCCATTGTCGTGCTGCGCGCGGGAGGTGCCCTCGGTATCGCCGAAAGAGCAAGCCCGCGCACCACCCTCGCCTCCTATTCCTTGCCCAGCAGCCCGCGCTCTGTCAGCACCGCTTCCGCGACCTTGAAGGCCTCGATCGTCGCGGGAATGCCGCAGTAGGCCACCGTTTGATAGAGCACCTCCTGGATCTCCTCGACGGTACACCCGTTGTTGATCGCCGAATTGACGTGGAGCTTCAGCTCCTCGGGCTTGCCCAGCGCCGTCAGCATCGCCATGCACAGCATGCTCCGGACCTTCCGCTCGAGCCCCGGCCGCGCCCAGATGTCGCCGAAGGCATATGTCTCGGAGAAGCGCCGCAGCGGCCGGTTGAAATCGTTCGTGGAAGAGTCCCGTCGCTCGAGATACGCCTTCCCGATCACCTCGCCGAGTATGGTCCGACCTTTCTTGCGTTGGTCCTCGATGTCCATGGCTGTCTCCGTTTGCACATGCCCCGACCTGTCGCCGCAGCGACGGCAGGCCCGCTCCAGGAGGCAATGACGCAGGCGAGGGGTCAAGCGCCTATCGAAACGCTACCTTCCCGGCATCCCGCGTCTCGTCTCACACCACCAGCCGCCACAGCGCCTTGATGGCATCGGAATAGCCAGAGGCTGGCGGAAACGTCAGCCGGCTCGCACCGCCTTGGTCGAGCCAGGCAAGCTCTGTGTGCTCATGCGAAAGCACCGGCTCGCCCGAAAGCACGCGGCCGAGGCGCGCCAGGAGGAAAATGAACGCCCCGTCTGTCGGACGTTGACGCGTCCATGTCACGACTTCCGGTCCAAACCTGACCGAGAACCCGGCCCCAAGCTCCTCGCGCATCTCGCGCCCCAGGATAGCCGCATGCGGCTCCCACTCCTCCCCGACGTCGATCCGGCCGCCGGGAAGCTCCCAGTAACCGCTGTCCGCCTCACGCACGAAGAGCGCCTGCTCGCCTCGCACGATGAACGCCTTCAGGCTGACCTCGAACGTTTGGATGGCCCGCATTCCAGAGCGCTCACTTCACCGGTAGAGATAGATCGGGCTGGACCACGCGCGGTGACCGTCCTCTTGGGTCACGCGCACATAGAGGCGCGTATCCCCGCATTCCCGTAGAGCCACACGACGACGGATGTTGAGATTGGTCTGCGTCATCTGCTCGGGCAATCGGAACAGCTTCACGGCACGGTCGAGACCTCCTGCAGAGAAGATGTGGCGCTCAAGGCCGAGTGAAGCGATGTCCCGGGTGCCATGCACGTGTCGCGTCTCGAACGATATCTGCCCATCCAGCCCGTTCCCGAGCCAGATGTCGATCGCGCCATAGTTGCCGGTCGTCACAGCCTTCCATGTGAGACCGGTTGTCGTCTGACTTTGCAGGCCGCGATCCAGATTCCAGTTGTTGATCATCTCAGCCCGGACGATCGCGTTCCCGCTCACGCGAAGCTCGCCGTCCCAGTTTGTCGTGCGCGCTCGGCCGCGATACTCGGCCCCCTGGTAGACGAGCCGAACCCGCGCGCCGAGGTCGGCAATGGTGTAGGGCCTGATGCACTCCACCAGCCGCTCGCCATCAAAAATCTCGACGCGCTCCACGGGCGCCGAGCCCGCAACCCTGACATGGAGATCGACCGCTTCCCCCTTCACGCGCGCGATGTCGCCCATCCCGATCGGCACATCCGGTCGGCTTCTCGCGCCTGCGTAGACAGCTGGATCCCGCTCGAAGACTTCTGCGCTCTCGGCTATTGCAGAAACGTCCAGGAGTAGCCTGTTGCCCGTTGTCCCGTAGTGGTGCCGACGACGTATCGCCTCGAAAATTGCGTCACGGTCCAGCCTGTCGGCGAGAAAGCATGTAAGACCACCCTGGCTGCCGAAGAACGAAGCCCCCGGGAAGCAGGCTCCAGGCCGTCCCTTGTGTCCGTCCGAGTTGCAAACCACCCCTACTCTGTAGTTCGCCTCGAATGCGTCGTGCAGCAGCCATTCGAATGTGCCCCAGGAGGAATGCACCTCGACAGCCGTCTCGAGGATGGGATCGTGGGCGAACAGGATGTCGGCGTACCGCCCGCCGACGTGCGCCATCGCGATGCAGTCACGACCGCGCAGCTTGGCGAAGAGCTCGGTTGCCGTATGTGCGTCCGTCGCAGCGTCCGCGCGATCCTCGCCTTCGTTGATCTGCGCATGGCTCGAGCGATGAATGGTCTCGCCTTCGTGGCGGAAGAATACGTTCCGATCCCCACCGACGGCCGTGTTTGCACTCCATTCGTATCCCGGAATGCAGACGAACCGGCCTGGCTCGTCGAGATCGCGGGTGATCTCGTTCAATTCGCGCCAGAAGGCACCAGTAATCTGGAAGTCGTTTCCCTGATGCCCCATCACATCGAGAAATGCCCTGTCTCGGCCGAACAGGAAATAATCGCGCGCGGAATTGGTCCCGAGCGTCTCCTCGGATTGACCGTGCAGATCTCCCCAGTAGTGCCGCACGGCTCCACTCTCAACGACGTCGAAGGGATTGGACCGGCAGAGCAGTGCACCCGCCTCGTCGCGCACCTCGATCGTTCCGCCACTCTCGGCCGTGAGCCCGTCGAGCACTGCAGAGAACGCGCCTCGCTCGAGCCGGACAGTCGACGGCAATCCATCGATCCGCGCGTCTGTTGCCAGGCGCAATTCACGCGTCGTGCAGTTCGACGGATTTCCCCATTTGTCGTCGACTTTGATCGCGAGCCGGAACGGCTCTCCGCGCCTGACGCGCGTCGGAAGCACGGCGCGCCAGTGAACACCCGGCCCCGGCACCACGTCGATCACTGGGCTGCTCGGCAACGCTACATAATCGTAAGTCGCGATCGCATCGACCAGCACGCGGAACTCGAAGCGCTTCTCGGCGTAGGTTTGCACCCTGATCCCGGGACTGCCGAAGCGCCTGTCACCGAAGCGGATCGTTATCGTGTCGCCAGGCTTGAGGAAATGCTTCGCGACCCCGACATAGAGCGAGCGGCTCCATGGCCGAATGTTCCGCTTGAACTCCCACTTGAGTTCGAGCACGGCGCCATTCGAGGCCTCCGCCGTCGTGTAGCCCTCTGCCTGAGGATCGTCGAGTTGAACCGGCCCGAAATCCGTCGCGAACCGGAAACCGATCTTGAGCGATCCCGTATCGTCGATACCGAAACGTCCCGCCGTATACGCCAGCGTGAACGATTGCATGGACCCGGCTTCGATGGCGCCGCCCGGCTCAAGCGTTGCCGTCCCCATCAGGTCCGGACGATAATCCGAGTAGGGCACCGGCCGCTCTCCCGCTGTCAGTCGTCGCGAAAGAGGTAACGCGCTGCGGAGCCCCTGCCAAGCGGCCGCAGCCAACCGTTGTCACCAATTCGATCAATTGATGCTGAAGTCGTTCGCGATGCAGCGCAGGTCTCGCGGGCCGAGTAGCTTGGCGCTCGCCACCCGCACCCGGTAGAGGTCACCTTCGAGATTGCCAGACCAGAAATCCAGGAACTCCCTGAGCCGCGGAAAGGTCGGGTGCAAATCGTAGCCCTGCCAAACGTAGCTTTGCAGGAGCGAAGGGTAGTCCGGCAGGCGATAGAGTATCTCGGCAGTGGTCAAACTGTAACCTGCAAGCTCATCCGCGAATTGTTGTCTCGTCATTGTCTGGAGGCTCCCCGAGTCTCTGGAGAATGCTGCTCGGCAACGCAGCGAAACGGCAGCCGACTCCGATCAAAACAGATTTACCGTTGCATTTCAATATGCTGGCAGCATAGCGACGACGGTGCTAACAGCGCCAGAGCGATCCGCGAGCCAGCCTGACAATCATCGCGGAGCCGGTCGCGCCAATGCCTCGGCGTCCGGCAGCTCGCCTCGGACTTCGACTGAAATGTTTCAAAAAGCCCATCTCTTGCCATTCAGAGCCGGAGCTTTTAACCTAATGAACTCAATTTTAATTATCTGACCGCAATTTCAGTTTCAATACATTGCCCTCGATTGAAGATTTGCCTCTGGCATGCACTGGTGCTATGTCACGCGCGATCACCAATCAAACACGGCAAGCATCGAAAGGGATGATCTGGATGGCCGCCATCAACGTAGATAAGCTTCAGCTCAAGGAGCTTTTGGATCTCGAGTCGCGTGTCAAGAAGGCGATCGTGACGGCTCGTGAGCGCGAAAAGGCGGAAGTGCGCCAGGAGATGATTGCGCTCGCCCAAAAGCGCGGCCTATCGATCAGCGACGTCTTCGGCGGCGGTCGCGGCGGAAAGGGCGGAAAGGTTGCGGTGAAATATCGCAATCCCGATAATCCCGAGGATACCTGGACAGGCCGCGGTCGCCAGCCAAAGTGGCTTGTCGCGGCGCTCAAGAAGGGCTCGAAGATCGACGATTTCGCTGTTTGAGCTTGAACGCTCGAACTCTTTCAGGATTGCGCGAGAGAGCCTGCTTCCAAGCGAAGCGGGCTCTCTTCTTTCCGTGACTTCGCGAAACTCCCGACTCGCAAGGGCGTCACGTCGGGCGCTCCGATCAAGCTGCTTGGGAAGTAGCGGAGCGATGGCCCATACCACGCTCAATTTCGTAAGAGCAATCAAGCTTCATCGTCCGACACTCGACCGGCCGATACCGGGCATCGAGTGCCGAACGCGCGGTCATTCACGTCGTTCGCCATCTCCAGGCGACCCTTAGCACTCGCCCCTTGACACTGCTAACGCAGCGCGACATATACGGGCACACGCGGTTGAGTAGGCATGCCTCTGTCCCGCAATAGACGCTTGTCGGCTCGGGGTTTCCGATGTCGGGCGATTTGTCATGACCATGCTTGATGGCGAGGACCTCATGAAAATTCAGCCCCTGCAAGATCGCGTCGAGATTCATCCCTCACCCGAGGTCACGCGAGCCCGTTGCAGCTCAACTGTTTCCGTCCCTTTAGGATCGAAGCGGATCCGGGTGACGACATCCTCGGTGCCCTCCGATCGCGACGAGGAGGAAAACTGATGTCACCTCTCCTCCTGCAAGAAATTCGCTTTCTTGTCGGCAAGTTGCCAACGAGCCGAGAGGAGATCGCTCACGGCAACTTCGCTAAGGCCGAGCCGCGCGATATTTGCTGTATAACTCCCGATCGGGGCGAAATGCCGTAAAGGCGCACGACAGCAATACCTCGTGCAGGAAGTGCCGGTCCGTGGTTCGAGAAAGTTTCAAGACCTTCCGCAAGACCATCCCATCAATCTCTATCGGAGTGCTCCAGAAATGTCTGCCAAGGACGTGAAGTTCTCGCAGGACGCGCGCGAAAGAATGCTGCGCGGCGTCGATATTCTTGCCAACGCCGTCAAGGTCACACTTGGTCCCAAAGGCCGTAACGTCGTCATCGAGAAATCCTTCGGCGCTCCCCGCATTACCAAAGACGGCGTGACAGTCGCCAAGGAAATCGAGCTCGAGGATAAGTTCGAGAACATGGGCGCGCAGATGCTGCGCGAGGTGGCCTCGAAAACCTCAGATCTTGCCGGTGACGGCACGACCACGGCAACGGTACTGGCTCAGGCCATCGTTCGCGAAGGTGCCAAGTCCGTGACCGCCGGGGCGAACCCGATGGACCTCAAGCGGGGCGTCGACATGGCCGTCAACGCCATCGTCGAGGAGTTGAAGTCCAAAGCCAAGAAGGTCACTTCCAACGCCGAAATAGCGCAGGTGGCCACCATATCCGCGAACGGTGACGCAGAGGTCGGCCGCATCCTCGCCGAGGCCATGAAGCGCGTCGGTAACGAGGGCGTGATCACGGTCGAGGAAGCAAAGAGCCTCGAGACCGAGCTCGACATCGTCGAGGGCATGCAGTTCGACCGCGGCTATATATCTCCGTATTTCATTACCAACCCCGACAAGATGATCGCCGAGCTCGAGGACGTCTTCCTTCTCATTCATGAGAAGAAGGTCTCCGGCCTTCAGCCCATGCTTCCACTGCTCGAGGCAGTCGTGCAGACTGGCAAGCCTCTGCTGATCATTGCGGAGGAAGTCGAGGGCGAGGCGCTTGCGACACTTGTGGTCAACAAGCTGCGTGGCGGCCTCAAGATTGCAGCCGTCAAGGCGCCCGGCTTCGGTGATCGCCGCAAGGCCATGCTCGAGGACATCGCGATCCTCACCGGCGGAACCGTCATCTCCGAGGACCTCGGCATCAAGCTCGAGAACGTTTCGATCGATATGCTCGGCAAGGCCAAGCGTGTTCGCATCGACAAGGAGAACACCACCATAGTCGATGGCGCCGGCAAGAAGGCCGATATCGAGGCCCGCGTCAGTCAGATCAAGGCTCAGATCGAGGAGACGACCTCCGACTACGATCGCGAGAAGCTTCAGGAGCGCCAGGCAAAGCTTGCCGGCGGCGTAGCGGTGATCAAGGTCGGTGGCGCCACCGAGGTCGAAGTGAAGGAGCGCAAGGACCGCGTCGATGATGCACTCCACGCGACTCGCGCTGCGGTCGAGGAAGGTATCGTCCCGGGCGGCGGCGTTGCCTTGCTGCGCGCGGCCAAATCCCTCGACGCACTGACGCCGACCAATGACGACCAGAAGGTCGGCATCCAGATCGTTCGCCGCGCGATACAGGCGCCGGCCCGGCAGATCTATCAGAACGCAGGCGAGGACGGCTCAATCGTAGTCGGAAAGATCCTCGACAATAGCAAGTACACTTATGGCTTCGATGCCCAGTCCAGCACCTACGTCGACCTCGTATCGGCCGGCGTGATCGACCCGGCCAAGGTCGTGCGCTGTGCCCTTCAGGATGCTGCGTCCGTGGCCGGCCTCTTGATTACGACCGAGGCCATGGTCGCCGATGCTCCGCAGGCCGATTCCGGCATGCCCGCCATGCCGGGCGGCGGTATGGGTGGAATGGGTGGAATGGGCGGTATGGGTGGCATGGACTTCTAACCCCTTTCCTCAGTAAACCGTTCACGAGGGCCGTCGCGCTTCGGGTGCGACGGCCCTTTCCATTGCGCCGCACCAGAGAGACTCGGGGACCGACCAACCTGTCACGCGCAATCCGAAGAGGACGCAACGCGCACCTCGCAGGCAAGGCGATCTGGACGTGACACGTCCGCTCTACGCCAGATAGACTCGGCGCGAAGTCCCCGACGTCGGCGACGCGAGCGCCGGCACTGCAATACGCGCAGACGAGCAGCGAGCCCAATGACCGATATCGCAACGCGGGTCTACAACCACAATTGGAAGATCGATCCGATCGTCCGGTCGGTCCTGGATACCGACTTCTATAAACTATTGATGGCCCAAACAATCTTCCGACGTCACCGCAACGTCCGCGTCACCTTCGGCATCATCAACCGCTCGAAGGACGTGCCGCTCGCCCGCCTGATCGACAAGGGCGCACTGAAGGAGCAGTTGGACCACATCCGGAGCTTGTCGCTCTCGCGAGGCGAATCCACCTGGCTCCGCGGCAATATGTTTTACGGCAAGCGCCAGATGTTTGCGCCCGAGTTTATCGCCTGGCTCGAGAGCTTTCGCTTTCCACCCTACAATCTCGAGGAGCGCGGCGATCAGTACGAGCTCACCTTCGAAGGCCCTTGGATCGAGACCACCATGTGGGAGATCCCGGCTCTTGCCGTCGTGATGGAGCTGCATTCGCGCGCCGTCACGCAGGGTATGGGTAAGTTCGAGCTGCAAGTTCTCTATGCCCGAGCCATGACCCGCGTCTGGGAGAAGATCCAGCGCCTGAAGCGCCTCGAAGCCCTCCGAATTGCCGATTTCGGCACCCGCCGACGTCACGGCTTTCTGTGGCAGGACTGGTGTGTCCAGGCCATGCAGGAGGGGCTCGGGCAGGCTTTCCTCGGCACCTCGAATTGCCTGATCGCGATGCGCCGCGAAGTGGAGGCCATCGGCACCAATGCCCATGAGTTGCCCATGGTCTACGCAGCGCTAGCGCCCGACGACGACGCCCTCGCCCAAACGCCCTACGATGTTTTGGCGGACTGGCAAGACGATTACGAGGGCAACCTTCGCGTCATTCTTCCCGACACCTACGGCACTTCTGGCTTCCTCGAGAACGCCCCGGACTGGGTCACGCAGTGGACCGGGATCCGCATCGATTCAGGCGACCCGATGCTCGGCGGCGAAATGGCAATCGACTGGTGGCGCAGCCGTGGCCAGGATCCGACATCGAAGCTCGCCATTTTCTCCGACGGTCTCGATGTCGAACTGATCGAGCAGCTTCACCAGCGCTTCCATGGCCGCATCAAGCTCGGCTTCGGTTGGGGCACCATGCTCACCAACGACTTCCGAGGCCTGGACGGGAACGGTCGCCTGCATCCCTTCTCGATCGTATGCAAAGTCATCTCGGCAGACGGCCAAGCGGCCGTGAAGCTGTCCGATAATCCGACCAAGGCAGTCGGACCCGAGGATGCGATCCGCCGTTATCGACGCGTCTTTCAGGTGGGCGAGCAGGCAGCCCAACCGGTCTTTGTCTAACGGGATCGACACCGAGAGACGAACCATTCACGTTGCCCGTTCCGCAGAGTTGCAGTTGCGAGCAAACGTCTTGTTGTCCCAAACGCCGAAGGGCCCTCGCGAGGGCCCTTCGAGAAATGCCGTTTCAGCTCCGCACAGTCGATTTCAGTGCAGGTGCGACCAGAGTTTGCGCTTGGCCAGATACAACAGCACGGACGTCACCAGCAGATAGAGCATGGTGACCCATCCCATTCCCTTCCGCTCCTCGAGACGCGGATCCGCGGCCCACGACAGGAACGCAGTCACGTCCCTTGCGTATTGATCGACCGTCTTAGGTACGTCCTTGTTCTGATACTTGACGCGCCCGTCGCTCAGCGGCTCGATCATCGCGATCTGATTGCCCGGGAAGGCCGTATTGTAGTTCATGCCTTCGGCCAGCTTGAAGTCGGCCGGAGGCTTCTTGTACCCGGTCATCAACGCGTAGAGATAGTCCGCGCCGCCCTCTTGATAGCCGTTGACCACATCGCGCAGCATGTGGCCGATGTGTCCGATCACGCCACCGTGGTACTCCACGCCGCGCGCCTTCGTGATGATCGACAAATCCGGCGGCAACGCACCATTCTGTGCGGCTCGCGCCTGCTTGTCGTTGTCGTAGGGCCCGAGGATCGGGTCCGAGAGCCGTGCTGGGCGCTTGATGATGACGCCCTTGCGCGTCGCGATGTTGCCCTCGTCATTTGGGCCGTCGAAGATCTGGTTCGGCCACGACGCTGCCAGGGCTTTCACCGCCTCTTCATTGAACTGCGGTCCACCGGGCTCCGCGAGATTGCGGAAATAGACCCGCTTGAGACCGTGGCAGGAAGAGCAGACCTCCTGATAGACCTGGAAACCGCGTTGCAACTGCTCCTTGTCGAACTTGCCCCTGATCCCGGCGAAGCTCCAGCTTTGCCGCTCGATGTGGGCTGGCTCGCCACCGGCTGCCGATACCCCCGTTGCCGGTAGGACCGACACCGCAACAAGCATCGCAGTAAGCGCAACCGTGCCCTTGACGAACCCGGCGATCCTGGAAGTTAGGCTCATGGAATTAATCTCCGGTCGGGCGCGTTAGTGCTTGGCGGGCGCGGAAGCGCTAGCCGGCCTGTTGCCGAGAACTGACTCTGTAATCGAGCGCGGCATCGGCGACGGCGTCTCCAGCACACCGACGATTGGCATCAGCACGAGGAAGAACAGGAAGTAGTACGTCGTGAAGATGCGGGCCCAGAAGACATAGGCTCCCTCAGGCGGCTTGGCCCCGAGATAGCCAAGCGCGATGAACGAGAAGAACCAAAGGATCAGCAGCCACTTGAAGATCGGGCGATAGCGTGCCGAGCGGACTCGGCTGGTATCCAGCCAAGGCACGAACAGCCAGACCAGGATCGAGCCGAACATCAGGATGACACCGCCCAGCTTGGACGGCACCGCGCGCAGGATCGCGTAGAATGGCAGATAATACCATTCGGGAACGATGTGCGGCGGCGTCACCAGCGGATTGGCCTCGATGTAGTTGTCCGCATGCCCCAGATAGTCAGGCGCATAGAACACGAACCAGCCAAACAGCATGAAGAAGACGAAGAGCGCGAACATGTCCTTCATGACGGCGTAAGGCGCCATCGGCACGGCGTCCGATTTCGTCTTGATCTCGATCCCCGTCGGATTGTTCTGACCGACCACGTGCAGCGCCCAGATGTGCAGCGCCACCACGCCGGCGATCACGAACGGCAGCAGATAATGGAGCGAGAAGAACCGGTTGAGCGTCACGCCCGAAACCGAATAGCCGCCCCAGAGCCACTGCACGATCTTCGTGCCGAGTCCCGGGATGACCGCATCGAGTGACGAGAACAGGTTGGTAATGACGGTGACGCCCCAGAAGCTCATCTGGCCCCACGGCAGCGTGTAGCCGAGGAAGCCGGTCGCCATCATCAGGAGATAGATCACGACGCCGAGAATCCAGAGGACCTCGCGCGGCGCCTTGTACGACCCGTAGTAGAGGCCGCGCGCGATGTGCACATAGACCGCGACGAAGAACATCGAGGCGCCAACCGCGTGCACGCTGCGGATGAGCCAGCCGTAATTCACGTCCCGCCGGATGTGCTCGATCGAGTCGAAGGCCATCTTGTCGGACGGGATGTAGTGCATTGCGAGCACGATCCCGGTGACGATCTGGATGATGAGGCAGAAGGTCAGGATCCCACCAAACGTCCACAGATAGTTCAAATTGCGTGGCGTTGGAAAGTCGACGAACTGGCCGTGCATCATGCGCATCAGCGGCAGGCGCTCGTCCAGCCACTGCTCGAGGCGCGAGCCCGGCTTATAGGTTTCTTCGTGTTGTGCCATGGACCTGCCTCAGCCGATGCGAATCTTCGTGTCGGACACGAACTGATAGACCGGCACCTCGAGGTTCTGAGGCGCTGGCCCCTTCCGGATGCGGCCCGAGGTGTCGTAGTGCGATCCATGGCACGGGCAGAACCAGCCACCGTAATCGCCCTTGCTGTCTCCGAGCGCCTGGCCTTTCGGGATGCAACCGAGATGCGTGCAGATACCGATCAGCACCAGCCAGTTGTCGTGGCCTTGCTTGACACGGTTCTTGTCGGTCGCGGCCGCACTGTCCGGCAGCCCGTCATTGCGGGCGAGCGCGTCTTTCAGCTCGCCCATCGGCGTCTTCTCGGCCGTCTCGATCTCTGCTTTCGTGCGATTGCGGATGAAGATCGGCTTGCCACGCCACATCGCCGTGATCGCCTGTCCCTCCTTCACGGGAGACAGATCGACCTCGACCGAGGCGAGCGCCTGCGTTGAGGCATCCGGATTCATCTGTTGCACGAGCGGCCAAAGCGTCGCGGCCGCGCCGACCGCGGCCCAGCTCGTTGCCGCGACCGTAAGGAAATCGCGACGGTTGGGGTTTTCCACCTCAGACGCCAATGGGGCCTCCCTGAATCTTCGCGTGCCCGGCACGCGCCTATGCCTGACGCCACCATCTTCCCTCAGCGCCTGGCATCTCGATATCTCTCGCACGTTACCGCCCTGAATCCGCGAGCTGAGCGCTCCGGAATAGGGCGTATATGGCAATGGAGACTAGAGGCGGCCGGCGCCGGGCTTGACAGGACGTATTGACGCGAGCCCGTTCTTGCATCGATTGAACGGCCCGACAAGTCGGCGCCGCTGCCATGATAAGAGGCAATTTGGCGCATCGGGCCCGATCACCATGCCTCTGCCCCAATGATGCCAAGCGCGAGAGACTTGGAGCCGCCGCATGCGCCTTGCCCTTTATCAGCCGGACATTCCCCAGAATACCGGGACGATCCTGCGCATGGCAGCGTGCTTCGGCGTGCCTGTGGACATCATAGGACCGGCAGGTTTCGACATGCGGGACAGCGCCTTGCGCCGCGCCGGGCTTGATTACCTAGACCGGGTGGATCTGGTCCGGCACATCTCGTTTCCGCGGTTCCTCGAGACCTGCTCCACCAGCCGGCTGGTACTTTTGACGACCCGCGGCGACATATCCCACACAGACTTCCGATTCCTGCCCTCGGACAGGCTGCTCCTGGGGCGCGAGAGCGCCGGCGTCCCGGACGATGTCCACGCACGCGCCGCAGCCCGCGTCGTCATCCCGATCCGTCCGGGTCTGCGCTCGCTCAACATCGCGGTCGCTGCAGCCATTGCACTTGGAGAGGCCTTGCGGCAGACGGGTGGCCTTCCGCCCCAAGATACCGTCGACGAGCAAGGAACTGCTTTCCCCGATGCCTGAGCCCCTTCAGCCACGCCGTGCCGCTGTCGTGTTCGTGCTTGTCACGGTCCTTCTCGACGTCATGGCGCTCGGCCTTGTCATTCCTGTGCTCCCGAAGCTCGTCGAGGAAATGGCTGGCTCGACCGAGCGTGCCGCCTGGATCTTCGGTCTGTTCGGCACCGCCTGGGCGCTGATGCAGTTCGTCTTTTCTCCGGTACTCGGTGCACTTTCCGACGCCTTCGGACGCCGTCGCGTGCTGTTGCTTTCGAGCCTCGGCCTCGGGCTCGATTACATATTGATGGCCTTGGCGCCAAACCTCGGTTGGTTGTTCGTTGGTCGCGTCCTCTCAGGCATCACGTCGGCGACGTTCGCCACCGCGAGCGCCTATATCGCAGACGTCACGCCCACGGCGGAGCGCGCCGCCAAGTTCGGACTTGTCGGCGCCGCATTCGGCCTCGGCTTCGTGCTTGGACCAGCCGTTGGCGGCCTGCTCGGACAGACCGACCCGCGACTTCCGTTCTGGGGTGCGGCTGGATTCAGCCTCGCCTGCGTCGCCTATGGCTATTTCGTGCTACCGGAATCGCTGCCGCCGGAGCGTCGCACCCCGTTTGCCTGGCGCCAGGCGAGCCCGCTCGGCGCCCTGCGGCTGCTCCGCTCGCAACGCCAGTTGGCGGGCTTGGCCGGAGCCGTGTTCCTCTATCACATTGCCCACGCCGTTTTTCCGGCCGTTTTCGTCCTTCATGCCGGCTACCGCTTTGGCTGGGGACCGGGCACGGTCGGCCTCGCGCTCGCTGGCTTCGGCGTCTGCGTGGCAATCGTGCAAGGAGGCCTCGTGAGACCGATGGTTTCGGCCTTCGGCGAGCGGGCGATGTTGCTGTTCGGCATGGTCGCCGGCGTCGCGGGCCTTCTCGCCCTTGCCTTCGCCCCGACCGCGAAGCTGTTCTGGTTCGGCATGCCGATGATGGCACTGTGGGGCTTCATCGGTCCTTCGGCGCAAGGCTTGATGACGCGCCTCGTCGACTCGAACAAGCAGGGCCAGCTCCAAGGCGCCAGCGCCAGCCTGATGGGCGTCGCGAGCCTGCTCGGACCCAGCCTTTTCACTGCCGCCTTCGCGGCCGGCATCCGGCCCGAGTGGGGCGCGGTTCTGCCCGGCGCACCCTACCTTGTTGCCGCGCTGTTGCTGGCCATCGCCTGGGGCCTCGCATTCCGCGCGACCAGAAGCGAACGCCGGACCACAGCGGGCCGAGAAGCATGAAGCACGTGGAGCAAACGACGTGACCGAGACAACTGCCGAGCAGGCCTCCACACGCGCCATGTACGAGGTTCAGCGTCCAGGCCTCGCCGTCGCCCTGATGCTCACGGCGATGTTCGCGTTCGCGGCCATGGACGGCGTCAGCAAGATTCTCGCCCAGCACTTGCCCATTCCGCAAATTCTTTGGGTCCGCTACATCTTCTACACCGCGTTCGTCGCCGTGATGTTACGTCGCCCCGGCCTCAGGGCAACGCTCCGCAGCCGCCAGCCGTGGCTGCAGCTCACCCGCGCGCTCCTCATCATCATCGAGAACGCGGCCTTCGTACTCGCCTTCACGTTGATGCCGCTGGCCGACATGCACGCCATCGCTGCCGCCTCGCCGCTCCTCGTCGTGGCGCTTTCGGTTCCTTTGCTAGGCGAGCAGGTCGGCATCCGCCGCTGGCTTGCTGTGCTTGCCGGCTTCGCCGGCGTCCTCATCATCGTGCGGCCCGGTTTCGAGACGCTGGACTGGCGCTTTGTCGTGGCTCTCACCGGAACCACGCTGTGGGCGCTCTACCAGGTCCTCGTGCGCATGTGCGCCCGCACTGACTCGAGTGACACCACGTGGGCATGGACAGCGGTCGTCGGCCTTGTCGCCACTTCCACGATCGGTCCCTTCGTTTGGCGTTGGCCAGACGCGCATGGTTGGACCTTGCTGTTCGCCATAGCCGTGCTCGGCACGCTTTCGCACCTCGCCCTGATCAAGGCGCTCGGATACGCCGAGGCCGGCTCCCTGCAGCCCTATGGCTACACGCTGCTCGTCTGGGCAGCTGTCATTGGCTTCGTCATGTTCGGCGACGTGCCGGACGCCTGGACGATCACCGGGGCCGCTGTCGTCATCGCCAGCGGCCTCTACGCTTGGCACAGGGAGCGATTGCGCAACGCGGCAATCCGCTGACGGCATCGGACTCGCTCTACCGCCCCCTTTCGGGCTATGTGCACAACGCCAGGAACGGCCACGGAGAGTGACCTTGATTGATCGATCGAGACGCACAGCCGCCATGGCTGCGTTGGCCCTCGCAGGAATGCTAGCTACCTCGATTGGCCCGGCTGCAGACCCGGCAATGGCTCAAACGAAAGGAAACATCGTGACCACACCGAGCGGTCTCACGATCACGGACACGCAAGTAGGCACCGGTCCATCGCCCAAGACTGGTCAGATCTGCGTTATGCATTACACGGGATGGCTGTACGAGAACGGCGCCAAGGGTCGCAAGTTCGACAGCTCGGTCGACCGCGGCCAGCCATTCGAATTCCCGATTGGAACCGGGCGTGTCATCAAGGGGTGGGACGAGGGCGTTGCCACGATGAAGGTCGGCGGCAAGCGTACGCTCGTCATTCCCCCCGATCTCGGCTACGGGGCGCGTGGCGCCGGCGGCGTCATCCCGCCGAATGCCACGCTCGTTTTCGATGTTGAGCTGCTCGGCCTGAAGTGACCGGAAGGGTGGCAGCGCTCCTCGCTGCCAGCACCTGTGGCAGAAGAGTCCCACCGGATTGCGCACACACCCCGCTCGCCGAGAATACTGTGGAGTGCAACCCGGAAGCATGAGACCCGGCGCGCAAATCGGCGCACCATCGGTCTCACAGGAGCTTGCCATCTCACGGGGCAAGCTCCATCTGCCGCCGGTATGGAGAACCACGATGAGCGCCGAGCCGTTTCCGTCCGATCGCAGAATGCTGGCCGCCCAGATGTGCCATCTTCTCGCCTATAGTGCCGAGGATCCGAACGTCTCCTTGGAGCACCTCGGCAAGGCGGCGCGGCAGATTGCGGACTTCTTGCTTGCAGACGACGCCGAGTTCGAACTCGCCGAAGGCACGCCCCGGCTACGCGTAATTCAGGGAGGAAGGCGGTAGTTGCCTGTGCCGCACGGAAGATTCGCGCGGCAACCAGGCGACCGCACTAGAACATGTTGAGCGCGAGGCGCGCTTCGTCCGACATGCGGCTTTGGTCCCAGGGCGGGTCGAACGTGAGTTCTACGGTGCACGCCTTTACGCCTGGCACCGAGGCAACCGCGTTCTCGACCCAGATCGGCATCTCGCCCGCGACCGGACAGCCAGGTGCCGTTAGCGTCATCTCGATCCCCACCGAGCGGTCGTCCTCGATGTCGATCTTGTAGATCAACCCCAACTCGTAGATGTCGGCCGGGATTTCCGGATCGTAGACCGACTTCAGAGCGAGCACGATCTCTGCCGTGAGTTGATCCAACTCCTCCTGGCTGAGCTTCGAGCCTTCCACCGGCGTGCCGCCCTCGGCCACCGTTGGCGCCCGCGCTTGCTCGGCCGGCTGCCCTGCCAGATCGGCCGCTCCCAGATCCAAGACGTCTCTGTCTGTGGCCTTGTGCTCCATCGCCTCGCTCATGCAAAGAAATCGTGGGCCCTGACCAGCGCGTCCGCCAGCGCGTCGACCTCGGCACGTGTATTGTACATCGCGAACGACGCCCGGCACGTCGCCGTTACCCCGAGGTGGCTCATCAACGGCTGCGCGCAGGCGTGGCCGGCGCGCACCGCGACGCCCGACCGGTCTATGATCGTCGAAACATCGTGCGGGTGCAGTCCGTCGATGTTGAAAGAGACGATTGCTCCTTTACCCGGCGCGCGCCCGTAGATCTTGAGCCAGTTCATACCGTCGAGCCTCTCGTGCGCATAACGCGCGAGATCGGCCTCGTGTCGGGCGATATTGTCACGGCCGACCGCCATCATGTAGTCGAGCGCCGCCCCGAGCCCGATGGCCTCGACGATCGCCGGCGTTCCCGCCTCGAACTTGTGCGGTGCGTGAGCATAAGTCACTGCTTCGGTCGAGACCATCTCGATCATCTCGCCGCCCCCCATGAAGGGCTGCATTCGGTCGAGATGCTGCGACTTGGCGTAGAGGGCCCCGATCCCTGTCGGCCCGTAGACCTTGTGTCCTGTGAAAACGTAGAAATCGCAGTCGAGATCCTTGACGTCGACCGGGAGATGCACGGCCGCCTGGCTGCCGTCGAGGAGCACCGGCACGCCCTTTGCGTGCGCCCGCGCTACAATCTCCTTGGCGGGCGTCACAGTGCCGAGCACGTTCGACATGTGCGTCACGGCCACGAGCTTTGTACGCGGGCCGATCAGCGCGTCCAGTGCCTCGAGATCGAGTTCGCCCGTATCTGTGATCGGCGCCCACTTCAGCACGCAACCCTTCCGCTCGCGCAGAAAATGCCACGGCACGATGTTCGAGTGGTGCTCCATGATGGAGACCACGATCTCGTCACCATCCTTGAACGTGGCGCCGAGGCTCGAGGCGACGAGATTGATGCCTTCCGTCGCGTTCCGCGTGAAGATGATCTCGTTCTCGGATTGAGCATTGAGAAAGCGGCGAACGGTCTCACGGGCCTCCTCGAACCGCTTCGTCGCGGTATTCGAGAGGTAATGCAGGCCACGATGCACGTTGGCGTATTCATTGGCATAAACGGACGCCAGCGTATCCAGCACGGCCTTCGGTTTCTGCGCCGAGGCGCCGTTATCGAGATAGACCAGCGGCTTGCCATAGACCTCCCGCGAAAGAATCGGGAAATCGGCACGAATCCGTTCGACGTCGAACGCCGCCGTCGCTGTCGCGGGACCATTCATCCGGACGTCCTCTGCTATCATGTCCGCCGATCGGCCCTGCCGAGCCAACCGACTGCCAATTCGCGCACCGCGCCGCGCACGGCATCGTCCTCGATTTTCTCCAGCGCCTCAGTCGCAAAACTCTCGATGAGGAGCCGGCGTGCTTCCTCGAGCGGAATGCCGCGCGCTCTCAGATAGAACAGCATGTCGCTGTCGATCTCGGCCGCCGTCGAGCCGTGGCCGCACGCAACGTCGTCCGCATAGATTTCGAGCTCGGGCTTGGAATCGAACTCCGTATCGGGCGAAAGCATGAGCGCCTGCGCCATCTGCTTGCCGTCTGTCTTCTGAGCCTCAGCTGCAACGATCACCTTGCCTTGGAATACGGCGCGCGCTCGGTCGTCCAGCACGGCCTTGAAAAGCTCGCGGCTCTCACAGGCCGTCGTCGTATGGTTGACCACCAGCGTCGTATCGATGTGGTCGTTCCCCCGACCGAGCATGAGGCCCGACAGGTCGAGCCGCGCATCCGGGCCGGTAAAAGTGATACGGCTCTCGTTTCGGGCAATGCCGGCCCCTGCCGTCAATTGAAAGCCCCGATAGACACCTTTTGCACCGATGCGTGTCAGCCAGGCCCCCGCATGCACAGAGCCCACCGAAGCGGAAAGGGTCTTGATATGGTGGACCGTGGCGCCGTCTCCCACATCGAGTTGCGTTACTGCGTTTACCTGATGCGGCGTCTCGGAGAGCGCCACGTAGCTTTCTATCAGGGTGGCCACTGCGCCGTCGTCGACCTTGATGAGGTTGCGCACGGTACTCGCTGTCGACCGGTCTGCCTGCGTCGCAACGACGACGTGGATCGGCAGTGCCAGATTGGTCCCGGCCTCCACCCGCAGCACCACGCCGTCCGTCACCATCGCTGTGTTCAGTCGCAAAACGCCGTTCTGCTCCGGCTCGCCGTCAAACGCGAGCAACGGCTTCATCCATTCATGCCCGGGCTCGTCAAGATGACTGGCAAGCCGATGAAGCGCAAAGCCCGCGGCCGCAAGTTCGTGCGGAATCTCAACGTCACAGACGTGCCCGTTGACGACGACGACGCGAACGGCCGGCAGCGCCATCAATTCCGCACCGACCGCAGCAGCAAGCCGGTCGCGATCAACACGATCGACGAGCTTGGCCGGTGGAAACACCTCACGCAAAGCAGCGCGCAAGTCGGTATACTTCCACGCCTCGATCCGCCGGTGGGGCAGGCCCTCTCTCTCGAAAAGTGCGATCGCATCGCGACGCAATGCTGCGACCTGATCGCCTCCGGGCAATTCCTCTAGCGCCGTCGCGAACTGCCGCGCCAACTGCACCTCGGCCTCGGTTTTCTGCACTGCCACGCTCATCTCGAACCTTGTGCTTGCTCGTCTTTGCACTTCCGCAGCGGGAGCAGCGTCTCAATCCGCGCGCCACTCCTGGGCGCAACTGGACTGCTGCCCTCTCAGCGCGCTGCGGCCACCGGTGGCCTTCAGGCCGCCTTACCCGTGAACTCAGCATAGCCCGACTTCTCGAGCTCGAGCGCAAGCTCCTTGCCGCCTGTCTTCACGATCCGGCCGGCCGAAAGGACGTGCACCTTGTCCGGCACGATGTAGTCGAGCAGACGCTGATAGTGCGTAATCACGAGCATCGCCCGGTCTGGACCACGCAGCTTGTTGGCGCCCTCGGCGACGATCCGGATTGCGTCGATGTCGAGCCCCGAATCCGTCTCGTCCAGCACGCAGAGCTGCGGGTCGAGCATCGACATCTGCAGCACCTCCATGCGCTTCTTCTCGCCACCTGAGAAGCCGACATTCAGCGGTCGTTTCAGCATCTCGTCCTTGATACCGAGCTCGCCGGCCTTTGCCCGGATGAGGCGCAGAAACTCCGGTGTCGTCAGTTCCGCTTCGCCACGCTTTTTCTTCAAAGCGTTGAGCGCGGTGCGCAGAAACGTCATGGTCGCCACGCCCGGAATTTCGAGCGGATACTGGAAAGCCAGGAAAAGGCCTGCCGCAGCCCTCTCGTCCGGCGACATATCGAGCAGCGACCGCCCGTTCCAGAGGATGTCGCCGCCAGTCACCTCATAATCGTCGCGGCCAGCAATGACATAGGCAAGCGTGGACTTGCCCGAACCGTTGGGGCCCATGATGGCGTGCACCTCTCCCTTGGGAACGGTGAGGTTGATCCCTTTCAGGATCTCCGTTCCCTCGTCGGCGATGCGCACGGTAAGGTCCCTGATCTCGAGCATTCCTGTCTCCTGGCTGACGGGCATCGCGTCGTGGACGCTTTAGCCCAATCCGCATTCACGCTACCTCTCCGGGCTGATGTCCCGGAAAATACAAGCCCGTCAGGCCGTTGGACGGCCTGATCGGCGACTCCTGAAGTTCATCCGGCCCGAGCCGGAAATCGACTGGAGAGGCCCGCCGCGTGCGACCACGGCTCGCCTTTCGTGTCGCCTCAGCCGTGGCCGGCCTGGAATTCGATCTCCGAGGGATAAAGCACGCCGAGCCAGTCGCAGGTTTCGGGCGATCGCTCCCCGAACTCCACGAGGAAGGCGCGGCCCTGGTCGAGGCTTTCGAGCACCGTGACAACCGAACCCTGCCGCAGGCGAAGATCTCCTCGCTTGTTCGAGAGAGCATTGCGCCGTTGGCACTCGTCAATATCGATCTCTCGAAGCAGCTTTGCCGTCTTCACCATGGCTCCGAAACCAGCCGCGTCGCTCATTCGTAGTCTCCATCACCGCGAGCTCGTCCCTCATCGGCGAGCCCCTAGGTTTCACTCCCATTCGCGGGCCGAGGTTGTCCCCCGGTCCCAATGCCGGTAGCGCTCCAAACGCGCGCCCCAGCTTGGCCATCGAACCCCTGTCGCACGCCGAGTCTTGCGATCCGGCCAGCGCTCGATGGCAAGTCCGCCGATCCTATAACCGAGGACCGGCATCCCCGCTTGCATGCGCACTCGACGAATTCGGTCGAGCGCAGGAAGCTGGAACCTCCTTAGCCGACGCTCCCCTCGAGGCTGATTCCGATGAGCTTTTGCGTCTCCGCCATGAACTCCATTGGAAGCTGCTGAAGCACATCGCGCACGAACCCGTTGACAATGAGCGCAACGGCCTCCTCATCGCTGAGGCCCCGCTGGCGGCAGTAGAACAGCTTGTCGTCTGAGATCTTGGACGTCGTTGCCTCATGCTCGAAGTGAGCCGAGGCGTTCTTGGCCTCGATATAAGGCACAGTGTGCGCCCCGCACCGGTTTCCGATGAGCAGGCTGTCGCAATTGGTGAAATTGCGCGCATTGGTCGCCTTCCGGTGCGCCGAAACCAGTCCGCGGTAGGTGTTCTGCGAATGACCGGCCGCGATCCCTTTTGAGATGATGCGGCTCGAAGTATCGCGCCCAAGGTGGATCATCTTGGTGCCGCTGTCCACCTGCTGGCGACCGTTCGAGATGGCGATCGAGTAGAATTCCCCTCGGGAGCCATCGCCCCGGAGCACGCAGCTTGGATACTTCCAGGTGATCGCCGAGCCGGTCTCCACCTGGGTCCACGAGATCTTCGAATTGCGACCGCGGCAGTCGCCGCGCTTCGTGACGAAGTTGTAGACGCCACCCCTGCCGTCCTTGTCACCAGGATACCAGTTCTGAACGGTCGAGTACTTGATCTCGGCATCGTCGAGCGCCACGAGTTCCACAACTGCTGCGTGCAGTTGATTTTCGTCCCGCATAGGCGCCGTGCAGCCCTCGAGATACGAAACGTAGGCACCCTTGCCCGCGATGATCAGCGTTCGCTCGAACTGGCCTGTATTTCGCTCATTGATCCGGAAGTAGGTGGAAAGCTCCATCGGACATCTGACGCCCTCCGGGACGTAGACGAACGAGCCATCGGAGAACACTGCCGAGTTGAGCGCCGCGTAGTAGTTGTCAGATTGCGGAACCACCGAGCCCAGGTACTTTCGTACCAGCTCCGGATGCTCCTTCAAAGCCTCGGAGATGGAGCAGAAGATGACGCCGGCCTTCGCCAGTTCCTTGCGGAACGTCGTCACCACCGAAACGGAGTCGAACACTGCGTCCACCGCGACCCGCCCGGCCATGCTCTGATAGCCTTCCGCCGAATCGAGCGCCGAAGGCTCGCCCTGCTTCCGGACCCCAGCAAGGATTTCCTGCTCTTTCAACGGAATACCAAGCTTGGCATAGGTCGCCAGAAGTTCCGGATCGACCTCGTCGAGCGACCGCGGCCCCTCCGTCGACTTCGGCGCTGCATAATAGTGCAGGTTCTGAAAATCGATTCTTGGGTAGTGCACATTCGCCCACGTCGGCTCCGTCATGGCGCGCCAGCGCTGGAACGCCTCGAGCCTCCAGGCCAACATCCACTCCGGCTCCCCCTTCTTCTCGGAAATGAAGCGGACGATGTCCTCGTTGAGCCCCTTCGGCGCCTTGATGGTCTCGATCGTCGTTTCGAAGCCGTACTTGTATTTGTCGACGTCGAGTGCACGGACCTGATCGACCGTCTCTCTAACTGCGGGCATCAAGCCACTCCCATTGTCGTCTCGAGCCGGTCGCCAAAAGCATCCGGCCTGTCGATGAGGTCGAACGGCCTTCGTGCCGTAGCCCCTGTGATTGTGCAAAGCACCGAGAGAAAGCGCTCGATCTCGTGCTTCGCAGTCGTCGCCCCGAAGCTGACCCTGATCGCCGACCGGCTCTCGGCAACGCCAAGTCCCATCGCTGCCAGCACGTGGCTCGGACCGACCTTCCCGGATGAGCACGCCGCGCCGGAGCTGACCGCGACACCGCCAAGATCCAGCCGGATCAGAAGGGTATCCGCCGCCTTACCGGGCCAAGTGAAGCACACCGTATTGGGAAGCCGTGGCACATCGCCACCAACGATCATGCTGCCCGGCACGGTGGAGAGGATCACCTCTTCGATCGCCTTGCGCAGGCTCGAAAGCCTGCCGCACAAGCGATGCTCATCACGAGCAGCCCGAGCGGCGCCTCCGAAACCCGCGATCCCGACCAGATTTTCCGTGCCGGCGCGGCGCCGCCCCTCCTGGCCGCCGCCAGCGACGAGGGACCGAACCCCGATCCCGTCACGAACGACGAGAGCGCCGACCCCCTTCGGGCCGCCGAGCTTGTGCGCGCTGATCGAAAGCATATCGAGGCCGAGCGACCCGAAATCGACAGGGAGCCGCCCCGCCGCCTGCACCGCGTCCGAATGCACGCTGATCCCGCAGGCCTTGGCAACCGAGGTGATCTCATCGACCGGTTGGATCACGCCCGTTTCATTGTTCGCCATCTGCACGGAAAGGAGCGTGCTCGAAACGTCCTCCACGTCGGACAGTGCGCTTGCAAGCGCCTCCCGACCAACAATGCCATTTCGATCGACAGGTACGACACTCACGTCACGTGCATGGCGCCTTGCCGCTGCCAGCACCGACTCATGCTCGACGGCGGTGGTAACGATCCGCCGCCAACCGGCAGCGACGGCAATGTTGTTTGCCTCGGTGCCGCCACTCGTAAAAATGACCTCGCTTGGCCGCGCTCCCACGAGCCGGGCCACGTCGGCCCGCGCCTCCTCGAGAATACCTCGCGCATGGCGCCCCTCGCCATGTACGGAGGACGGATTCCCGACGAGTTCCATCGCGGCTAGCATCGCCGTTCTGGCGCCTGGCCTGAGGGGAGCCGACGCATTCCAATCGAGATATGCCCGATCGCCGCTCACGCCCGCTCTCCTACGCCGGCAGTCGACCAGGCTGCCTCGCCGGCCGCAGCCTGTTTCGCCGGCAAGCCGTTCAAGACATCCTCCAGAGTGACCCGCCCCAGGAACGCTGCGATCTCCGCCCCAAGCGCCTCCCAGAGGTTGTGCGTGAGGCAGCGCTCGCCTGCCATGCAGGCCTCGCTCTCCTGGCCCATGCATCGGGTCATGCGCACGCCTTCCTCGACGGCCGCCATGACCTCGGCGACAGTAATGTCCCGTGCCGGACGGCCGAGGCGATATCCCCCGGCCCGCCCTCTCGCGCTCTCCACCAATCCCGCGCGGCGAAGCTGCTGGAACAACTGCTCGAGGTAGGCCACCGTGATGCGCTGGCGCTCCGAGATCTGGGACAGTGGCACGGCCGCATCACCGCCCTGGCGGGCCAGATCCGCCATGGCCATGACCGCATACCGACCCCTGGTGTTGAGCTCCACGTCCAAACTCCACGCGCCCGACAGGCCGCCGAACGAACGACTGACTTTGCATCCCATGGCCGGGGCGCCTGCCCAGCGCCCAAACCTCGCTCGCCGACGCGCCGAAAGTGCTTGCCCAGCGAAGCGGAGCTCGTGCTATGTAGCCCGTCCGCCGGGACGTTGGATCAGGCCAGCAGCCGGTCCTTGCGGCCTCGCAGCTTGGAACCGTTCCAACGTTGCCGTATATGGAAATTCCGAGCGAGGCAGTCAAGTATTTTCCGCGCCGCTCGTCTGCGTCTGCCAGGCCGCGTGCGCATCAACGCCTTCGAGTGGCGACAGCAGCAGCATTGTCGCTGGAGCCATCCCGGATCGAACACTGAACGACGAAACGAGGCGAAGTTCACTTATGCCCGAGATCATCATCAACGGCCCGGCGGGCCGGATAGAGGCCCGCTATCATCATGCCGGCCGCATCGACAGCCCCATCGCGCTGATGCTTCACCCGCATCCGCAGTTCGGCGGCACGATGAACAACCAGATCGTCTACAGCCTGTATTATACGTTCGTTGAGCGCGGCTTCTCCGTGCTTCGTTTCAATTTCCGCGGAGTGGGTCGCAGCCAGGGATTCTTCGACAACGGCCCCGGAGAGCTTGCCGATGCAGCGTCGGCCCTAGACTGGCTGCAGCTCCAGAACCCGGATTCTCGCTCGTGCTGGATAGCCGGGGTCTCGTTCGGCACCTGGATCGCGATGCAGCTCCTCATGCGCCGGCCGGAAATCGACGGGTTCATCTGCGTCGCCCCCCCCGCCAACCTCTACGACTTCAATTTCCTTGCTCCCTGCCCCTCATCGGGGCTGGTGCTCAGTGGCGAGAAAGACAAGGTCGTTCCGTGGAGCTCCGTCGCAGAGCTCGCAGCGAAAACGAAGACGCAGAAGGGCATCAAGATCGAACACACCGTGATTGCGGAGGCCAATCATTTCTTCGCCGATCAGCTCGATGAGATGAAAGGCCTTGTCGGCGACTACGTCGACAAGCGCATGGTCGAGATCCTCGAGGCAAAGCGGGAAAAGGAATAGGCACCTCGGGCCCACCGCGCACAAGTCGCCGAGCACCGCCCAAATGCGATCACACCGTCGCCGTACAATGACAGCGCGTCGTTCGCTTGTGCCTGAGGGAGGGATCGATGGCGACGATCGTTACAGTCCACGGCACATTCGCGCATTCGGAGGCCGGCAACGGCAGCGGCGCGGGCGCACCCGAGAGCCTGCAATGGTGGCAATCCGGATCCGCCTTCGATCACGAGATCCGGGAGCTGCTCGACGCCTCTCCCGGAGAAGGCTCGGGCAAGCTCGAGGTCAGGCAGTTCGAATGGGACGGGCTTAACAGCGAGCTTTCGAGGCGCGCCGCCGGCAAGCGCCTCTTCGAGGACCTGAAGGCTCTCGACGCGACCGGAGAGCCCTACGCCGTCGTTGCTCACAGCCACGGCGGATCGGTGATGAGCTGGGCGCTGCTCGAAAGTGCCGCGCGCAAGCAGAGGCTGGACGGGTTGAGACGATGGATCACCGTCGGAACGCCGTTCGTCTCGATGAAGAAGGAGCGCCTGCTCTTCCAGCGGCTCGACCTGATGCGGAAGGTCGTCTTCGTCGCCTCGCTGATGCTGCTTCTCATGTTCCTTGTCTACATGGCAACCGAGACATGGGCCGGCGATCGAATGCTGTTCGGCGCGACATTCCCCGCCGTGCTCGTGGTGACGGCGGTCATGATGAGCCTGCCCGTCATCTTCTTCTATCTCGTCCTAAAGTACTGGGACGCACGCACGCTCCTCCACTACCGTCGCCGCGTCCGCCAAAGGGCGGCTGAAGCCTTCGGGTCGCGCTGGCTGTCGCTGACCCACGCCGATGACGAAGCCGTGCAAGGACTCGCGTTTCTGCCGGGAGCCGAGCTCTCGTTCTTCGATAGGACGTTCGCCGTATCCGCGATCACCACAATTTCGATATTCGCCTTGCCGCTGATCTACCTGCTCGTTCTCACCACCCCGACAGTGATGGTAGGGATCGGCGACTGGCTGAAGACGAACGTCTATGAGACGCGCATGAATCCCGAGGCAGAGAAGGCCTTGCGCGAGGCGCGTCAAAAGATCATCGAGATGCGCCGACAGCAACAACAGAATGCATCGACAGCCGGCACGGCTCGCCGCGGCGCGGCCTGGGAGCAGTATCGCGAGGCGCGTCGCGCCCTTGAAGCGAGGTTCCCCGATCTGCGCAATGCTGAACGCGCGTTGCGTTTTCGCCAGCGCTTCTTCGAGGCGAACGGCAAGCCGTGCAACAACGGCAAGCTCTGCGGCGCCGGGCGTGACCTGCGCATAAACAGCGGCTTGCTCCTGCATCTCGTGACGGACGAGCTGTCGTCCGCGATAGGCGGCGAAGATGCCATGACGCGCACACAAAGGGGGCTGATCCGTCTCCTCGTTCCGGCCATCGTCGTGCCGCTCATCTTCGGATTGCTGTCGCTTCTGCTGATGCTTCTGATCAACACCATCGCAAAGGTGGTGAGCCGCGCCGCCAGCGTCCTCCTCAACAACATCACGAACGCCGAGGTCAAACGTGCGGCGTTCGGCAATGACACGGAAGGCGAAATCGCCGTCGGCGCAATCGACCGCCCGAGTTGGATCGAAGCATCACCGCCACGTCTCCCCTCGGGGATCGCGGATCTGGTGACAGGATATTCGAACGGAATTGCGAGCCAATCCCTTGCCAAATTCCGGCGCGCCATCGGTCAGCTCGCCTCCGCCGAGCCGAAACACACGGCCGATACAGCGATCACCACCTATTTCACCTGGAAGGAGCTGGTGCATGGCTCCTACTTCGACGTGCCTGAGTTTCGTCGGCTCGTCGCACAGGCGATATCGCGTACCGATGGTTTTACGCCAAGCCGGACGTTCCGCAGCGACCCCGCTTACGGCGGTACGGCACAATGGCTGGCCGAGATCGAGGGGACCTCACCCACCGGCGTGAAGCCCGCGGACGCTGTTCCGACCAATCAGGACAAAGGTGCCGTGGCCGCCGTCGTCGCCTCGACCGTCAAGCGCGAGCCATGATGTCGTTTCCATTTCCCGGGCCACTTGGTTTCGCATCCGCAATGGCACGACCAGGGAAATCTATGGCCGGCTGTCGCCACGCTGACTAGACTGCGCCGAGCTTGAACTCTCTGCCCCCGAAAGGAGCGCGCCCCTTCATGTCGAAGCCGTCTCGTATGCCCATGATCCCGGAGGGCGAGCAAACGCCGGAGCAGAAAAAGGCCGTCGCCGATATCGTGTCAGGGCCGCGCGGCCATCTGGTGGGTCCGTTCATCCCGCTGCTCCGCAGCTCCGAGTTCATGAGCCGGCTGCAACGTACCGGCGAATATCTCCGCTTCAATTCCGCTTTCGAGCCGCGTCTCTCGGAGCTTGCGATCCTGATTACCGCGCGCTTCTGGTCACAGAACTTCGAGTGGCATCACCACCGACCGATCGCCGAGAAGGCAGGCCTGCGCAAGGATATCATCGAGGCCATTGCCGCGGGCCGCCGTCCCGATGCGATGGGCATGGACGAGGCCACCATCTACGATTTCCTTGACGAGCTTTGCCGCACGCGAAATGTCTCTGACGCCACCTACGGCCGCGCGGTCGCCATGTTCGGTGAGAAGGGCATCATCGATCTCATCGGCATTCACGGCTACTACAGCCTGCTTGCCATGATTTTGAACGTCACCCATACCTCGGGCGGTGTCGCGCCGGAGCTACCACCCCTCCCGTGAATGGGAAGCAATTCGTGCGCTCGGCCCTGCCCCGGCAACGCGGTGCCAGGGCTCCGGGCGCGCATCGCTCAGGATCACGAGTTGCGGGCCGAGAACAGCGACCCAAACCGTGAGCCGCCCTTCGATGAGCCCTTTTCCGGCGCGCCCACTCGCGCCGATTTCCGGGAAGCCGGCGCCTCGGTCCGGAACTGCCCCGAGAAGCGAAGGCCGCACTTGTGTCCCTCGACCCAGACGATTTCGCAACCGACCCATGTCCTTTCCTGGGCGGAATTGATCGTCAGGGTCGCATGATCGCCGACATTGAAGGCCGAGAAGCCTTCGATGACCGAATCGCGCCTGAACTCGACACGCGCGCCGCTGGGAGAGCGGTCCTTCAGCGTGCAACTGATCGGCTGGCCCATCCCCTCGCGCCATAGCGTTGCAGGCAATTGCGAGGAAACTCGGCGAAGCTTGCGACCTTCGGCAGAAGTTGCCTCAGGCCCCTCGGCTGCCGTGGCTTTTGCGCCGGGGGCCGGAACGTCTGCCGGCTTGGCCGGGGGCGGCTCTGCCTTTTCCGGATGAGCGGCTTTTGGTGCCGATTCTGCCTTGGGGTCCAGGTCGGTCTTGGGCGCTTGTGGCGCGGCTTTGGCCGCCTTCCGCACCGACGACTGGCGAGGCTCGGAAGCTAGCGGCTCTCGTGGCTTCGGTGCCGGCACCTTTCCTTCTACCATGTCGTCCTGCGGTGCTGTCGCGGTCGTCTGCGTCTGAACGATCTGACGCAGCGACTCCAGCTCGCGCTCGGCCTCAGCCGCACGCTGTGCCCACTCGTCACGCTCCGTCTCGGCCGCCTGACGTGCCGCAACCAGCTCCGCCTGCGCAGCAGAGCCTTCCCGCGCTGCCGCAAGCTCGCGCTCGGCTTCAGCCGCACGCCGTGCCCACTCGTCGCGCTCCGTCTCGGCAGCTTGACGCGCGGCTGCCTCGCGTCCGATTTCCTCTGCTTGCTCTGCGATCATTTCGCTGCGCGTCTGCGCGAGAACATCCAACTCGGCCAACCGTTCCTCGGCCTCGACGGCGCGACGCGTCCAGGTCTCGCGCTCCTCGTCCGCCGTGAGGCGAGCCGCGACGTCACGCTCGAGAGCGGCGACCCGCTCTTCCGCCGCCAGTCGCCCTGCCTCTGTCACCTTCTCGAGTGCCAACAGCGCTTCTTCGGCGTCGATCGCGCGTTGATTGGCTGCATCCCACGCTGCTTCGGCAGCCAGTCGAGCATCCCTCTCGCCCTTCAAGGCTTCAGACAGCTCTGCCAGCTTCCCATCATGTGAGGCAGCCGCTTCCCGCAGAACCGCCATCGTCTGTGCCTCGGCCTCGAGACGTGAGCGCAGGGTATCGCGCTCGGCTTGGGCTGCACAGCGCGCCTCAGTCTCGCGCTCGAGCGCTTCCTTGAGCTCGTCGAATTTGCGCCCTTCGCCCGTCGCCGACGCTCGGAGCGTGATCAGCTCGTTCTCGACCCCCTTTAGCCTGCGGGCCAGCTCGTCACGGGCCGCTTCACTGGCACGCCGGGTAGCGGTCTCGCGTTCGAGAGCTTGAGCCTGCGCCCGCGCGTTTCGATCCCGGGTTTCGGCCGCGGCACGCAGCGGCGCCAAGGCCTTCTCGGCCTCGGCGACTTTGCGTGCCATCTCATCGCGCGCCGCCTCGGCGGCTTGGCGCGCAGCAATTTCAGCCTCGAGCGATTGTTGGGCTTCCTGCGCAACCTGATCGCGCTCGTCGATCGCCTCGCACAGCGCCAGCAGCTCGTTCTCGGCCTCCTCGGCACGGCGCAAGAGTTCGGCCTGCACCCGCTCGACTTCGGCAACGCGCCTGTCGGACTTGTCCCTCAGGGCATCCGAAGCCTGGCGGGCCGCGGCGACAAGCGCTTCCCGCGACTGGCCGGCGTCCCCGACGCCACCTGGACTGCTGCCAGCGCCCGCGCGCTCTTGATCGGCCCCGATATGGTAGTCGCCCTCGGCTTCATGTGGAACGTGGCCACCAGAAATTTCCCCGCTCTCGTCGGGCTCGGCAGAAAGCGTCGCATCATCATGATCTGCGAAGTGCGCTTCGTCCTGGGCGCTTCGGGCCCAGTCCACATACGACGTGTCGATCGTCACCCGTGAGGGTGGAAGCTGCATCGATCTCCTGACGCGCTCGGAAGTCTCGACGACCGTGCTCAGGCGTTTTTCCAGTTTTTCGTTCTTTTTGCGCCAGAACATCGTCCGCACTTCACGCCCCCGACTTCGAACATTCGCGTACGAATAAAGTATCACAGAAAACTGCTAAATGAAGGTCAACAAAATATTCCGACCTCGCTTCGAGCTGCTTGGTTGGCAATTTGCTAATATCAGACCAAATCTGACCACTCGGCGATTTTGCAAGGGCTGGAACCGCCGAAAAACTCTGCTAGGAGTGGGCGCGCCTCGTAGATCGTCGTCGCCCGGAGACTTGTCTCGCATGCCACCGATCGTTGCCATCGTCGGACGCCCGAACGTCGGCAAATCCACCCTTTTCAATCGATTGACCGGCAAGCGCACGGCGCTCGTCTCGGATTTGCCCGGTCTGACCCGTGACCGGCGTGAGGGCGATGCTCTCCTGGCCGGAAACCCTGTCCGCCTCGTCGACACGGCGGGCCTCGAGGAAAGCGGGCCGGACACGATTTCCGCCCGGATGCGCGCCCAGAGCGAGCAGGCCCTTGCCAGGGCCGACCTCGTGCTCTTTGTCATCGACGCCAGGGCCGGCATTACCCCCGCCGACAAGGCTTTTGCCGAGATAACCCGGCGCGCCGCGACCCGGGTGGTCCTGGTCGCCAACAAGTGCGAGGGCCGCGCCGGCTCGGACGGCTTCTACGAGGCCTTTGAACTGGGCCTCGGCGAGCCGGTCGCCATTTCAGCCGAACATGGCGAGGGACTATCCGATCTGGAGGGCGAGATGTTGACCGCCCTTGCCCTGGAGCCGAAGCCCGTGAGCCGAAGGCGCCGCCGACGGAGCGAGCCCGCTGACGAGGAAGCGGTTTCCCTTGCCCCCGGGGAAGAAGCCCCGGACGAGGACGCCTCCCGGCCCATACGACTTGCCATCGTCGGTCGGCCCAACGCTGGCAAGTCCACGATGGTCAATACGGTCCTTGGCGAGGAGCGTATGATCACCGGCCCGGAACCAGGGTTGACCCGCGATTCTGTCGCCACCGACCTCGTCTGGAAAGGTCGCTCCATACGCATTTTCGATACCGCGGGCCTCCGCCGGAAAGCACGCATCTCCGAGGAAGCCGAGAAGCTCGCCGCCTCCGATGCACTGCGCGCCATCCGCTTCGCAGAGGTTGTCGTCCTTCTCGTCGATGCCACCCATCCCTTCGAGCAGCAGGACCTGTTGATCGGCAATCGGATCATTGAGGAGGGGCGTGCCCTCGTCGTCGCCGTCAACAAGTGGGACGCCATCGAGGACAAACCTCGCGCCCTCAAGGATCTCCGCGAGACCGTCGCTGAAAAGTTCGCAGACGCCGCCGGTGTCACCGTCGTCACCGTGTCCGCACTCTCGGGCCGCGGTGTCGACAAGATGATGGACGCAGTTCTGGCCGCCCACGCAGTCTGGAATAAGCGTGTACCGACCGCCGCCCTCAACAGATGGCTGCAGGAAGCTCTTGACCGGCACACCCCGCCGGCCGCGAGCGGAAGGCGCATCCGCATCCGTTATGTCACCCAGCCGTCGACCCGCCCGCCAGCGTTCGTCGCGTTCTGCTCGAAGCCTGGAGACCTTCCCGCCTCCTATGTCCGCTATCTCGTGAATAGCCTGCGCGACACCTTCGACTTGCCGGGCACGCCGATCCGTTTCTCTCTCCGAAAGGGCACCAACCCTTACGCGAAGGACTAGAGATAAACACGTGTCCCGCGTACCACAGCCTCCCCGCGAACTTCGTTCGCTCCATCAGAGGCGCTGGCTCGAAGAAGCCGGCGTACGGTAAATTACGACGCATGGGGATTCGACGGCGGCGTCGCTCTGGCCGTTCTGGCCCGTCACACGCCGCTCGGAGGATCACGGACGATCCGATGTTTCATCAAGTGCTGGGGGGCACGCTCATGATCAGGGATGGCACAGGACGATCGAGCCTGCGCATTGCAGTTACCGCAGGCTTGCTCTTCACCGTCGCCTCCTTCGGCGCTGCCTCGACCCTTCGAGCGCAATCAACATATCCCGCTGAAGTCGAGAATCAGTGCAAGGACGACTACTACCGCTACTGCTCTCCCTATGCGCTTGGCTCGGACGAGTTGCGCCGCTGCATGGAGGCGAAAGGCCGGACTCTGTCGTCGCATTGCCAGAAGGCCTTGAAGGATGCCGGATACGTGAGGCCCAATCGCCTTCGCCGCGGAAGCTGAAGCAGCACCCTCGTTCGACGCTCTGGGCTCAGTTCACCGATCCTTCTTGATCCGTGCCAGCGCCCGACGTGCCGGTTGCAGCGACTTGTCCAGCACGAGAGCCTGTTCGAGGTCTCGCTGTGCGCCTTCCAAGTCGCCAGCCTGCTCGCGTGCCAATCCCCGGTTGAGCCAGGCGAGGGCAAACCTCGGCTCCGCCTGGATCACGTCGCTGAAATCCCGGATTGCTGCCTCATTATTGCTGAGGTCAAGATTGACGTTGCCTCGATTGTAGAGCGCTGCCGGCATGCCCGGCTCAACCTCGAGTGCCGAGTCCAGATCTTTGAGGGCGACTTCGAATTCCCCTTCCGCCGCATGGCCGATGCCCCGGTTCATCAGTGCCACGGCAAGTGCATCGGCGGGCGGCCTAGCCTCGATGATGGCTGTGCACCCAGCGATTCGCAGTGTCGGGTCGATTGCCTCGTTGCAGTCTCGTAACGCATCGCTCTGCGCAGCATACGGAAACGAGGGTAGGCTGATGAACGCCAGAACGGCCGCCACTAGGCGCGCCCGGCCTACCTTCTTTCGGATTATGGCGCTTGATACGGACACGATTGGCGTTGCCCTTTCGTCCTCGTTGCCCGTTCTTAGGGCCGGTTCCGGAGTCTCTAAAGATGGACTCGATTGGCTTACGCACAACGCGGCCGTAGGGCACTCTGCCGCCCTGCCGAGCCAAAAATGCTTAACGCATCAATAAGCTGACCCTCCTTGCAGAGCCGGCACAACAGGTCTACAGAGGGACATGTCGTCAAGTTGAGTTCTCCAGTTTGCGAGATGCAAACCATGCGCCGAACCTTGCGCGTTTTTATCCCCACCGCCCTGCTATGCTTGTTCGGTCTCGGAGTCCTCGCTTTCCAAGGCGAGTTGAAGATACCCCGAATTGACCTCGCAAGTCTTCTGTCTTGGGGCTCGTCGTCCACACCCGATGCACCCGCTGTTGCCGAGAAGACAGCATCCGTGGGAGCACCCCGTCTCGCTCGCCCCTCCGAGACGCAAGCCGCGCCTGTCCCGGCCACGGCACCGGCGGCTGGCCCGATGCTGACCCCGAGCAAACCGGCCGTATCGGGCAGCGTGCTGAAAATCGATTTCGCCCGAATCGATGCCGAGGGCGTTTCGGTCATTGGCGGCCGCGCCCCTGCCGGGAGCCGGGTTTCGATCGTCGCCAACGGCGAAGTTGTCACAGTGGTCACGGCGTCCGACGACGGCCAGTGGTCGGCGATCGTGACCCGGGCTTTCCCCGCCGGTCCCCTCACCCTCAGTGTCACGTCCGATGCAGCGCAGTTGGCCGGACTAGCAAGTCCCACTGTCTCGCTCGATGTGCCAAAGGGTGCCGGACGAGTCGAGTTGGCCGCGGCGACCCCGAAGGCTCGCCCGATCCTGCCTCCGAAACCGGCAACCGCTGAGAGCCGTGCCATCGGAGAGTTCGCCGCCATGGTCGAGCGGGCCAAAGCGAGGGCTGGCCAGAACGACAATACGGCGGACCGAGGCAACGCCATTACGGCCATGCCGCTTCCGATCACCTTCGTGACGGGCGAGGCCGTTTTGACCACAGAAGGCACACGCGCCGCTCAGTTGCTGGCGGAGTATCTACAAATAACCCGGCCCCATTCGATCACGCTCTCGGGCCACGCCGACGTACGTGGCAGCGATGACTACAATCTCGATCTCTCTCGCCGTCGCCTCGACGCGATCGAAGGCTATCTTCGCAAGAACGGCTACCAGGGTAAGCTCGAGCTTCTGGCCAAGGGCAAGTCAGAGCCCTACGAAGGCATCGACCGCAAGACCGCCTCTCTTCAGGAGATCTATCAGGCCGATCGCCGGGTCGAGCTGCGACTCGCCGAGTGACTCCGACGACTCGCTCGTTGTCGATGCGGGCCGCCCTATCTCTAAGGGCGTCGGGCCTCTTCCCGGCGCCCTTTGCATCTCGATCAGTGCTTCTTGATATTGAAAGCCGGCATCACCTCTCTGGCGAGCCGCTCGTGCTGGTCGAGCCACATATTGAGCGGCACGCCGACCGGCATGCTCATGTTCACGCGCTCGAGCCCCGGGTACTTCTTCTCGATCGCCTTGAGCTTCTCTATGATGAGATCCGGCGGCCCGCACAGGAAGCCGCCGGTTGCCTCCGCGTCCTCGATAGACGGCAGCTTGACGCCCTTGGCCTTGGCCGGATCCCGCATCGCCGCGATCTGCTCGTCTGAGAGCGCCTTTACGAGGCGCAGCTCTCCGAACATCTTCATGTTCTCCTCGTAGTATTTGGCGACGGCCTGCATAGCCTTCTCGCGCGTGTCCGCGATCATGAAGTGGTATCCGATCGCCAGCCGCTCGCCGAGTTCAAGGTTCATCCCGCGCACCTTCTTGTGGGCGGTCTGCCAGTCGATGATCATCTGGTGCATCGCGCCGCCCTCCGACGACCCGCCGCCGAGCACGCCCTGAATGCCGTACTTCGCCATGAATTCGAAGGCCCGCATCGTGCCGCCCTGGATCGGCTGCCAGCATTCGACCGGCTGTCGGAACGGCCGAGGCACGAGCGTCATGTCTTCCAGGTCGTAGCCGCGATAAGGCACCCGCGCCGGCAGCGTGTAATTCTTGCCTTTATGGCTGAAGCTGTCGTTGTGGAACGCCTTGAAGATGATATCGACCTGCTCCTCGAAGAGCTCGCGGTTGGCCGCCTGGTCGATCAGCGGCGAGCCGAACGTCTCGACTTCGCGCGTATGATAGCCGCGGCCGAGCCCGAACGTGACGCGCCCGCCCGTCAGGATGTCCGCCATGGCATAATCTTCCGCGAGGCGCAGCGGATGCCACATCGGCGCGATGTTGAAGCCGCAGCCGATCCTGAGCTTCGTCGTCCTATGCGCCAAGTGAAGCGCCATCATCAGCACGTTCGGGATGCACTCGGTACCCTCGCGCTGGAAGTGATGCTCCGCCATCCAAAGGGTGTCGTAGCCGTTGCGGTCCATCATCTGCGCCATCGCCTCGGCCTTGAACAGCGAGGTGGCCAAATGCTCGTTGTCGTAGCGCCGCGCATTGATCGGCGTACCTTGGTAGCCGCAGTTGTCGAGGTCTGTGTGCCCCGCATAAAGGCTATCGAATTTCGTGATCATGGAACGTCTCCCAACTAGGCCGCAGGCGCCGAACAGCCAAGGCAGCGCCGCCGACCAGATTGTCCGGACATTCGAGCGCAGATCTTGACATCACTCAAGCGGATCAGCTGAGCCAGCGCTTGCGGCGCTTGTAGTGCTTCACATCGCGGTAGGATTTCTTGTGCCCGCCCTCGTTGAGCCCGAGGTAGAACTCGCGAATATCCGAGTTCGAGCGAAGCTGCTCCGCCGTTCCTTCGAGAACGATCCGGCCGTTCTCCATGACGTAGCCGTGGTCAGCAACCGTGAGCGCCATTGTCGCGTTCTGCTCGACCAGCAGAACCGAAAGATTCTGCTCCGCGACAAGTCGCTTCACGATACCGAAGATTTCTTCGACCAGCATTGGCGCCAAGCCGAGCGAGGGCTCGTCCAGCAGCACCACCTTGGGGCTCGACATCAATGCGCGTCCGATGACGAGCATCTGCTGCTCACCGCCCGAGAGATAGCCCGCGAGTTGATTGCGCCTTTCCTTGATGCGCGGGAAGTACGTAAAGACCCGTTCGATACCGTCGCGGATCTTCCCCATGTCGGGCTCTGTGTGGGCGCCTGCGACGAGATTTTCCTCGCAGCTCAGGCTTTCGAACACGCGGCGCCCCTCGAATACCTGCGCGATGCCCAGCTTCGTCACCTCGAACGGCCGCCGGCCGTGGATCGGCCTGCCCTCGAGCATGATCGATCCCTTGGTGATGCTGCCTCGCTCGGTGAAGAGAATCCCCGAAATGGCTTTGAGCGTCGTGGATTTACCCGCGCCGTTGGCGCCGAGAAGTGTCGTGATCGCTCCCTGCTTCACATCGAGCGACACCCCCTTCAGCACGAGCACGACGTTGTCGTAGACGACCTCGATGTTGTTGATCGCCAGCATCGGAGCGGTGGCCTGCCTCGCTCCGTCGCGAGCCGCGGCGTCTTGCATCGGTCTCGTCCTCGCGTTCGTGTGGAATGCTGCCGCAAGCGCCGCCACCATCGGCCGCTTGCGCGAAGGTCGCCACCGGCAGCCCCACCCGAGGGCGGCCGGCGGCAGTGCTGCCCTACTTCTTCTTGTTTTCGGCCGCGACGTGCGCGAGCACCTCCTTGCGGTAACCCTGGTACCAGTCGGTCGTCCTGACGAACTTGCCGCCCTTGATTGACCAGATTTGTACCCAGCCGCCGCCTTCGTGGTCCTCTGGCGTGAGCTTCAAAGGAGGTGCCAAGCCGTCGAGTGTCGGGTCGAGCGACGATACGCTCTCGAAGCCTTTGCGCAGGTCATCGCCCGTCGGCTTTCCGCCGCCCTTGGCTTTGATCGCGTTGGCAATCGCCGCGACGTGTACCGCACCCTGGTAGACGCCTCGGTTGAATGTCACCGTGCTCTGGAACTCCTTGCCCGGCTCTTTGCCCTCTTCCTTGAGCATGGCGAGGATTTCCTTGATCACCTTGAAATCGCCGCCGACGCCCGCGTACTGGATGGTGTTGTACCCTTCCGCGACGCCGAATCCGCCGGCTGCGATGATGTCAGCCTCGGCCCCGGCCCAGACCAGCCCGACCACCTTGGAGAGTGGAAAGCCCTTGGACTTGAACTCCTTGATCGCAACGGCCGGGGCACGACCGAAGAGATGCGCGATGACGAAATCGGCCCTGAAGCGCGACGTGATGTCGAGCACCTGGGCAGCCATCTCGATGCCTGGCGACGGCACGCCGAAGGTACGCATCGTGAAGCCTTCGAGCTTTGCCAGCTCCTCGAGCAGCGGGATGGGCTCGCGACCTGCCGGGTTGTCGAAGAAGATGTAGGCGATCTTTTTGCCCTTGAGCTTGCCCCCGAGGCGGTCCTTGACGAACTTCACCGCGCCGCCTGCCTGCGACCAGTACGTCGCCGCGATCGGAAACACGAAGGGATAGGCCTTCCCGTCGGCCGCCGCCGACGAACCGATGCCCGGCGATGTCACCGGCATCTTGTCTTCCTCGAACTTCTTCAATAGGGCGAGGAGCTGCGGCGTGCCGAAGGCGCTCGTCATTATGGCGCCTTCTTTCTTGAACCGCTCGTGCGCCTCGATTGCCGGCGGCACCTTGTACTCGTGGTCGATCTCGAGAACCTTGAGCTTGTAGCCCTCCACGCCGCCGCGCTTGTTCACGAGATTCATGTAGTGGTGATAGGCAGGGCAAAGCACGTTGCCGACGATCTGCGTCGGGCCTGTACGGTCGCACTGCGCCCCGATGACGATCTCTTTGTCCTGTGCTTGGGCCAAGCCTGCGAAGCCCAGCGCCCCGGCAAGGGTCACCGCCCCGAGCCCGAGAGATTTCCTGATTTTCATGTCGTTGCTTCCTCCTCGTTTTATTGTTGATTGCCGTAGTCGTCTTTTGCTTCGTCCCGCCGGCCCGTCAATACGAGAAGGGCCATACCCGGAAGTAATTCCGGATGTTGCGCCACAGTCGCGCCAGCCCCTCCGGTTCGACGACCAGGAAGAAGATGATGAGGCCGCCGAAGATGACGAGCCGCATGCTGGCGGCTACGGCTGAGAGCGCTGCCGGGTCCCAAATGTAGCCCCCGAAGGCTTCGACCGTGAGACGGATCACCACCGGCAATGCCGTGACGAAGACCGCGCCGAGAACAGACCCCAGCACCGAGCCTAACCCGCCGATGATGACCATCGCCAGGTAGTCGATCGAAACGACGATCTGGAACGCCTCGTAGTTTGCGATGCCGAAATAGTAGGTGTAGAGCACGCCGCAGACTCCCGCATACGCCGACGAGATTGCGAAAGCGATCAGCTTGTAGCGGAAGATGTTGATGCCGATGATCTCGGCCGCGATATCCTGGTCGCGGATTGCGATGAAAGCGCGCCCGATCCGGCTCCTGATGAGATTCATCGTGGCCACGATCGCGATCACCGCAAAGAACAGCGTGAAGAAATAGAGATCGCGCTGCGACTTGATCTCGTAGCCGAAGATTGTCGGGCGCTCCACCTCGATCGATGCGGCGGCCCCGCCCGAGATCGCCGGGGTGTGATTGATGATCCACTCGATGATGAGCTGGCTCGCCAGCGTCGCGATGGCCAGATACGTGCCCTTGATACGCAGCGAAGGTATGCCGACGATCGCACCGATGAAGGCAGCCATCAGACCACCGGCTGGCAACGTGATCCAGAACGGGAGGTCGAGCCGGGTCGCAAGGTTGGCGGCTGTATAGGCTCCGACCGACATGAACGCTGCGTGTCCGATCGAGATCTGCCCCGTCCACCCCACCAGCACGTTGAGCCCGAGCGCGCCCACGATCGCGATGAAGATGAGGTTGAAGATCGAGAGGTAGTACTCGTGCATGACGAGCGGCACGACCAGCGCGAAAAGGAACAGCAGCGCGAAGGCCGAATACCGCGTCAGCGGCAATGGGAACAACGCCATGTCGTCGGCGTAGGTGGTCTTGAAGTTACCGGCTTCGCGATAGAACACGGCGCTGAGCTCCCTCTGCTCGATAGTCTTAGATGCGCTCGATCTTGCGCTTGCCGAAAAGACCGTAGGGCTTGAACATCAGAGCGACGATCATCAGCACGTAGGGCGCGAAGTCCTTCGTGCCACCACCCACGAGCGGGTCGAGGTAGCCTGCCGCTACGCTCTCGACGACGCCGATGATGAGTCCGCCCACCACGGCCCCGATGATCGAATCGAGCCCGCCCAGGATGACCACCGGGAACACCTTGAGGCCGACCAGCGCGAGCTGTGTGTCGACGCCGAGCATCGAGCCCCAGATGATGCCGCCGACAGCCGCCACGATTCCCGCCATCGCCCACGCGATAGCGAAGTAGCGCTCGACGTTGATGCCCATCGCCATTGCAACTTGTTGATTGTCGGCGACGGCCCTCATCGCGACACCCATCCGGCTCTTCGTGAAGAACCAGGTGAACCCGGCGAGGCAGAGCGCGGACGCAACAAGTCCCAGAACCTGGATCGGCGGCAGCGTCGTCCAGAAGAACGGGATCGGGTCGTCCCCGATCGGCAGCGGTATCGTCTTCGTCTGCGCACCTATCGTGATCGGCGGCAACCCACGCAGGATCGCCGCGAGCCCGATCGTCGCCATGATAACCGCCACCACCGGGCGGCCGAGCAACGGTCTGAGCACGACGCGTTCGAGCGCAAAACTGAAGCCGACCATCACGACGACGGCGACGAGGATCGCGAGCCAGAGCGGGGCGCTGTAGGCGAGCGTCGTCGCGCATGCGAAGCCCGCCAGCATCACGAACTCGCCCTGAGCGAAGTTGATGGCGTCCGTCGCCTTGTAGACGAGCACGAAACCGAGCGCGATCAGCGAATACATCATCCCGATCGACAGCCCGCTGACCACGAGGCTGAACAGAAATTCGAGCTCTTCGGCCGGCATCCCAACCCTCCCTAGGCTGCTGCCCGTGCTGCAGCGTCAGCCGGCACGTCGTGGATGGCGATCGTCGCATCGAGCGTCGTCTTGCGCCCGTCCTCGAACGTGATCTCCATCGTTACCTCGGCGCTATCCTTGCCCCCATAGAAGGCATCGATCACGGGCTTGTACTTCTCGGCGACGTAGCTGCGCCTGACCTTGCGCGTGCGCGTGATCTCGTTGTCGTCCGCATCGAGCTCCTTGTTCAGCAGCAGCACGCGATTGACCCGCGTGGCCTCGGGAAGCGTCGCATTGATCTTCATCGCCTCTTCGCAGATGAGTCTTGCGACCTCAGGCTTGCGCGCCAGATCCATGAAGCTGGTGTAGGCTAGGCCGTTGCGTTCCGCCCAGTTGCCTACGGTCTCCATATCGATCGCGACCATGGCCGCGACGAAGTCCCGGCCGTCGCCAAACGCCACTGCCTCGCGTATGAAAGGAGAGAACTTCAACTTGTTCTCTATGAACTGCGGCGCGAAAGGCGTCCCGTCCGCGAGCCGTCCGACATCCTTGGCACGATCGATGATCGAGAGCTGCCCCTGCGGCGAGATCACCGCGGCGTCGCCCGTCTTGAGCCAGCCGTCGGGCGTCTTCGTCTCGGCCGTCACGTCGTCCTGCTTGTAGTAGCCGACGAAGACGCCCGGACCTCGCACCTGCAGCTCGCCGTTATCCGCGATACGAAACTCGAGCCCCGGCACCGGCTCCCCGACCCCGTTGGGATCGACTTGACCGTCGCGCTGGAAAGCGACGAGCGCCGAAGCTTCGGTCTGGCCGTAGACCTGCTTCAGATTGATCCCGAACGACCGGAAGAAGCGAAACGTGTCCGGCCCGAGCGGCGCTCCGCCCGTTACCGCCCAGCGCGCGAGCCTGAATCCGAGCAGATCCCGCACCGGCCGGTACACCAGCCATTCCCCGAGCGCGTAGGCGAGCTTCAAGCCGCCGGGCACAGGCTTGCCGTCCTGCAACAGCAGCTCCCGCCGCTCCGCCACGCCCCTGAAATACTCGAACACCCGCCGCTTGAATGCCGAGGAATCGGCTGCACGCACCTGCACCTGGGTCAGTAGCGTCTCCCATATGCGCGGCGGCGCCAGAACGATCGTCGGACCGAGCTCGCGCAGATCGCGTTGCACCGTCTCTGGGCTTTCCGGGCAGTTCACCGTCGCCCCCGCGACGAGCGCGACGGCAAGCGAGTACATGGCGTCGCCAACCCACGCCATCGGCAAAAATGCGAGCCAGTTGTCCCCACGCTCGACCGTTTCGCCGCGAATATAGTTCTCCGCCGTCGCGATCATGTTGCGATGCGAAAGAAGCGCCCCTTTCGGCTGTCCTGTCGTCCCCGACGTGTAGGCGATCATCGCGATGTCGTCGGCAGAGCCGGCCGCGAGCTCACGCTCGAACTCGGTCCTGGCGGTGGAAGCCCTGCCGAGCGCAAGAACGTCCTCGAGCGACTTGAGGATCGGCTCGTCCGAGCCTGCGAGACCGCGCGGATCCTCGAAGATGATCCACTTGAGGTTCGGTAGCTGGTCCCGGAGCGATAGAATCTTGTCGACCTGCTCCTGGTCCTCCGCCACGATCATCGAAACTTCGGCGTGATTGAGCACATAGACGAGCTCGCTCGCGATCGCGTCCTGGTAGACGGGAATCGCCACGCCGCCGAGCGCCTGCGCCGAAAGCTGTGCGAGATAGAGCGCGGGCCGGTTGTCACCCACGACAGAAAGCTTGTCCCCACGGCCGAAGCCGAGGCTGCTGAGGCCCAGCGCGAGATCGCGCAGGTAGTCGGCCGCCTCTCGCCAGGACAGCGTCTGCCAGATACCGCGGTTCTTTTCCCGCATCGCCGGTTCGGCGCCGAACATGCGGGAATTGCGCATCACGAGCTTGGGCAGCGTCGACGTTTCAGCAGAATCGAGAAGGTTCATCACTCGGCCTCCCGCTTCGTGCCGAGGTAGGCGGCAACCACGGCAGGGTCCTGCTGCACCTCGGCCGGCGTTCCCTCGGCGATCTTGCGCCCCCGGTCGAGCACCACGACGTGGTCCGATATATCCATCACGACACCCATGTCGTGCTCGATCAGGACGACGGTGACGCCACGCTCCCCGTTCACATCGAGGATGTAGCGGGCCATGTCCTCCTTCTCTTCCTGGTTCATGCCGCCCATCGGCTCGTCGAGAAGCAGAAGCTTCGGCTCGAGGGCCAGCGCGCGCCCAAGCTCGACCCGCTTCCTGAGACCGTAGGCCAGCGCCGCGGTCTGCTGTTTGCGCAGGTCCTCGAGCTTCAGGAACTCGATGATTTCCTCGCAAACCTTACGGTTTGCGATTTCCTCCGTCTGTGCCGGCCCCCAATAGAGGAGGCTCGACAGAACGCTCGAGCGCATGCGCACGTGCCGGCCGAGCATCAGGTTGTCGAGCACGGTGAGACCCGAGAACAGGGCGATGTTCTGGAACGTCCGCGCGACACCAAGCGCCGCGATCTCGTAGGGCCTGAGCGCAGTGATGTCGCGGCCTTGAAACACCACCCGGCCTGTATCGGGCTTGTAGAACCCCGAGATCATGTTGATCAGCGACGTTTTGCCGGCACCGTTTGGCCCGATCACCGAGACGATCTTGCCCTTGGGCACATTCATTGAGACGCCGGCCGAGGCCACAACGCCGCCGAACCGCTTGGCGACTCCTTCGACCGCGAGATCGATATCCGAGGACGCGACCGCTCCCGTCATCGCCTCGCTCATGCTGCAGCTCCCCGCGCAAGGCGAGGCGCAGTCGCCGAAGGCCCGGCACCGACATTTGAATTGCGCAATAGATTGTCCGCGCGCGTGTAATCGCGCTGGCGGTGGACCAGCCTCACGATGCCTTCCTCCCAATTACCCGGTTCTTTGGGGCCCGGGCTTGATCTTTTGTTGGCTCGCGATCCGGAAATCGACGTAAGCAGCCTCCCCGGCCCTTCGTCGCCTTCCAGGCAGGTCCCCACTCGCCATTTAGGCGCATGCAGCAAACTGCCGAACAGAAAGCCGTTTAGCCACTCTCGCAATTGGCCAGGATTCTTGTCAAGCTGTCGCAGTCGCCATCGCGCTGCGAATTCCTCGGGAGCTTTCTCAGACCCCGAGCCCCAGAGTCCGCCTGAGCGCCTGGTGATAATGGATCATCGCAGGCTCGTTTCGACCGAAGACGATGTGGCTCTGCGCGCCCGAGCCGAAGCCGATCTGCATCGACCGCCCTGCCGGAAAGTCTTCACCCATCACGACATTCATGAGGAGGTCGAGATTGGCTTTCCAGTGTCGTTCCTCATCTGCATTCGCCACGGGATTTGGAATGTAGAACGAGGTCTCCATCACCGCCCTGTCCGGCCGTCCCTCTGCCGGAAATACCCGGTGCACTTCCAGATGATCGCCTTGTGCGACGAACAACGTGTTGGGGAACAGGCAGTAGACCGTCGCCGAGTTCCACATCAGGTCCCATTCACTTTCGGGTAGCGACTTCAAACGCTCGATCTTCCGCCGGGGAAAGACGAGCCGATGATTGGGCCCGAAGGCCTCGAAATCCGAAACGTTGGCGACCAGAATGGAGGTCAGGCTGTTCTTGTGCAGGAAGCCGACGTGATAGCTCTCGTGAAACGTATCAACGAGCAGCTTCCAGTTCATCGTCTCGGGGGTGAGGCGCTTGTCGTAGAGATGATACGTTCCCGCCCCGTAGGACGCGAGCTCTGGCCCGAGACCGCCGAGCCAGTGATCGATCTCCAGCGACGTCGCGCCGTCGCTCGCCGGTGTCGGAAGGACCCAGACGAGACCGTGCCGCTCGGCGATCGGCAGCGCCGTCAATCCTGAGCGCTCCGCCCTCACACCTTCGAAAGCGCGCTCGTCCGGAATGCCGCGCAGCCGGCCATCGAGGCCATATGTCCAGGCATGATAGGGGCACGAGAAAACGCTGCCGTGCCCGCATCCGTCAGCGACCTTGGCGCCACGGTGGCGGCAGACATTGAGGAAAGCCCTCAATACGCCGTCGCCGCCGCGCGCGATCAGGATCGGCACGCCCGCCAGATCGTCCGTCCGCCAGTCGCCGGGTTTCGGCCAATCGCACGACAGCCCCATCAGAAGCGGTTGCTGCCGGAAGAGGACCTGCATCTCAGCCGCGAGATGCTCGGGCGAGTGGTAGGCGACGACATCGTTCTGCCACGGCGCATCGGCCATCGCCGTCGTGCCGCTGTCGATATAGTCGAGAATCCGCTTGATGACGGGCACCCCGATCGTCGGGTCCATAGGCCTTCCTCCATCCGACACGTCATCGTTCGACTGTGACGTTTGCCGAATGCTAGCCCTGAACGTTCGAGCCGCAAAGCCGGGGCCACTCGCCAGCGACGCCAAGGAAGGCCGAAGCCTTTCTCAGGGGGCCGTGGGCAATAGTCGGGCCATCTGGCCGATCGCCGGCTCCTCGGTCAGGCATGAAGCCTCGTGCAGCGGCAGCTCGCCGTAGTACGCCTGTTCCTGCGCCACTGCCAGAAGGCTCGGCGCGCTGACGAGCTCTGGCGCAGTGAAACGCGGCATCGGATCTGGCCCTGCCGGACCTTTGGCGAACGCGTTCGAAAGACACCAGCGGTGCTCCAGGGCCGCGATCGCAGCACGATCTGCGGCCTGCCTCATGGTTCTCTCCGCACCGACGGAGAACGGATCTGCTTCGCCGTCGCTCTCAGTCGCAACGGGGACCACGGGAGCCGGCTGCTGACTTGCCTCCGGCCGTGCAATCGGCGCCAGGCTCGCCACCAGATAGCGCGGCCGCGCTGCAGGAGCGACGGCACGTACGAGACGGGGCGGCCGCATGGCTTGTCTTGCATCAGCCACCGCTCGTGCAGCCTTCGGATCCGCTTCGCGAGGCGTCTCGCGCGCGACCTTTGCGTTCGGCCAGGGAGGCGTCGGCTTGGGCTTTGGCAAGGCAACGACCTCAGGGGCGGCACCGGCCGTCAACGGCACAGCCACCTTGCTTGCCGCGGGTGGCGGCGGCACACCGAGACCAGCCGCCGTAACGCCGTCGAGCGCCGGTGGACCAGCCTCGATCATGGCTGTTCCGGTCTGCCCCTCGTCGCTGCGCCAATAGATCTTCTGCCCTTCCTGATTGATGGTGAGGCACGTCGTATCGCCGGACAGCCACTTGAACCATTTCTGGCACAGCTTGCCATTGCGGACATGCCAACGGCCACGGTCCTTCGGCGCGCCGAGATAGACCCCGAGCGCTGTGCCGGTCGATCCCGTCATCATGCCGTTGGCGCCATAATTCACGGTGATCGGAAGGCCGAGCGGTGTGTCGATAGTCACCGTCTTGCCTGCAACAGCAGATTTGAGATCGTCGTCCCGGAGTTGCCCCGCGGTCGCAGGAAGCCCGGCCCCGACGACGATAAGCGCTCCGATCAACGCCTGTTGTCGCATTTTACGCACTACCCCGGTCCGATCAAACATCCGGTCGCTCCCCGACTTCTGTCGATAGGGGTGTGCCAAGGCCGGATTGCGACGCGATTGAGACTTCCGCTGGGCAATCGGCCCCGCGACCCACTTCGCGTCACCGAATCGTGCGCCGGAAGGGTTGAGAAAGCGTAAATGACCGTCCACGCCCATTCACGAAACGAGCCGGCGCGAGCACCAGGGGCTCAAGTCGCCATCTTTTTCGCCCTTGCCACAGCGAGCACCTCGTCAGTGTGCTCGCCGAGCGTTGGCGCGGCGGAGCGAACGGCCCCGGGCGTCTCCGAGAGCTTCACCGTCACCCCGAGGGTGTTGAAGGTTCCCGCCCGGCTGTGCGCGGTGGGAACGAACATGTCTCGCGCGAGAATATGAGGATCGGTGAATACCTCGTCGTAATGCAGCACCGGCCCGCACGGAATGCCGGCCTTCTCCATCTCGGCAAGCCAATGCGCTTTCGGCCGCGTTCGAACAACCGCCTCGATGATCTCGATCAGCACGGCGTTGTTCGCGACACGATCGGCGTTTGTGCGAAAGCGAGGATCGTCGCAAAGCTCGGGACGCCCTATGATCTTCGCGAGCCGTTCCCAGAAGTTCTGCTGCGCCGCACCGATCGTCAGGTAGCCGTCCGCCGCTGCGATACACTGATAAGGCGCGCTGCCGCGGTGCGCCTGCCCGATCCGCTCGGGCCGCGTGCCGAGCGCCGCGTAATGCGCAGCCTCGTAGACGCCGAACGAGGTCGCCGCCTCGAGCAGAGACGTCTCCACCATCTGCCCGCGGCCAGTCCTGTGCCGAGCTTCCACCGCAGCCAGAATGCCGAAGGCGAGAAACATGCCCGCCGCCACATCCGAGATCGCAATGGGCAGCCGGTGTGGCGGACCATCGGCCGGCCCGCACGTGCTCATGAGGCCGGACATGCCCTGCGTCATCAGGTCGAAGCCGCCTCGGCTCGCGTAGGGACCTGTCTGGCCGAAGCCCGAGATCGCGGCATAGATGAGTCGCGGATTGCGCGCCTTGAGGGTCTCATAGCCGAGGCCCAGCCGGGCGAGCGTTCCGGGACGAAAGTTCTCGATCAGGATGTCGGCTCCATCGACAAGTCCGAGCAGGATCTCCCGGTCCCCTTCCTCTTTCAGGTCGAGCTCGACCGACCGCTTGTTGCGGTTCCAGATCATGAACGGCGCGCTCTCGCCCTCGACGAACGGCGGCATCCGTCTGGCGTCGTCGCCCTTCCCCTTGCGCTCGATCTTGATCACGTCGGCGCCATGATCGGCGAGCATCATCGCCGCATATGGACCCGAGAGCAGGCTTGTTAGATCGAGGACGACGAGGCCCTCCAGGGCTCCTGGCATGGCGGTCCTTTCGGTGGCAGCGACGGATCGGCTCTTACCCATCAATTGGGAGCGGATCACCCGTCGAGCGTCAAGCACCATGGACAGCCCGGTCGCGCCGACGCCGACCCATCGGCGACACATCGCGCCCCGAAGTCTCAAGTTGAAATTGGTGGAGCCGAGGGGGATCGAACCCCTGACCTCGTGAATGCCATTCACGCGCTCTCCCAGCTGAGCTACGGCCCCGAACCTGGGTGGGAAGCGCTACACCCCGGGGGCGCAACGCCCCGCTTTCCTAGTGTGCGTCCGCGGCAAGCGCAAGAGCTTCTTTCACCGGCCTGTCGAATGGCCCCGACATCAGCGGCGCCGCCGCTCGTGGCCGCTCCCGCGCCGTGCCCCTCGCGGTCAGCGGATCGGCAGCCGGCCGAGTTCGCCCCCCTTGAAGCGCCACCGCACCAGGAAGATCTGGACCAAAGCCAGCACGCCGATGAACGACAGCGTGAACACCCAAGAGAAATGCCACACCGCCGTCGAGAACGGGATGCGCCCGTCTGGGAACATGAAGTCGAGCAACCCGAAATCCATGGCGTAGAACACCAGGAAAAATTCCACCCACGAGAAGAAGAACTGGTAGGCGAACGGCCAGTCCTGGTCCCAATGGAAGCGTTGGATCTGGATGTAGGCGACGTCGAGCACCAGACCCAGGATCAAGAGGGCGGTCAGAAACTTGAACGGATCCTGGAAAATCGACAGCTCGAGAGGCGGCAGCCGCAGCCATACCTGTTGGAAAGGCCAGGAGAGCGTGAACGTGTTGGAGAGCCCCCACGCCGAGAGATACCAGGCGTAGAGGAACGTCACGGGTAGCCCGATGAAGAAGAAAAGGATGAGGCGGGTATGCCAGCGGCCGAGCAACGTAGGGGTCATGGGCTCATCTCTCGCGTATCGCGAACTGAAAATCCGGAAGGCGGCTCCAGGTGAAAGCAAATCGGACGTCGCACGAAAACGCGATCATCCCGGCGACCGCCCGAACGACCATCGGAGCCACTGCCGGAACGACCTGAACGGCCCCATGCGGGTGACCCCAGGTGCCTTGAGCGCACTGAGCTGATCGACAGACCTGAGCGCCGCGTACTGCAGGCCGAGGAAGCTATCGACGGCTGCATAGGGGCCATTGGCTGTCACCACGCCCGACGCCCAGACGTGTCCCCGCCCATTGCGCAGACCCGACACTTCGAAGGCGTTCGTGACGGAAAGTCCAGCAAGGCTCGATTCGGGCGCCCCGCCTGCAGAAACCTTGTTGCGTGCAAGATCGTAGACCCGGGTCAGGTCCGCGAGCAGCGGCGTCTCGTCGAGCCGCGCAACGAGACCCGTGCAATCGACCACGTAGTCTGCGACGAGATCGACGCTCTCCTGGAACTTCTCGCGTCCCTCGATCCGCGTGACGACCTGCCCGTCCTGATAGGTCATCGACTGGACCGTTCCGTAGAAGCTCTTGAGCCAGCCCTCTCGGTTACCCTGCTCGATGATACGGTTCCAGTCATCCCGGTCCGCTGTGGTCGTACCGCCCCAGGTCTTCATCAGCTCCGCGCGCTGCTCCGGCGTCGCCTCTTCCAGGCGCTTCCTCAGCGTTCCGCCCCAAGCCGACTTCGGCCAGTTGAAAGGCTGCTGTTGCACATCGGCCCTGACTGGTCGCCGTGCGAGATCGTACTTCGCGCCTTCTGTCACCGCCGAGCGATTGAGGTGAAGGATGCGAATGTTCGTGTTCTTCTCCCGCGCCTCGAAGATGCGCTGGATGACGCGCGAGGCAACGATGCCGCGGCCGCGAATGAGCACCGTGCCGCCCTTCTGCTCGAGCGCCCGATAGACATCGTCGTGCTCCTCGTAGGCGTTGACCACAGCCGACACGTCCGGATACGCGCGCTTGAACTCCTGCAGGTCCGGCAAGAAGTTCGATGCCGGATACCCGGTAGCGAGGTGGAGATAGCGCGCCACCATGAAGCGCTCGCGATCCGCTCGGGACGCTCCGGGCGCAAACTCGTTCGGCACGCGATAGGCGACGACGTAGCGATCATCGTCCGTCTTCCGGATGCCGAGCACCTGCCCGTACACCCACATCTCGTCCCAGCCGATCCGCTTCGCCTCCTGGTCGAACGACGTGAAGACGTCGCCGAGCTTCGGCGTATAGCTTTCCGTCAACACCGGCTCGCCGAACACCTGTAGGATGTGTTTGAAGCCGACCAGCCGCCCGTGCACCACATCCCTGACGAACTCTCGGCTGGCATAGCCCGGAAAGCCCCAGATGTTGTCCGGCGTCGAAATGGAATTGGAGCGGATGCGCTCGTGAATAGGGATCTGGGAAACTCGGCACAGACGTCCCCACTTGGCATAGGGGCTCTTGTCTGGCGCCACGCCGAGCACCCGGATGGAGGCAGCCGGCACGCCATAGATCCGCAGGTGGTCGACCCAGCAGAAACTGCCACAGCCGCCGCCGATGGCAAGATACTCGGTCTCGCCAGCGAGCTTACCCGAGGCCTTGATGTCGCCCATCGGCACGGTACGCTGTTCGAACAGCGTACCGGGAAAGGCCCCCCGCCCACCGGTACCGACCAACTCTGGAGCTGGGCCCTCGTTCTGCGCCGCTGCACCCTCCGCTCTCTGAGGCTGCTCGATCCGCGTCGGCTCGACGCTCGGCGCGACCCATGAATAACGCAAGGAGAACGGGCCGATCTCGAGCGTCTGACCCGGCGCCCAGGTCGCCGCTGTGATCGGGCGGCCGTCCAGCTTTGTGCCATTTTGACTGTTTTTGTCCTCGATCCGCACCGAGGCGCCGTCCACCGTGAGCTCGGCATGAACCCGCGACACCTGCGGATGGTCGAGCACGACGTCGCCGCTCTGCGAGCGTCCGAGACGGAACGGCCCGCGCCCGTCGAAGCTGCGCCGCTCCACGCGACCGGAATGCTGCCAGGAAATCTCAATGGGCATCGAAGAAACCTTGATCGGGTTTGAGCACGTGAGGGCCGCATCGCGAACGCTGCGATGCAGCACACACAAGGCTAGAGAATTCTGGAAAAACCTCCCGCGTTTGCGAGATGCCGCCCGCAGAAGCGGCAATTGGCCTCGAGCGGGGGCGGATTGAGCAGATGGCACCGCTCGTATCCGCAAACGACACGCGGCTCGTGCGGATGCAGCACCTCGAAGCGCATCGGCCCGACCTCGATCACATCGAGGGCCGCGAGCGGCGTCCGTTCCTGCGTCTTCGGCACGGGTGACTTGTTGCGGCGAATGGTCTGGCGCGACCGTTCCGACGCGATCCACACCGGATGGTTGTCCGTGAGCTCGAAACGCCCCACAGTTTCGATGTCCCAGTTCGTCCACCGATTGAGATCGAGGAGCTCGAGCGTGGCACCGGACGTCATCGCAGACGGCTTCCGGTCGGGAAATCGACGCTTGATGGCCTCGATCTCGGCCACCCCTATGCCGCGGCCGGGCAGCACCTCCAGACGCTGCACTTCGTCGAGCTTGTCCGTCGTGCTCAAGATCACGAACGGGGTTATCTCGACGCGGCTGACCGTATAGTTCTCGATTTCGATCTCGAAATTCGGCGGTAGCGCCACGCGGCTGTCACGGACCACGAGGCCGCCCACCCGGCTCCCGCTCGTCGAGCTGTCCGTGTAGACGAAACCGCGCGTCGTCCTCTCGATCATGCCGTGGATGCGCGAAATGGTCCGGTAACGAGGGTCCAAAAGGACCTGGTTCCGCATGTCGTGTTGGCGGCCGATTTGCGCCGGAAGGCTGCACGGCGCGACATAATAATCACCGGTATCGTGGTTCTTGATACCGAGATAGATCTTGTCTTGCATGCGCAGCAATTCCCGTTCTCAGTCACACGCCGTTCTGAAATAGTGTAGCAAGAAGGGCGCCACTTTCGCCCTGCTCCACCCATAACGGATGAAATATTCACGCGCCAAGCCGATTGCGGCAAGACTCACACATTATTGATCGATGTTCATTATTTGCTCGCGGCGTCTGGGCATCGGGGGCCTGCCGAGCCGGACGGATGGCTGGTCGTCGTCCAGTGACCCCCTTACACCTTCAGCAGAATCTTGCCCCTCGTACCCTTGGCCTCGAGGGCCACATGTGCCTCGCGAGCGGCTTCCAGCGCAAACGCGCGCCCGATGCCCACCTTCAGCCTCCCCGATTGCCAGGCACTGAAGAGTCCCTCCGTCCGCCAGCGCACTTCCGTTGCATCCTGCATGAAGTCCGAAAGATGGGGCCGTGTCAGGTAGAGCGAGCCCGACGCTGCGAGATCGACCGGATTGATCTGCTCCACGGCCCCGCTGCGCGCCTCGTAAAGAACCACCATCCCCCGACGCCGGCAGCTCGCCAGGCTGAGCGCGATCGTGTCCCGTCCACCGGCATCGTAGACGACGTGACAGCCCTGTCCCCGCGTGGCTTCTTGGATCTCGGCCCGCGCCTTATCGGCCGCCAGCAACACGACGTAGTCGGCACCGGCCTCCAGAAGCGCTGCCACGTCGCTATTGGTGGCAACGGTCGCCACAACCTCCGCCCCCTGCGCCTTGGCGATTTGCGTAAGCAGGAGCGCGACCGGATCACCCCCCGATTGGATAAGCACCCGATCGTCCTTCTGGATTGGGAAGACTGAAACGGAAAGCGCATGCGCCAGCACGCCGTCGAGTTGCAGCGCGCATGCGACATCGAGGGGCATCGCATCCGGCACCGGAACTAGCTGCCAAGCGGGGACCACGGCCAGCTCGGCATAGGCGCCCCGGATTCCGCACCAGGCGACCCGCGTGCCGATCGCAATTCCCGCGACGTTCTCTCCCACGGCATCGACCGTGCCCGCCCCCTCGTAGCCAAGCACCAGCGGACCATCGGTCGTATCCCGCGAGCGGCCTAGAAACGCCCCGCTGCGCACATGAGCATCGATCCGATTGACACCCGCGTAGGCGACCTTGACACGCACCTGCCCCGGACCAGGCGAAGGAGCCTCGATCGTGATCGTATCGAGCACCTCCACCCCACCGAAGCGCTTGATCCCGATCGCACGCATACGCACTCCGACTTCCTACTGAACCGTCCGACCGACATTCGCCTCACCGCCGCGGTGCCCAGTTTCACCTGGCCGACCCGCGGCTCGACCCGTTCTTTACGCATAGCGCGGGAGACCCTAGAAACTTAACAGGGAAAGCGCGCCGAGCGCCGCCTCTCGATGATTGATGCGCATCTGCAACACCTCAGAACGCGACTTCACTGTTAGCAATCGACCGACGGAGCCTCGAGATGAAGATCTATGGCCGGGCGAATTCCATCAATGTTCGCAAGGTGCTTTGGATGTGCCGAGAGGTGGGCGAGGCGTTCACGCGGGAGGATTGGGGTCGCGGATTCCGGTCCACCTCGGAGGAGCCGTTCCGCAGCGTTTCCACTTTCGGCGTGGTCCCGGTGGTCGATGACGACGGCTTCGTCCTGAGGGAATCCAATACGATCGTGCGCTACCTAGCCAGCAAGCACGGGCGGGCGGACCTTTATCCGACAGAATTGAAACCTCGCGCCCTCGCGGAGCAATGGATGGATTGGGCCGCGACGGACGCCTACGTCGGCATCCGGCCTGTATTCCTGGGCCTTCAGGTGAAGATGGCACCCTTCAAGGACGATCCGGAAGCAATTCGCGCCGGCATAGCCGACTGGACGACGCAGATGGAGCGGCTCGAGGCCCACCTGGCGGCCAACGGCCCATTCGTGACGGGAGCCGCCTTCACCGTTGGCGACATTCCCACGGGCCTCATTGTCAATCGGTGGTTCTCGATCGATTTTCCCAAGCCCGCGCTGCCCAATCTTGCTGCCTATTACGATCGCCTGACGGAGCGCCCGCCCTACCGCGAGCACGGCCGCAACGGCACGCCCTGATCCGAAAAAGCGGTTGACGCGCGGTGGCAGCGATGCTTCACGACCACCGGGGCGGTTGACGGTCTGCCCCGGGGGGAAGGAGCCGTCAAATGTTGAGTGCGAGAATTGCCCTGCCCCACGCGTTGTGGGCCTTGGGTGTCGCGACGGCCGCCGCCTCGGCCGGCACAACGGCACGATCGCAGGAATACTGCGTCTCCTGCACGGAGCCCGCTGCCGTGTATCGCTGCGTCATCGACAAGGCTGTTCCGACCGGCACGCCGCTGAAGATGCTGTGCCTCGGCACGCTCGCCCGTCAGGGGGGGCACGCCACCTGCGCCGTGAAGTCCGGCACGGTCTTCGATTGTAGCGGCCCAATTCGGCGCATTGACTCCAGGTCCGCCGCTGCGATGTTGGCGCGTCCACCGCCGCCACAGGCAACACAAGTCGATCCGCCCCCGCAACCGACCGCAGCGGACCGCACGACGCCTGCAGTTGCTCCTCCTGCTCCAGCAGCGCCAGACGTGGGCAGCGCCAGGCCCGCAGCACCCCAGCGGCCGGATCCCCAGGCACCGGGCGAGCCGCGCACGGTCGAGGAATTGGCGAAGAACGTCTCCCGCTCTTCGAGCGAAACCCTCAAGAAGGCCGGCGACGCGATCAAGGGCACGACGCGCAAGACGTGGAAATGCATTGCGTCGTTCTTCAAGTCCTGCTGAGCGAATGTTCGTCAGTCGGTGATCGGCCTCAGGGCCGGCTGAGCCATTCGCGCGCGCGCCGCTGTGCATCGCTGATCTCGGGCCTGCTCAACTCCCGCGAGATCTCCGACCGGTAGCGCTTGGCGTCGTCGTTTCCGCGCAGCGCCGCGAGATTGAACCACTTGTGCGCCTCGACAAGATCGAGCGCGACGCCGCGGCCGCAGCAATACATGAGCCCGAGCTCGAAGAGCGCATCCGGCATTCCCGCCTCTGCCGCAAGCTCAACAAGATCACGCGAGTGTGCATCGTAACGGGCCATGTCTCGCCCTCCCTTCCCCTTGGTTGTGAACCCCCGGTCTCGCGCAAGCCACGCCTTCTCGGAGCGCGCCGCATTCGGCCGAGAGCGATGTCCGCCGAGGACGATGTCAGCAGCCGGATCAAAAAGGGTTAAGTGCGCGGCAGCGCATTCAAGCGAGATCCTCAACGAAGCGATGCCGAGTGTCGCCATCTGGGCCGAATAAGACAAAAACGAAATATGATTCAATGAATTGATTACGATTAGAGAAACCAAAAATTAGCCAAGAACAGAGAATGCCTTGAAGACGCCCCAACTAGATCGATTGCGTGACCACGGCATGACCGGATCGCGTCCGGTCAGCGGCGATCGAGGGTTGCGCCCCTCGATTTTCCTGACTAGATGGATCAGACGAAAGGGAAGGCGCGCCCGGGGAATTGGGGGGTGTGCCGGCGGCTCGGAAAAGAGCCGCGTGAGGACGGGGGACTTGAGAACGTGCTCGCTCGTAGCGCCGTGATTCTGACGCTTGCGTCGGTGGTAGCTGGCTGCGCCAACGACGCCCCGAACTTGGCCGGTTTTGCCTCGACGACGTCGGCACTGGCCATTGCCACGCCGGCCGTCGCACCCGTGGCACCCGGCCCGACGGAGGAGCCGTCGTTCCGGAAGACCATGTCGGACCGGATCCTGACGGCCATCGCGCTGGAGCGCGTGACCGGCTTGAAGCCTGATCCGGGTCGCCTGGCCGAGTAGTGGCGCAGCGACGCGGTACCGGTTTCGATCGGCGCCTGCCGGTTTGCCCGCGTCAGCGGGCGTTGGGCCGCCCGAACTGGGCCTCCATCTCCCGTCTGAACAGGTAGACATCGTCGCTCGTGTCGATCTCGACGTCGGCCCACCTCAGCCGCTGCCCCTCGGCGATATCCGCCTTCAGCTTGACGTTGTGGGCGAGACCGAGCGGCAGATAGCCCTGATCCAACGACAATCGCGCTGGCGTCTGCTTTCCCCACACGCAGAAGCCCCCTTCGCCATCGAGCATCTCACCTTTTTTCAGCGCGCGCTTCGCGGTCGCAACCACGTCGGAGTTGAAGCACTCCGCACTCCCGGTCGGCTCACGGCGCAGCGCTGCGGAGGCGACCGACACGCCGAGTTCTAGTCCGATCATGTGGGTCGGCCGATAGAGCGACGCATAACGGCCGCTCTTGTCCGGCAGCATATTGTATTCGCCGAAGCACTGCTGCGCGTAAGCGCTGTCGCTCTCGATCACGACGTAGGTGCCCATGGCGAGGTGATGCGGCACGTCGCTACCGTCGCGATAGACCGACGACGTCACCTCGGTGACACCCGCCTTCTCGAGCACGCCCCCCTCCGCGCGTGGTTTGCACACTTCGGCATGTTCGAAGCGCATCGCCGGCGGGAACGACAAACCCTCACTCTGCGCCTCGAGTCCGGTCGCATTGCAGACGGCCGTCATCTCGATGCCCGACTTCGTTCCGTCAATGAACGAGTTGAACATCTTCGGGTTGATGTGACTGCGGTCGGAGATGTTCAGATACTTGTCGAGAATGTCCCAGACGGTGTCCGGATTCGACTTGTGATAGTGGGGCATGTAACGAGTGCCCTTGCCGGCCGCGACCACCTTGAAGCCGCAGGTGCGCGCCCAGTCCACGTGCTCGGCGATGAGGGCCGGCTGGTCACCCCAGGCCATGGAATAGACCACACCCTTCTCGCGGGCCCGGCGGCCGATCAGCGGCCCCGCGAGCGCATCTCCCTCGACGTTCACCATGACCACGTGTTTTCCCGCCTCGATCGCCTTGAGAGCGTGGCGGATGCCTGCTGCCGGGTCGCCCGTGGCCTCGATCACGACCTCTATGCGTGGATCGGCGAGGAGTGCTTCCGCGCTGTCGGTCACAAAGGTCTTTCCGGTTTTGAAGGCATCATCGAGCGAGGTGGCATCGATCTGCTCCTTCGGCCACTCGACACCTGCGAGCCGCTCCCGTGCGCGCAATGGCATCAGGTCCGCGAGCCCTGCCAGATGCAGGCCCGCCGTGAGGCGGCACTGGGCGAGAAACATGGTGCCGAACTTGCCCGCCCCGATCTGGCCGATACGGACTGGGCGGCCGGCCGAGGCGCGCTCGGCAAGCATTCTGGAAAGATTCATGGGTGTTCGGACCTTGATTGCTGCTGGCGCACTTGGGCGGCAAAGCAGCACATGCCCGAACAACCCGCAAGATAGTCGGCCAGAGCCCCGTGACGTCGGGTGGTAGTGACGCTAGAAGTCGCCTCAGCGCTTCACTCGGCGTCACGCTTCTTTCCATCCCTCGACAGACGAGCCGATGACCGAAATTGCTGCCAACGACCCGGTCGTCGACGTATCGGTGTCTCGTCGCTGGATGATCCTGGGCTCCGTCGTTCTCGGATCAACCATCTATAACGCCACCATCCTGGTCGCCTCGGGCCTCCAGCCACAGATGCAGGGGGCGATGTCGGCAACCCAGGACGAGATCGCCTGGACCGTCACCTTCAACATCCTGGCAACCGCTATCGTCACCCCTATGACCGGCTGGCTGACCGCAAGGTTCGGCGCCCGCAACGTGATGGTCTGGAGCGTCTTCACGTTCACCGTCGGCACGATGATGTGCGGCCTCGCCGGCTCGCTCGAAAGCCTCGTGCTCTGGCGCATCGTGCAGGGCGGCGGTGGCGCGGCGCTGGTGCCGCTCGGACAGACCATCCTGCTCAACGTCTTCCCCAGTTGGCAGCATGGCCTCGCCATATCAGTGTTCGGCGTCGCCAATATGGCCGGTCCCGTCATCGGCCCCTCGCTCGGCGGCTACATCGCCGAGGTCTGGAGCTGGCGGTGGGTCTTCTACATGACGGTTCCGTTCGGCGCCTTGGCGTTCCTAGCCTTTCGCGCAACCCTGCCGCGCGACGAGCCGGCCAACCGGCCAAGCCTCGACTGGACCGGCTTCATAGCTCTCGCCATGGCGCTGGCCCTGGCCCAGATCGTCCTGTCGCGCGGTCAGCGCCTGGACTGGTTCGAGTCGACCGAGATTACGGCGGCGACCGCACTTGCCGCCATCGCGCTCTACGTCTTCATCGCCCACTGCTTGACGACGCCCCGGCCGTTCCTGTCTCCCGCAATCCTCACCGACCGCAACTACCTCTTGGGCTTCATCCTGGTCACCGTCTTCGGCATGCTGAACTTCACGCCGATGGTCCTGCTGCCCCAGTTGCTCCAGACACACGCGGGCTTTCCGGATTCGCTGATCGGCTTCATCATCGCGTGGCGTGGCCTCGGCGCGATCATCGGCTTCTTCCTTTCCGACAAGCTGGCCCGGGTCGATCCCCGCATCGGCATGGCTGGAGGGTTTGCCCTGCACGCCGTCTCGGGCTTCTGGCTGGCTTCGATCGACTTGAACGTTCCGGATTGGGTGCTCGCCGCCAACGGCTTCATCCAGGGCATCGCCATCGGCATCATCTGGGTACCGATGTCCTTCGCCGCATTCCGCACATTGGCCCCGAGCTATCGCGCGGAGGCGATGGGCGTCTTCCACCTGATGCGGAACATCGGATCGAGCTTCTTCATCTCGCTTTCCGTCGCCGAGATCGTGCGCTCGACAGGCGCCAATTTCAGCAGGCTGATCGAGAACGTGTCGCCCTTCAATCGCTCGTTCAACCTGCCCTGGGTGGCCGGCTCCTGGTCGGTCGAGACGTTGCCGGACATTGCCCGTCTCGCGAAGGAGATCAATCGCCAGGCGGCCCTCATCGGCTACTTGAACGCCTTCTCGATGTACATGGTGGCCTCGCTCTGCGCTATTCCCTTGGCGCTGCTCCTCGGACGACGCAGGCCCTGAGGGCCTACCCGGTGCGGCCGCCTAGCTCTCGGTCGAGAAAGGCTCCAATCGACCGCGCAACGGGAGGGGCGTAGAGGATCTTGCGATGCCCGAAGCCGTCGAAGGCTTCGAGTGCGGCTGTCGGGCAAGCCCCGGCGATCGTCTCCGCATCGGCAAAAGCCACCTCCTCATCGTCTCGCGCATGGACGATGAGGGCGGGGCGACCCGTTGCATTCAGCAGCGAGACCCCAGTGAAATCCTCGATGCGCCGAAAGGCGATTTTCTCGAGCCTGTGCTCGAATTCGACCTGTGCCGGAAGCGAGATGCCTTGCTCCCTGCCGAAGGCGCGCGTCACATCCTGGAATCGGTTCGGAATCGCAATCAAAGCGTAGGCCTCGAACGGATAGGGCGTCGGCATCGGTGGACCGCCCCCGCCGGCAAGCAGCGCCGCGAGCCCACCCATGGAATGCGCAACCACGAGCCGAATTGGGCCCGTCGCTTCTGCCACCTCTCGGACTGCGTGCGCACAATCGATCAGGCTCGTTCGCACGCCGGGACTTAATCCGTGCGCCGGGAGATCCGGCAGGACGACCCGATAGCGGCGCCGACGCAAAAACTCTGCGATCGCCATCATGAACGACGCCTCGCTCGTCCACCCGTGCACCACGAGAACGCTTGCCTTGGGCGGGCCGTCCAGCGGCTCGACGATGTGCGTCACGACCTCTCCGGCTCGCGTCGTGATCGTCTCGGATCGCGCCAGCCGCAGATGAAAGCGCGCGCGTCGGACCAGATCCACGTGATCGGGGCTCCGATGGCGCGAGATGGCTGGCGTGCAGAAAGCGAGGAAGGCGAGATAGCCCGCCAGCCGCGGCACTGCGTTGAAGAGCGCGGGCCGCAACGCCTGCCCCACGCGGGCAGGCACGGTCAATTGGCGCAATGCTGTGGAACGGGACATGACAACATCGACTGCAGAGAAAGCAGCCTCGATTATCTCCGATTGAGCCGATCATCGCGAGCCTCTTTCGATGTTGGTTAGCCTGGTGTGACTGTCGCGCGGCTTTTGCGATCACGTGCGGCGGAGCGGACCGGCCCCTTGCCTCGGTGCCCGATGCGCCGCTATCGTCTGCAAAATCGCTGAAGACGCCGGAAAACGGCGCAAATCGGGAGAACGGCGCACTCCGGCAGAGCGTACGTCGGAACCAGGCGACGGCGGCTCCGACGGACGCGGACCAAACGCGAGGGCTCATGACCGGAAAACCCGCCCGCCTCGTCGTCGATGACGACAAGTGCCAGGGTCACAATCGCTGCAGGCTGCTGGCGCCCGATCTCGTCGATATCGACGATCTAGGCTTCGCGCATGCCAAGGGCGATGGCACTGTTCCCTCCGAGCTACTGGAGAAGGCCCGTCTCGCCGTGCGCAACTGTCCCGAGTTCGCACTGCGCCTCGAGACCGACGAGACCTAGGAGCGCTGTCATGACCGGGCGTCCCCCCGTTTCCGACTGGGCCACCGACTTCGACCACACCGATCCACGGTGGACCGAGAATCCCTACGCCATCATGGCCGAGCTGCGCGGCCGCTGCCCGATCGCACACTCGGAGCGCTATGGCGGACTGCATGCACCGATGCGCTACGCCGACGTGCGCGAAATCGCCTACGATACCGACCACTTCTCTTCGAAGCGCGTCGTGATCCGCGAGAACCCGCCCAACGTGCCGCTGCCTTCGCCGCCGATCACGTCCGACCCGCCGCACCACAAGCCGAGCCGCATGTTGCTGCTGCCGGCCTTCACACCGCAGAAGATCGACAGGCTGATCCCCGATGCCAGGCGGATCTGCAATGAGTTGCTCGACGAGCTCCAAGGCCGCTCCGAGGCCGATGCCGCGATCGACTACGCGCAGCACATTCCCGTCAAGGTGATCGCCAAGATGCTCGGCATTCCCGAAGCCGAGGGCGACCGCTTCCGCGAGTGGATACACGTCTTCATCGAGGACACCATCGTCGACGACGGTACCAGCGCAGATCGGCTCGTCGCCACGGCGCGAGAAATGGACGACTTCTTCGGCCGTTACGCCGAGCAGCGACGCCGCGACCCGAAAGACGATTTGATCTCGTTCCTGCTCGCCGCTCAGCATGACGGCGCGCCGCTGACGGAAAGGCACTTCTACGGCGCCTTGCGCCTGCTACTGATCGCCGGCATTGACACGACATGGTCCGCGATCGGCGCGAGCCTGCTGCACCTCGCGACATACCATCAGGACCGCGACCGCCTAGTCGCCGAGCCTGCTCTCATGCCGACAGCCGTGGAGGAGTTCCTGCGCGCCTACGCACCCGTTACCATGGCCCGCCGCGTCAAGGAGGACACCGAGGTCTCGGGCTGCCCGATGAAGGCCGGCGACTGGGTCATGCTGAGCTTCCCTGCTGCCAACCGCGATCCGGATGTGTTTCCCGACCCGGACACGGTCGTGATCGACCGCGAGGACAACCGCCACGCCGCCTTCGGCCTCGGCATCCATCGCTGCATCGGCTCGAACCTCGCTCGGATGGAGATCACGGTGGCGCTCGAGGAATGGCTTAGGCGCTTTCCGCGTTTCACCTTGCAGCCGGGCGCCCGCATCGCATGGTCGAAGGGCCCTGTTCGCGGTCCCCGTACCGTACCCGTAAATCTCGCCTAGCCAATCGGCAAAGGATCTCCAGATGACCACGGTCTTCTATCAGGGCGTCGGCAACCGCCTGACGCAGTGGGACGTCGACGTCGACACCGCAACACTGACCCCACGCGGATCGGTGACGCTGCCGTCCAATGTCCAGTACGTCTGGCCTCACCCTTTGCGCAATTTCCTCTACGTGACGACCAGCGACGCGGCCTCCGGCAACACGCCGAACCCGGGCAAGGTACACCGCCTCTGCTCGCTCGCGATGGCATCGGATGGCTCGCTGTCCCTGCACGGCGAACCGGCAGCGCTGCCGCAGCGCCCGATCCACCATAGCGTTGATCGATCCGGAAAATTCGCGCTGACCTGCTACAACACCCCGAGCAACCTGACGGTACACCGCATCAACGAGGATGGAACCGTGGGTGCACCGGTCGGGCAGCCGGCCGGGCTCGACCTCGGCATCTATGCACATCAGATCGTGGCGCTCCCCTCGAACCACTCGGTCCTGATGGTCACGCGCGGCAATCGGCCGGAAGACGGCAAGGCGGAAGACCCGGGCGCTCTGAAGGTCTACAAGCTCGACGACGGGCGCCTGTCGCCTCTCGCCAACCTTCCCGTCGGCGGCAAAGGAGGCCACGGCTACGGACCTCGCCACGTCGCCTTTCACCCGACGAACCCCTGGGTCTACGTCTCGGTCGAGTCGCAGAACGAGCTGCACATGCACCGCCTCGAGGGTGACAGCCTCTCGCCAGAGCCGCTCTACACGTCGCGCTCAACCGTCGGCACCTACGACATTCACTTCCCGCAGGCTGCAGGCGGCATCCACGTGCACCCGAAGGGCAAGGCGGTCTACGTATCGAACCGCGCTCACGCGACCGTCGAGTGGAACGGTAGGCAGGTCTTCCGCGGCGGCGAGAACAACATCGCGGTCTTCGCCATCGATCCGGCAACCGGCGAGCCGAAGCCGGTCCAGCACGCCGACCCGCAAAGCTACCATGTCCGCACGTTCAGCATCGATCCCTCGGGCAAGCTGCTCGTCGCAGCCAGCATCGACGGTATCGACGTACGCGAGGGTGACGCCATTCGCCACGTCCCGGCAGCGCTCACGGTGTTTCGCATTGCCGACGACGGCCGCTTGACCTTCGTGCGCAAATACGATGTCGACGTTGGCGGCAAATTCCAGTGGTGGACAGGATTTGTGGAGACGCAATGATCGCCGGCACGCTGAAACGGAGCTCTGCAAGATGGCCATAGACAAGCGTGTCGCCTCAGCCGCCGAGGCACTCGTCGGTGTGAAGGACGGCGCAACCGTCCTGATCAGCGGCTTCGGCGGCGCGGGCTTTCCCAACGTCCTGATCCGCGCCTTGCGCGACACGGGCGCCAGGGGGCTCACCCTCGTCGTCAACTCGGCGACACATCGCTACTCGTTCACGCACGCGCTCATCGAGGCTGGCCAAGTGGCCAAGGTCATCTGCAGCGCGGCCCGCGGCGCCGGAAAGGATCTGTCGCCCTTCGAGCAGATGTGGAAAGCCGGCAAGATCGATCTCGTCTGCCTGCCACAAGGCACCTTCTCCGAGGCGATCCGCGCCGGTGGAGCGGGCATCCCAGCGTTCTATACGCCCGTCGGCGTTGGAACCGAGCTGACCGAGGGCAAGGAGGTGCGCGAATTCGAGGGACGCGAGTTCGTGCTCGAGCGCGCCATCAAGGGCGACGTCGCCCTGATCCGCGCCGATACGGCCGATGTCTACGGCAACCTCACCTTCCGCTATGCCCAGGCCAATTTCGGCCCCGCCATGGCAACTGCGGCGAAACTCGCTGTCGCCGAGGTGCGCGCCGTCGAGCCGGATCCGATCCCGCACACCCGCGCCCAGTTGCCGGGCGTCTATGTCGACCGCATCGTCGTCGAGGAGAAGTCGGCATGAGCACCAAGCCCCTCAATCGCCGCCAGATGGCCTGGCGCGCAGCCCAGGACATCGCCGAAGGCCAGATCGTCAACCTCGGCCTCGGCATGCCGGTCGCCGTTGCGGATTACGTGAAGCCCGGCCTCGACATGTTCTTCCAATCCGAGAATGGCGTCGTCGGCGTGGGTCCGCTGGCCGACGAGGACAAGATCGACACCGACCTTGTCGACGCCGGCTCCCGCCGCATCACGCTCAGGTCCGGCGCCACCATCGTCGACTCCGTCAATTCGTTCGCCATGATCCGCGGCGGCCACATCGACGCGACGATCCTCGGCGCGTTCGAGGTGGCATCAAACGGCGACCTCGCCAACTGGGACATGCGCGTGCCGAACAAGGGGCCGCTCGTCGGCGGTGCCATGGACCTCGCAGCCTGCGCCAAGGCGGTGTGGGTGATCATGGAGCACAACACCCGAAAGGGCGGGCCCCGGTTGATCGAGGCCTGTACCCTGCCGCTGACGGCCAAACGCTGCGTCAAGCGCATCTTCACCGACATTGCCGTGGTCGACGTGACGCCTCAAGGCTTCGTCGCCCGCGAGCTGGTCGACGGCCTTACGCCGGACGAGTTGAAGGCGCGCACAGGCGCACCCATCGCCGTCGCGCCGGACTGCGGAACGATTAAGGCCCCGCCGTTGCCGGACGGGGCCTGAACGGTAAGCATCGTTGGACGGCGGAGCGTCAGGTCCGCCGCTTCTCGACGACGACGCCGGCCGCGGCGAGGCGCTCGATGGCTGCCTCGTCGAAGCCGTGCTCTTTGAGCACCTCGCGCGCGTGCGCCGAGAACTTCGGCGGCGGCGACTTCAAGCCGCCCGGCGTGCGCGAGAGCTTCACCGGCGTGCCCGTCCCCTTGTACCAGTCCATCTCGTAGATCATGCCGCGGGCCTTGGTGTGCTCGCTCTCGACCACCTGCTTGGTATTGAGCACGGGACCGCACGGCAGGCCGTTCTTCAGAAGCTCGAGCGCGAACGTCATGCCGTCCACCTCGCCGAGCTTGGCCGTGATGATCTCGTTCAGCGCCTCGCGGTTGTTCTGCCGGTCGCCGTTGGTCTTGAAGCGCGGGTCGTCGGCAAGCTCCGGCCGGCCGAGCACCTCGCACACCTTCTTGAAAGCCCGATTGTTACCGGCACCGATCATCACCGGCACGGTCTTGGTCGGGAACATGCCGTAGGGCACCAGGTTGGCGTGCTGGTTGCCGGTGAGCTGCGGAATTTTACCTGAGAGGAAGTAGTTCGGGAAATGCGGATGCATCAGCGACAGAGCGCTGTCGTAGAGCGTCACCTCGATCTGCTGTCCCTCGCCTGAGATTTCGCGCTCGCGCATGGCGAGCAGGATGCCGATCACCGAGTAGAGGCCCATCGAGATGTCGACAACGGCCAGACCGAGCCGCATCGGGCCGGATTCCTGGGAGCCGTTGACGCTGTAGTGTCCGGCCATCGCACCGACGATGCCGTCGTAGCCCGGAAAGCCACCGAGAGGCCCGTCGTTCCCGAACCCGGAGATCTTGCAGTAGATGAGCCGAGGGAACTTCTTCTTGAGCTGCTCGTAGCCGATGCCCCAGGCCTCCATCGAGCCCGGCTTGAAGTTCTCGATGACGACGTCCGCGCCCTCGAGCAGCTTCAGCAGCACCTCGCGCCCCTCGGGCTTGCCGAGGTCGAGCCCGACCGAGCGCTTGTTGCGGTTGATGCCGATGAAGTAGGCCGCGTCCTCATCGTGGAAGGGAGGCCCCCAGTCGCGCACCTCGTCGCCCTGAGGCGGCTCGAGCTTGATCACGTCGGCGCCGTGGTCGGCGAGAAGCTGAGTGCCGTACGGCCCTCCCAGAACTCGGCTCAAATCGACGACCTTGACGCCGGCGAGGGCTCCGCCGCCCTTGCGCAAGCCCTTGGGCTCGCCCGTCTCGTTGCTGTCCTTTGCCATGGCGTTCCGCTCCGAAGTCACAGTTTTGTTGCCCTTTCGGTGCCACAGGGCAGGGAGCGTGGCAACCGGCACGATCGGGCCAGCGTCAATGGCGACACGGAAGGCGGGCTCTCCAGCGCGCGATGACCGCTTTACGCAAGCCCGTCGAGCACGGAGTATGCGAAACGAGAGCGGGCCCTGCAGGAGACGCCCGCCTGGACGAATTTGCATCGGAGGCCCCCGCGCCATGCTCACCCTGAAGAAGATGAAAGCCGGGTTCGGCCTCGAGGCCGTTGATGCCGAGGAGCCCCCGGCACCTGGCGCTGACGAGGTGCTGGTCCGGGTCGAGAATGTCGGCGTGTGCGGTAGCGACGTGCACATCTATGAATGGACCGACGGCTACGACTTTATGCTGCCGCACCTGCCAGTAACCCTCGGGCATGAGTTTGCCGGGCACGTCGCAGCAGCAGGCCCGGGCGTCGAGATCGCGACCGGCACCCGCGTCGCGGTGATCCCCCCGGTCGCCTGCGGCATATGCACCGGCTGCCGCACGGGCGGCCCTGCCGCATGCACCGCTCGCAGCTCGATCGGGCTCGTCCGAGACGGCGGCTTTGCCAGGCTCGCGCGTGTGCCCGTCTCGAACCTGCTCTTTCTTCCCGAGGCCCTCGACACCGAGATCGGCGCCCTGGTCGAGCCGCTGGCGGTCTGTGCCGACGCCGTGATGGTGGGCGAGGTCAAGCTCGGGGATACCGTTCTGGTTCTCGGCCCGGGTACGATCGGCCAAGGCATGGCGCTGATGGCGAGAGCTGCCGGCGCGGGACGCGTCATTGTCGCCGGCCGTGCAGACGGGCCACGCTTCGAGGTGCTGCGTCAGCTCGGCTTCGACGACATCGTCGATGTCGCTGAGGCGCCGCTCACCGAGCAGGTGCTGGCGCTGACCGGCGGCCAGCCGGTCGACGTCGTGATCGAGGCGACGGGTCATCCGCCGTCGATTGTCGATGGTCTCGGCGCCTTGAAGAAGGGCGGCGTCCTGGTGGTCGCAGGCATCCATCCCGGACCGCTGACCTTGCCGCTCACCGTCTTCGTCAGGAACCGCCACCAGCTCCGCGCCTCGCACAGCACGCAGCGCGGCACCTGGGACCGTGTCGTCTCCCTGCTCGCCCGCGATCCCGAGAGCTTCCGCCCGATGATCACCCACCGCATGCCCCTGGAGCGCGGCCTCGAAGGCTTCGAGCTCGCCCGCCAGCGCGTGGCCTCGAAAGTGATGCTCCGGCCGTGAAGGGGCGGCGGGACGAGGAGCGGCTCGGCCCGAACTCGACCGTCTAGCCTCGGTCAGGCATGCGTTGGCCCGTCGGGGGGAGGCGGAGGAAGGGCGACGTGGCGGGCCGCTTGTGTGCTGGCCGGCCAATGTCTGCGTCCATCGGAAGGGGACATTGGTTGTGCAGCGCGGAAGCTGACTTCCTGTCCCGGCGCCCCCGCTCCTCGCCGCCCGCCGTCACGCCCTCACCATTTCTTGCACCACGGTGGCGACGGTCATGACATCGTCGCGGGTGCAGTCGAACTGGCCGACTTGCACGCGGATGACGTAGCGACCTTTGTGGCGGGTCTGGGTAAGGTAGACGCGGCCGTCGTCGTTGATCCGCGTCAGCAGCGCCTCGGTCGCAGCGTCGTCGCCGAGCGCGAACGTGAAGAGCGAGAGCGACGGCGGCGTCACGATCTCGACGCCCGGCACCTCGGCCAGCTTGGTGCACAGCTCACCCGCCCACGCTACATGATTGCGGATGCGCCGCCGCAGATCCTCGAGCCCGTGCGCCCGTATCAGGAACCACAGCTTCAAGGCCCGGAAGCGACGCCCCAACGGCACGGTCCATTCGTTGAAATTCACGATCTCGTCGACGCCTGCCGTGTCGAGATAGACCGGCCGCAACCCCAGCGTCCGGATCTGTGGCCCCGGATCGCGGAGGAACTGCACCGAACAGTCGAACTGCGCGCCGAGCCACTTGTGCGGGTTGAAGACGATGCTGTCCGCCCCCTCGATGCCGCGGAACAGATCGCGCATCTCGGGGCAGATCATGGCCGAGCCGGCCCAGGCGGCATCGACGTGCACCGGCAGCTCCTCCCGCTTGGCGACCGCAATGCTCTCGTCGAGCCGATCGAACGCACCGATCGACGTGCCGCCCGCACAAAGGATCACGCCGGCCGGCACCAGGCCCGCGGCACGGTCGTCGGCAATGGCCTTGGCAAGCGCCGCCGCGTCCATCGCGTTCGTGCCGTCGGTCCGGACCTTGACCAGGTTCTGCTGACCGATGCCGGCGATTCGCGCCGCCTTGTCGACCGAGGAGTGCGTCTCGGCGCTGCAGTAGAGACGCAGGCGCGGCTGCCCCGACAGCCCTTCCTCGAGCCCACTCCAGCCGAGCGCACGTTCGCGCATGGTGAGCACGGCCGAGAGCGTCGCCGTCGTTGCCGTGTCCTGAATGGTGCCACGGAAACCCTCGGGCAGGCCGACCGCCTGGCGCAGCCAGTCGATCATCACCTCCTCGATCTCGGTCGCGGCCGGCGCCGTCTGCCAGATCATCGCCTGGGCGGCGATGGCGTTGGCCAGCTGCTCGGCGAGCATCGAGACGGGTGCCGCATTGGCCGGGAAATAGGCGAAGAAGCGCGGATGCTGCCAGTGCGTCATGCCGCCTGGCACAATCCGCTCGAAGTCGGCGAAAATGGCCTCCATTGGCTCCGGCGCTTCGGGCGGAGCGGCAGGAAGTTGCCGCGCAATCGCACCGCGCTCCAGCGGCGCACGCACCGGCCGCGACCTGAGGCCCGCATGATAGGCGTGCGCCCAGTCCGCCGCCCGCTTCGACCAGTTCCTGAGCTCGTCGTGGTCCAAGATGTCATCCTTCTTCGTCGATTGGCGAGCGGCCCCGCGACGGCCTAGACTGGCTCGGATCACATCCCTGAGGAGTCCGCTATGCCGATCTCGACCAAGTACCTCTTCATTGTCAGCATGGACGTCGCCGCCGACAAGGAAGCGCTGTTCAATGAGGTCTACGATACGGAGCACGTCCCCTATATCTCGAAAGTGCCGGGCGTGCGCGGCGCGACCCGCATCAAGGGCGAGGCGTTCACCATGCAGCTCGGCGGCCAGAGGATCGAGAAGCAGCACGACGGCCCGACCTATACGGCGATCTACGAGATCGACAATCCAGGCGTCCTGATGAGCCCCGAATGGGCGGAAGCCGGCGAGAAAGGCCGCTGGCCCGGCGAAGTTCGTCCGCATACGACCAATCGCCGTCACTGGGTCTGCAAGGTGATCTGACCGGCACCGGATCCTGACACCACGCGACGGATCGAGGCCACATTCCCGTTGACGAACTCGTGAAGCCTCCCACCCGACCGCTTCTTTCGGACGCGGTTCTGCGATAGCTTGGGTGGGATTTCCCGATCTGCGCAACGAGAGGGCATCCGCGGATGCGACGCTTCCTGGGGCTTGTGCTCCTGCTGGTCCTGGCAGGCACGGCGTGGTTCGCCTACGACCGCGACCCTGGTTTCCGACAGTGGATGGACGCCCGCTTGGGCAAGGCGCGGCCACCGGCCAAGGCGAAGTCCTTGCCACCCGCCCCGGTGCGCACCGCGGTGGCCCGCCGGCGCGATGTGCCGATCGTCCTCGAGGGCGTCGGCAACGTCCAGTCGCGCTCGACCATCGCCATCAAGTCCCGCGTCGACGGGCAGTTGATGGAAGCTGTCGTCGCCGAGGGGCAGATGGTCAAGAAGGGCGACCTGCTCTTCCGGCTCGACGCCCGCACGTTCGAGGCGCAACTGCGCCAGGCAGAGGCGAATGTCGCCCGCGACCGCGCCAATCTCGAGAAGGCACTCTCGGACGAGAAGCGTTTCGAGAGCCTCGCCCAGAAGGGCATCTCGCCGAAGACCAAGCTCGAGGAGGCCGAGACCTCCGTCGCCGCGCTGCGTGCCGCTATCCGGGCTTCGGAGGCCGCGGTCGAGATCGCGCGCCTCAATCTCGAGTACGCGACCATCAAGGCTCCGATCGACGGGCGTGTCGGTTCGATGCTGCTCTCGCCCGGCAACATGGTGAAAGCCAACGACACTCAAGCCATCATGATGCTGACCGCGGTCAAGCCGATCAATATCGCTTTCGCGCTCCCCGAGCAGCATGTCGGCGAGTTGCGAGCGCGCCTGAAAGCGGCCGAGCCGCTGATTGTGGACGCAATCGTGCAGGGCGACGAGTCGGCACACGAGAAGGGTGAGCTGTTCTTCATCAACAACATCGTTGACACGAGCACCGGCACGATCACCGTCATGGCGCGTTTCGCCAACGCGGAGGAGCGTCTCGTTCCCGGCCAGTTCGTGCGCGCCCGGGTCGAGATGGCTTCCATACCGGGGGCAGTGGTGATCCCCTCCAAAGGCATCCAGATCAATCAGCAGGGCCAATACGTCTGGGTGGCCAAACCCGACAAGACGGCCGAGCTGAGGCCGGTCACGATTGGACCGGAAGTCGGTGCCGAAACGGTGATCAGCCGCGGACTCACGGCGGGCGAGAGCATCGTCGTCGATGGGCAGTTGCGCCTCTTCCCCGGTGCGCGCATCGCTCCGCTCGACGGGGCGCAGAAAAACGCCAAGGCCAAGGGCCAGTCATGAACCCTGCCGAGACCTGTATTCGCCGCCCGGTCATGACCACGCTGGTCATGGCGGCCATTGTCCTGTTCGGCATCATCGCCTATCGGTCGCTGCCCGTGGCCGAGCTGCCGAGCGTCGACTTCCCGACCATCGAGATCTCGGCCCGGCTGCCTGGCGCCAATCCCGAAACGATGGCCTCCGCCGTCGCAACGCCGATCGAGAACCAGCTTTCGCGGGTTTCCGGCATCAAGGCCATGACCTCGGTCAGTTCCACCGGCAATACGCGCATCACCGTCGAGTTCGATCTCGATCGCAACATCGATGCCGCTGCCCTCGACGTGCAGACCGCCATCTCCGCCGCCCAGCGCAGCCTCCCCCCCGAGATGCTGGACGCCCCTTCGTTCCGCAAGATCAACCCCGCCGACTTCGCCATCTACTACGTCCGGCTCTCCTCCGCGACCTTGCCGATGGCGACGCTCAGCGACTATGCCGAGACCCTACTGCAGCAACAGGTCTCGACCATCTCCGGCGTGGCTCAGGTGCAGTTCTGGGGCCAGCAGAAGTATGCGGTGCGCGTCCAGATCGATCCGCGCCGCGTCGTGACCCGCAACATCGGCTTCGACGACATCGAGCGCGCCATCAGGGGCGGGAATACCAATCTTCCCACCGGCTCGCTTTCGGGCCCGTCGAAAGAGATGTCGATCAAGACGACGGGCAACCTGTCGTCGGCGCAAGGCTATAACGACATCGTCGTCGCGTGGCGCAACGGCGCGCCCGTGCGCGTCAAGGACCTCGGCCGCGCCATCGACGACGTCGAGCAGAACAAGGTGTCGACCTGGTTCGGCAACGAGCAAGGCATGATGATGGCGGTCTACCGCCAGCCGGGCTCGAATACGGTCGAGACGGTCGATGCCATCAACCGCGTTCTGCCGCAGCTCCGCCAGCAGCTTCCTGCCTCGGTCACGCTCGAGGTCATGTACGATCGCTCGCGCACGATCCGCGCGTCCATCGAGGAGGTCCAGTTCACGCTCGTCCTCGCGGCAGCGCTGGTCGTCATGGTGATCTTTCTCTTCCTGCGCAGCCTGACCGCGACGTTCATCGCCTCGATCGCCCTGCCGATTTCGGTGATCGGTACGTTCGCCGCTATGTACGCCTTGGGTTTCAGCCTGAACAACTTGTCGCTGATGGCCTTGACCCTCGCTGTCGGCTTCGTCGTCGACGACGCCATCGTCATGCTGGAAAACATCGTCCGGCACCGCGAGAACGGCCTTCCTGCCATGGAGGCGGCGGTCAAAGGCAGCCGCGAGATCGGCTTCACGATCATCTCGATGACCATCTCGCTCATAGCCGTGTTCATCCCAGTGATCTTCATGGGCGGCATGCTGGGGCGCCTCCTGAACGAGTTTGCGATCACGATCTCGGCGGCGATCCTGGTCTCCGGCCTCGTCTCTCTGACGCTGACGCCGATGCTTTGCTCGCGCATGCTGTCGGGCCACCACAGCGGTGGCCGGCTCTATCGCGCGAGCGAGGCCGTCTTCGATGCCATGCTGTGGGTCTACGACGCCGTTCTCAGATGGTGCTTGCGGCACAAATTCGTGGTGCTTCTGTCGTTCTTCGCCTCGATATGGGCGACCGTGCATCTCTACGGCCAGATCCAGAAGGATTTCCTCCCTGCGGAAGATACCGGCCGCCTGCTGGTTCGCACCGAAGCCGCCATCGATGCCTCCTACGATGCCCTGAAGGGCTACCAGGACCTGATGACGCGGATCGCTGAGCGGAACCCGAACATCGAGCAGATCATGTCGCGCGTCGGCGCGTCGGGATCCTCCTCGAACAACAACCAGGGCTTTCTGCTGCTGACGCTGAAGCCGCGCGACCAGCGCCCCGAACCCTCCATCGACAAGATCGTCCAGGGCCTCCGGCGCTCGCTCAACACCGTTCCCGGCATCCGCGCCTTCGTGCTCAACCCCCCGGCGATCCGCGTCGGCGGCCGTCTGTCCAACGCCGACTACCAGTACACGATGCAGGACATCGACCTCGACACGCTCTATCGCTGGGTCGGAACGATGACGCAGGAGATGCGGCGCCTGCACGGCTTCCAGGACGTCTCTAGCGACCTCAAGATCGGCAGTCCGGCCGTGATGGTCGATATCGAGCGCGATCGCGCTGCCGCCCTCGGTGTCGATGCCCGCCAGGTGGAGCAGGCCCTCGCCGCGGCCTTCGGCTCTCGCAAGGTGTCCACGATCTACACCTCCTCGAGCCAGTACGCCGTCATTCTCGAGGTGCTGCCTGAGATGCAGCAGGCGGCTGCAAGCCTGAAAGAGATCTACGTCCGCTCCTCGACGGGCAAGCTCCTACCCCTCGACACATTGACCAGCCAGCGTCGCGAGGTGGCCCCGCTCCAGATCAACCATCAGGGGCTGCTGCCCGCCGTCACCATTTCGTTCAATCTGGCGCCCGACGTGTCGCTCGGCACGGCGATCGACGAGGTCCGCGCCCTGGAGCGACGTGTTGGTCTGCCACCCACCATCTCGACCTCGTTCGGCGGCACGGCAGCGGCCTTCGAGGCGTCCATGGCCAACATGGGCGTCCTGCTCGTGATGGCGGTCCTGGTCGTCTACATCGTCCTCGGCATTCTCTACGAAAGCTATATTCACCCCCTGACGATCCTTTCGGGCCTGCCGGCCGCCGGTCTCGGCGCGCTCCTGGCGCTCACCTTCGCAGGGCTACCACTCACACTTTACGCCTTCGTCGGCATCATCATGCTGGTCGGCATCGTCAAGAAGAACGCGATCATGATGATCGACTTCGCCCTCGAGGCCCAGCGCACCGAAGGCAAGGCGCCGGAAGCAGCCATCTACGAGGCCTGTCGCCTGCGCTTCCGCCCGATCATGATGACAACCTTCGCGGCTCTCGCCGGCGCACTCCCCATCGCACTCGGCCACGGTGCAGGCGCCGAGGCTAGGGCCCCGCTCGGCATCACCGTCGTCGGTGGCCTCGCCGTGTCGCAGGTGATCACGCTGTTCTTGACGCCCGTGATCTACATCTACCTGGACCGGCTGCAGAGCCTGGTCCGCCGCAAGCCGTCGCACGAGTCCGGTGGCCCGGCGACCCCCCAGCCGGCCGAGTGAGCCCGGCCTCGGCTCTGTTCGAAGCGGTCTCCGCGGCCGTCGCCACGGCGCATAACCATATCTCCGCAGCGAAGGAGTGATTTTGCAATGCTCGATCTCTCAGGTCGCATCGCCCTGGTGACCGGCGCCTCGCGAGGCATCGGCCGTGCCATCGCGATCGCCTTGGCCGAGGCTGGTGCCGATGTCGCGATCAATTGCCTGGAGCGCCTCGCGGAGGCCGAAGAGGTTGCCGCACGCGTCCGCTCCACAGGAAGGAGATCGGTCGTCGTCCGCGCCGACGTCGGCGAAGCCGCGGCGGTCAGAGGCATGATCGCCACCGTCGAGAAAGAGCTCGGGCCGGTCGACGTGCTGGTCAACAATGCCGGAATAGCCCTCCGCCGCGGCATCGACGATCTCAGCGAGCATGATTTCGATACAACGGTGATGACCAACTTGAAATCGGCCTTCTTGTGCACCCAGGCCGTCCTGCCACACATGCGCCGGCAGAAATGGGGCCGCATCGTCAATATCTCGTCGGGAGCCGCCCGTGGTGCGGGGTCCATCGGGCTCCATTACAACGCCTCGAAGGCGGGACTCGAGGGCATGACCCGGGGCTATGCGGCACGTCTCGTCAAGGAGGGAATCACCGTCAATGCCGTTGCCCCATCCCTGATCGAGACGGACATGATGCCGGCATCCAGCGTCGACGTCGCCGCGCGCATACCGCTCGGGCGTCTCGGGCGCCCAGAGGAAGTTGCGCAGGCGACCTTGATGGTGCTCGGCAATGCCTACATGACCGGGCAAACGGTGCAGCTGAACGGCGGCACGCACTTCATGTGAGGATGACCGCGAACGCCTGGTCGAATTGCAATCGCCCGCGACACCCCGTGGCCCACACGCCCCAGCTCAGTACGCCGAGGCCAGCGTTCCCACGCCATCCTTGCTGTAGATGTCGCGCCGGAATTGAATGACGCCGTCCTCGGTCGCCCAGGCCGTGATGTAGGCGAAATAGAGGGGGACGGGCTTCTTGAGGTTCACGTCGAGCCGCTCGCCCGACTTCTTCATCGACTTGACCTTCTCTTCCGACCAGCCCTGGTCCTTCACGAGCCAGGCGGCGAGATGATCGATCCCGGAAATCCGGACGCATCCCGAGCTGGCGGCCCGGAAGTTCCTCCCGAACAACGTCTGGGACGGGGTGTCGTGCATGTAAACCGAGTAGGGGTTGTTGAAGTTGATCTTCACGAATCCGAGCGGGTTCTCGGGCCCGGGCGCCTGCCGGAACGTCAATCCTGCCGCGGATGCGCTCGACCAGTTGATCTTGCTCGTATCGAGCTTTTTCCCTTCGCCATTGAAGGCCTCGATGCCGTACTTGGCGAGCACGTCCTGCCCGCGCTTCTGCATATCCCGACCTTTCGGCACCAGATCCTTCGTGATGACGGTCGGCGGCAGATGCCACACCGGATTGAAGTTGAGCTGATAGATCGCCGACCTCAGGATCGGCGTCTGCCGCTCCATCTTGCCCACGACGCCGGCATGACGCGACACGACATGGTCGCCTTCGACGGCCTCGATCTGGGCCGCCGGAATGTTGACGACGACGAACCTCTTGGCGAGGCCGCGCGTCAGATCCTGCAGGCGCGTGAGATTGACCTTGAGCTGCTTGAGGCGCACTGCCGCCGGGATGTTGAGCGCCGCGATCGTCCGCTTGTCGACTATTCCCGTGGGCGTCAGGCCGTTCGAGGCCTGGAAACGCTTGACGGCCTTCTCCACGGCATAGTCGTAGCCCGAGCCGAAGAAGCCCTCGTCCGAGCCCTTGAAGTCCCCTGAGATCGACAATCTCTGGCGCAGGAGGTCGACCGAGCTGCCACTGGCCCCCGGTTGCAGGGGAACGTCCGGGATGGTCGGCCAGCCCCCGCGCTCGACGATCGTCGTGTAGCGCTTGATCGCCGTCTGCGTTGCCGCGACGTTCTCGGCCGCGAGTGTCGGAAATCCCCTCGGTGGATGCGCTTCCCACTCGCGCGCGAACGAATGATCGTAGGGCTGGCTGAACGCGGCGGTTGTCGTGTTGTGCGGGTCGAAATGCATCCAGCTCTGCTGCCCGTCGTAGGCAAGGGCCGGAGCCGCCCCTGCGAGCACACAGGCGAAAGTCCAGGCCGTGACACGGCGGGCGTGCGAACGGTTCGTCATAGCCAAGGTCCTGCTCATGCCATGCTCGGCCCGGGCGGCTTACTCCGCCGGACCCAATCATCCTCTGTGCAATCTAGCGGCCCATTGGTTAACGCTGTGGTAACTTCCGCACCGCGATGAGGCAACGGGGGCGGGGCGCCAGATTCTCTCGACGTCCGATTGTCATGAGAGAAAACAGCAAGCCACTCAATTCACGACATTTCGACCGTCGACGACTGTCTCTCGAGTGATGCGCTGGCGCAACAGCCAGGCTCCGCCCATCCGCGGAGCTGGGCCTGAGGCATGCGAAAACGAACGAAGGGGCCGTGGCGGGCCCCTTCGTCCGGAGAACGGCTTGTGAGCAGCGGTTGCCGTTCGGAATTACAGGCGGTAGCGGATCTGGTCCGACCAGAAGCGCTCGAGACGGACGAGGGTCCGGTTGAGCTCCTGGACGTCGCCCCGATGCACCTCGCCAACGGCCTCGATCGAGCCGAGCTGACGCTGATAGAGCGCACTCACGACGTCGCAGGCATCCTTGCCCTTTTGCGTGAGGCTGACCCGCACCGAGCGCCGATCGACCTCCGAGCGCTTGTAGTGCAGGTAGCCCATGTCCACGAGCTTCTTCAGGTTGTAGGACACGTTCGAGCCGAGATAGTAGCCGCGCGTCTTCAGCTCGCCGGCTGTGAGCTCGCTTTCCCCGATATTGTAGAGAAGCAGCGCCTGCACGCTGTTTAGTTCCGCTCCCCCGACCCGATCGAACTCATCCTTGATGACATCGAGAAGGAGCCGGTGCAGTCGCTCGATGAGCCGCAGCGCTTGCAGATAGTCACCGCGAAACGATTCATCCTTAGCCGGCGCACGCGCGCGGCCGAGTTCCAACGCAACACTCATTTGTCCTGCCTTCGGTTCTGCTTGACGCTCTGCCCGGCTGTTTTCTTGTTCGTCGCCGGGTCATGCGCCCAACCTAGAGGAGGAAATTAAATCTTACCCTAAAAGACATACTGAACAGGATCTTAATAGAAAGATCGCGGCAAAGCCTTGTCTGCTTGCGCCTAATCTACGCCACTGACGCTGCCCGACGAGCGCCTTCACGCGCCGGTGCCTTCGCGTTCGTAGATCCTCTCGCGATTCCCCTTGTCCGCCGCCATCACGCGCGCCTTGATTGCATCTCCGAGCGCATCGGAAGTGCAAGCTCGTCCGTGCCGAGTGGCGCGAAGTAGTCTTCGATCAGACCGGCTGGCACATCTTCAACGCGCTCATGACGCCAGCGCGGCTGGCGATTCTTCTCGAGAAGAACGGCTCTGGCACCCTCGAGGAAATCGCCGTCCTCGATAAGACGCCACGCCAGCCTAAAATCCTGGCAGAGCGTCTCGCGCAGATCGAGGCCTGCAGCCGAGACGATGGCACGGAAGGTGAGGCAGAGCGCAAGCGGCGAGCGCGCCCTGAGCAGTGCAAGTGTCTGCCGGGCCCAGTCCCTGTCCGCTTCCCTCGGCTTTTCGAGACGTGCCAGCACGTCTGTCAGGAAGGGCGCATCGAAGTATCGTTGGATGCGTTCTGCGGCCCCCATGATCGGACCCTCGCCGAGAGCAGTCTGCCGCTTGTCGAGCAGCGGATCGACCGGATCCGCCTCGGCAAGGTGCGCCGAGATGGCGTCCAGTTCGGTACGTGGCACGGTGTGTGTCACAAGACCGAGTGCGAGAGCATCAGCGGGCCCGACTTCCGCCCCCGTGAGACCGAGAAAAAGGCCAATGCCGTGCGGCATGCGCGCAAACGCGTGCGAGACGCCGCAATCAGGGAAATAGCCGATGGCCGTTTCTGGCATGCTGAACCGATAGCCCTCCCCCGCGATACGATGCGTGCCGTAGAGCGTGATTCCGACGCCGGTACCCATCACCTTCCCGTCGATGAACGAGACGGTCGGCTTCGAAAAGCACTCGAGCAGCCAGCAAAGCTCGAGTTCCGCACCGAGCGCCGCCCGTGCCGCGCTCCTGTCGAGGCGCACAAGGTCGACAATCTCGCGAACGTCTCCACCGACGGAGAAAACCCGCTCGAGCGCCGATCTGATCATGACGGCATAGACGCCCGGGTCGCGGGCCTGAACCGGAAACCAGTCCGCAAGCTGCGCTCGCATGCTGACCGAGATCGCGTTGAGACGCGCCGGCCGGGCGAGCGTTGCTAAGCCGAGGGCTCCGCGCCGATCGACAGTAAGATCCGTGCCCCCGCTCATTTCCGCTCCGACCGCATTGTCCATGGCCTCGTCCCGCTCGCTCCGTGCCCCTCGTACAACACCGCGTTGGGGATCGTTACAGCACAACGGCTCCGATTTCGGCAAATGAGGCAGCTTGCCCCGCCTTCGCCACAATCCGGCAGGCAAAACCCTATCCGTCGGACATCGATTCACGCATTATGCGGATGATTCGCTGTGCGTTTCGTTGTTGCGTTCCGTTCGCGTGCGCGTGCTGCCTGTCACTTCGTACCTGAATCTGGAGCTGCCATGCTTGTGACGCCGTCGGGAAAAGCCGCCTTGTTGGCGGCCCTCATGCTCGTGGCGCCGACTGGCACCGCGCGGGCTCAGGCACCGGCGCCGCTCCGCGGACCCCAGTGGCCTTTGACCATGGCAGACGCAAAAGAGGCGGCAGAGCGGCAAGGGCAGACGTCGCAGTCCGCTGCCGCACCGGCCAGCGCACCTAAAGGTTGGAGCGAAGCCGAGATCGCCACGGCGAGAGCGCGCTGCAATGCCATCATCGCCCGCTACGGCGCCACCGCGACCCCGATGGAGCCAATCAAGGACGGCGAGTGCGGAACCCCCGCGCCGGTTCAGCTGACCGGTATCGGCAAGGTCGCGCTGTCTCCTGCAGCGGTCGTCAATTGCGAGATGATTGCCGCGGTGGGGGACTGGCTCAAGCTCGACGTCCAACCCACCGCCAAACGGCTACTTGGCCAGCGGGTCAAGAATATCGACGTACTCAGCTCCTATTCCTGCCGTAACGCCTACGGACGCAAACGGACGCGTTTGAGCGAGCACGGCCGCGCCAACGCACTCGATATTCGGGGCTTCGACTTCGAGCGCAATGCTGGCGTCGAACTGCTCACCGATTGGGGCATGACCGAGCGCGACATCAAGGCACGGATCGCCGCCGCCGAGCGGGCCGCCCGCGAGATGGCTGCCGCGAAGGCCAAGTCTGAGGCCGAGGCGCGTGCCAAGGCGATTGCCACGGCGCGCAACCAGCCCGATCGGCGCATCACGAGCCCGGCGCCATCCATCGCCGAGAGCCTGGCCGCGCAGCGAGGCATCGGCCTGATCCCGTCCGCCGATGGCATCTCGGCCCTGCGTGGCGTCGTTAGCGGCACCATCAAAGGCCACGACGACGACCAGCCGAGTTCGGTGTTCTCGCTCGGTCAACCATCGCGTCTCGGCGGTCCCAAGCCTCGGCACGAGACGACGAGGCCACCCGCCGCAACGAAACCCAAATCGCAAGCCAAGGTGCCCACGGTCGACGCCCACGGGCACGATGCCCGTCAGCGCTTCCTCCGCGAAATCCATGATGCCGCCTGCAAACGCTTCGGGACGGTGCTAGGCCCGGAGGCCAACGAAGCCCATCGCAACCACTTCCACGTCGACCTCGCCGAGCGCGGCGGCCGCGGCAGCTTCTGCGAATAGCAAGTAGTCGCCGGATCGCCCCAACTTGTGGAGCGAGGGACTAGCGGCGGTCGAGGCGCTTCTTTTCGAGCGGTGCCACCGCCGGACCATGCACGACCGCCCCGTCCTTGCCGAATACCGACCCGTGGCACGGGCAGTCCCAGCTCTGATCGACATTGTTCCAGGTCAGGCTGCATCCAGCGTGCGTACAGGCCGCTGAGAACGCGTGGACCGTGCCGTCGTCGTCCTTCCAGACCGCCAGCTTCTCGTCGCCCTCCGTGACCACGCCGCCCTCGCCCGGCGCGATCTCATCGACCGAGGAAACTTCCGAGCGCGTATCACCGCCCCGGTTGATGGAGCTCGGCGCGTCGCGCCCGGGTGCGAACAACGTCGCACCCGGGTTGTGCGTGCCCGTCACCAGATCGCGAAGCAAGAGGCCAGCCGCTGTGCCGTTGCTGAGACCCCAGGCGTTGAAACCCGTCGCGATATAGAATCCGGGCTCAGCTTCGGGCGGCGCCCCGATGAACGGCAGCCGGTCCCCTGTATCATAGTCCTCGTTGGTCCACCGGTAGGCCGCCTCGCCGACATCGAAGAACGACCGCGTCCAGCCCTCTATCGCGTCGAACCGGCCAGTGACGTCGCCATCGTGTCCCGTGTCGAACCGAGGCCCGAGAACGACGAGCAGAGTCCGATCTTTGTCGCGCCCCCGCCGCAGCGAATAGGAGGGCTCGTCGAGCCCGATGAACATGCCCTCCGGCGCCGCAACCGGATCGATCTCGAAGGCCATGCAGGTGTGACAGCGGGGTTGCGTACGGCCTGTGAAGTCGTCTTTTCCCGCCATCGGGATCGCCGTCGCGAGCACGACGTCGCGCGCCGCGATCTCGCCCGTCTCGCTCCCGACCAGCCACGTACCGTCGTCTTGCCGCACGACGCTCGTCGCGCGCGTCTGCTCGAAAATCTCGATGCCGCCATCGGCGGCCGCCCGGGCCAATCCGATTAGGTAGGTGACGGGGTTGAACTGGAATTGACCGCTGAAACGAAGCGCGCCGCCAGTTGGGAACGGCAATGGCGCGCGGTCGACCACATCGGCGGGCAGCCCGAGGTCGAGCGCCGCCTCGGCCTCGGCGTCGAGCTCTGGAAGTCGCGTTCGCTCGACATCGGTGAAGACATAGGCCGCGGCTTCCTCCAGATCACATGCAATGTCGTACCGGTCGACGGAGCGGCAGATCCAGTCGACACCGGCCCTGTTCGCGTCGGCATAGATCTTCGCATTGTCCCTGCCGACCGTATCGATGAGATGGCGGTAGATCAGGCCGTGCTGTGTCGTCACCTTTGCCGTCGAGCGTCCCGTCACCTGCCGCCCGATACGTAACGCCTCGAGCAGCGCCACCGAACGTCCGGCAGCTGCCAGCTCGATCGCTGCCGTCAGCCCGACGATCCCGCCGCCGACAACGGCCACGTCGAACCGACGCCTGCCCTTCAAACGCGGATAGTCGGTAGCGGGTGCGCTGGCGGCCCAGCAGCAGTCGGCAATCGGTTTCGAATTTGGCATGTTTGCGCTCCGGAACCCGAGGCCGCAGGTTGGCGGCGCATCGCTGTCATGTCGTGGACGAACACGGGCTGGGTCCCGGAGGTTCCGGTCCCTCGGGGATACAAAGAGAAGGGGCGGCGCGAGAAGCCCGCGCCGCCCCGATCATTGCTCCTGCACCGGGCTGGCGTCAGCCCACGGCCCGCTTCAGCATCACTCCTATGAGATGGGCCCGGTAATCAGCCTCGGCGTGAATGTCGGACATCAGGTTCGACGCATCGACTTTGAGGCCGCTGACCGCCTTCGCCGAGAAGTCGGAGCCGAGCGCCTTTTCCGCGTCGGCGAGACGGAAGACGCCAGAGTCACCCGCTCCCGTCACGGCAACGCGAACACCCGCAGACGTCTTCGCTACCGCCACGCCGACGAGCGCGTAGCGGGAGGCCGGGTTCGCGAACTTCGCGTACGCGAAGCTCTCGGCGACCGGAAAATCGATGTGCGTAATGATCTCGTCGTCCTCGAGCGCGGTCGAGAACAGGCCGGTGAAGAACTGGTCGGCCCCGATCGCGCGCTTCGACGTGTGGACCGTCGCACCGAGGGCGAGGACGGCAGCCGGATAGTCGGCAGCAGGGTCGTTGTTCGCGACCGACCCGCCGATCGTTCCGCGGTTGCGCACATGTGGATCGCCGATCCCCGCTGCGAGACCGGCGAGACCGGGCAATGCCGCCTTGACCACGCTCGATTCCGCGACCGCCGCATGCGTGGTCATGGCACCGATGCGCACCGCACCGCCATGCTGCGTGATGCCCTTGAGATCAGCCACACCACCGAGATCGACGAGGTTGCCCGGCTGCGCGAGCCGCAATTTCATCGCCGGGATCAGCGTCTGCCCGCCCGCGAGAACCTTGCCGCCCGTCGCCTTCAGCACGCTGCCGGCCTCGGCGAGGGACTTCGGCCTTTGATAGTCGAATGCGTACATCTCGAGCCCTCCCTTACTCGGCCGCCTTGGCCGGCATTTTCTGAATGGCGCGCCAGACCGATTGCGGCGTCGCCGGCATCGCGACGTCCTCGTGCCCGAGCGCGTTGGTGATGGCGTTGATCATTGCCGCCGGCGCCGCGATGGCACCAGCTTCGCCGCACCCTTTCACGCCCAGCGGATTTGAAGGGCACGGCGTGTTCGTCATTGCAACGTTGAACGACGGCACGTCAGACGCGCGCGGCATCGAGTAGTCCATGAAGCTCGCCGTGACGAGCTGCCCGCTCTCGTCGTAGCGCGCCCCCTCGAGCAAGGCCTGGCCGACACCTTGCGCAATGCCGCCGTGTACCTGTCCCTCGACGATCATCGGATTGATGAGCACGCCGAAATCGTCGACCGCCGTCCACCGATCCACCCTCGTAACGCCGGTTGCCATGTCGATCTCGACCTCGGCGATGTGCACGCCCGACGGGAAGGTGAAGTTCTTCGGATCGTAGAACGAGCCTTCCTTGAGCCCAGGCTCGATCTTCTCCGGATCGAACTTGTGCGCCACGTAGGCCTGCAGCGCCACTTCGCCGAATGTCATCTTCTTGTTGGTGCCGCGGGCCGAGAACTCGCCGTTGTCGAAGTCGACCTGGTCCTCCTCGACCTCCATGCAGGCGGCAGCCACGCGCTTGCCCTTGGCGATCACCTTTTCGGCTGCCTTCACGATGGCAGAGCCGCCGACCGCGCCCGAGCGCGAGCCGTAGGTGCCCATGCCCATCTGCACCTTGTCGGTGTCACCATGCACGATCGACACGCTGTCGATCGGCACGCCGAGCTTCGACGACACGATCTGCGCCATCGTCGTCTCGTGCCCCTGCCCGTGGCTGTGGCTGCCCGTGAGCACTTCGACGGTACCAACCGGGTTCACCCGGATCTCGGCCGATTCCCAGAGGCCAACGCCCGCACCAAGCGAGCCGACGGCACGAGAGGGAGCGATACCACACGCCTCGATGTAGGCCGAGAAGCCGATGCCGCGCAGCTTGCCCTTCGCGGCGCTGGCCGCCTTGCGCTGCCCGAAGCCCTTGTAGTCCGCCATCTCCAGCGCCTTGTCGAGGCAGGCGGCGTAATTGCCCGCGTCGTAGGTCATGATCACCGGCGTCTCGTGCGGGAACTGCGTGATGAAGTTCGCGCGGCGCAACTCGGCCGGATCACGCCCCGTTTCGCGCGCGGCCACCTCGACCAGCCGCTCGACGACGAAGGTCGCCTCCGGTCGTCCCGCACCACGGTACGCATCGACGGGCGTCGTATTCGTGTAGACGCCATCGACCTCGCAGTAGATCGCCGGAATGTTGTACTGCCCCGAGAGCAGCGGCGCGTAGAGATAGGTCGGCACCGAAGACGCGAACGTCGACAGATAGGCGCCGAGATTGGCCTTCGTCGCAGCACGCAGCGCCAGCATCCGGCCGTTGGCATCGAGCGCGAGCTCGGCCGTCGTGACGTGGTCGCGTCCGTGCGCATCCGCGTAGAAGGACTCCGAGCGCTCCGCCGTCCACTTCACCGGCCGGCCGACCTTCTTCGCGGCCCAGATGCACACCGTCTCCTCGGCATAGATGAAGATCTTCGAGCCGAAGCCTCCGCCGACGTCCGGCGCGATCACCCGAAGCTTGTTCTCCGGCGCAATGCCGATGAAGGCAGACAGCACCAGCCGGGCGACGTGCGGGTTCTGGCTGGTCGTCCAGAGTGTGAACGTATCGAGCCCCGCGTCGTAATCGCCGATCGCCGCGCGCGGCTCCATCGCGTTCGGTACGAGACGGTTGTTGACCAGATCGATTTTCGTCACATGAGCCGCCTTGGCAAAGGCGGCGTCGACCGCCTCCTTGTCGCCGAGGTGCCATTGGTAGACGGTGTTGTTGGGCGCCTCCGCATGCACCTGCGGCTGCCCCGCCGCTTGCGTCTTGGCCGGATCGACCGCGGCCGGCAGCACGTCGTAGTCGACCTCGACCTTCTCGGCGGCGTCCTTTGCCTGGGCGAGCGTCTCGGCGATGACGACGGCGACGTGGTCACCGACGTAGCGTACCTTGCCCTGGGCGAGTGCCGGATGCGGACCGGCCTTCATCGGCGAGCCGTCCTTGGAATGGATCATCCAGCCGCAGATCAGCCCCCCCACCTTGTCGGCGGCGATGTCTTCGCCCGTGAACACGGCGAGCACGCCCGGCGAGGAAAGTGCGTCCTTCGTCGCGATCGACTTGATATTGGCATGCGCATGCGGCGAGCGCACGAACACGGCGTAGGTCTGGCCCTGCCGGTTGATGTCGTCGACGTACTGGCCCTTGCCTGTAATGAAACGGAGATCTTCCTTGCGCTTGACGGAAGCGCCGATGCCCTGATCGGTCATGGGGTGTGTTCTCCCGGAATATGAAATGACGGCTTATTCGGCGGCCTGCTTGGCACCAGCCATGCCGGCGGCCCCCGTCTCGATGGCCTTGACGATGTTGTGGTAGCCCGTGCACCGGCACATGTTGCCCTCGAGCTCCTCGCGGATCGTCGCCTCGTCGACGCTCGTGCCCTTGCGATTCACGATGTCGATGCCGGCCATGATCATGCCCGGCGTGCAGAACCCGCATTGCAGCGCGTGATGCTCGCGGAACGCCTCCTGCATCGGATGCAGCTTGGCCGCTGTGCCGATACCCTCGATGGTCGTGACCTGCGCGCCCTCGCACGAGGCAGCGAGCGCCGTGCACGACTTGATGGCGCGACCGTCCACATGCACGACGCAGGCGCCGCACTGGCTCGTGTCGCAGCCGACGTGGGTTCCGGTCAGGCGCAGGTTGCTGCGCAGGAAATCGACGAGCAGGGTTCTGGGGTCGACATCTGCCGTGACCGACCGGCCGTTGACGGTCATCGTAACGGTCGTCATTGAGCTTCCTCCCGATTACGCGGCTTCAGCCGCTGACGTTTCCTGGCCCCACTATATCCGATCGGAAGCGCACGTCATGTGGGCTCGCGCCAGCGGCCAGCCCCCCAACGCGCGAGCAGGCATCCGGCTCCCCACGCGCGGGCGGCCGGCTCCCCGCCAGGGGAGTCGCCCGCGCCACGAAGGACAGTCGCCCGCGCCAAAGGACAACCACCCGCCCCACCAAGGACAATCCCAAAAACAAAACACCGGCCCGAGAGGACCGGTGTCTTCCTTGCGCGTGGCCGGCTCGGGATCGCACACCCGCCGGCGAAGCCGGATTAGCCCCTTATTGGGGGGATGAGCGGTTTGACACGCCGGACGAGCAGCCTCCAGTTGAGTGTTTCGAGCCCGCTGGTCCTCCGGGCCTTTGTTCCTTCCGCAACTACGACTGGCTGAACTCGTGGATGACGGCGTGTCGGCATGGACCACTCCATCGTCGTTGAGACCTTCCCCGCACCCGCCTCGAGCGGGTCTCGCCGGCGCGCGGCAATCCGGTGGCGGCACACGAGCCGACGGGCTCGCGGGCGACCGGTGGGACGGCAGCGCGACGATTGCAGGACATGGCCAGATCAGGATGGGCTCGGCTGGCTCCCGGTCGGGCTGGCGAACCGCGACGTGCGCCTGGGCGGCCCATCCATGCCGCCGTGGTGCCCGTCTGAGGCCTGAGGCCTGGTGCCAGCATACCCTCGCCCGGTTCCCGCGAAGCGCGCGGCCTCGCGTCTCGACGCGGACTTTTCAACCGGCAGGGCGCCGATGAGCCTTCCCGGATGACGGCCACGAAGCGGCCATGTCTGTGACACTAGCCGATTCGCACGACACCCCGTTGACGCTTCAACCGGCAGTGGTGCCGGGGGATTGGGCAGGTGGTGGGACATCAACTTGCCCAGTGACGACGGCAAGCTTAACGTGCATGTGTCGACGACGGATTTGAGCCCATCTGATTCATGCCTGCGACACCCCCTGAATTGCGCGAAGCCATCGCCCACGGCCGGGCTCTGATCGTCTGCGGCGCGGGCGTCACGCGCATGGCGACGGGCAACACCGCGCCGGGCTGGCAGGCGCTGATCGAGGCTGGGCTGGCCACGTGCCGGAAACCGGACGCGGATCAAGACCTTCTGGACTCTTGCCAGAAGCTGATCGGATCGAGCAATTCAGACAATTGGCTCCGGGCCGCCGACGACATCCAGGAGATGCTGGGAGGCAATGAAGGTGGCTCCTACCGCGCCTTCCTGAAGAGCAGTCTCGGAGGCTTGAAAGCAAGCGCTCCCGAGATAGTCGATGCCTTGAAGGCGCTGCATCGCCACGGCAATCGCATTGCGACAACCAACTACGACGACATCCTGAGGCATGGCCTCGCCTGCGACCCAATCCCTTGGACGGCACCCGAACGCTTCGCCGAATGCCTCAAAGGCCAGCGCACTGGCGTGCTCCACATTCACGGCTGGTGGGACGAGCCGAAATCCGTCGTCTTCTCGCGCCGCGACTACGAGGCCATCAGCGAAAAGGAAGCGACCCAGTTCCTGCAACAGCTCACGACCCACACTTTCACGCTGGTGTTCGTGGGCTGCAGCACGGCCGGCCTCGCCGACGAGAACGTCGGCGAGCTGATGCGCTGGTTCAACCAGCATTGGAGCGGCCTCGGCCACCAGCACTTCGTGCTGCTTCGCGAGCCAGATATCGCCGATCCGAATTGGCCGAAGGCCGTGACGCCCGTCTCGTACGGACCGGACTACAGCGACCTTCCGCACTTTTTGGCGAGCCTCGCCCCAGCCGAGCCCGCGAGCGCCCTCGGATTGCTGCCACCTCCGCCGAACATGATCGGCCGGAAGGACCAGCTCCGACAGCTCGTCGGCTACATCTTGACCGAGACGCTGCCGATCGTCGTTCCCGGCGGCCCCGGCATGGGCAAGACGACGCTCGCCGTCGCCGCCGCCTATGAGCCCGAAGTAGTAGCGCGGTTCGGACCGCGCCGGCTCTTCGTGAACCTCGAGTCCGTGACATCGGCCGACGCCATGGTGCGCGCCGTCGCGACGGCGCTTGGGGGAACCCCCACCGGGAGCCTGGAGGATGTGCGCGCCCTCATCGCCGCCGCCGTCGCTCCATCGCAAACGCTCGTCATTCTCGACAATTCGGAAACGCCCTGGCACGCGGATCGGGGCGATACCGAAGAGCAATTCGCGCGTTTAGGCGCCATCCCGAACTTGACCATTGTAATCACCCACCGCGGCGACAACCCGTCGATTACAGGCGGCCGACGACAGTTGCACGACATCCGCAAGCTGCCGCCCGACGAAGCGAAGGCCCTTTTCGTGCGGGAGGCGGGCGGTCTCTTTGGGGACGACCCCGATCTAGACGCCCTGGTTGCCGAATTAGACGGCCACCCACTGTCAATTGTGCTGATGGCAGCCGAGGCGGATGGGCGATCGTCACTGGCCGAGTTGCTCTCAGACTGGCGGGTGAGAAAAGCCGATCTGCTCAGCCTTGGAGCTGCCGATGATCGCCTGACCAGCGTGCGCGTCTCTCTCGAACTTTCGCTCGCCCGCCTTGGTGCGCGACCTGATGCCAAGCGCCTGCTCGGGCTGGTGGCCCTACTCCCGGCCGGCCTCGACAAGCAGCACATTCCAACGATCCTGCCCGACGCGCAGAGCGGGCCGGAACGTGTCCTTCAACGGGCGCGGCTCGTCGATATCGTCGCGGACCGCCTCACCATGCTGGCGCCATTGCGAGAGACGGCGAGCCAGCTCTCCCTCGCCACACCGGAGGACGAGGACCGGCTCGTCGATTTGATGCTTGAGATCGCATCATGGGGGGACAAGATCGGGCGGAAAGACTGGGAAGGGGTGCGCGATCGCGTCGAGCGGGAAGAAGCTAATCTAGATGCGATTATTACCCTGGGCATATCCAAGATGAGAGTTGGCTCGTTAGCAAGCGCGGCATGCGGTCTAGCCGAGTATGCATGCTTTACAGGTCGAGCTAGCACAGACAGCCTCAAGAACGCAGAAGCTTCACTTTTCGAGCGAGGGCACTTGGCCGAAGCTGCCCGATGCACTCAAAGCCTCGGCGAAATCGCACTTCGACGATCGCACCACAATTATGCGACAGAATGCTACCACCGGGCGCGTGCACACTATTTGCAGATCGGCGACGTACGAGGGCAAGCGAACTGCACAAGGAGCTTAGGCGATATTGCGCTTGAACGAGGCGATCACAACGAGGCCCGCAGATTTTATGAGGCAGCAAGAACGCTGTCAGCAAATTGCGAATGGACTTTGGGTGAGGCGAACAGCATACGATGTCTTGGCGATTTGGAACTCGACGCAGAGAATTTCACAGTCGCAGCTGATCTTTTCGAACAAGCTCAAATTTTATACAAGAAAATTGAGGACTTACTGGGAGAGGCAAACTGCATCTTCCGACTTGGCGAAATAGCTCTCGAAGCTCGCAATGACCACGTTGCTCGGTCTCATTTGACGACTGCATTACCACTGTTTGAGAAAGTCGGATCAATCCGAGGGCAAGCAAATTGCTACCTGGGCTTGGGAGAGTTGGCGCTAAGGCAAGTCGACTCAGAATGCGCAAGACAGCTCTATCAGAAGGCGCTAACTCTTAATTTGGGAATTCCGGAGTTTTACTCGATTGGGCTCACAAACCTGAGACTTTCAATCGTCGCCCCCGACGAAGCAACCCGCGCCCGTCACCGCGCCGCCGCGGAGGAGGCTTGGCGCTCAATCGGGCGCCAGGACCTGATCGACAAGTATTTGAAGGATGATGGGTAGGCGGGACGAGGCTCGGGCCAATTCGACACTGCCCCGATCCACCACATGGCCTCGGCAATGCGACCGTCCCCGCTTGACCTGTCGCCTCGCCTCCACCCCCTCAAATCTGACTATACCCCGAGCCCTTGGTCTCGACGCCGCGGCCCTTGGGGTTCTGGATCAGGCCGTACTCCGAAAGGATCTGCTGACTGTAGGTGACGCGGCCGTTGATCTTCGCGGCGGGCTCGCTGGCCAACAGAAGCGCGGCGCGGGCCATGTAGCTCATCGGCTCGCCGCGCGGGTCGTCCATGCTGGCCATAAGCTTGTGATAGACCGTGCCGGGCGTCGCCACCGTCTGCGACGGCGACACGGCAGTCACCGACAACCCCTGCTCGTGCACCTCCTGCGCGAGGCCCTGCGTGAAGCGCTCCAGCGCGGCCTTCGTGGCGCCATACATGGTGCCGCCCTGCACCGGCCGCGCGCCCACGAACGGCGCCCGCCCCGGCCCGATCGCCGAGCCCGAGGAGATGTTCACGATCGAGCCGCGGCCGAGCTTGATCATCCCCGGCAGCACGAGGCGGGAGAGGTTGAACGGCGCGTGCACGTTGACCTCGAACGCTTTGGCCCAGTGCCGCGGATTGTAATCGACGATGTTGCGGTAGTAGGTCAGCGCCGCGTTGTTGACCAGGATGTCCGGCACGCCGAAGGCGTCCTCGGCGGCTTTGACGAGACGCTCGCACTCCTCGACGCTCGAGACGTCCACCGCCACGGCGACGGCCTTGCCGCCGGCTTTCTCGATTTGGGCGACGGTGCCGGCGAGCGAGCCGGTCAGCATCTTGTGGTCGCCCTCGTTCAGGGTGCGGGCCGCGCAAACGACCTTCGCGCCCTCGGAGGCGAACAGCTTGGCGATCTCCTCGCCGATGCCGCGGCTCGCGCCTGTTACGATGGCGATCCGTCCGTCGAGCTTGCCCATGGCGCGTGCTCCCGTTCCCTGCCGTTCCCGTGCTGCTTGGGCTCAGCCTAGCGCCGAAAACAGCCGGTGGGAAATGAGAGAGGCAAAGCGCGGCCCGGATACGAAAACACCGGCCCCCATGCCTGGGAGCCGGTGCGCATTACGTCTCGCCTCGCGGCGCAGAGGATCACACGGCCGCGAGCTCGTCGCCCTTCGCGGCCTTCTGCACGGCCTTCTGCACCTTCTCGAAGGCGCGAACCTCGATCTGCCGGATCCGCTCGCGGCTGACACCGAACTCGGCCGAAAGATCTTCCAGCGTCGCCGGGTCGTCACGGAGGCGGCGGGCCTCGAAGATGCGCTTCTCGCGGTCGTTGAGGGCGGTCATCGCCGTCGCCAGATAGGCCCGGCGGCGGCTCATCTCCTCGCTCTCGGCGAGCTGCTCCTCCTGGCTCGGCGCATCGTCGACCAGCCAGTCCTGCCACTCGCCCGACTCGCCGTCGTTGCGCACCGGCGCATTGAGCGGCGCATCGCCCGAGAGGCGCCGGTTCATCGACACGACGTCGTCCTCGGTGACGCCGAGCTTCTCCGCGATCTGCTTCACCTGGTCCGGCCGAAGGTCGCCCTCCTCCAGTGCCTGGATCTGCCCCTTCACGCGCCGCAGGTTGAAGAAGAGCTTCTTCTGCGCCGCCGTGGTGCCCATCTTCACGAGGCTCCACGACCGCAGGATGTACTCCTGGATCGAGGCCCGGATCCACCACATGGCATAGGTCGCGAGCCGGAACCCGCGATCGGGCTCGAAGCGCTTCACGGCCTGCATCAGGCCGACGTTGCCCTCGGAGATCACCTCGCCGATCGGCAGGCCGTAGCCGCGATACCCCATGGCGATGCGCGCCACGAGACGCAGATGCGACGTGACGAGCTTTTGCGCCGCCTCTGCGTCCTGATGCTCCTGCCAGCGCTTGGCCAGCATGTATTCCTCGTTGGGCTCGAGCATGGGAAACCGGCGGATCTCCTCGAGATACCGCGAGAGACCACCGGATCCTGCCGCAATCGTCGGAAGAGCCTTGGTTGCCATCTTGCACTCAGCCCAATTGCCCCCATGTGAAGGCTTGTAGCTGCTCCCTGCGAGCCATGCTTCCCCCACAGCGACATGCCGCGGGAGGCAGGACATGCTCTAGTCCTGCTGAACATCAATCACAAACCACAATCCCGTGTACTGGTGTCATTCCCGTTCACGAGTTCGTCACAACGCGACGAACTCTTCCTTTCCCGACGGATCTTGTCGCCACCCCACGGACACTAAGACGCGCGAACCGGCCGTCCGGTTCACTTGTATCTCTCGAATTCATTGAGCCGTTAACGGTCCTCGAACTCAAATCCGTCGCTTTTTTAGCGGCGCATCGAATTTGGCTGGGTGCTCGCGTCGGAGGCACCCCAAAAGATCGGCAATATCGGCGGGGAGCGGGCTTTCGAACACCAGGAGCTCCCCCGAAATAGGATGTTCCACCTGCAACAATGCCGCATGCAGCGCCTGACGGTCAAGCCGGTCGAGCGCTACCCGGCTGAGTGACCCCAGTCGGCCGGCGCTGGCCCGGAACCCGGTCCCATAGACCGGATCGCCCATCACCGGATGCCCCGCATGCGCCATGTGCACGCGGATCTGGTGAGTGCGCCCCGTTTCCAGTGTCAACGAGAGCAGACTGGCAAGTGGCTTCCCGTCCGCTCCCCCGAACCGCTCGAGCACCTCGTAATGGGTGACGGCCCGGCGTCCGTCCGCGCCTGTCGTGACGGCAATTCTGGTGCGACTTGTCCGGCTTCGGGCCAAAGGCGCATCGACCGTGCCACGTTGACGCGTCGGCCCGCCCCAGACAAGCGCCAGATACCGCCGCTCCATGCGGCCATCGGAACCATGCGCCTGGAACTGGGCGGAAAGCGCCTGATGGGCCGCATCCGTCTTCGCCACGACGAGCACACCGCTGGTGTCCTTGTCCAGTCGGTGCACGATGCCGGGCCGCTTCACGCCCCCGATGCCCGACAGACTGTCGCCGCAGTGCGCGATGAGAGCATTGACCAGCGTCCCCGTCGCATGCCCTGCGGCAGGGTGGACGACGAGACCGGCGGGCTTGTCGACGACGATGAGTTGCGCGTCCTCGTAGACGATCGCGAGCGCCATCGCCTCCGGCTGCGGCTCGGCGGGCTCAGGCTCCGGCAGCGCGACGAGATAGCGTTCGCCGGGTTTGACCCTGCGTCCGGGGTCCCCTATCGTCGCGCCCGCCGACGTGACGGCTCCGGCCTTGATCAGTGCCTGCACGCGCGAGCGCGAGAGGTCTGGCAGGCACTCGGCCAGGACACGGTCGACCCGCGAGCCGGCCCGTTCGGGGGAGACGACGAGCTCGATCTGCGAATTCGATTGGCACGTGGTCGAGGGCAAAGGCGGCGGCATCGGCAAGGCGGCCTCGAAGAGTATGGCGGCTGATGAGGCCGCGAGAGCAACAGGGTATGGGGTTTCGGACCGTCTGATGCAACGCCCAGGTAGCGACCGCCCGGAGGAGCCCTCCGAGATCCCCGCCATGTTCTCACCCGCGCAGATGCGGCTGCTCTGGATCGCCGTCATCGGCATGGGCATCTTGCTGCTGGTCGGCTTCGCGACTGTGATCGGCCGCATTATCTATCTGACGAATGCGCCGCCGAAGTCAGAGACGGCGCCCGCGACCGCGCCCTTGGCCCGCTCCCTTCCGGCGACGGCCCCGATCGAGTTGCCCAAAGGCGCGACGATCAGGCATTTGGCCATCTCGGAGAACCGGCTCGCCGTCCACTTCGAAGGTCCGTCCGGCGTCGGCATCCGCATCTTCGACCTCGGCGCGCCGGGCCGCCACGTGACCCTTCCGATCGTAGCGGCCCCCGATCGTTGAGCCTGCGAGGAAGCAGCAAAAAACGCGGGCCGGCAAACCATGAGCCTTGGCAATGGCGCACCAAGAGTCGCCAAAGAGAGTGCTTGCTTCCCGCAACTGAACTCCCTATAGGAACCCGGCGCTGCCCCGTTCGTCTAGTGGCCCAGGACGTCAGCCTCTCACGTTGAAAACAGGGGTTCGATTCCCCTACGGGGCGCCAGCGTAATCCCAGATTAGCCCCACTCGCCTCAGCCTCTCTCAAGAGCTTGAATGCGCTTGCGATTTTTGCGTCGCGGCGACCGATGGGTACATAATGTCGCGCCACCCTGCGAATTCTTGTGGCAATCCTTACCTCTTAGTATGGCTGGTTGGATCTCCGGATGAGCTGCAAACATACTTGCGGTCGCCCGGCGAGCCTCGAATATTGGGTCTTCCCACCCGGCCTTGCTCCGGTCCCGCCTGAGAGCCCGACCGCCTTGGCAGAGAAACAAGAGGGGACACTGCCGGTCGCAAACCGCGTTAACCTTCTCGCAAATCCCAATTTGCGTGTGCAAAGGCCTGCGGGTGTTAGTGGCCCGTTGAGGGTAGCCCGTTTAGCGTGCCGCGAGGCCGAAACGGCCTGATCAACGGCACACGTTTTGAATAGAAACGATCGATCGGCGGTCTCATCGCGTCGAGGGTTCGAGCGTGTGCCCCGGTATCGCGTCGGCATGAGGAAAGAATGGCAACTACGTCCTGGAACAAAAGGTTGGCTGCGACCGTCGGCAGGTGGAGCGGCTCCCGGGCCGATGGCGAGGTCACCAGCTACCCGGGTAGCAAGTTCTCGGATCTGCCCACCTACAAGTCCCTGAAAAACTGGGAGTCGGTCGGCAACATGTTCGGCGTGAAGTCGCCGTTCTTCCGGACCATCGAGGAAGCCCACGGCAACTTCACCACCATCAAGGGCGATGAAAAGCTCAACTTCGCGTGGTGCGACTACCTTGGGCTCAATCAGGAGCCGGCAGTCGCACAGGCGATGAAGGATGCGATCGACCGCTTCGGTCCTTGCACCTCCGCGAGCCGCATGGTGGCGGGCGAGACGCCGCTCCATCAGGAGCTCGAGCGCGAGGTCGCCGACTTCCTTGGCGTCGACGCCGCTCTGCTCTTCGTCAGTGGCCACGCCGCCAACGTCTCGACGATCGGCTCGGTGATGACCGAGGACGACCTCATCGTTCACGACGAGTTCGTCCACAACAGCGCCGTCATTGGTATGCGCCTGTCGCGCGCGACCACGATCAGCTTCCCCCACAACAACTTCGACCAGCTCGAGGCGATCCTGAAGCGCGAGCGCGCCAAGCACAGGAACTGCCTCGTCATCATCGAAGGCCTCTACTCGACCGAGGGCGACGTCACGGATCTTCCGCGTGCGGTCGAGCTCAAGGAGCGATTCGGCTCCTGGCTGATGGTCGACGACGCGCACGGCCTGGGTGTCCTCGGCGCGAACGGCCGCGGCATCGCCGAGTTCGCTGGCGTCGATGCCCGCAAGGTCGACATCTGGATGGGCACGCTGTCGAAGACGCTCGCCTCGTGCGGCGGCTACATCGCCGGTAGCAACGAGCTGATCGACGTGCTGAAGCACACGGCCCCCGGCTTCGTCTACTCGGTCGGCCTTCTACCGGCCATGACCGCTGGCGCACTTGCGGGCCTGCGCATCATAAAGTCGGATCCGGGACGCGTGGCCCGGCTGCATTCCCATGGTCAGCTCTTCCTGAAGCTCGCCAAGGAGCGCGGCCTCAATACCGGAATCTGCCGTGGCTACGGCATGATGCCGGTGATTGCGGGCGACGTGCTCAAGGCCGTCAAGCTCTGGCACGGCGTCTTTGCACGCGGCATCAACCCGTCGCTGATCATTTATCCGGGCGTGCCTCTCAAGGCCGGCCGCCTGCGCTTCTTCCTGACCTCTGCCCACACCGAGGACCAGATCAGGCAGGCGATCGACGTGACAGCCGAGGAGCTCGCGAAGCTCTGATCCACCGCAGAGCCCCCGAAAGGCTCTGCGTCAACCGCACCACCCGTTGGAAGACGGCATGCCAGCTCTGAACGAAGCCGGCGTGGCCCTGGTGACCGGAAGCTCGTCGGGGATCGGCAAGGTGGTCGCAGACCGCCTTGCGCACGATCATTGGCGCACTTATGGAGGCAGTCGGCGCGGCAGCGACGCCAAGCCGGCCGGACACCCGCGTTGGTCTCCCGTTCCCCTCGACGTAACCTCCGATAGCTCTGTCGGACACGCGGTCGCGCACATCCTCGAAGCCGAAGGCCGCATCGATGCGCTCGTCCATTGCGCCGGCATATCGGTTGCAGGGGCTATCGAGGATGTGACGATCGCTGAGGCCGAGCAGCAGCTCGCAACGAACTACCTCGGCGCGGTGCGCATGATTCGGGCCGTCCTGCCGGCCATGCGCGAGCGCGGTCGTGGGCGCATCATAGTTGTGGGGTCGATCGGCGGCTTGATCGGCCTTCCTTTCATCGGTCACTACTCTGCTTCGAAGTTTGCCCTCGACGGCATGGTGCAGGCCTTGCGCATCGAGGTCGCGCCATTTGGTATCGACGCGACCATCCTGCACCCCGGTGACATTCAGACGGACATCTCGAGCAACCAGATCGAAGGCGAGCGAACCGGTTCGGCCTCGGCCTACAATGACCGGTTCAGATCGACGGTCGACGCCTACGACAAGGCCGTGCGCGAGGCCCGCAAGCCCGAAATCATCGCAGCGACGGTATCGCGGCTTCTGCGCCGGCGCCGTCTGCCCGCTCGCGTCATTGCCGGCACGCCGAACGAGCGGGCCGGTGTCGTCCTGAAGGCGCTGCTGCCGCCCCGCGTCTTCGAGGCGATATTGAAGAAAACCTACGGCCTTTGAGCCATCGCCGGGTCGTTGGCCTTATCTCGCCCACGGGCTGTTCCCCATGGACGCGCCGCTGCTCGCCGTCCCATCATGAGACGGGAGAGCCTGCGCCGGAGACGCGACATGCAACAGGTCATGACAGGATACGGTCTGATAGAGGGCCCGGTCTGGGACGCCCGACGCGGGCTTTATTTCAGCGACGTGACCGGCGGCGGCATCTATCTGCTCGATCGGAGCGACCGCGTGTCGACCGTCGTAGAGAAGCGGCGCGGCGTTGGCGGCATGGCGCTGCATGCCGAGGGCGGCCTCGTTGCCGGCGGCCAGGACATCGCGTGGATCGGTGAGGGCGGCACGCCGGCCAAGATCCTCCTGGACAGCGAGACGGCAGATCGGGCCGAGGGCTTCAACGACCTGACCACTGATCAGGCGGGGCGGCTCTATGTCGGCTCCCTGGGCTTCCGGGTCTTCGGCGATGGGCCGATGAAACCTGGCAACCTTTATTGCATCGACCTCGACGGTCGCGCCCGCAAGGTCTCTGACGGCATCCTGCTGACCAACGGCCTCGCCGTCTCGCCGGACGGCAAGAGGCTCTACCATTCGGATGCGCGCCGCGAGCTCGTGCGCGTCTACGACGTCGAGCCGGATGGCTCGCTCGGCCACTGGAAAGCGTTCTGCGCCATGGGCCAAGGTCGGGTTCCGGATGGCCTGAAGGTCGCTGCCGACGGATCGGTCTGGGTTGCCGACGCGCGAGCCGGACGCGTTGCCGTATTCGAGCCCGACGGCCGCCATCGCCTCGACCTGCCGGTCCCATTGCCGATGGTGACCAGCCTCTGCTTCGGAGGCGACGACCTGCGCGATCTCTACGTCGTCACCGGCTCCCGCGGCGCCCCGAGCCAGACGTCCGGTACGATCTATCGAACGCGCGTGGATACACCGGGCCTGCCACTCGCACCTAGCCGGGTAAAGCTGGCCTAGACCGACCCGCCTCCGCCCTTCCGAAGAGGACCTGCGACGAGGGCCTCAGCGCCCCTCGCGCCACCACGCGAGCGAGACGAACGCGAGCAGCGCCGCCAGCGCCATCAGACCGGAGAACATCGGCGTCAGTGATACACCACGGGTCACATGCGCCTCGCGATCCTTGAGGCCGAGCCAACCCGAGCCCGAGAGTACCCGCGCATTGGTCAGCATCGAGATTCGCGGCACGTCGACGGCGTCGGCCGAGACAGCCCCGAGCAGGCCGCCGCCGCGCGTCCAGTAGACACCGCCGCCCGTCGCCTCCACCAATGGCCGCATCTTTTCGCCAGTCGCTGTCACCTCGCTCATTTCGCGCGCGTCCTCGAGGCCGGCATGCGCGACCGCCGTCAACTTGCCCTGGTTGTCCGGCGCTGGCGTCTCGACCTTATAGAGGCCGGGCGTCTTGACATCGATCGTCGAGCGCCAGACCCCGTCGCCGGCCTTGTCGAGGGTCATGTTCGAGGTCTCGCCACCCGGCGCCGACACGACGACGGGAGGAACGCTCGCCTCCATCGACCGCCGCTCCACCGAGAGCTTCAGGCCGTGCGCGGTGGCGATCAGGCGCTCCTCCTCGAGATCGGGCTCTTTCATCAGCCAGTGCGCTATGCGCCGGAGCAGCGCCGTGTGCGGGCCCCCGCCGTCGTACCCGCGCGCCCAGAGCCAGGCATGGTCCGAGGTGAGCAGCGCAACGCGACCCTTGCCCCTGCGGTCGAGTACGAGAAGTGGCTTTTGCTCGGCGCCCGTCATGAGCGTTCGCCCACGGCGACGCTCCACCTCGACCTGCCGGAACCAACGGCCCCAGCTCGCCTCGCCCCCCGGTGCGCCCGCTCCCGGCAGGCCGCGCGTCACTGGATGCTTCAGCCCATCGCCCTCGACCTTGGCCTTGAACGGGGTCTCGATCACCCGGCCGGAAGGCACCACTGGCAGAACCGGCTGCAACGGCGTCCGGAACAGGCTCATGCGACCTGCGAGATCGTCTCCCGCGGCGACCAGCAGCGCCCCCCCGTGCCGCTCCACGTATCGCGCGATGTTGTCGTAATAGAGTAACGGCAGGATTCCTCGATGCTGGTAACGATCGAAGATGATCAGGTCGAAATCCTTGATCTTCTCGGAGAACAGCTCCCGCGTCGGGAACGCGATCAACGACAGCTGATGGATCGGCGTTCCGTCTTGCTTCTCAGGCGGCCGGAGAATCGTGAAGTGCACCAGATCGACCGCTGCGTCCGACTTCAAGAGATTGCGCCAGGTCCGCTCGCCCGCATGCGGCTCGCCCGAGACGAGCAGAACCCTCAGGTTCTCGCGAACACCCTCTGCCGCGACGACGATGCGGTTGTTGGCAGCCGTCAACTCGCCCTCGACCGGCGCGAGTTCGATCTCGACGATGTTCGTGCCTGCGTGCGGGAACCGCATCGGAATGCGCAGCTTCTCGTCAATCCGCGCCCGGCGGGTCTCGTCGGTGGCATCCTCGCGGCGCACCTTGAGCGTCACCTGATCGCTGCCCGTGCGTCCACGCCGCCCCGTCTCGCGCACCACGATCTCGATGTCGCGCGACTGCCCGACGATGCCGAACTTCGGCGCCTTCACCACCTCGATACGCCGGTCGAACTCGTCCGGCCGGCCCGTCAGGAGCGCATGCACAGGCGCATCGAAGCCCAGCGCGCCGGCCGTCGTCGGCACGTCATGGACCTGCCCGTCCGTGATCGCGATAACGCCGGCCAGGCGGTCGGGCGGCACGTTGGCGAGCGCCCGGTTCAGGTCTGCGAACAGATTGGTGCCAGAGGTCCCCTCCCCCGTCGGCCGGGACGAGGACACCCACTTCACTTCGAGGTTCGGGATCTTGGCAAGCTTCGCTTCGAGGTCGGCTCGAACCGCCGCTGTCTGGCCCGGCCGGCCACCGACGGTCTGACTGGTCGACTCGTCGGTGACCACGATGGCGATGTTGGAAAGGCTTTCCCGCTCCTCTTGCCGGAGCGTCGGATTGGCGAGCGCCGCGATCAGCGCAGCGAGCGACAGCGCCCGCAAGCTCGCCCCGCGCGTCCGCCGGAAATAGAGCAAGCCGACCAGAAGCGCGGCGACCACGATCGCGGCCCAGAACGCGGGCCCCGGGATGATGGGCTGGATGTCGATCGACCAGTTCAAGTGCACACTCTCGCTTCGTGAACTTGCTTCGTGACTATGCGACGACGTGAATGCGATGACGACCGGAGGCGAGTGGTCTCGGTTTCATCCTCCCGCACGCGCGCTGTCACGCCCTCCCTGTCTCCCGTCTCATTGCCCAAGGCGTTCCAGAAGCGCCGGAACGTGCACCTGGTCCGCCTTGTAGTTGCCGGTCAGCGCATACATCACGATGTTGACGCCGGTCCGAAACGCCTGCTCGCGCTGCGCCTCGCCGCCGGGCACCGTCGGGTAGATCGGCCGGTTGCCATCGTCGAGCGCCCACGCCGCCGCGAAGTCGTTGGACGTAACCAGGATCGAGCTGACGCCGTCGGAGCGGCGTGCGCGCCGTCCTGGATTCGCCTTGTCCTCGGCGCTTTCCGCCTCGACCCAGAGCTGCCCGCCATCCCAACGGCCGGGGAACGTGCGGATCAGGTAGAACGCCTTCGTCAGCACGTGGCCTTCCGGCACCGGCTCGAGGCGTGGAATGTCCAGCCGGCCGAGCAGGCGCTGCAGCGGTGTGCCCTCCTCGCGCCCGAGGCGTTGCCCCGTCGGCACGCCTTGACCATAGTCGCGCGTGTCGAAAATGATCATGCCGCCTTGCTTCATGTAGGCGTCGATCTTCGCGAGCGTGGCATCATCGAGCGGTTTCGGATTGGCTATCACCGGCCAGTAGAGAATTGGAAAGAAGGCGATCTCGTCGGTGACGATGTTGACGCCGAATGCCTCGCCCGGCTCCACCGCCGTCCGCGCCTGCAGCACCTTGGCGAGACCAGCGAGCCCGAGCCGGCTCGTCTCGTCGGTCTGCGCATCGCCCGTCAGCACATAGGCGAACGTCACGCGCGCGGTCGATTGGATGGCAACCTGGATATCGCGCGGCAGCCCCGGCGGCAGCGGACGCCGCGTGCCCTGCGCCGGCGGATCACCGAAGCCTTGGGCGAACCCGGGCGACGGCATCAGTCCGACGAGGCCAAGCACCACGAGGCCCACCACCGCTGCCGCGGCAGCTTTCGGCCGCCGCCGGAACGGCCCCGCCTGCAACAGCAGCACGGCGAGAATATCGAGGAACAGGAGACCGAGGGCCGCCGCGAGCAATGTCGGCTTCAAGGGCTCGGCCGTCCGCGCTTCGTACGCTCTGCGTTCAGCCTTGGCCGGAAGCGAAGGGAGAGGCTTTACCACGGATTTCGCATTGAGCACGTTGAGCGCGCGCGGGCTGGCCTCCGGTCCGTAGAAGCCCGGCGGATGGTCGACACCCGGCTCCAGCGTCGCAATCCGGCTCGCCTCGATCGGCTGCGCCGTTGCTGGCGGTGAGCGCAGTACGCCGTAACCGTCGAGAACCTGCCGCGGCGTGAGCACCTCCGCAGTGTCACCTTGGGCGGCCGGACGAGCCTGTCCCGAGCTTGCGGCGACCGTCACTCCGCCAGCGGCCACACCGCCGGGCTGACCGAGCGTCGCAATGCGCCTCAGCATCTCGACGAACAGCCCCGAGAGCGGGAGGTTGGACCAGTCCGAGTTTGCCGTAATGTGGAAGAGCACCATCCGACCCTCCCCGTGCCGTTTCGCTGTGACGAGCGGCGTCCCGTCCTTCAGCCTTGCCCAGATCTCGACGTCGGGCGACAGCGCCGCCGGATCCGCGAGCACCTGCCGGTTGACGGTGATCTCAGGCGACGTCGCGAGGCCCGCGAACAGGCTCTTCTCGTCGAAGGGCGCGAGCGGCTGCGGCGTCGACCACGAAAGCGCTCCGCCGAGCGCCCGCCCGCCGAGCCGAAGCGCCACGGGCAATAGCGCATCGCCACCTTTCTCGAGCCGCGGTCCCGCGAAGCGCACGAGCACGCCGCCGTTGCGCACCCACTGATCGACCTCTTTCTCGACGTCGCCGGCGAGTGTGCCGATGTCCGCCAGCATCATCACCGAGATATTCTGGCGGAATGCATCGCGGGTTGCCAGCTCGAGATTGGCCTGCCCTGGTTTGACTAGCTCGGAGAACGGACCGAGCGCACGGTCGAGATAGTAGAGCTGGGCGAGCAGAGGTTGCGCCTGCTCACGGCTTTCGCCCGAGATAAGTGCAATTCGGTTCCAGCGCGAGCGGGCATCGAGAAGGTTCACAGCACCTGCGGATCGCTCTCCGGCCAGCTCGACGCGAGTCACCTGGTTCCTGAGCTCCAGCGGCAGCGTGAATGTCGCCGTCGTCGAGGCTGCGCCCGCGGCGAAAGAGAACGGCACCTCGCCGAGACGCTGGCCACGCGCCGAGAACGCCAGTGCCATGCCGTTTCGCGCCGGCCCGCCGGAGCGCAGCACCGTCACCTCGAGGCGGCCATCACGTGCGAGCCCTGCCGTGGCACCGACGGCCTCCTGGCCGGCCGGTTGCTCGACGACGACAAAGGTCCCGGCACTGCCCGCCAGCTCCGCGAGCTGGTCCGCAAAGGCACGAGCCTCGCCATCATGGTCGATACCATCGGAAAGCCAGACGATGGTGGCACTGCTCTGGCCCGCGAGAGCACGTGCGAGCTGCTCGCCGGCCTCCTTGCGACGCGGCGCGAACGGCTGCGCGGCAAGTGCCGCGGCGGACGAGCGCGCATCCGCTGGAGCCTCGATGCGCAGGGTCTGGGTGCGCGCGGGCGGCGCCGTCTGCGCAATCATCACCGGCCGGCTCTGCGCCTCGGCTTCGCCGATCAACCGATCGACCAGCCCGATACGATCATTGAACCGGCTGGCGGCCGACCACCCGTTGTCGACGACGAGAACGACCGGCCCGGAGCCTTTCAAGGCGCCGTCCCGGTTCGGATTGAGCACCGGCTCGGCAAGCGCAAGGATGAGCAGGGTCGCCGCCAGCATGCGAATGAGGGTCAGCCACCAAGGCGTTTTCGACGGCGTTTTCTCGCGGTTCTCGATGCCGACCAGAATGCGCGTTGCGGGGAACTCGATGCGGCGCGGCCGTGGCGGCACCGTCCTGAGAAGCCAGTAGATCACCGGCAGCAGCGCCAGAGCGCCGAGCAGGGCCGGGTTGAGGAAAGCGAGCGCTCCGAAGCTCATGGTCTACCGTCCCGTCGCGTGACCGGTTCGGAGCCGCCCCCCGCCGGACCGGCCGGTGACGCGATCCGCTGCCCCGCAGCCTCTCCCCTGAGCCGCATGGCGAGAGACAGAAGCGGCTCGGCCGCTGACCGGTCGGTATGGTGCACAAGCAGCGTCCAGCCGAGACGCCGCGCCACATCGGCGAGTGCCTCCCGGTGCGCAGCAAGCTTGGCCTGATAGCGCTCGCGCAGGCTTTCCGCCCTGTCGGCAATCCAGTGTGCGCCATCTTCGGGCCCGACGAACTCAGCCCGGCCGTCGTAGGGAAGCGTTTCCTCCGCCGGATCCAGCACCTGCACGAGATGCCCCGACACGTCGGCGCCGGCAATGGCGCGCAGCCGCGTGGCGATGGTCTCGATGGGATCCAGGAAGTCGCTGATCAGAATTGCACCAGAGAATCGGGCGAGCCGAACTTCCGGCGGCAGGCTATGGACCAGCTCGGCGCGGTCTGCATTGAGGGCGAGTGCCTCTGCCAGCCGAGCTGCCGCACGCCGTGCCGCTGTGGGTCGTGTCAGACCCAGCAGACCGACCCGCTCGCCACCCGCAACCAGAAGCTCGGCCGCGGCAAGCGCCAGGACCACGGCGCGGTCACGCTTCGTCGTCGCAGAAAGATGGCTCTTGAACTGCATCGAGGCCGACAGATCGGGCCAGAGCCACACCGTGTGCGCGGCTTCCCATTCCCGCTCCCGGACGTAGAGGTGGTCGGAGCTGGCGGAACGACGCCAGTCGATCGACGTCGCCGGGTCGAGCGCACCGAGCTGGCGGAACTGCCAGAAGGTCTCGCCGGGTCCGGCGCGGCGCCGTCCGTGAATACCGTGGGCGACCGTGCTCGAAATGCGCATTGCCTCGAGCACGAGCTCGGGAAGCCGGTCGGCAAGCGCATGCGCTTCGCCCTGGAGCCCACCGAGCCCCGTCTCGCCCCAGCTCCGCTGACCCGCTCCGGCCTTGTCGCGATTGCCTATCGCCACGCGCTGGTTCCGGTCCTCAGGCCAAATCGGCTGTGAGCCGGCCGATCACGCCGGCCATCGTCTCGCCTTCAGCACGCGCTGCGAAAGACAGCGCCATGCGGTGCTTCAGTACGGGCTGCGCCAACGCCACCACGTCGTCGACAGATGGTGCGAGCCGCCCCTCGATCAGCGCCTTGGCGCGTACCGTCAGCATGAGCGCCTGGCTGGCGCGCGGCCCCGGTCCCCAGGCGACGAGCCGGTCGACATCGGCGCTCGCACCGGTTCCGGGCCGCGCCGAACGCACGAGCTTCAGGATCGCATCGACCACCTTGTCGGGAACCGGGATCTGGCGCACGAGCCTCTGGATGGCCATCAGCTCCTGCGCGGTGAGTGCCGCATCGAGACGCCGCTCCTCCGTGCCCGTCGTCGCGAACAGCATCCGCCGCTCGGCCGCCTCGCCGGGATAGCCGACGTCGATCTCGAGCAGGAAGCGGTCGAGCTGCGCTTCGGGCAGCGGATAGGTGCCTTCCTGTTCCAGCGGGTTCTGCGTGGCGAGCACATGGAAGGGCGCGGGAATGTCGTAGCGATGCCCGGCCACCGTGACGTGCTGCTCCTGCATGGCCTGCAGCAGCGCCGACTGCGTCTTCGGCGAGGCACGGTTGATCTCGTCGGCCATGAGGAGCTGGGCGAAGATCGGGCCCTTGATGAAGCGGAAGCTGCGCCGCGCGCCGGCCGCCCCGCCCTGGTCCTCGAGAACCTCCGAGCCGATGATGTCGGATGGCATCAAATCAGGCGTGAACTGGATGCGCTTCGCGTCGAGCCCGAGCGTCTTGCCGAGCGTCTCGACCAGCAAGGTCTTTGCGAGGCCCGGCACGCCGACGAGCAGGCCGTGCCCGCCGCAGAGAATGGTGATCAGCGTCTGCTCGACCACTTGCTCCTGGCCGAAGATGACCGTGCCGACGGTCTTCTGCACGCGCTGGATCCGCTCGCCGGCCGCCTCGACGCGGGCAACGATGTCGTGGTCTGTCTCGATGACTGTGCTCATGCGCTCATCTATACGCCTGCTCGTGGCCGATCCGGAACAGAGAACGACCGAAAGTGTTCAGAATGTGAACATGTTGCAGCATAGCAGGGCCCGTAAGGGTGGGTATATTAATCATGCGTAATGTGGTTCCTGCGCGGCAGAGAAACGGGAGGCGGCAGGCATGAGCGGAACGGCGGGCGACCACAATGCGCCTTCGGGCCTGAGCGGGCTGGAGGCGCTGCTGAAGGAGCAGGCTGCAGACCGCCTGCCCCCGGTCGAACGCTGGAATCCCCCCTATTGCGGCGATATCGGGATGGCAATCCGTCGCGACGGTACGTGGACGTACCAGGGCAGCCCGATCGGCCGGAAACCGCTCGTGCGGCTGTTCTCGCGCGTCCTGCGCCGCGACGACGACGGCCGTCACTACCTCGTCACTCCCGCCGAGAAGGTGGATGTCGCCGTCGAGGACGCGCCCTTTCTGGCCGTCGAGATGGAGGTGAGCGGCAACGGCCCCGAGCAGTCGCTCGTCTTCCGGACGAACGTAGATGACGCCGTGGCTTGTGGCCCGGAGCACCCTCTGCGCTTCGAGGAGGAGCCCGGCAGCGGCGGCCTGAAGCCCTACCTGTTGGTGCGAGGTCGTCTCGAGGCGCTCGTGACGCGCGCGCTCTACTACGATCTGGTCGAGCTGGCCGTAACGAACGAAGCCGACCAGCTCGGCATCTGGAGCGGGGGGCGATTCTTCGTGCTGGCAGGCTGAGCCCCCACCAGCGCTGTTCCGTCCGATTGCCCGCACGCACGCCGGCTGACAATCATGACGCATGTCTGCTCAGCTCCCTTCCCCAACCCTTTCCGCCCTCGAGGCCCGCGTTCGTGACGAGCTCGCGCGAACGGCACACCCCGCCCAGCCCTGGATGACAACGCGCGACGTCCCCGACGGCCGCCACGTCTATGACGTCGTCGTCGTGGGCGCCGGACAGGGCGGACTTGCTGTTGCGCATGCGCTGCGTCGGTCGCAGGTGACCAATATCCTGGTGATCGACAAGGCGCCGTCGGGCGGCGAAGGTGTGTGGGTCCAGTACGCCCGGATGCCCACGCTCCGCTCGCCGAAGGAGTTCACCGGGCCCGATCTCGGATTGCCGAGCCTCACCTACCAGTCGTGGCACGAAGCAACCTACGGCAGCGACAGCTGGGCCGCGCTCGGCCGTATTCGGAAGGACGATTGGAGTGCCTACCTCGGCTGGTATCGTCGTGTGCTGGCCTTGCCCGTCCGCAACGAGGCGGCACTGGCGGCGATCGCGCCCCTCGACGGCGGCGGCCTGCGCCTTGCCATCGACGCGCCAGCCGGTCGCGAGGAGCTCTTCGCCCGCAAGGTCGTGCTCGCCACCGGCCAGGACGGAACCGGCCGCTGGTCGATGCCCGATTTCGTCGAGGCCCTGCCGCAACGCTTTCGCGCAACCTGCGACCGAGACATCGATTTCGCCGCCCTGAAAGGCAAGACGGTAGCCGTGCTGGGCCAAGGGGCTTCGGCCGCCGACAACGCCGCAACCGCGCTCGAAGCCGGAGCAGCGAGCGTACATATGTTCGTGCGACGGGCCGAGTTGCAGCGCGTGCAGCCCTATCTCTGGCTCACCTTCGCCGGCTTCCTGCGCCACATCGGCGAGATGCCCGACGAATGGCGTTGGCGCTTCATGCGCCACATCCTCACTTTGCGCGAGAGCTTCCCGCAGGAAACCTACGACCGCATGTGCCGCCACCCGAGCTTTGCCATCCACCGCGCTGCGGGTTGGCGGGGCGCCGAGGTGGTCGGTGACCGCGTGCGCATCACGACGGCGAAGGGCCCTTTCGACGCCGACTTCCTGATTTGCGGCACCGGCATCGAGATCGATCTCGCGCACCGGCCCGAACTCGCCGCGCTCGCCGGGAAGGTAGCGACCTGGGCCGATCGCTATACCCCGCCCGCCGAGGAGGCCGATCCGCGCCTCGCCCGCTTCCCCTACCACGCTTCCGACGGATCTTTCCTCGAGCGCGCTCCGGGCTCCGCCCCCTGGCTCGCCGACATCCACGACTTCACCATCGGCACGACCATGAGCTTCGGGCCATTCGGTTGTTCCATCAACGCGATGAACATCGCCGTGCCGAAGCTCGTAGCCGGCATCACCCGCGGGCTGTTTGCCGCCGACATCGAGAGCCACTGGCGAGCGCTCCGCGCCTTCGAGGGCACCGTGTTCGAGCCGCGGCCCATCGACCGCGGATCGTGATGCAAGCATCGCAGGGGGAGCGAAACGCTCAGTTCGGCGCGTGCGAGCCCGAGCTGCCGTTGCCGTTACCATTGGCGCCGGGCGGGACGGCCCGGACGGTGGGCGCCGGCACACCGACCGAATCCTTACCCGTTCCGTCGAGAAGATCGCCCGCGAGACCGGCGAGGCTGCCGGCGTTGAGCCCCACCTCCCTCATCAGATTGTCGAGAATGGGGGCCTGGGTGCGATAGCGCAGTGCGGCCTCGATGGCCTGCTCGGCGAGATTGCCGCCGCCTCTGGCTGTCGCCGCGGCCTCGCCACCGTCCGAGCGCCCGCCATTCAGCCCATCGACCTGCACGATGCGGATGCCCTCGATCGCCGAGATCGGCTTCACCGACTGGGCGATAATCTCGGGCAGCGCCTTGATCAGCTCGAGCTTGATCTGCATGGCGATCTGCTCGGGAGAGAGGATGTTGGCCGCCTCGTTGACGGCGCGCTTGCCCTCGGCCTCGACCACGTAGACGGCCTGCTGGGCCTCGGCGCGGGCCTTTTCCGCATCGGCATGGGCACGCGCGGCGATGCGCGCCTTCTCGGCGTCGGCCTCTGCCCCAATTCGGATGGCTTCGGCCTTGTCGAACGCGGCGGCCTTCTCGGTCTCGGCGGCAATGCGGATGGCAATGGCCTGCTGCTCGGCCGCCTTTCGCGCCTCGATCAGCTCGATCGCCTTGTCACGCTCGGCGACCTCGGTCTGGCGCGAGGTGGCGACTGCCTCCTCCGCCTTCGCGGCGATGGCGCGGGCCTGGTCGGCAGCGGCGTCGGCTTCCGACTTGGCCCGCGACTTCTCGGCAACGGCGATGTCGCGGTCCTGCTCGGCGAGCGCGATCTGCTTCGCTTTCTCGACGGCCGCGGCCTCGAGGGCCAGCTCCTTCTGGATCTCCTGCTCGCGGACGAGGCGGTCCTTCGCGATCTGGCGCTCGGCAACGGCCTGCTCAGCGAGGATGTTGGTCTCCTTGACCTGGCGGGCCGCCTCGATCTTGGCCTGCTCGGCCTCCCGCTCCTTCAGCGCCCGCTCGCTCGCCACCTGGGCGGCCTGCTCGGCCTTACGCACCTCGACCTCGCGCTGCTGCTCCATGCGCGCATACTCCTGGTCGCGCGTGATCAGCAGGCGCTGGCGCTCGGCCTCCAGGTTCTTCCTTTGGATCAGAACCTCGGTCTCCTGCTCGATGTCGTTGCGCTTCTTGCGCCGCTCCTCGATCTCCTGCGTGAGCTTGGTCAATCCCTCGGCGTCGAATGCGTTATCGGGATTGAAGTATTCCTTGTTGGTCTGGTCGAGGCCCGTCAGCGACACGCTCTCGAGCTCGAGGCCGTTCTTCAAGATGTCCTCGGAGACGGCCGCCTGCACCTTCTGCACGAAGTTGACGCGCTGCTCGTGCAGCTCCTCCATCGCCATCTCGGCGGCCACGGCGCGAAGGCTGTCGACGAACTTGCCTTCGATCAGCTCCTTCAGTGCGGCCGGCTCCATCGTGCGTCGGCCGAGCGTCTGGGCGGCATTGGCGATCGACTCGAAAGTGGGCTGCACGCGTACGTAGAACTCGGCCTGCACGTCGACGCGCATGCGGTCCTTGGTGATCAGCGCCTGCTCATTGGCGCGGCGCACTTCCAACCGCAGCGTGTTCATATTGACGGGAATGACCTCGTGCAGCACCGGCAGCACCAGCGCGCCGCCATTCATGATCACCTTCTGGCCACCGAAGCCCGTGCGCACGAACGACACCTCCTTCGAAGAGCGCCGGTAGAGGCGCGCGAAGACGAGACCGATCGTGAGCAGCGCTACGAAGACGATGCCGATCATGATGAGAATATCGACGAGGCCGAAGCCGGACGTGACATTGGACAGCGGTTGCATGGGTATCGTTCCGAGGGTCAATGGGTGAGGAATGCGTTGGTGCTGCGAATGGCCTTGAAGCGGCTTGCGCTCGTCTGGCTGGTGATGAGAACCTCGGTGCCCTGCTCGAAGCGGGCATCCGGCTCGTCGGGCTCGACGAGCACGTAGTGGGTGTGGCCGGTGGCATCGCGGAGGCGGGCCTCAGCCGGGGTGCCGGGGCTCGCCACGCCGCGGGTGATGGTGGCGACACGACCGATGAAGGTCCGGGTGGAAACGGCGTCGGTCTCCTCCTTCGGGATCAGCCGGGCGAGCCCGAGCGCGAGCCACCGCGTCGGCGGCAGGGCGAGCATCAGGGCGGGGACGACCGCGACGAGAGCTGGCAGGTGACCGCCGACGAGCGAGCGTGCGCTCGATTGCACGACGAAGCCCGCCAGTCCGAAGCATGTCAGCAGCGCCACGAAGAGAACCAGCACCGGCACCCGGCCGACGCAGAGCCAGCCGAGTAGGCCGCTCATCCAGCCGCCCGACGCATCGACACTGTCGTTGCCGAGCGACACGTCCGCATCGGCATCGACATCCGCGTGCGGCACGAGCTGGTCGACGAGCCCGGCCGGGGAAAGGCCGAGTATAGTGCCGAGCACCTCCGCGAGCGCGATGAGAAACATGACGCCCAACGCAACGGTAAACGGCGCGAGCGCCGGCGCGAGCAGGGCGTCGAACATCACTTGTCTCCGTCCGAGGCCTTCAGCGCCGCGAGGCGCTCTTTGACGCGATGCTCGCGCGATAGCTTTTCGAGCTCGGCGAGCTTTGCGGCGGAGGCGGTGTCGGCACTCGGGGTCCCCGGGACGCCGGTGCGAGCCTCGAGGACACGATGGAAGGCCGCTTCGGCCTTGCCGGTGCGACGCTCGGCCTCGAGACCTGTCCTGGCGGGTGGCTCACCGGAGCGAGCAGCTTCAGTTTCGGAGGCCGGATGCTGTTGGAGATAGCTCGAGAGATCAGCTTCCATCTCGCGCATCCTCGCTTGCAGCGCCGCGACGTAGCCCTCGAGCTCGCGTTGCTCGGACGCGAGATCCGAGCGGGCCGCCTCGAGGACCGGAAGCTGCGCCTCGAGGTCGAGTTGGCGGGCGATGGCAGCCTCGGCAAGGTCGTCGCGGCCTTGGCTGACGGCGAAGCGCGCCTGCTTCGCGAGCTCCTGCAATTTGAGGTCAGCCTCCTTGCGGCGCTTCTCGGCGTGATGGGCGTTGGCGATCACGAGTCCGAGCCGATCACGGACGTCGTCCGTTGCGCTATCGACCTCTCGGATGGCTTCGCGAAGGACCGTCTCAGGGGCGGCCGTTTCCAGCCTGTCGACCCACTGGTTGACGGTGCCGGACACCAGCCGGCGGACACGGGAAATAAGACTTTCAGGCATCATATGCTCCTCGACCGCTCGTTCCCGAAATCCGGGGGTCGCCGACCCGACCGTCGCTCGCACGAGCCGCGCCCTAGCCGAGGCCGACGCACGCGAAGAAGTGGGATTGCCTGGTCGCAACCGTCCGACAAATAATACTGAACGTTGTCCGATTTGAGATGAGCACACGCCGAGTTGATCACACGCCCACTTTCACGGTTACCAGATCGTCAACGGATCTCGATGCAGAATAACAATTTCGGCCTCACAACCCGTTAAAAGTGCGAGGTAAAAGCGGGGCTGTCGGAGCCGCGCAAGATGCGGCGGCGGCCGCGGCATCATTGAGGCTTCGGGGACAGACCGTGCAATGGGCACAAAGTAAACGACCGCCCCTATAACAGGAGCGGCCACAATGTTTCGAAATGTCGGAGACCAGGCTCAGCGCCCCGCGAGCGCGCGCAGCTGCGAAATCGTGTCCTCGGCCGCCATCCGCTCGAAGTCGTCTTTCGGGCCCGCCAGCATCGCTTCTGCAGCCTTGATCTCGGCTTCGATGTGCGCGCCGCGCCCCGAATCCTCGAGGTCGATCAAGTGTTGCGCGAGGATGGTCAGGCTGTCCGGCTCGACCTCTGCGATGCCACCGCGCACGAACACCCGCCGCTCGCCCGAGGCGAGCTTGATGATCATCGTCCCGGGCCGCAGCGTGGAGATCACGGGTGCATGCCCGGCAAGGACCGTGAACTGTCCGTCCATGCCGGGAACGATCACCTCGCTCGCATCCTCAGACACGAGCACACGCTCGGGAGAGACCAGCTCGAATTTGAATGTGCCCGCCATGCCAGTCCTCGACCCGATTGCGTTCTTCCTGTAGGGCCCCGCCCGGCAGTCGGCGCCGAGCCCGGACCCCATCTTGAATCCGTCAGCCCACCTGCGCGCCGCCGGATGTATCCTTGCCGGCATCTCCCGCCTGGAGCCGCGTCCCACAGAATGGGCAGAAGATGATGGGCTCCAGAACGAGCGTCGGCTCGTCCTCGTCGATATCGGTGATGCCGACGGTGAGGCAGAGCACACCGTCGTCGTCGACCGTGAAGCAGGGCTCGAACTCGTCGGCGTGAAGCACGGCGTCGAGAGCGGAGCAGCACAGATCGCCGGACTTCCCCGCCGTGCGCGCCATCGGTTCAGGCCGCCTCGGCGAGCTTCTCGGCCTTCGCGATGGCCTCCTCGATGGTGCCGACCATGTAGAATGCCGGCTCCGGCAGATGATCGTAGTCGCCGTTGCAGATGCCCTTGAAGCCCTTGATGGTGTCGGCGAGCGGCACCTGAACACCCGGTGAGCCGGTGAACACCTGAGCCACGTCGAACGGCTGCGACATGAAGCGCTCGATCTTACGGGCGCGCGCCACCGTCATCTTGTCCTCTTCCGAGAGCTCGTCCATGCCCAGAATGGCGATGATGTCCTGCAGCGACTTGTACTTCTGCAGCACCGACTGGACCTGGCGGGCAACCTGGTAGTGCTCATCGCCGACGACACGCGGATCGAGCATGCGCGAGGTCGAGTCGAGCGGATCGACGGCCGGGTAGATGCCCTTCTCGGCGATGGAGCGCGACAACACCGTCGTCGCGTCCAAGTGGGCGAACGACGTGGCCGGCGCCGGATCGGTGAGGTCGTCGGCGGGCACGTAGATGGCCTGCACCGATGTGATCGACCCCTTCTGGGTGGACGTGATGCGTTCCTGCAGCGCGCCCATGTCGGTTGCGAGCGTCGGCTGGTATCCGACGGCCGAGGGAATACGACCGAGAAGCGCCGACACCTCCGAGCCCGCCTGCGTGAAGCGGAAGATGTTGTCGACGAAGAAGAGCACGTCCTGGCCCTGGTCGCGGAAGTGCTCGGCGACCGTCAGGCCGGTGAGCGCGACGCGGGCGCGGGCGCCCGGGGGTTCGTTCATCTGGCCGTAGACGAGCGCGGCCTTGGAGCCTGCTGCCGAGCCGTTGGTGGGCTTCTTGTTCACGCCGCCCTCGATCATCTCGTGATAGAGGTCGTTGCCTTCGCGCGTCCGTTCGCCGACGCCGGCGAACACCGAGTAGCCGCCGTGCGTCTTGGCGACGTTGTTGATCAGCTCCATGATCAGCACGGTCTTGCCGACGCCGGCACCGCCGAAGAGGCCGATCTTGCCGCCCTTTGCATACGGCGCGAGCAGGTCGACGACCTTGATGCCCGTGACCAGGATCTGTGCCTCGGTCGACTGCTCGGCGAAGGTCGGGGCCGGCTGGTGGATCGCGCGCTTCGTGGAGGTCTGGATCGGGCCCGCCTCGTCGACCGGCTCGCCGATCACGTTCATGATGCGGCCCAGCGTCTCGTCACCCACCGGCACCGAGATCGGGGCGCCCGTGTCCGTCACGTCCTGCCCGCGCGTCAGGCCTTCCGACGAGTCCATGGCGATCGTGCGGACCGTGTTCTCGCCGAGATGCTGGGCCACCTCGAGCACCAGGCGCTGGCCCTGGTTGTCGGTCTCGAGAGCGTTGAGGATCTCCGGCAGATGACCGTCGAACTGGACGTCGACGACGGCGCCCATGACCTGCCTGATCTTGCCAACCTTGTTCGATGCCATTGCTGTCGTCCTCGTTCAGTGTGCCTGGATCAGAGCGCCTCGGCGCCCGAGATGATCTCGATGAGCTCTTTGGTGATATTGGCCTGGCGCAGACGGTTGTATTTCACCGTGAGCTTGTTGATCATGTCGCCGGCGTTGCGGGTGGCGTTGTCCATCGCCGTCATGCGCGCGCCCTGCTCCGACGCCGCGTTCTCGAGAAGTCCGCGGAAAATCTGAGTGGAGATATTGCGCTTCAGCAGGTAGCCGAGGATCTCGTCCTCGCTCGGCTCGTACTCGACGGCAGCCTGGGCCGTTGTCTTGACACCGCCCGCCTCGGCCTCGGGAATGCGGGCCGGGATCAGCTGCAGCGCAGTTGGCGCCTGCGTGATGACGTTCTTGAAAGCCGAGAAGTATATCGTGGCCACGTCGAACTCGCCGGCCTCGAACATCGCCAGCACCTTGTTGCCGATGTCCTCGGCATTGGCGAAACCGATCTGCCTCACCGAGCGCAGGTCCAGCCGCTCGGTGATGTTGCGTCCGAGGTCACGGCGCAGGTTGTCCGCGCCCTTGCGCCCGACGCACATGATCTTGACCGTCTTGCCCTCGCGGATGAGCCGCATGGCATCCTGGCGAGCGAGTCGCGCGATGTTCGAGTTGAAGCCGCCGCAAAGCCCCCGCTCGGCCGTCATCACGATCAGCAGATGCACGTCCGACTTGCCGGTGCCGACAAGCAGCGTCGAAGCGCCTTGGGGATTGGCGCGGCGCGCGAGATTTCCGAGCACGCGGTCCATGCGCTCGGCATAAGGCCGGGCCGCCGTCGCGGCGTCCTGCGCCCGGCGCAGCTTCGCCGCCGCCACCATCTGCATGGCTTTCGTGATTTTCCGCGTCGCCTTAACGGAGGCGATGCGGTTGCGCATGTCTTTGAGTGACGGCATGGGCTCTGGCTATCCGGATGGAAACCCCTGTGGGGCGTCGGCAGACGTGTGAGCAAGACCGGCGACTTGAGCCGCCGGCCTCGGCGCTTTAGACGAACTGCTTCTGGATGGTCTCGACCACGCCTTTCAGCTTGTCGGCCGTCGCGTCAGAGAGATCCTTCGAGGAACGGATGTCATCGAGGATCGCCGCGTTCGGACCGCGCAGGCTGTCGAGCAGCGCCATTTCGAAGTCCCGCACCTTCGCGACCGGCATCGGATCGAGATAGCCGTTGACGCCGGCATAGATGACGCAGACCTGCTCTTCCATCTTCAGCGGCGTGAACTGAGGCTGCTTCAGAAGCTCGGTCAGTCGGGCGCCACGGTTCAGCAGACGCTGCGTTGCCGCGTCGAGGTCCGATCCGAACTGCGCGAAGGCGGCCATCTCGCGATACTGCGCGAGCTCGCCCTTGATCTTGCCGGCGACCTTCTTCATCGCCTTCGTCTGGGCAGACGAGCCGACGCGCGACACCGAGAGACCGACGTTCACCGCCGGGCGGATGCCCTGGTAGAAGAGATCCGTCTCGAGGAAGATCTGCCCGTCTGTGATCGAGATCACGTTTGTCGGGATGTAGGCCGACACGTCGTTGGCCTGCGTCTCGATCACCGGCAAAGCGGTGAGCGAGCCCTTGCCCGCCGCGTCACCCATCTTTGCCGCGCGCTCGAGCAGCCGCGAGTGGAGATAGAACACGTCGCCCGGATAAGCCTCGCGGCCCGGCGGGCGGCGCAGCAGTAGCGACATCTGCCGGTAGGCAACGGCCTGCTTGGACAGATCGTCGTAGATGATCACGGCATGCATGCCGTTATCGCGGAAGAACTCGCCCATGGCGCAACCGGAGAACGGTGCGAGGAACTGCATCGGCGCGGGATCAGAGGCCGTCGCGGCGACGACGATCGAATATTCGAGCGCGCCGTTCTCCTCGAGCGCCTTCACGAACTGCGCGACCGTCGAGCGCTTCTGGCCGACCGCCACGTAGACGCAGTAGAGCTTCTGCTCTTCCGGCGATCCTGCCGCGTTGAGCGGCTTCTGGTTCAGGATCGTATCCAGCGCGACGGCCGTCTTGCCGGTCTGCCGGTCGCCGATGATCAACTCGCGCTGGCCGCGGCCGATCGGGATGAGCGCATCGATAGCCTTGAGGCCCGTCGCCATCGGCTCGTGCACCGACTTTCGCGGAATGATGCCCGGGGCCTTGACGTCCACGCGGCTGCGCTTGTCCGCGCTGATCGGGCCCTTTCCGTCGATTGGGTTGCCGAGAGCGTCGACGACGCGCCCGAGCAGCCCCTTGCCCACCGGCACGTCGACGATCGAGCCCGTCCGCTTGACCGTATCGCCTTCCTTGATGCCGCGGTCGTCGCCGAAAATAACGACGCCGACGTTGTCGGCCTCGAGGTTGAGTGCCATTCCCCGGATGCCGCCGGGGAACTCCACCATCTCGCCGGCCTGGACGTTGTCGAGGCCATAGATGCGGGCGATGCCGTCACCGACCGAAAGAACCTGTCCGATCTCGGAAACCTCGGCCTCCTTGCCGAAGTTCTTGATCTGCTCCTTGAGGATCGATGAGATCTCGGAGGCCTTGATGTCCATCAGCGAACCTCTTTCATGCGTGTCTTGAGCGAATTGAGCTTGGTGCGGAGCGAGCTGTCGATCATCCGGCTGCCCATCTTGACGACGAGGCCACCGAGGATCGCAGGATCGACCCGCGTCTCGATACGAACGTTACGGCCGCCGGCCGTGCCCTTCAGCGCGTCCTCGAGCGCCGCCTGCTGCCCTTCGGACAAGGCATGTGCCGAGACCACCTCGGCGGTCACCTCGCCCCGGTGGCGGGCGGCGATCTCGCGGAACAGCTTGACGATGTCGCCGAGCGCGAAAAGCCGGCGCCCCTTGGCGAGAACCTGCACGAAGTTGGCGGTGAGCGACGAGAAGCCGGCGCTCGACGCGATCGCACCCATGGCCTTGCCCTGGTCGTCGGCAGAGATCACCGGGCTGCGCACCATGCGCTCGAAATCGGGGCTGTCCTTCAGCATCCCGGCGAGCGCCGCGATGTCCTTCTCGACGGTCTCGAGCTGGCGCTCGTCCTTGGCAAGCTCGAACAGGGCCGACGCATAGCGGCCGGCCACGGTTGCCATGATGGGTTCGTCTGTCGCCACGTCGCTCTCGCTCTCGCCGGATTGTCTGGGCCGCCGCACCACCATCGGCCATCATACAGCCTTCGGCAGGCTGGATACCCGAGGCTTGCGCCCAAGTATAGGGAGGAGGCGATTCAAGCCCCGAGCGCACGGGGGCCCGTGCAACATCTTCTCTTGAATCCGGCGCCGACGTAGCACGCAGCCGCCGAACCTTCAACCTCGTGTCCACAGGGCGGGTTGCCGCATCGCCGGAGCCCCTCGTCGATAGAGGCTCGTCCGGAGCCAAAAACACTGTTAACAGCGGTCAGGTATTTCCATTTCGAAGGACCAGCCGTGCCAGCATCCGTAAATCTACCGAGACTACTCGTCACACTGGATGCCGACCCCCGAAGCCGCCGCATCATCGAGCGTGTCGTAGCTGAGGCAGCCGATGTTGGCTACTTGGCCGATCTTGCCGCCGAGGAACGGTCCGCCGCGCTACGTGCCGCCGACGTCCTCCTCGCCCGCAATACGGCCAAGGAGCTACGGCCTGGCGAGACCGCACACCTGGGCAACGCGCGTCTCGTCCAATTCGTGACGGCCGGGGTCGATTACGTGCCTCTCGGCGACCTGCCGCATGGCATCGCCGTGGCCTCGAACGGTGGCGCCTATGCCGAGCCCATGGCCGAGCACGCCCTCGCCATGACGCTCGCTGCCCTGAAGCGCCTCTTCATCGAGCACGCCAAGCTGACGGCAGGCAATTTCGACCAGTTTCGCTTGAACAGGATGCTGGCGGGCGCAACCGTTGGGATCCTGGGCTTCGGCGGCATAGGCATCGCGACCGCACGCGCCATGCGAGCTCTTGGCGCCCGCGTCCACGCCGTCAACCGCAGGGGCACGACGGAGGAGCCCGTGGAGTGGATCGGCACCGAGGCGAAGCTCGACGAGCTGCTGACCGCATCGGATGTTCTCGTCCTGAGTTTGCCGCTCACACCCGCCACCGAAGGCATGATCGGCGCGCGCGAGCTGGCCCTGATGAAGCGCGATGCCGTACTGGTGAACCTGGCACGCGGCGAGATCGTCGACGAGGCGGCTCTCTACGCCCACCTTCTGGCAGAGCCCCTGTTCACGGCCTGCATCGATGCCTGGTGGGTAGAGCCGGTGCGCCACGGGCGCTTCGAGATGGGCCACCCCTTCATGCGCCTTCCGAACGTGATCGCATCCCCACACAACTCGGCTTCGGCGGCCGGCTGGCGAGATGTGGCGCTCACCCGGGCCGTCGAGAACGCCCGCCGGGCCCTTCTGGGAGCAACGCCTCGTTTTCTCGTCCCGCCCCAAGACCGGATGCAATGAGCTCTCGAGCGGCCCCCATGGCCGTCTGCGTCGCCAGAATTTCGACTGATGGTCAGGAGCGCCTGAGCGTCGCCAGCACCCGATTTGGGATCAAAGGATGCGCCGTCGCCCCGCGATTCCCGATCCGCCGCACCCTCCTGGCAGCAAGCTCCAGGATCGTCAGCATCAAACGGGGACGCTCGCGCAGCACGCCAACAGCATCCTGCCACTCTCGGCTCTTGATGCTCCGCTTGAGCCTCTCGTAACTCGCTGCCGTGTCGATGCTTCTCTCGTGACGTGCGAGCGCCGACATCGTTTCCTGAGCGGCTTCCCCGATCAGTTCTCCCAGGATTTCACGTTGCGCCCGACCGAGCTGGCGAATTTCGTCTTCCTCCCAGCTGCTCGACAGCGAGCCGTCCTGCTGCCGATAGCAGTACATCGGCTCCGTCGTGATGACGAAATCTGCACCCTGCCTGAGAGCGGACAGCACCATGAGGTAGTCCTCGCCAACTCTCTGACGGGGATCGTAGGATAGCCCATTCTGAATGGCGAACGAGGCGCGGATCATCGGTTTCACGAAACCGAGATTGAAGTCGCCGCCGATCATGGGATTGTGGTCGAGCCATTGGTCGAGCCCAACCTTCGCGGCAAAAGCATCGCTTACGGCCGCAATGGGCTCGGGCGTATCGCCCGCGAAACTGATGAGGTTATCGGCCACCAGATCGGCATCGCGAGACGTCGCGAGCTCGATCAGCCGCCGGCTTCGGCAGGGAAACAAGACATCATCAGCATCGAGGATCGCTAACCATTGGCCTCTTGCCACTTCCAGCGCAGCATTTCGCGCTGCGGAAGGCCCTCTCTGCCTCGCGAGCTCGACCAGACGAACTCCGCCAGACGAAGCAGCGCGCGCACGAACCTTCTCGCGCGTGTCATCGCTCGAGCAATCATCCGCGACGATCACCTCGACGTCGACGTCGTCCTGAGACAGCGCCGATTCGAGCGCCTCGACGATATGCTCGGAGGCGTTGTGCGCAGCCATGATGAAAGAGACATCGGGCTGGCGAGCAGCATTGCGCATTCGGATTCGCTCCCTGCAACCGCCCTGGCGAACGCGATGCATTTGGGATGGTTCCCCGGACGCCAGCCAGCGCCGGAAGCGAAAAAACCATTGTTTTACGGATAATTGCTGAGCTTGAGCTGGCTCGAGAAAACAGTCGACGCAAGCAACGAGCCAAATTGACGCGCGCGTCCGCTCGATGAACCGCCGTCAGCGACGGCGCAGGGCCGCAGCCTGGTCGGCAAGCACCGTGATCGTCTGCCATTGCTGCCCGAGCACGACCTCGCGCGGGACGACCCACGAGCCGCCGACCGCCACCACGTTTGGCAGCGCCAGGTAGTCATGGGCATTGTCGAGGTCGATACCGCCGGTCGGGCAGAAGGTGATGCCCGCGAGCGGCGCAGCGAAGGCCTTCAGTGCGGAGGCGCCGCCTGCAGCCTCGGCCGGGAAGAACTTGAGGCACTGATAGCCGAGATCGTTGAGAGCCATCGCCTCACTCGCCGTTACGGCTCCCGGCAGAAAGGGCACCGGCCAGACCTGCGCCGCCTCGATCAGGCGCGGCGTCATGCCGGGCGACACGATGAAGCGCGCCCCCGCGGCGATCGCCTGCTGAGCCTGCTCCGGATCGAGGACCGTGCCAGCTCCGACCCGAGCTTGCGGAACCTGCAGGCGGATCTGCCGGATCGCCTCGAGGGCAGCCGGCGTTCGCAGTGTCACCTCGATGAGGTCAAGCCCTCCACGTGCCAGCGCCCGTGCGATCTCGACACCGTCCTCCGCCGTTTCGAGCGTGAGCACAGGCACGACGGCTGCACGATAAAGCGTATCGGCCAGCGCCCGATTGAGCTCGCCTTGCATGGGTCCTCCCGCCGGCTGCATCGATCCGTGCCCACGATCCAAGAATATCATGCACACCGCAACCGCGTAGCGCAGACTGTCCCGTTACCCCCGTCGCGGCGTCCTGTCACCATTATGCAACGACACGAGCACAACAACCATCAGACATGTGATTGTAGATTGACGACGTAATTCCTTCGCGCGCCAATTGGCGGCCTCAGCCAGAGTGGCGTGCGTTTGGTGAGCCTTATGCGTCGATCCATATTCCTGTCCGCGATTTGCGCGCTGGCGATAGTTTGCTCGGGCTGTAGCATTTCCTCACCCATGGGCGTTTTCTCCGGCTCCCGCGACACGGCGGCGACGAGGAGCCTCCACCCAGCGGAGCGCTCCGCCGACGTCACGCGCAGCGATTTGCAGCCCGCATCGGACGGCGCTGGCCCCAACGCTGGAGCGGGCTCCGGACTTCTTCTGCACGCGTCCGCCGCAGCTCCCCTTCGGCGCCCCAGCGGGATCATCGAACGGCTCTACGCCTCGTCGCACGCACTGGTCATCGGCAACGACGCGTATAGCGGCCAGCCCGGCTGGCCGAAGCTCGGCAAGGCGGTCAGCGACGCCGTGGCCGTGAAAACGGCGCTCGAGGCTCAGGGCTTTGCCGTCACCTTCCATCAGAACCTCGGCTCGAATGAGCTGAAACGCGCCATGCGCGAGTTCTTCATTCGCAACGGGACGAGCGAGCGCTCGCGCCTCTTCGTCTGGTTCGCCGGACATGGCTACACCACCCGCGGCGAGGGCTATCTCGTGCCCGTCGACGCCCCCCATCCGGACAAGGACGTCGAGTTTCGCTCCATGGCCGTCTCCATGCGCGAGGTGGCCGGCTGGATGAGCGAGGCCCGATCCCGGCACATTCTCGCGGTATTCGACTCGTGCTTCTCCGGATCAATCTTCCGCGCGACCCGGAACATGCAGGGCCCCTCAGCTGCAATCCTGCAATTCGCCAAAAACCCGATCCGCCAGATCATCACCTCCGGCAGCGCCAGACAGGAGGTGCAGGACGACGGCTATTTCCAGCAGCTCTTCGTTCGCGCCATCTCCGGACTGGAGCCCAGGGCCGACCAGACGGGCGACGGCTTCATCACCGGACAGGAGCTCGCCGCCTACATCAAGCTGCAAGTCGCCAACCGCAACGGCGGCCGCCAGACGCCTCAATACGGCGAGCTTGCCAACAACGATACCGAGCGCGGCGACTTCGTCTTCGAGCTCCCGTCCGGCGGCAGGCTGCCTCCCGGGCCGGCCCTGGCGCACGCCGACACCGCCCAACCGCGTGCCATGCCCGCCTCGATCAAGCACGCGTTCGGGCTGTCCGACGCACAACGCGTCTACGTCGCGCCGATCCTCGGAGCGCCCGGCGACGGCAACAGCGCTCTCTACGAGGCGGTCAAGACACGCCTCGGGCAGGAGGGTATCGAGGTTTGGAATGCCGACAGCGAGAGCGCCTTCAAGTTGCGAACCGTCGTCGAGGTTCGCTCTCTAGCGCTCTTCGTCGACGAGGTCACGATCCGCTGGTCTCTATCGGACAAGACGAGGGGCAATGTCGCCTCCTTCGCGCACGTCACGGAGGTGATGAAGGGAGCCCGCAACAAGACATGGGGCACGGCCGCAGACACTGCCGCAGAGTTCGCGGCCAAGCGCCTCGTAAAGTATTTCGCAACGAATTGATTGGGGATGGGGACCAAGGTCATGCGTCGAACACCAGCGAGAATTCGGCTTCAGGCGAGGTTGGCGTGCGGGATCTTCGCCGGACTGGCTGCATTGCCGATCGTGGCCGCACCGCCGGTGCCGGCCCTCGCCCAGGAAAGCAGTGAGGAACGCGGCAATCTTGCGTTCGGCGTGACGGGCGGCACGCTCGGCATCGGCGCAGAGGCCGCGCTCAAGCTGCATCCGAACGTCATCCTTCGTGCCACGGCATCGGGAGGAGCCCTTTCGACATTCTTTGATATCGGCGTCGACGACACCGTATTCGACAAGAGCCAGCCCTACTGGTACGGCACGTCGCAAAAGTACGAGTTCAGCCCGTCAGTGATGAGCGCCGGCCTGCTCCTGGATGTGCATCTGTTCCGCGACGGAGGCCGTTTGACCGGCGGGTTTCGCTATCTCTCGTACACGTTGGACAGCAAGCTCACGACGGAAGGCCCGGCCTACACGATCGGCGAGACCTATTACACGAAGCAGCAGGCAGGAAACGTTACCGCCGAGGTCAAGAATGGATCGAGCATCCTGCCATACATCGGCATCGGCTACGACTCCGCCTTCTTCAAGGACTATCGCTTCTCGATCGGCATCGACGCCGGTGTCCTCATCGGCTCCTCGCCGCGAGTGACGCTGAATACCGGACCGGGAGTCTCGGCTGCTGACAAGGAGGCCGAGGAGAAGAAGCTCGCGAAGAACCTCGACGCTCTCGATTACTTTCCAGTGCTGATGATGACGGCCAAGTATCGCTTCTGAGACCCGCCACGACATCCGGGCAACCGGATGAGGCGCGCCCTCCCGATGCTGCCTGTTCGGCGCGGGGCTGCCGCTCAGGGCACCTGATCGATCTCGGCAATACGCGAGGTGAGCGACCGAGGGTTGCCGCCGGGTGTGTTCGTCGCCCTGTCGCCCCCCCGCGCCCCCTCCGCATCGTCTTTCGCTGCGGCGGCGGTCGCCGAGTCGGCCACCGTCTCTCGGACCTCGCCGAGTTCCTTGCCACCCTCGCCCGGGCTCCCGCCATCGGACGCGACATCGAATCCTGCCGTCGTCGCGGCACGCACGACGTCGAGGGCCCCGGCGAGGGACATCGTTTGCCCGTTCTCGCTCTCGCCGTCCTGGCTCGCGACGACCTCCTCCAGGCCGCCCAGCGCCGTCACGGCCTCGTCCAGATCCGGCGAATAAAGCCCGAAACGCGCATCGATCAGGTCGAGCATGGTGGAGACCATGTCCAGGATCTGGCCCAGTTGCACCACGCCGCCGATTCGGAAGTCCTCGCCGATCGACAGGCTCTCAAAGGGAGAGGGTGCTGCCGCCTCGGGCGCAATCAAGCCGCGCGAGCGAATGTAGGCATGGCTGTCGCCGGCCCTGACAAGCATGCCGTCCGGCGTGCGCCCCGCCCCTGCAATCAGGTCGTGCAAGGTATCGGTTTGAGCCCTGAGAAGCGCACCTGCCGCTTTCAGCGTCGTGTCGGCGCGCCCGATCTCGCTCGCCAGGCGCCGCGCTTGCAGCAATCTCAAGACGAGCGATGCCTCGAGTTGCAGGAGCCGACGCACGAAGGCATCCAGCGCCTCGGGCGCAGCATCTGCATCCGCTTCGTCGAGATCGGCGCGCGCCGGAAGCGACGATCCCAGAAGATCTTCCCCCACCGCCAACACCGAATCGAGATGATCGGCCAGCAGCGCCACACCGGGCGGACAATCGGGATTGATACCAATCATACCGTTTTCGCATCCGTTGGTCGGAGCCGGTGACGCAACGACATGCCGGCAATCGTTCTTCACATGGCGGCGTTGTCAGCCTTGCGGCCTCGGCACCAGCGCCAAAAGCAGATCCAGTGCCGCGTTGAGATCGCTGCCCCGCCGCGCCAAGTGCTTGCCGAGCGGCGAGCCGAACGCAGTGAGCCACCGGTCACGGCTCTCCGCTTGCGAAGCGATCTGGGCAAGGCTAGCCGCGATCGTCACGTCCGGGACGCCGTCTTCGATCTCGAGTCGTTGCCGCACAAGCTCCACCGGATCGAGCGCGTCCTCCGGGGGGCTCTCGCTTGGCGCCAGCGCTGCCGCCGCGGTCTCGAGGTCCACGGTCTCGACGGCCGTTTCCCGAGCCGACGACGACGGCTCGGTCCCAGCCGCTGGGATGTTGGTCATGCGGTGTCTCCCGAAGTCTCGACGAAACGCCACACGTGCCAAAGCCTCCAACGACCATCTGCTTAGTCAGATTCGCGGCTCGGGGGAGAGAGAATTACCGCCCTTTCCCCAGCGCCATTCTCGGTCGCGGCGGCCTCGATCGAGTTGCATGGCAAGCTGAGGCCGGATCGGCTCACGAAAAAAGTTCGATGACGTCTTCCAGGCGCCCGCATAGGCTGCGCGAAAGCAGATGTACGATGAGAGGGGGCACCTGTGACCAGCTGGCTTTGGGCCGTCTTCACGGTCCTGGCAGCGGGAGGCCAGACGCTGCGCAATGCCATGCAGCGCGAGCTGACCGCCAAGATCGGCACCATCGGCGCAACGCATGTCCGCTTCCTGTTCGGCTTGCCCTTTGCGCTCCTCTTCCTTGCTATTGTCCTCACCGCGACGGGAACCAGCCTGCCCGTCCTCACCCCGCGCATGCTCGCCTGGTCGTTTGCCGGCGCGGCCACCCAGATCGCCGCGACAGCCATGCTACTGGCCGCCATGCGCGACAAATCGTTCGTGCTGATCACCGCCCTGAACAAGATCGAGCCGGTGCATGTCGCCCTGTTCGGGCTCGTATTCCTTGGCGACCGGCTGACGCTGCCTCTCGCGGCTGCCATCCTGATCGCGACCCTGGGCGTGTTGATCATGTCCTGGCCCCGCGGCGGCGCCGCCGAAGCGCTCGGGCTTAAGCCGGTCCTGCTGGGCTTGGCGGCTGGTGCCATGTTCGGAGCCTCCGCCGTGGGCTACCGCGGCGGCATCCTTGCCCTGGCACATCCGAACTTCGTCGTCGGCGCGACGACCACCGTCGTGACCGGTCTCGTCATGCAGGTGGCCTTCCTCACCACCTACCTGGCATTGTTCGACCGCAAGACACTGAGCGCCATCGTAGCGGCGTGGCGTCCTTCTCTGTTCGCCGGCTTCATGGGCGCCTTTGCTTCCGAGATGTGGTTCCTCGCGTTCGCCCTGACCACGGCCGCCAAGGTCCGCACTTTGGCGCTCGTCGAGATCTTTTTTGCCGGCCTCGTCTCGCGCAGCCTTTTCAGGGAGGGCGTCGCGTCGCGGGAAGGCCTGGGCATCCTGCTGATCGTGGTGGGGGTCGTCATCTTGCTCAACATCTAGGCGCAGGGGGCATCGTACGTGCAAAAATTTTGCACGAACGGTTGGCGTGAACCTGGATTCACCGCCGAACATGCATTATCGTTGCACTCGACGCGCAATGATTTTCGCAGAAGGGTCTGCTCCTTGCTCGACGCCATGGATCTCAAGATCCTCGCCATCCTGCAGCGCGACGCGACGCTTCCCGTCGCGGAGATCGGCAAAGCCGTCGGCCTTTCGACGACGCCGTGCTGGCGGCGCATCCAGAAGCTCGAGGAGGCCGGCGTAATCAAGCGCCGCGTCGCGGTGCTCGACCCCGCGGCAATCAACGTCGGCGTCACCGTATTCGTCTCCATCAAGACCGACCAGCACACGCTCGCCTGGCTCGAACGCTTCCACGCCGCCGTTTCCGACATGCCCGAGGTGGTCGGCTTCTACCGGATGTCGGGCGAGATCGATTATCTGATGCGCGTCGTCGTTCCCGACATCGCTGCCTACGACGCCTTCTACAAGAGGCTGATTTCTCGGATAGAAATCTCGAAAGTCTCGAGCGCCTTCGCCATGGAGGAAATCAAGAACACGACCGAGCTGCCGCTGTCCTTCGCCCGGCCCCCAGACGATGCCTGATGCCCAGCCCCTCGCCCCGGACGAGGTGCGCGCCGTCGAGGAGCGCGCCTTCAACGCTTGGCCAGCCCTGGAGACGCGCCTCGTCGACGGTTGGCTCCTGCGCTTTTCGGGCGGCTACACGAAGCGAGCCAACTCCATAAACGCCTGGGCACCGACCCGCCCCCTGGCGGACGTCATCGGCCACGCAGAGCGCCTCTATCTGGATCGCGGTCTGCCGCCGATCGTGCGTCTTACTCCCCTCGCTGGCGACGCCGCCGATACCCTGCTCGCGAGCCGTGGCTACGCGCGCCTCGACGAAACGATTGTCATGACGGCCCCGCTCGCGTCGCTGGCTGCGCAAGCCGACCCCAATGTCACCATTTTTCCAAAGCCACCGACGGACTGGCTCGATGGGTTTGCCGCCGCGAACGCCGTGCCCATCGCCGCTCGGCCACTCCACGACGCCATCGTCACCCGCATCGCGGGACCGGTCGCGTTCGCACGCCTCGACGGTCCCGATGCACCATTCGCGTGGGGTCTCGCTGCAATCGAGCGCGGCATGGTCGGCCTGTTCGACATCGTCACGGCCTCCTCTGCCCGCCGACGAGGGGCCGCGCGGCGCCTCGTCGGGCACATGCTTCACTGGGCGGCCAGCAACACGGCCACGGCCGCCTACCTCCAGGTGTTGGCCTCCAACGAACCCGCTATAGCCCTCTACAGATCTTTCGGCTTCCAACCCGCCTATCGCTATCACTACCGAATCGCCACCCGCTGACCGGCGGTCCGACAGAACAAATGCGAACATTTATCTTGCGTAATAAGAACATTCAGCGTACATTAAGGGTTAATTGCACACACATCGCCCGCGTGGAATAAGAGGGGATCTCGCTATGGCAGCACCTGAGCTCAGGCTCATCGAGGGGGAGAGGATGGACAAGTCGAAAGCGCTCGACGCCGCGCTTGCGCACATCGAGAAGCAGTTCGGCAAGGGCTCCATCATGAAGCTCGGCCAGAACGATCACTCGATCGACGTCGAGGCGATCTCGACGGGCTCGCTCGGGCTCGACATCGCGCTCGGGATCGGCGGGCTGCCGAAGGGACGCGTCATCGAGATCTACGGTCCCGAATCGTCGGGCAAGACCACGCTCACCTTGCAGCTCATCGCCGAGGCACAGAAGAAGGGCGGCATCTGCGCCTTCGTCGACGCCGAGCATGCGCTCGATCCGGTTTACGCCCGGAAGCTCGGCGTCAAGGTGGACGATCTGCTCATCTCCCAGCCCGACACCGGCGAGCAGGCGCTCGAGATCGCGGATACGCTCGTGCGATCCGGCGCCGTTGACGTTCTCGTCGTTGATTCCGTCGCAGCCCTGACGCCCAAGGCCGAGCTCGAGGGCGAGATGGGCGACAGCTTGCCGGGCCTCCAGGCCCGTCTGATGAGCCAGGCGCTTCGCAAACTGACGGGCTCGATCTCGAAGTCCGGCTGCATGGTCGTCTTCATCAACCAGATCCGCATGAAGATCGGCGTGATGTTCGGCAACCCCGAGACGACGACCGGCGGCAACGCGCTGAAGTTCTATGCCTCCGTGCGCCTCGACATCCGTCGCATCGGCTCGATCAAGGCGCAGGACGAGGTTCTCGGCAACCAGACGCGCGTCAAGGTCGTGAAGAACAAGGTGGCACCGCCCTTTAAGCAGGTCGAATTCGACATAATGTATGGCGAGGGCATCTCTAAGGTCGGGGAGCTCGTCGACCTCGGCGTGAAGGCCGGCATCGTCGAGAAATCGGGCGCCTGGTTCTCTTATAAGGGCGATCGCATTGGCCAGGGTCGTGAGAACACCAAGAATTTTCTCAAGGCCAACCCGCAGCTTGCCGACGAGATCGAGGCCGCGATCCGCTCGAACGCCGGCATCGTGACGGAAAAGCTCATGGCTCATCCCGACGGCGACGAGGCGCATGATGCCGACGAAGGTCCCGACGCTGACGGCGTTCTTCCGGATGTCGACGAACCGAGCTCGCGAAAGCGTGCGCGCCGCTGAGAGGCAGCACTCTCCGGGGAGCGTTAAACCCGCTCCCTTTTGGAGAAGGCAAATGGGTTGCGGCCGGGGCCGTAGGCTGCGTTCCGCTGAAGATCCGGTCAGGCGACCGGCTCCAGGAAGCTGCACTCGCACCGGCTCCGATCAGGATCATTGACGGCCCCACACTGGAGTAGAGGCGTTGCCGACCGCATCCGAAGCCCTCGCGGACCGCGTGAACGGGGCCCTGGTGCTGTTCTCAGGCGGACAGGACTCGACCGTGTGCCTGGCTTGGGCGCTGCAACGCTACGCAAGGGTCGAGACGATCGGGTTCGACTATGGCCAGCGCCACCGTGCGGAGCTCTCCCAGCGACCTGTCGTTCGCGATGCCCTGGCGGGCCTGAGCCCCGCCTGGGCCAGCCATCTGGGAGCCGACCATGTGCTGAGCCTTCCCGCCCTCTCTGCGATCAGCGAGACGAGCCTCACCCGTGACATGGCCTTCGAAACGACGGTGAGTGGCCTGCCCAACACGTTCGTCCCGGGCCGCAACCTTCTCTTTCTCACCTATGCGGCCGCGGTCGCCTGGCGCCGTGGACTTTCCGTCCTGGTCGGCGGAATGTGCGAGACCGACTTCTCGGGCTACCCCGACTGTCGCAACGAGACGATCCAGACCATGGCCCGGGCCCTTAGCCTCGGCCTCGACCGCTCGCTGACGATCGAGACGCCGCTGATGTGGTTGACCAAGGCCGAGACATGGAGCCTCACCGACGATCTCGGCGGTGCTCCCCTCGTCGACATCGTCGTCAACGAGACGGTCACTTGCTATGAAGGCGATCGCGCCACCGCGCATGACTGGGGCTTCGGCTGTGGCCGCTGTCCCGCCTGCGTGCTTCGCCAGAAGGGATGGGAGCAATGGCACTCCGCGAAGACCTGATCGCCGGTGTGGAGGCGGCCCTTGCCGGCCGCTGGGACGAGGCCCACGCGCTCGCCCAGAAGCACGAGGCCGATCCGACCGGATGCTGGCTGCACGCCTGCCTCCACAAGATCGAGCCTGACGAGCAGAACAGTCGCTACTGGTACCGCCGCTCGGGCCACGCTTACGAGGAATACCCCGATGCCAGGGCAGAGCTCGCCGCGATCAAGGCCGCCCTCACCTACTGAGGTTCCCAGCAGCGGCCCCATGGCGCACAGATCGCGTCGCCGGTCGCAAATTATGGTGGAATGATGCACGTTTCAGCCCGGCGGATCATGACGGGAGCGGGGCACGAAGCGTGCGCAGGACTGGAGAGGGCAGCATGACAAACACGAACGGACGGGCTGTCGGCGCCGAGCCTCGCACTCTGTTGCTCAACCCGAAAGACAACATCATCGTCGCTGTCGACGCCGTGCCAGAAGGCATGGCCGCCCGCGGGATCCGCGCCACGGCCCGCATCCCGCGGGGCCACAAGATGGCGTCGAGCCCCATCGCGGAAGGCCAGCCGATCCTCAAATTCGGCCAGATCATAGGTTTTGCCACGGAGCAGATCCTGCCCGGCGCGCACATCCACACGCACAACTGCGCCTTCGCCGCCTTCGAGCGCGACTACGCGTTCTGCCAGGACGCGCGTCCCGCCGACATCCTCCCCGTCGAGCAACAGGCGACGTTCGATGGCTTCCGCCGCGCCAATGGCAAGTGCGGCACCAGGAACTACATTGGCGTCGTGACCTCCGTGAACTGCTCGGCGACCGTCGCCCGCTTCATCGCCGAGGCCGCCAATCGCTCGGGCCTGCTCGCGGACCACCCGACCATCGACGGTGTCATCCCCCTCGTCCACTCGACCGGCTGCGGCATCGATTCCGACGGCGAGACGTTCGAGGTTCTCAAGCGAACCACCTGGGGCTATGCCACCAACCCGAACATGGCCGGCGTCCTCGTCGTGGGTCTGGGCTGCGAAGGCTTCCAGATCGCCCGCATGAAGGACGCCTACGGCATCGTCGAGTCCGACACCTTCCGCACCATGACCATCCAGGATACCGGCGGCACCAAGAAGACCATCGCCGCCGGCCTCGACGCCATCCGCAGTATGCTCCCGATTGCCGGCCAGGCCCGGCGCGAGACCCTTCCCGCTTCCGAGCTTATGCTCGCCCTCCAGTGCGGCGGCTCCGACGGCTATTCCGGCATCACGGCCAACGTTGCCCTGGGCGTCGCCGCCGACATCCTGGTCCGCAATGGCGGAACGGCCGTTCTTTCAGAGACTCCTGAAATCTATGGCGCCGAGCACCTTCTCACCCGCCGCGCCCGCACCCGCGAGGTGGGGGAGAAACTCGTCGAGATCATAAACTGGTGGGAGGACTACACGGCCCGTGCCCGCATGAGCATGGACAACAATCCATCGCCCGGCAACAAGGCCGGCGGCCTCACGACCATCCTCGAGAAGTCACTCGGCGCCGCCGCCAAAGGCGGATCGACCCCTCTCAACGCGGTCTACCGCTACGCCGAGCCGATTACCGAGAAGGGCTTCGTCTATATGGACACGCCCGGTTACGATCCCGTCGCCGCGACGGGCCAGGTGGCGGGCGGTTGCAACGTCCTCGCTTTCACCACGGGCCGTGGCTCGGCGTATGGCTGCAAGCCGACGCCGTCTTTCAAGCTCGCGACCAACACCGACATCTACAATCGCATGATCGACGACATGGACATCAACTGCGGCGACATTGTCGATGGAGTGCCCATCGAGCAGAAGGGCCGCGAGATCTTCGAGTTCATGTTGAAAACCGCATCGGGCGAGAAGACCAAGTCGGAGCAGCTCGGCTATGGCGATGCCGAGTACGTCCCATGGGTCATCGGCGCCACGATGTAGGAGATGCAGGATTTGGCGGGTGGTCGGCGACACCGCCCGCTCGCCGGGGCAACGACCCCGATCGGAAGTCCGAACGCACGCTCGAGCCTGCCGGTCGCGGGCTCGCTCTTCACGAACGCCGCGCATCGCAGCTGGGAGATCGCTTCTGTAGATGGGGACGCCGGGCATTCTTGCTGACGTGGGGCGCGCGCTCGCCGACACGCTCGTCGGACGCAAGCGCCGCCGCTACGAGCATTCGGTCGAGATCGGCGCCCCGCAAGACATCGTCTGGCAGATGCTGAAAGCGCGGGACCTCGCTTTCGACGGCCCGTTTCCAATTCGTGTCCTGAGCCAGCCAGTTCCTGGCAGCCCCGACCTCGAGCGGGTCTCGATCGAAATGGGCGACCGGCGCCTGCACTTGCTCACCCGTATCGTCGAGGAGCGCCCCGGCAACGCCATCCTCTACCAGCTCCTCCCCGAGGGCACGGATGCAGCGCTCGTCGAGGGCGACGACGACTATGTCGCTTTCGTATTGACCGAGGCCGGCGGCCGCACGCGCCTCGACCTCACACGCGAGACGAGCCCGCGCAACTGGCTGGCACGTCTGACGGTGCCGATGGGCCTGCGCACGGGTGGCAGGCGATACAAGCGCAAGGCCGAGGCCATGTTGCGAGAGGCGCTCGAACGCCCACCGGAGCCCGGGCCCGGATGACCAGCTTTCCCTATCTGGCTCCGCTCTACGCCCTCTGCTCCGCCTTTCTCTTCGCCCTTTCCAACCACTTCACGAACATCGGCCTCGAAGGAACCGATGCGCGTTCGGGCACCATCGTGGCGATAGCGGCTTCTGCGGCGGTGTATTGGTTCCTGGCGCCCTTCTTCGTCGAAAGTTGGTACTGGTTGACTTGGGCCTGCCTGCTGTTCGTCGGCGTCGGTGTCATAAGGCCGTCGCTGTCCTCTGTGCTCGCAACGTCCTCGATCAAGGTCATGGGACCGACGCTGACCAGCGCCCTGACCGCTGCCACGCCGCTCTTCGGCGCATTTCTCGCCATCTCGTTCCTGGGCGAGCGGCTGACCCTTCCCGTGGCGGCCGGCACGTTCGCGGTGATGCTCGGCGCCGTGATCGGCGCCTGGAGCCCGCAGGGTGTGAAGCGGAGCTGGCCACTTTGGGCCCTGGCCCTCCCCCTCGGTGCCTCCTCGATCCGGGCCATCGGCCACGTCGTCACCAAGCTGGGCCTCGTCGAGGTCCCGAGCGCCTCGTTCGCGGTGATGGTGTCGAACACGGTTTCCCTGATCATCGCGCTGATAGCCTTTCGACTTCAGCGGCGTCCCTTCGTGGGGACGCGCGAGAGCCACCTGTGGTTCGTCGCCTCTGGCATCGCGAACGCGCTCTCGCTGCAGTTCCTGAACAGCGCGCTACAGGTGGGCGACCTCGTCTCGGTGATACCCATTGTCTCCGCGACACCGGTTTTCACGATGCTGATGGGCTACTTCTGGTTCGGCCGCGAGATCATCACTGCGCGCACCATCGTCACCATCGCCCTCATCGTGCCGGGCGTCATTCTTGTCGCCGTCTCCGGCCGCTGAGAAGAACGCTTCGCATTCTGCCCCATTCGGGTCGAAGGCGCGCCACATTGCCTCGCTAGCAGAGCATCGTGCCTGAGATGGCGTGGCGCCACCTCGCCTGCACTTGCCGGGACCCCATGCTTTCGGTATTGCGCCTCGTAACCCTGTCGCTCGAGCTTGTCCTCGCGGGCCTCACGCGTCTGGGACGTTTCGTGTTCGGGTCCGTCGCCTTCAATCCGCGTCTCGGCCCGCTGCGCCACGTATTCACCGCCGCACTGATCTATGTCTGTTTCGCCCTGGTCCTCGTCTACGTCGTCGCCCCTGTTCGCGGCTACGTCGGCTACCACTACCTCGGTGACAAGCTCACCTATGACGCCGAGCGCTGGCTCGCGACGGCCCTTTACGACGCCAAGGGCAGCTTCATCGGCACGTACGACGGGCCCCTCGATAGCCAGCGCGACATCAACTGGACGGACCGCACGATCGAGCTGGACGGCTACGCCGCGAACCCGGACCACAAGTCGATCCCCGTCCGAGACGTGCCGGCTGACTATTGGCGATGCCTCGTCTACCACGAGGACCGCTATGTCGGCGGCCTGCTCAATCCGTTCGGCATAGACCTCGTCGGCGTTCTCAAGATCCCCTATTCGAGCGTCGCGCGTTCGATCGCGTTGCGCCGCCCGGCGATCGGCGTCGGCGGCTCGACCCTGCCCATGCAGCTCGCGCGCGTGATCTACAAAACCCCGCCCAGCGCGCGCGAGGGCAGTCTCGGCAAGCTGCGGCGCAAGTTCGCCGAGTGGTGGCTCGCCCCTGTGATCTACTATGGCCTGACGAGAGACGGCGACGACACGCTCCTGAAGCATTGGGCGGCGAACCACCTCTGGCTGGCCCAGCGCACCGGCGGCCAGTCGCTACATGGCATAGAGATGACGGCCCGCGTGGTTTTCGGCAAGGAGGCCAAGGATCTCTCCGTCGCCGAGCAGTTCGTGCTCGCCTCCGCCGTCAACAAGCCGATCATCCTGCTCGACGGCAACGAGCGCCTCAATGCCGCGCGCGACGAGAATTGGCGCTACATCATCGAAGTCCGCGCGCGCACCTGTGCCGAGCGCCTCCTGACCGACGAGGCCCGCAAGAAGGAGGTGCTCTTCGAGCTCGTCAGCCTCGCCAATGGACCGCCCGATCCGCGCGTCAAACCCCGCCTTCAGGAGGCGCTGGAGCGACACGCGCCCGCGCTCGCACGGCGCGCCACGGCAAACCCCATGATCCGCGCCAATGCACTGCTTCCCGTTGCGCGCTTCGGCATCCGCGAGGAGATGAAGCAGCGCTTCGGGACCGCCTGGCGCGACGACGTTCGCGGTGTCACGACGACGCTCGACGTTGCTGCCAATCTTGCTTTCGGTGAGCGGATCAGGGCGGTGCTCGCACACCTCGACCGCCAGCATCAGTCGCGCCTCAATCCGGGTTTCACGCTCGATCCGGCGCGCGCCACTGCCGAGCCGGCGGGGCTCAAGACTCCCAACATCTCCGTCGTGGCAGCGGATGCCCAAGGGCACATCGTGCGCTACTGGGAGGCTGGCGAGACGGCGGCCTACTTCGGCTCGCCCTACGCGCGCGATCCCGAGACCGGCCACTACGACCCGAAGCGCGAGCCGCGCCGCATCGCATCGACCGGCAAGATGCTGGTTGCCATCGCCGCCGGGAACGCCGGCACGGACACCCCACATACGCTCTACGTTGATCCCGAGGCGCCCGTACGCGGCCTAGAGACATGCGCCCGCGGTAAGGCACCCTTGCGACGCGGACGCCCTGCCATCGTGGCCTTCGCCTGTTCGCTGAGCCCGGCCATCGAGTGGCGCGGCGCACGCCTCGGCCAGAACCGCATCAGGCGCCTGATCGACGGCTTCGGCTTCAACATGCCACCGGCTGCGGCCAACGGCGAGGAAACACCGCCCTCCACCGCCGCGGCCAGGGGTCTAGTCTCCGGCGCACCCCGCCGTGTGCACCACATGGCCGGCGTCATCCTGGCGGCCATGACAGGACGCGCCGCCAAGCCGCTGCGCCCGCCGACACTCGTCAAGGCCTGGGAACTGTCCGCCCACGCCGAGCCTCCCGAGACAGACGGCACCATCGTCCCGGGACGCCTCGTCAAGCCGCAGGCCATCCCGTTCCTGAAAGCGGTGCTCTCCGCGCCCCTCTGCTACCGCGTCAACGGCAATGCCCACGGTACGCTGAAGTCGATGCATGGCTGGTGCGCAGCGAACCGACGCGGCGTCTCCCTGCACTTTGCCAAGACAGGCACGGACACGAACCTCGATCCGAGCCAGGCGGTAGACACCTGGATCGCCGGCGGCATCCGCTTTGAAACGGGCGCCGCCTACTCCTACGTGGTCCAGATCGGAACCGGCTCGACAGAGCAGCCCTTCGCAACGCGCCTAAACGCCGGCGCGCTGCTCGGCCCGCTCGCGGAAGCTCTGTTGGAGAACCTGGAGGCGGAGCAGCAACGCCGCGCGGCCCCCAAGACCGCCAGCGCCGAGCGTCGGGTGAGTTCAGCGATACGAAGGCCCGCGCACTGAACTCGGCTCCCGTATTCTCAGGCGAGTATGAAGTCTGCCTGTGTGATCTGATTCTCACCGATGCCGCTGACGCCAACGAGCAGGATATCCTGCATCTCGCCGATCGTAACGAGCGTGTCAGCGCCGAGATCCGTGATCTTGACCATCTGAGCGAAGTTGCTGCTCGTGATGCCGAGCGCGCTGAGATCGATGAGATCCTGGCCGCCGATTGCGTTGGCGTCGAAGTCCTTGATCACGTCGTGATCAGGACCGTGCGCCTCGAACCCCACCTCCGCGGCGAACAAGAACACATCGGAGCCCTTGCCTCCGGACATGGTGTCGTTGCCGTCGCTGCCGAAGATCGTGTCGTTGCCGAGGCCGCCGTCGATGACATCGTTCCCGGCATAGCCGGAAAGTACATTGTCCTCGTTGTCGCCGATGATGATGTCATCGTAGTGCGAGCCTTGAATGTTCTCGATCCCCGAGAGCTTGTCGCCTTTGGCATCGCCGCCGTCGGCCGTCCCCGCAAAGAGATTGATCTTGATGCCGGCCGAGGACATCAGATAGCTCGCGGTATCGATCCCCGCCTCACCGACGATCGAATCTGCTCCTGCTCCACCCACGATGAGATCGTCGCCGGCCCCGCCGACGAGCTCGTCGCTGCCACCACCGCCGCGCAACGTGTCGTTGCCTTCGCCGCCTCGGAAACGGTCAACCGCATCGCTGCCCTGGAAAGTATCCGCAAAGGACGAGCCGTTGATCCATTCGATCGAGTTCAATGTCGAGGATCCGAAGCCGAGCACTTGCGCCTGACCAGTGCCCGTGCCGGTCACCGAGATGGCCTGAGTAGCATTGGCGTAATCGACGGTGTCGGTGCCAGACTGCCCGTCATAGACGTTGATGCCGTCGCCGCCGTAGATGGTGTCGTTACCGTTGCCGCCGTAGATCGTGTCGTTGCCGCTCGATCCGCTTCCCGGCGGATAATAGGTCACGCCGTTGATCGTGACGGGGCGCCCGTTCAGCGCTGCATTGTCATAGAACGTGTCGTCGCCGTCCCGCCCGCGGCCGATATCGTTTCCGCCATGGAGGTAGACGAACGAGTCGGCATTCCACCTCGCCATCACGTCGTCGTTGGTCCACTCGTCGCGAACCAGTTCGATGCCATTCCAGCTCGAAACATGATTGAGGTCGTCCCAATGGACCCAGACCCCAGTGACATTGATGCTCATGTCTATAGCTCCTCTGCAGGGTTTCGCAGATCGCCGGCTCCAGCGTGCCATTGGCCATCCGCTTCCGATGCTCGAAGCTAACCCGAAATGAACATCGATCAGAATTCACCAGAATGTGAGATCACAGGGGACTTGAAGCGGAGGATCTGGACCACCCCGTTCCAGGTACGAGGCATCGCCATCAACTGCCCGCTTCGACCGGCTTACCCATCTTGTGCGGGTTGTTCATGAAGAACAGTACCGGGATGCAGGCCGCGATGAGAATGGCGAGAAGCTGGAAATCCGCGATGTAGGCCATCAGCTTCGCTTGCCGCGCCACCGTCCGGTCCAGCACCGCGAGCCCGGCCGGGTCCGTCAGGCTCCATGGCAACGGCAGCGGCACGTGCCGCAGCGTCTCGACGACGGGAGAAATGTGCTCGGTGAGCCCCGCACGGAACCCCTGGTTGGCGTACGCGAGGTAGGTCGAGAACAGGGCCACGCCGAAGCCGCGGCCGATATTGTTCAAGAGTGAGTAGAACGCCGTCCCGGCATCGCGCTGCTCGGCCGGCATGGTCGTGAACGCCACCGCGTTGAGCGGCACCATGAAGGTGCCGAACGCCAGCCCCTGTATGAAATTGTTGATGATGAGCTGGGTCCGGTCGATGTCCTCGGTGAAGGTCGAGATCTCCCACATCGTGAATGCGATCGTCGCCATGGCGAGGCCGATCACCTTCCTCGGATCGATCTTCTTGATGAAATAGCCGGTGAGGAACGATGCGGTCATTGTGCCCGCCCCACGCGGCGCAAGGATCAGGCCACTGTCGAGCACCGTATAGCCGCCGATCTCCTGCACGAACGGCGGCAGCAGCACGAGACTGCCGAAGAGAAGCACCCCGAACAGTGTCCTGAGCACTGTGCCTCCGAGATAATTGCGGTCCCGGAAGATGGCAGGGTCGATGAACGGCGTCGCCGAGCGCAGCGAGTTGACCAGAAAGAGCCACAGCGCCGAAAGACCGACCAGCGCCACCATGACGATCGTGGAGGACTCGAACCAGTCGAGCCGCTGCCCGCGATCGAGGATGAACTGCAAGGCGGCAATCGAGATGCCGAGCGTCACGAAGCCGAAATAGTTGAACTTCCGAGGCGGCCGACGTGCCGTCTCGGGCACGACGAAGAGCACCATGAAGAACGCGAGCACACCGATCGGTACATTGAGATAGAACGCATAGCGCCAGTTGTAGTACTCGGCCACGTAGCCGCCGATCGTTGGCCCGAAGACCGGCCCGAACATCATGCCGACGCCCCACCACGCCATCGCGATCGAGAAGTCCTCGCGCGGATAGAGCGACAGAAGCCACGACATGGCGATCGGCAGCAAGGCTGCCCCGAAGATCCCCTGCAGCGCCCGCCAGACCATGATCTCTTCGAGCGAGTGCGACAGGCCGGACAGCAGCGCGAACGTCGTGAAACCTACGATCGCCAGAAGGATCAGCGGCTTGCGCCCGAATGTGCCTGAAATCACGCCCCACAGCGGCGTCGTGACTGAAAGCGTCACAAGGTAGGACGTCAGCACCCAGGACACCTGGTCCTGCGTCGCCGACAACTCCCCCTGCATCTGGCGAAGTGCGATCGACACGATCGTCGTGTCGAACACCTGGATCAGCGGCGCCAGGATGAGGGCCACCGTCATCACCCTGAGGCGCGCCGAACTGAACCCCGCCGGGGCCGCGGCCGGCCCGGCCGCAGCCATGGTTGCCGCGGTCATGGCCCAGCCTTCGCCCAGCCGAAGAGAGTGGTGGCCCAGCGCGGCATCGGCCTCTTGTGGCCCGTGTCGATGTCGACGATGACGCTCATGCCGGCCCGGAGCGGGGGCGCGCCGGCTTCCGGCTCGAGCCGAACGCGAACAGGCAGGCGCTGCACCACCTTCACCCAATTGCCAGTGGCGTTCTGCGGCGGCAGGATCGCGAACTCGGAGCCCGTCGCCGGGCTGATGCTGGCGACACGCCCGGTCCACGTATGATCGGGGTAGGTGTCGACGTGGACGGTCGCCTTCTGCCCGACCTGCACGTAGGTGAGCTCGGTCTCTTTGTAATTGGCCTGCACCCAGGTGTCCTCGCTGCCGACGAGGCTGAACACCACCCGGCCGACGGCGACGTACTCGCCCCGCTGCAGATCGAAATTCGTCACGATGCCGGCGACGGGCGCCCTCACCTCGGTTCGCGCCAGCTCGACCTTCGCGCGGTCCCGGGCCGCGATTTTCTCGCGCACCAGGGGATGGGCCTCGGCCTTGATTTGGGGATCGCCACCGAGCTGGGCGAGCACGCGTTGCAGCTTCTGCCGGGCCGCCGTCGCGCGCGCGCGCGCCGCATCGGCATTGCTGTCGGCCTCCTCGAACACGAACGCCTTGCCGACGCCCTTGTCGGCGAGCTGTTTTTGACGCGCCCGCTGCGCATCGTAGAACTGCACGCGATCCTCGGCTTCCTTCAGCTCCGATTTGGCCTCAAGGTACTCCGCCCTGAGCGCTTCCACGCGCGCCTTCGTCTGCTCGAGCTCGGCCTCCGCTTTCTCGAGTGCGAGCTGGAAGAACTCGGGATCGATCCGGAACAGCACCTGCCCGCGCCGTACCGGCTGGTCGGCATCGACGAGGACGTCCACCACCTGGCCGGAGACGACCGGACTGATCGCGATTCTGTCCGCTTTCACGTAGGCGTTGTCAGTCGTCACGACCCGGCCGCCGGCGAAATAGAGGTAGCCGCCGATTCCCGCTGCCACGAGCGGCCCCAGCGCCGCAATGAGGAACGTCATGACGAAGCGTCGCGTCGGCAAGACCCACCGACGTTTCGCTTTCGGTCTCGACGTCGTTTCGGTCTCAGCTGATCCGCCGACCTTGTCGACCGTCAACTTCTGCATGGACGTGCCTCATCCTCGAACCTTTTCGACCTTCGCGTCCGTCTCTGCGGCGTCGAGGGCCAACATGTTCCCTTTGATCTTGAGAAGCAGCTCGATCAGACGGTCGGTCTCCGCCTCCGGTATGTCCGCCAGCGCCTCACGGCTCGTCAGCCGGGACATCTCGCGCAACCTGTCGAGCACCGGTTGCACCTCCGACCGGAGATGCAGTTGCCAGGCGCGCCGGTCGGCCGGATCGGGACGGCGCTCCACGAACCCCTTCTCCACCAGCCTGTCGATATGCCGTCCGAGCGTGATCGGCTCGATCTCGAGGATCTCGGCGAGAGAAGCCTGATTGATCCCCTCGCGTCGCCGAAGCTGGGCGAGGACCCGCCATTGTGCACGCGTCAGGCCGAGGCCGCTCGCACGCGAATCGAACCGCCGGCGCACGAGTCGCGACACGTCGGCCAGCAGAAAGCCCAGCGATCGGGTGAGATAGGGGTCTGTCGTCATGGCGTCACAGAGATAGCATGCCGGCTTATTATATGTCAGCACAGCTTTTCTGTACGCTGTTAAGTCCGTCCAGTTCCACGGGGGAGGGCGGTCGCACCCACGCTGCAGACGGGGGACGCCGGGCCGCGATATCGGCTATCGTGCAGGCATCCATCCGGCCGCGACGAGCAGGACCCATGGCAAAGCCTTCCGAGATGCATCTCGCCGCCTTCATGCGGCCGGCCTCGATCCACACCGGCGCCTGGCGATACCCGGGCGCCTGGCCCGACGCCAATTTCAATCTCGCCCACCTGCGCCAGATGATCCGACGGCTGGAGGCGGCCTGCTTCGACGCCTTCTTCATGGCCGACCACCTGGCCGTGCTCAACATGCCGGTCGAGGCGCTGAAGCGCAGCCATACCGTGACATCGTTCGAACCGTTCACCCTGCTATCGGCTTTGTCCCAGGCGACCGAGCGCATCGGCCTCGTCGCGACCGGCTCCACCACTTTCGACACGCCGTTCCACATCGCCCGTCGCTTCGCATCGCTCGACCACATCTCGGGCGGCCGCGCCGGATGGAACATCGTGACCACCTCGAACCCGGACGCCGCGCTCAACTTCGGCCTCGAGGAGCACATGGCGCACGCCGACCGTTACCGGCGGGCCCGAGAGTTCTTTGATGTGGTCACCGGCCTCTGGGACAGCTTCGCCGACGACGCCTTCGTCCGCGACCAGGCCTCCGGCATCTATGTCGATCCCGGGCGCATGCACGTCCTCGCCCACAAGGGCGAAAACTTCTCGGTGCGCGGCCCGCTGAACATCGCACGCCCCGTGCAGGGCTGGCCCGTCATCGTCCAGGCCGGCGCCTCCGACGACGGCAGGCAGCTCGCCGCAGAGACCGCCGAGGCCGTCTTCACAGCGCAATCCGACATCGAGACGGGCCGGGCCTTCTACGCCGACGTCAAGGGTCGCATGCGCAAGATCGGCCGCGATCCCGCCCACATGAAGATCCTGCCCGCCTGCTTCGTGGTCGTCGGCGATACGCTGGCCGAGGCGCGCGACAAGCGCGCCCGCCTCGACGGCCTCGTCGACTACGCCAACGCCATCGCCTCGCTCTCGATCGCCCTCGGCCACGATGCCTCGAAGTTCGATCCTGACGCCCCGCTGCCGCCCATTCCCGAATCGAACCAGTCGAAATCCGGTCGCGAGCGCGCCATCCGTCTGGCGGAGCGCGACGGCCTGACCGTGCGCCAGCTCGCCCAGCGCCTGGGCGGCTACGCCGGCCTCGCCATGGTCGGCACGCCCGCCACCATCGCCGACGAGATGGAAGCCTGGCTGGAGGCCGAGGCCTGCGACGGCTTCACCATCATGTTTCCCTATCTGCCGGGCGGCCTCGAGGATTTCTGCGACCGCGTCGTGCCCGAGTTGCAGCGCCGCGGACGCTTCCGGCGCGGCTACGCCGGCACGACGCTCCGTGAGCATCTTGGACTGCCGCGGCCGCAGAACCGCTACTTCGAGGCCTGAACCGGGACAGGCGGCTTCGCCATCCAGGCCCCGCCACGCATCAGTCGAGCCCTCGGATCCGGGGTTTCAGATGCGCCCAGGGCCGAGCGGCCTCGAACAGCGCCGCCACCCGCAACAACGCTTTGTCCTCGCCCCGCCGCCCGACGAGCTGCAGCGATACCGGCAGGCCGTCGGAGTGAATCCCTGCCGGCAGCACCACCGCCGGGTTGCCGGTAAGATTGAATGGGTGCGTGTAAGGGTACCAGGCCCGCCGCACCGTATCGACCTTGCGGTTCTCGATGACGATCGGCTCGTAAAGCGCCTCGTCGATCCCGAGCGCCGTTCGCGACAGCGCCGGCATCGCAATGACGTCGAACCGTTCGAACCAGTCCTGAACCTGCCGATATAGCTTCGTGCGCAGCATCAGGGCGCGGCCGACGTCCTCGGCCTTAGCATCGGTGCCACGCTCCATCTGCTGGATCAGTGTCCGGCTGATCCGGTCTCGCCACTTGGGCAGGAGGTCGGAGAATCGGGCATTCCACAATGCCGTCGAAAGAGTGAGCCAGAACGGCTCCGTCGGCTCGAGATCGTCTCCCATCGGCTCGACGATCGCGCCGAGATCGCCGAGCACCTGCGCGCCGGCCTCGCACAGCGACAGCACCTCGCTGTCCGACACCGTGTTCGCGAGATAGGGCCGCCACGCCACCCTCAGCCCCTTGAGGTCACCCTCGCCGCGCGCCGCTTCGACCGCGCCCGCCGCCGTCATGCCGTAGGAGTGCGGATCCGTCGGATGCCATCCGGCCATCGCTTCGAGCATCAAAGCGGTATCCATCACCGTGCGCGTCATTGGCGTGATGTAGCTCATGTTGGAAAAGGCATCCGGAGCCGTGTCGTGCGGGATCATGCCGATCGACTGCTTCAGGCCGACGAGGCCGTTCGCGGCGGCCGGGATGCGCGTCGAGCCGCCCGCATCCGTCGCCACGCCCAGTGGCCCGAGACCAGCCGCACACGCCACCGCGGCCCCGCCCGAGGAGCCCCCGGATGTGCGTGTCTCGTCCCAGACGTTGGGCGTGCGGCCGAAAAGCGGGGCTTCCGTCCAGCACATGTGGCCGAACTCCGGCGTCGTCGTCTTGGCGAACAGAACGGCGCCCGCCGCCTTGAGGCGGGCGATCGAGACCTGATCGGCCGTGGGCACATTGTGCTCGTGGATGAACGAGCCGAAGGTCGTGCGCACGCCCGCGGTGTTGACCAGATCCTTGACGTGCAAAGGCACGCCGTGCAGCGGCCCGAGCGGCTCGCCGCGGGCCTGCCGGGCATCAGCCTCCGCGGCATCCCGCATGGCGGCCTCGCCCGCGATCGTGATGAAGCAGTTGAGAATGGGTTGCGCCTTCTCGGCCCGCGCAAGAGTGGATTGCATCACCTCGACGGCAGACACCTCCTTGTCGCGGATCATCCGCGCGAGATCTGCGGCGGATACATAGGCGAGCTCGCTCGACGACATGGCGCGGTCTCCATGGTGGATTTTGCGCCACGTTAGCAGCCGCATCCGCTCCCTGTCAGTCCGGACATGCCGCCCGCACAGGCCCGCGAAAATGGGCGGCCGCGGATGCGACCGCCCGCCCTGCGTTGCAGTCGTGCAAGACCTACTCGCCGCCGAAGCCGGCGGGATCGGCGTCGGGGGCACGCACGGGTGCACTCTCACGGATGTCGTCGAAGATCGTCCGGGGCGCGGTGTCCTGCACGTCGTCAAAGACACTGCGTGGTGACGTCTCACTCAGTTGGTCCCAGTAGGACTTCGCCTGGGCCGGTGTCACGAGAAGGGCAAGACTGGCGGCGACAGTATAGATAGCCGAAGTTTTCATAATACACCTCCAATATACTCCCGAAGCGGGTCGCATCGAGGAAAAATACGCGGCAGGAACCACGTTCGAAACGACTTAAAACCGATCAGGAATGATTCTTCGATAAACCTCGAAGAAGCGTTCGTCAATTACTCACAGAACGATTGATTATTCAAATAATAGTGATGCTTACAGAAAAAATCCGCGGGCGATACATTCGACTTTTCGCGAGAATTCTCAGCCAACCCGCGATGATACTTCGTCTCGCCGCGACAACGGCTTGCCGCAAGACCTTGAAGCGGCGTGATCGAGGAGTGGATGCCTCACTCCGATCCACCGGAAGCCCTGGCCGGCTTGGCCGTGGACCGCCCCTTGCGCGGCTTGGCCGAGGTTTGCGCGCGACGGGCCGCACCGATAGCCGTGCGCGCCCACTGCACCATCTCGTCCGGGTCGTCGAGCAGCCGCTCCGGCGCCTGCCAGTAGCTCGTGAGGACGGCCGTCTCGCCCTTCTTCGTGTAGGTGAATGGCCCGAGCCCTTCTGCTTTGAACATGTCTCGGTCACTCTCGCCGGTCTTGAAATAAAGCTGACCTCCGGAAACGAGACCGAACATCAGGCCATCCAGGAATAAACCGTATCCGCCGAACATGCGCTTGATCGAAACCGGACCAAGTGGCGCCAGAACTTCGTCGAGCAGATCCCTGAGAGCCGAGTCTGACATTCTTTCGCTCGTGATTTCAGACGCTCGGGCCCCAAGGCCTCAGAAAGAGCTGCCCGGCTGCTCCAGGAACGCAAGCTCCTCGGCTGTCGAAGCTCGTCCCAACACCTCATTGCGATGTGGAAAACGACCGAACCGGAGAATGATGTCGCGATGCGCGACGGCATAGCGGTCCCACTCGGCATTGCCGAGTCCGGCGATCAGCTCGACGGCCTGGTCCTGGTCCGCAAGGCTCTCGCTATGCTCGAACGGCAGGTAGACGAAAAGTCGCTCCGTCGTCTCGAGTTGCCGGTCGAGGCCCTTCGCGACGGCCGCACGGGCAATCGAGAGCGCCACAGAGTCGGCGGCGAAGGCCTTGGGACTGCCCCTGAACATGTTGCGCGAGAACTGGTCGAGCACGATCAGCGTCGCGAGCGCCAGGCGTGGCGTCAGGGCCGCAGTATCGGGAGGATCAGCGGCGACGCGGTCGTAAAGAGCTTCGAAGCGCGCCCGGATCTCGGAATCGAGCGCCTCGTCCTTCTTGAAACGCTTTTCGGGAGGAGTCTCCTCGAGCCAGAAGCGGATCACGTCGCCAACCCACGGCGCCTCACCATCGGCCGTGCCGGCGCCGACGGTCACGAATCCGCCGCTTCGAGCTTGTCCCGGGAAACCGGCACGAGGTTGACGCTCTCGCCGCAACCGCAAGCGCTCGACTGGTTCGGGTTGTTGAACACGAACTGGGACGCCAGCTTGTCGACCTTCCAGTCCATCTCGGTGCCGAGCAGGAACAGCACCGCCTGCGGATCGACGATGACACGCGCGCCGTCCTGCTCGACCACCTCGTCGAACTTCGAGACGGTCTCGACCCAGTCCATCGTATATTCCATGCCGGCGCAGCCGCCCTTCTTGACGCCGATTTTCAGCCCGGCGACCGACGGCCCCTTCGCTTCCATCATCTTGCACACGCGCGCCGCGGCTGCCGGCGTCAGCGTCATGACCTTGGGGCGCGGGCGGGGAGCCCTGGGAGTAGGCGTGCTCATCGTTCCAGAAATCCTTCGGTTCAAGGCCGACGATTTGATCTGGAATATAGCGCATTCCTGCAAAATCTGCAGGGGGGACAGGCGCCGACCCCTAAAATATTGACCGAGCGAGAAAAAATGGCCCGTCGCTACGCATTCCGCCGGCCCTCGCCCCAGCGCACGCCACTGCTTCTGTCGCACCCGAGGGACAAGCGCCATGCATGTCGCTATAAGCCTCGCCAGAACCACCCGAAAGACCAGCCGGCCGAGCGCCTGACAACTTTGACGAGCCCATGAGCGCCAACTATCCCGCCATCACGCCCGAGGTCGTCGCCAGCCACGGCTTCAAGGGCGACGAATACCAGCGCCTTCTCGGTATCCTCGGTCGCGAGCCGACATTCCTCGAGCTCGGCATTTTCTCCGTGATGTGGTCCGAGCACTGCTCCTACAAATCGACGCGCTACTGGCTGAAGCAGCTGCCGACGAGCGGCCCGCAGGTGATCCAGGGCCCGGGCGAGAATGCGGGCGTGGTCGACCTCGGCGACGGTGACGCAGCCGTCTTCAAAATGGAAAGCCACAACCACCCCTCGTTCATCGAGCCCTACCAGGGCGCGGCAACGGGCGTCGGCGGCATCATGCGCGACGTCTTCACCATGGGCGCGCGGCCCGTCGCGAACCTGAACGCGCTGCGCTTCGGCGCTCCCGAGGACGCCAAGACCCGCCACCTCGTCTCCGGCGTGGTCAGGGGCATCGGCGGCTACGGCAACTGCGTCGGCGTGCCGACGGTCGGCGGCGAGACCAACTTCGATGCCGCCTACAACAACAACATCCTGGTCAACGCCATGTGCGTCGGCCTCGCCCGACAGGACAAGATCTTCTACTCGGCCGCCAAGGGCGTCGGCCTGCCCGTCGTCTACGTCGGCTCGAAGACGGGACGCGACGGCATTCACGGCGCGACCATGGCCTCGGCCGAGTTCGACGACAAGTCGGCCGAGAAGCGCCCCACCGTGCAGGTCGGCGACCCCTTCACCGAGAAGCTGCTGATCGAGGCGTGCCTCGAGCTGATGGCCTCCGACGCCATTATCGCCATCCAGGACATGGGCGCGGCTGGCCTCACCTCCTCGACCTCCGAGATGGCGGACAAGGGCGGCGTCGGCATCGACCTCGACCTCGACCACGTGCCTCAGCGCGAGACGGGCATGACGGCCTACGAGATGATGCTCTCCGAAAGCCAGGAGCGCATGCTGATGATCCTGAAGCCGGGCCGCGAGCCCGAAGCCGAGGCGGTCTTCCGCAAGTGGGGGCTCGACTTCGCGATCATCGGCCGGACGACCGATACGGGCCGGCTGATCGTGCGCCACAAGGGCGAGGTCGAGGCCGATCTCCCCGTCGACAAGCTGGCCAACTCGGCCCCCCTTTACGGACCCAAGGAGCGTCCCTGGGTGCCAACCCCGGCACCGAAGCTCATCCTGCCCGAGTGGGTACCGGCACCGAACGCCATCCTGACCTGCCTCGAGCGCATGCTGGGCACACCCCACCTCGCCTCCCGCCGCTGGATCTGGGAGCAGTACGACCACACCGTCATGGGCGACACCATTCAGCGCCCCGGCGGCGACGCGGCCGTCATCCGCGTACACGGCACGAAGAAGGGCATCGCCGTCAGCTGTGACGTGACGCCCAGATATTGCCTCGCCGATCCCGCAATGGGCACCCGGCAGGCCGTCGTCGAAACATGGCGCAACCTCACTGCCGTCGGCGCCGAGCCGCTCGCCATCACCGACAACATGAACTTCGCGAGCCCCGAGCGCCCCGAGGTCATGGGGCAGTTCGTCGGCTCCGTGCAGGGCATGAAGGAAGCCTGCGAGGCGCTGGCCTACCCGGTCGTCTCCGGCAACTGCTCGCTCTACAACGAGACCAACGGCAAGGGCATTCCGCCGACACCGGCCATCGGTGGCGTGGGGCTTATCCGCGACATCTCCCGGACTGCCGACATCCGCCTGAAGAACGATGGCGACCTGATCGTCATGATCGGCCGCGAGCAGGGCCACCTCGGCCAGTCGCTCTACCAGCTGATCGAAACCGGCAAGAACGAAGGCGCGCCACCCCCGGTCGATCTCGCCGACGAGCTGAAAGCCGGCAACCTCGTGCGCTCGCTCATCCGCGAAGGCAAGACCACCACGGTGCACGACGTCTCCGACGGGGGGCTGCTGGTGGCACTGGCCGAGATGGCCATGGCCGGCGGCAAGGGCGTCGAGCTGTTCCCATACGAGGGTCGCCTGCCGGCCCATGCCATCTGGTTCGGCGAGGACCAGGGCCGCTACCTGATCGCCTGCCAGCCATCGACGGCCGAGGAGATCGCCGAGCGTGCCCGCCTGCTCGCCCTAGTCGCCCGCATCGTCGGCCGCGTGAGTGGCGAGGCGCTGACGCTGAAGGGCGAGCAGCCACTGCCCCTCGCACAGCTCCGCAAGACTCACGAAGCCTGGCTGCCGGGCTTCATGCAGGGCGAAATCGCGTCGTAGGCCGAGTGCGCCGCAACCGCCGACGGCAGGCCGGGTTTCACGATCCGGAACGGCGAAGCCGGTAGACGCGCGGCTCGACAGTCCTGAGCGGTGGCGGCAAACCGGTCGCGTCGAAGGGGATGGTGTCGATCACACGCCAGTCCGGAAATACGGCGTCGATGTCGGACGCGCTCATGCCGTGCGGAAGCGGCCCTCGCCACCCCGGTCTCCAGGCGAGCATCAGAAGCGTTGCGCCCGGCGCGGCAACGGCATCGATCTCACGGCCGGCGCCCGTCTGCTGCTCCGGCGCAAGTCCGTGAAGCATGCCGAAATCCCAGAAGAAATCGAATGCCGGCTCGACGCCGTAGTCTCTCAGTGCCGTGACGTCGCCCCGGACGAGCCGCACCGCGACACCTGCAGAACGGGCGCGGTCCCGTGCCGCCTGCACCGCGCTGCCGACGAGATCGATGCCCGTCACGCTCCAGCCGCGCCTGGTCAGTTCGACTGCCCAGTATCCCGTCCCGCACCCGAGATCCAGGGCGCGCCCCAAAGGCAGCCTACGCTCCTCCTGCTCGCGATCGAGCAGGGCTGCGATCTGCCCGGCTGCAGGGCCATGCCGTGCAGCTTTCTCCCACGGCGCGAAGCCCGCCGCATAGGCCAGTCTGTAGAAGAGGCTCATGGCACTCTCCACGGCACGCAATGCCCTGATCGACCAACGCCGCTTTCCACGAGCAGCATGCATCGATGCTTCTGGAACAAGATGGGGCCTCGCTGGCCATGCGCCAAGCATCGACGGGCAAGCGTGCTGTCGCCTCGCCGAAGTTGGTCGGCTATTGTCGTCCCCGATGCCAACGCAAACGCGGTAGAAGGCCAAACGGATGAGTGCCACTCACAAGGCCATCGACACCCTCCTGAGATCCGCGACGGATCGCGGCGACCCGCCGGGCGTGATCGCCATGGCGACGGACGGCAAGGACACCCTCTACGAAGGCGCGTTCGGCGTGCGCGATCTGGGTGGCACCCGCCCGATGCGACTCGATACCGTGTGCTGGATCCACTCGATGACCAAGGCGATCACCGGCGCCTGCCTCATGCAGCTCGTCGAGCAGGGACGGATCGGCCTCGACGACGATTGTGGTCGCCTCGTCTCCGCACTCGCCGCTCCGAAGGTGCTCGAAGGATTCGATGCTGCCGGCAAGCCGAGGCTCCGCCCGGCGCGCGGCCAGATCACGCTGCGGCGCCTGCTCACGCACACCGCCGGCTTCGTCTACGACAACTGGAACGCGGACATGCTCCGCTACAACAAGATGACCGGCCTCTCGCGCGTCGAGACATTCGCGCGCCCGGAGGACTGTCAGCCGCTGTCGTTCGATCCCGGCGAGCGATGGCACTACGGCCTCAACATCGAGTGGGCCGGCAAGGTGCTCGAGGCCGTCACGGGGACGAGCCTCGACGACTACATGCAGAAGAACCTGCTTCAGCCGCTCGGCATGAGTTCGACCGGCTACCGGCTCAGACCTGAGATCAGCGCGCGCCTGTCGGGGGTGCATCAGCGTTTCGAGGACGGGCACCTCGAAGCCGTCGCGTGGGAGCCACCGCAGCGCCCGGAGGACTTCCTGGGTGGTGGAGGGCTCTATTCGACGGCGGGCGACTACGTGCGGTTCATCCGCATGGTGCTGAACAAGGGCAGGCTGGACGGCGTCGAGGTTTTGAAGCCCGGAACGGTCGCAGAGATGACCCGCAACCACATCGGTGCCATTCCGGCCGGCGTGCTGAAGACCGCGAGCCCGATGCACTCCTTCGATGCCGATTTCTTCCCCGGCATGCGCTGCGGATGGGGGCTGACCTTCCTCATCAACCCGGAGGACGTGCCCGGCCGCCGCCGCGCAGGCAGCCTCTGCTGGGCAGGCCTGAGGAACTCCTATTTCTGGATCGATCCTGAGAGCGGTATCGGGGGCACCATCATCACGCAGCTCCTGCCCTTCGCCGACCCGACCGTGCTCGCCTTGTATGAGGGCTTCGAACGCGAGGTGTACGGCATGCTCGCTGCCTGAAACCGCCGAGCATGACCTAGAGCGCCCGGTGCTGCATGCGCCGGTCGACCAGCCAGCAGACCGTGGCCCAGGCGGTGCCGAGCGCCCATCCGGCCAGCACGTCGGACGGCCAGTGGACGCCGAGGTAAACCCGGCTCGTGCCCACCGTCAGCACGACGAGCACGGCAACGCCAACCACATAGGCGCGGACCCGCCGCTGCGGCTGGCTGGCCGCGAGGAGCGCGCCGAGGGTCAGGTAGACCACACTCGCCTGCATCGCGTGAGCCGACGGAAAACTGAGCGACATCACCTCGACGCCGTGCGGCACGAGATCGGGCCGCGGCCGCGCGAATGCATGCTTGGCGATCTCGCCGACCAGACTGCCCGTGATCGTGAACGCAAGCACTGCAAGCGCTCTCCCGCCACGTCCCGTCAAAGCAAGGAATCCCGCCACGGCAACAACAACCAGCCCCAGCACGCCACGACTGCCCAGCGCCGTGACATCGCGAACGAAGCTTTCGAACCAGATGGGCCCGAGCGGATCTTGCGGGTGACCCGGTACGCGCAGAGATAGCAGCAGCAACCGGTCCACCGCGACCAGCCGGCCTTGGCTGACCCAGATCGCAATCAGCAAGAAAACGCCGAGCGTCACCACAAGTAGCCCCAGCGCGAGCAGAATGCCCAGCTCGACAGGGAGCTTTTCGCATCGCGTCGCCTGCTTCATCGCCCCCGCCATCGAATGGCCGCTTCAGGCGACGTACGAAAACCGGCTGTCACGCGTTGTCACCTGGAACAAGTACCTTGAGCGCTTTCGGCCGGATCGTGAAGCGCAGGGGGGTCGCCACGTCCTCCACCTCGCCGTCGATCGACAAGCGAATCTGCGATCGGGCAGGCAGATCGACCGTCAAGCGCGACGATTGCAGTTGAATGACTTTCGAATCGCCATCCAGCCGGCCCAGCATTGCACGTAAAGCGGCCCCCGCCACCTGCCAGCCCGCCGCATGACGCGCTGCGTAGGCCGCGAGACGGCCCTTGTCGAGCTCGGGCCTGTGTAGGGCGAGGCTCGCCTCGTCGGTAAACGGGTTGTTGGTCACGACCAGCGAGATCACCTTGGTGTGCAGCGACCCTGTGCCATCGTCGATGCTGACAGCGATGCGCCGCTGTCCCCGCAAGAGGTTCCGCACCACGCTGAGATAGCCGGTGACGCGCTCGAGCGTCGATTTTCCACGCAGTTTCTGCCGCTCGCTCGAGAATTGGGTCGTCAGTCCAAGCATCGCGTTGCACAGGAAGATGCGGCCATTGAGCTCGGCGACGTCCATGCTTCGCACGTGTCCCTGGGCAAGCGCGTCTGCGGCCTGTTCATAGTCCAGCGGGATTCCCAGGTCGCGCGCCAGGCGATTTATGGTCCCGAGCGGCAGCACACCGAGCGTCGTCTCTGAACCAATGATCGTCTCCGCCGCGTGCCGCACAGTTCCGTCGCCGGCACCAACCAGAAGCACCTCTGGCGGCATCGTCCGTATCCGGGCGAACGCATCGGACAACCTTTCCGGTGCAACGATCTCGCAACCGACGTCGTGGCCGGCATCAGCGAGACGGCGCGAGACACTGTCTGCCACGGCCTCTGCGTCCGCCCCGATGACGGTACCGGCACGCGCATTGATCAGGACATGCATTTGCATGGATCGGGAAACGTCATGCCGGCGCCCCGGTTCCTCCGGCGGGAACCGCATGCTAGGTAGGAGCCAAAGCGGCCGGACACCGCCGAAGGAGCTTCATCTATGCCTATGGACGCCAACGAGATCGAGCGGCTGATCAAGGCCGCCATCCCCGATGCGACGATCGAGATCAAGGACCTCGCCGGCGACGGCGACCACTTCGCGGCGCACGTTGTCTCCCCGGCCTTCGCCGGCAAGACACGGGTGCAGCAGCACAAGATGGTCTACGACGCCCTCGGCGGACGCATGGGCGGCATCCTCCATGCCCTCGCCCTGACGACCGCCGCGAAATAGCAAGGCCCGGCCCCCCTCAGGCAATGCGCCCCCCGATTCGGCGGAGCATTGACTTGTCCGGCGCGGCGCCGCACATGAATGGAGAGTCGGACGGCTTTGACCCGTCCAGAACGCCAGGAAGGACACCATCATGAGCCACCAGCAGGCCGTGCACGACCATCTTGCCAAGCTCGTCGCCGACAACGACGTCGTGCTGTTCATGAAGGGCACCAAGGGCATGGCCCAGTGCGGCTTCTCGCACCAGGTTGACGCCATCCTGCAGCACCTCGGGGTCGACTACAAACCGGTCAACGTATTGGAAGATATGGGAATTCGCGAAGGCATCAAAGCCTTCTCGAACTGGCCGACCATTCCCCAGCTCTACATCAAGGGCGAATTCGTGGGCGGCTGCGACATCGTCCGCGAGATGTTCCAGGCGGGTGAGTTGCAGGAGATGCTCACCGAGAAAGGCGTTCCCCACAACGAGCGCACCATGACGGCCTGACGCGCCCTGTCACCTCGATCCACCGGGCACCACCCTCGGCCATGATCCTGCCGCTTCGTCCGTCCTCTAGTTCGGGGACGGACGCTACGGCTACATTGGTCCGCTCGGAACCTAGGGTATGGCGGTGGACGCACAGATGCGAGGGCCAGCAAGGGCACCGTCCGGGGAGAGCACGGTTACGAGCCTCGCGCTGCCGCCAGCCGACCGGCCCGGTCCGCCCTCGCGCCCCGCGCCTGTTGAGGCCTCCCGCCCCACGGGCCTCCTCGGGGGCCGCCGGTTCTTGCTTGGGCTCGCCATCATCGGCGCCTCGATCTCGTTGGCGCTCGGCGTCACGATGCCGTCGATCAAGCTGACGAAGTTCTACTTCTTCTCGACCGAGTATTCCCTGATCTCGACCGTCGCCAGCCTGGTCCAGCGCAACCAGCTCTTTCTCGGCTCGCTCGTCTTCGTCTTCTCGATCCTGCTCCCGATCTTCAAGATCCTCTACCTGGTCATCCTGACGACCATGCCTCTGGAAGTGCTCGAGCGCCAATACCGGCGACTGCGCGCACTCGAATGGCTCGGCAAATGGTCCATGCACGACGTGCTCGTGCTCGCCTTGATGATCTTCTTCGTGAAGAGCCAGGGAATCTACGATGCGACAAGCCTTTCCGGCGTCTATTTCTTTACCGCCGCGGTCGTCTTCATGATACTCGCCTACGCTTGGCTCAGCGTCTCGCTGGGAGCGATCAGGGCCCGCGCCCGTCGCCAGGAGGCGACCGAGAGCCGCCCCCCTTCCGCCTTGCGCAACTTCATGCTCGCCCTTTTCATCCTGGTGGCTGCCATCTGTTTCGCCCTCGGCATCATCCTGCCGTCGATCCGGTTCACCACCGTCTACGTCTGGAAGAACGAGCACTCCGTCGCCTCGATCATCTGGGCGCTCTACCAGACACAGGAATATTTCCTCTGCGCCGTGCTCGCCGTCTTCTCGGTGGTCTTCCCCTTCCTGAAGCTGCTCTATCTGCTGACGCTATGCCTCTCGCCCAACGTCAGCCGCGATTTCCGCGAGCGCTCGATCTCGACCATGGAATGGCTCGGCCGATACTCAATGACGGATGTCATGGTGCTGGCCCTGATGATCTTCTACATGAACTCGTCCGGGTACACGGAGGCGAAGGTGCTGCCTGGCGTCTACTGCTTCGCGGCCTCCGCGCTGATGACCATGATCGCCTATGGCTGGGCGAACTCGGCTGGCGCCTCCCACGCTCCGGTCGAGTTGCGAAGGACGCCCGAGGTACCCGGCCGGGATCGCGCGGCATGAGGCGGTGGCAAGGAAAGGAACCGCGATGACTGACGGTGCGGCGTCGAGAGGCAAGACCCGGCCTGGCGAGCTGATGCTCCCCGAAGCCGACGATCCCGCTCACGCCAAGGGCGATGCCCACCTCGTTTTCATCGGCAGGGTCAGGTCGCCCTGGACCAAGGACGCCCCTCGCCCGAAGAATCCGCGCGAAGCGCGCGAGCAGGGGGGCGGCGCCCGCTTGGAGATCGCCCCGCCCTATCGCCCGGCGCTCCTGGGCCTGGACAGGTTCTCCCACGTCGTGGTTCTCGCCTGGCTCGACGCGGCTCGCCGTGACGCGCTCGTCATCCACCCGCCACACACCGACAAGCCCCGTGGGATCTTTGCACTGCGCTCCCCCGTGCGCCCCAATCCGATCGGCCTCACCGTTGCCCGCATCCTGCGCGTCGACGCCGAGACCGGCACCATCGAGATCGACGCGATCGATTTCCTCGACGGCACGCCGCTCGTCGATGTGAAGCCCTATCGCCCGGGAATTGATGCCGTGCCGGACGCCGTCGTAGGCTGACGCGCCGCCGGCCGCCGCCGGGGCGTGAACCGGAGGCTTACCATGGCTGACCTCGAGATCATCGGCGTCCCCTTCTCGAACTTCGTGCGCTCGGTGCGCATGCTGTGTGAGGAGAAGGGCGTCGCCTACACGCTTACCCCGTCTCGCCCGCACTCGGCCGAGGTGACCTGCATCCACCCCGCGGGCCAGGTGCCCTGCATGCGCCACGGCGACATCGCGCTCTTCGAATCCAAGGCCATCGCGACCTATATCGACAAAGCCTTCCCCGGACCGAAATTCATTCCAGAGGAGGCGCTCGGCGCGGCGACAGTCGAGCAATGGGTGAGCTACACGAACGCCAAGGTCGACAAGTGGATCATGCGCGAGTTCGTCGTGCCGTCCGCTTTCTTCGACAAGGCGAAGGGGCCCGACACGGCGCGCATCCAGGCCGCGCTCCCCGAGATCGACAAGTGCGCCAAGGTGCTCGACGATGCGCTCGTGAAGACACCCTATCTCGCGGGCAAGAGCCTGACCTACGCCGACATGAACGTATTGCCGATGCTGGCCACCGCCATGCTCTACCCGGCGGCAAAGGAAGTGCTCTCGAAATACGGAAGCCTTCAAGCCTACGTCGCCCGGCTGACGGAGCTGCCGTCGTTCAAGAATACCGCCCCACCACCGAGGAAGTAGACGAGGGAAACGACAAGGCCGAAGGCATGGGCACGCACCAGCCATCGGCCTTGCCGGGCACGACTACGAGCCGAAGCGCAAGAATGCGGGTCGTAGTCAGACGACCAGCAAGCCCGGCGCACCCGCACAGGCCGGTAGGCCGCGCCGCGCGACGGCGGACGGCCGCGTCTAGAGCCCAAGCTGCCGGATCGCCAGCGCCAGCGCCGCCGCGACCCCGAGAACAGCGGCAATGCCCCACTTGAGCCGCAGCAACAGAACGCCCGTCACCAGAGCGAGGACCACCACCCGCCAATCGAGCGTCGCCGGATCGGGAACGATGAAGCGGAAGGGACCGGCCTCCACGCGCGCCACGTCGCGGAAGAAGACGTGCATGCCGAACCAAACCGCCAGGTTCAGGATCACCCCGACCACCGCAGCCGTGATTCCCGACAGCGCGCCCCTGAGCCGCGGCTGCGCGTGGAGGCGCTCGATGTAGGGCGCACCGGCGAAGATCCAGAGAAAGCACGGTGCGAACGTCGCCCAGAGCGCCACCAGAGCCCCGAGCACGCCCATCAACACCGGATCGCCGCCGCCCCAGCGGAACGCCGCGAGAAACCCGACGAACTCCGTCACCAGGATGAGCGGGCCCGGTGTCGTTTCCGCAAGACCGAGACCGTCGAGCATCTGCCCGGCCTGCAGCCACCCGTGCGTTTTCACGACGGTGTCCGTCATGTAGGCGAGCACCGCATAGGCACCGCCGAACGAAACGACAGCGAGCTTCGAGAAGAACACGAAGAGCTGCGCCAGCACGTGATCCCGCCCGAAGACGGCGGCAAGCAGTGCCAGCGGCAGGGTCCAGACCGCGAGCCAGATGCCTATCGTGGCGACCGTTCGCGCGGGCGCGACCGCTGGCGCGGCGACACTTTCGGCCTCCCCGGCGCCCTTCGCCAGAAGCAGGCCTGCGGCGGCAGCTGCGAGAATGATTACGGGAAACGGCAAGCCGAGCGCGAAGATGCCGACGAACGACGCTGCTGCGATAGCCCAGTGCGCAGGGCTTCCGAGCGCCCGCCGCGAAATGCGCAAGAGAGCCTCGAGAACGATGACCAGAACCGCCGCCTTGATCCCGAAGAAGATCGCTGCGATCACCGGCACATTGCCGTAGAGCGCGTAGACGAGCGCCAGCCCGAGCACCACGAGCGCTCCGGGCACGACGAAGAGGAGCCCCGCCGCGAGCCCTCCAGCCACCCCGTGCAGACGCCAGCCAGCATACGTTGCGAGCTGCATGGCCTCGGGGCCCGGCAGCAGCATGCAGAAGCTCAACGCATTGAGGAACTGGCTCTCGGTGAGCCACTTGCGCTCGTCCACGACGACGCGATGCATGAGTGCGATCTGCGCCGTCGGCCCGCCGAACGAGAGAAGCCCGATTCGCGCCCATTCCTTCAGCGCGTCCGAGAAGGAAGGGGCGGCACTCCCGGAGCCGGCTCCGGTCTCCGTCGTCGGTTCGCCATCGTCGCGCATGACTTGCCCCGAGAATGTCCTCGACGGCCGGAGCACACCTCCGCCCCGGCCTGACTAGCATTCCCGCAAGTCGTAAAGAAGCACGGCCGCACGACCGACCACCCGTAACGACAGGCGCCGCTCACTCCTGCGCGACGATGAGCACCGTGTCGCGCGCGCCGGTCACTTTCACGCGCGTGCCAACGGGCGTGTCGATGCCTTCGGCCTGCCACAGCGTGTCGCCCACGCGCACCTTGCCGCGACCGCCCCGGATCGGCTCTTCGACGGTGACCATGCGACCGACGTATTGCGCGCCACGCGCATTGAGGTCCGGCGCATCGCTCGGCGAGGAGTCGGCCCGGGCGAAGCGCCGCGCCACGAATACCGAGGCGATCGCCAGGATGGCGAACGCGACGAGCTGCAGCTGCCAGGCGAGCCCGGTCGCGAGCCCGAGCAGGCCGACGAGCACCGCCGCCACCCCGAACCAGACGAAATGCACGCCCGGCACCATCGTCTCGAGGCCGAACAGCACGGCCGCGAGGATCAGCCAGTTCCAAAGACCGAGTTGCGCGAGATAGCTCGTGATCGACATGTGACGCCGCGTTTCGTTGAGAGGATATGGACCCCGAAGAATGCACCTGACCCGGACGGGCTAGGTGCGCGGAACGCTGCCTCCATTGGCGCGCATCGGCCCCGAGCTGCCCTTGCCGAATGCCTCGCCGGCGATCTCCGCAACGCCCGCGAGCGAGCCGATCACCGAGGACGCCTCGAGCGGCATCATCAGCACTTTCTGGTTCGGCGACCGCGCGATGGCCTCGAGCGCCTTCATGTAGTTGTTGGCGACGAAGTAGTTGATCGCCTGCACGTTGCCACCGGCGATGGCGTCCGAGACCATGCGGGTCGCCTCGGCTTCGGCCTGGGCGGCACGCTCGCGAGCCTCGGCGTCGCGGAAGGCGGCTTCCTTGCGCCCCTCGGCTTCCAGAACGGCCGCCTGCTTCTCGCCCTCGGCCTGCAGGATCGCCGCTTGCCGGTGTCCCTCGGCTTCCAGGATTTGCGCGCGCTTGTCGCGCTCGGCCTTCATCTGGCGCGCCATCGAGTCGACCAGATCCCGCGGCGGCGCAATGTCCTTGATCTCGATACGCGTCACCTTCACGCCCCACGATTCCGTGGCGGCGTCGACGACCTGCAACAGCTTGGCGTTGATGACATCGCGGTTGGAGAGCAGCTCGTCGAGATCCATCGAGCCCATGACCGTGCGGATGTTGGTCATGGTCAGGTTGATGATCGAGTTCTCGAGGATGTCCACCTCGTAGGCGGCCTTCGAGGCATTGAGCACCTGGTAGAAGGTGACACCGTCGACCTTCACCATGGCGTTGTCGCGGGTGATGATGTCCTGGGACGGAATGTCCATCACCTGCTCTTTCATGTTCATCCGCGCCCCGACGCGCTCCATCACCGGCACCAGGATATGCAGGCCTGGCGTGAGCGTTCGCGTGTAGCGGCCGAAGTTCTCCACCGTCCAGTTGTAGCCCTGCGGCACCACCTTTACCGTCGACCAGACGGCCAGGACGGCCATCAGGATGAGAAACAGGCCGAGGAACTCGACGCCCGTAAATAAGAGGTTCATGTCGGTCACCATCCCAAGAAAACAGCCCTGAAGGATTTAGGCAGTTACTAAGGAGTTTTTAGGTCGACAATCCGAAAAAACCGTAAAACCATTGTAGAACTGATGTTTACATTTTCGTGATGGTTGCTGCAGCAGCGTTGGAAACGCCGATCGGCCGGAGCGCGCCCCGGCCGATGCATGCGTTGGGTCAATACAGGTGTGGGGGAAAGGCCCCTCTTAGAACTGCAACGGATTGGCCCGGATCACCTGCGGCAGCTCGCGAACCTTGGCAAGAACCGCCTCGGGAATGGGCTCGTCGAGAGCCACCAGGCAGATCGCATCCCCGCCGGGCTTGTCACGACCGAGATTGAGCGTCGCGATGTTGACGTTCGCCTCGCCCATGAGAGACCCGAAACGGCCAATGAAACCAGGCTTGTCCGCATTGCGCACGAAAAGCATGTGCGAGCTCACCTCGAATTCCATGTCGATGTCGCGCACCTGGATGAAACGCGGACGCCCATCGGAGAAAACGGTGCCGCCGACCGAGCGATCGTATTTTTCGGTTTTCACCGTCAGTTTCACATAGCTTTCGTAGGTGCCATCCTGCCCGCGCGTCGTCGTCTCGATCCGCACTCCGCGCTGCTCGGCGAGGCTGACGGCGGACACCATGTTGACGCCGTCGCCCATGTGCCACTTCAGCACGCTCGCAACCGCCGCCGCCGTGATCGGCTTGACGTTGAGCTCCGCAACTGCCCCCGAGTACTCGATACGGATGCCCTTGATCGTGCTCTCCGTGAGCTGTCCGGCGAATGATCCGAGCTGCTCGGCAAGCTTCACGTAGGGCCTGAGGCGCGGCGCCTCCTCGGCCGTGATCGACGGGAAGTTCACCGCATTCGAGATCGCCCCCTTCAGAAGGTAGGCAGACATCTGCTCAGCCACCTGCAACGCGACATTCTCCTGCGCCTCGCTGGTTGCCGCCCCGAGATGCGGCGTGCAGATGAGGTTCGGCGCGCCAAACAGCGGACTGGATGTCGCCGGCTCCACCTCGAAGACGTCGAGTGCCGCACCGGCCACCTGCCCCGACTGCAACGCCTCGAGCAGCGCCGCCTCGTCGACAAGCCCGCCGCGCGCGCAGTTGATGATCCTCACGCCGGGCTTCATGCGCGCGAAGGCCGCCGGCCCGATGATCCCCTTCGTGCGGTCCGTGAGCGGGGTGTGCAGCGTGATGAAATCGGCCCGCGACAGCAGATCGGCGAGCTCGACTTTCTCGACGCCGATCTCGACTGCCCTCTCCTCCGAAAGGAACGGATCGTAGGCGATCACCTTCATCTTGAGGCCGACACCCCGGTCCGCGACGATCGAGCCGATGTTCCCACAGCCGACGACGCCGAGCACCTTGCCGAACAGCTCGACGCCCATGAAGCGCGACTTCTCCCACTTGCCCGCCTGCGTCGAGCGGTCGGCCTCGGGAATCTGGCGGGCGAGCGCCATCATCATCGCGATGGCATGCTCGGCCGTCGTGATCGAATTGCCGAACGGCGTGTTCATCACGATCACGCCCTGGCCCGTCGCCGCCCGGATGTCGACGTTGTCGACGCCGATGCCGGCCCGGCCGACGACCTTCAGGTTCTTCGCCGCCTTGAGCAGCTTCTCGGTGACCTTGGTCGCCGAGCGGATCGCAAGACCGTCGAACTCCGGGATCAGCGCCTCGAGCCGCTCCTTGTCCTTGCCGAGCTTCGGCTCGAACGTCACCTGGATGCCGTTCTCCTTGAAGATGGCGACAGCGGCGGGCGAGAGCTCGTCGGAGATGAGAACCTTCGGTGACATGTTTCCCTCGTTGGGTTTCGAAGAGCCGTGCCGGAGCTGGAACCCTGCAGCGCCGGCACGGGACCGCCTAGGCGGCCCGGTCGGAGTTCGGTCGATAGTCGGGCGTTGCCAGAAGTGCCTCGCATGCAGCGGCGCACTTCCGGCAGGCCTCGGCGGCAACGCGGCAGTGATCGTGCGCCTCGGCGTGCTTGTCGCACTCGTCGGCACACATGCGTGCCGCAACGGCACACGCCTCGAGCTGCCGCTGCCAGATCATCGGATTGGACGGCAGCCGCCGCGACAGAAGCCGTCCGGTGACGGCGGCGATGTCCGAAGTTTCGCCGTTGATCCGGATGCATCGCGCAAGCTCGGCGGGATGGCTGTGCGCGAGGCACGCATCGGCGCAGGCAACCGACGTCTGGGCACAGTCGAAGCAGGCTTCGATCGCCTGCACCAGCGGCACCGCCGTCTCGGTCGAGCTGCCCGGATGCGATTTCATGATCTCGAGAATGTGCATTGTCGTCTCCTAGGGGGAGTTTCACTCCCCCAGGAACGCGGTTCTCGATGCAAACGATCCGGCTTCAGGCCGCCCTAGCGAGCGCACCCTTTTCCTCGGCAAAGGCCCAGTCGAGCCACGCCGTCAGCGCCTCGAGATCCGCGGCCTCGACGGTCGAGCCCGTCCAGATGCGCAGGCCCGGAGGCGCATCGCGATAGCTGCCGATGTCGAAGGCGACACCAGCCTCCTCGAGCCGGGCCGCGATGGCTTTCGCGAACTTGGCCTGCGCTTCGGCACCGAGACCGGCAATCGCCGGATCAACGATCTTCAGGCAGACGCTGGTGTTCGAGAACGTCGCAGGATCGACCGCGAGATTGGCGATCCAGGGCGTGCGCTGCACCCAGTCGTGAAGCACCTTGGCGTTGTGATCGGCCCGCGCGATGAGGCCCGCGAGGCCGCCCTGCCGCTCGGCCCAGGCGAGCGCATCGAGATAATCCTCCACACACAGCATCGACGGCGTGTTGATCGTCTCGCCCAGGAACACGCCCGCCTGCAGCTTGCCGCCTTTCGTCAGGCGGAACACCTTCGGCAGCGGCCACCGCGGCGTATAGCTCTCGAGCCGGGCCACCGCACGCGGCGACAGGATCAGCATGCCGTGCGCGCCTTCGCCCCCGAGAACCTTCTGCCAGGAGAACGTGAGCACGTCGATCTTCGACCAGTCGAAGGCCTGCGCGAACACGGCCGATGTCGCGTCCGCGAAGGTGAGGCCCTGCCGGTCGGCGGGAATCCAGTCGTAGCCGGGCACCTTGACGCCCGACGTCGTGCCGTTCGCCGTGAAGAGGACATCACGATTGAAGTCGACCTTCGCGAGATCCGGAAGCTGCCCGTACGGCGCCTCGGTGACCTTCACGTCGTCGAGCTTGAGTTGCTTGACGATGTCCGTGACCCAGCCCGAGCCGAAGCTTTCCCAGGCGAGCGCCTCGACGCCGCGCGCGCCAAGCATCGTCCACATCGCCATCTCGAACGCGCCAGTGTCCGAGCCTGGAACGATTGCGCAATGGAAATCGCCGGGGAGCCCGAGCAGCGCCTTCGTCTTGTCGATCGCGAGCTTCAGACGAGCCTTGCCCTCCTTGGCACGATGCGAGCGCCCGACAAAGGCGTTCTGGAGGGCTTCAGGGGTCCAGCCGGGCCGCTTGGCACAAGGACCGGACGAAAAATACGGACGCTCCGGGCGGCGCCCGGGCTGCGCAGTGCTCGCCATGTAACCTACCCTTTCAGATAGAAGCCTCCCGTTGGGGGGAGGTGTCCCGCCGCTGGCACTACGCGAGCCGTCCATCATAGTCAATCGCGGCAAATGGACATGCCTTCGGCTCCGTAAAGGCGGCGGACCTTCGCCGCAAAGCGGGCAAAACTCTGCGATACCCTCGACAAGAGGCGTGTTCAGGGCCTACTGATCGCTACCTTGGGCAGGTGGGCGGAGCAGACGGCGCGAATTGTAGACGGAGTGGGGGAGGCACCATGTCGACGGCAGAGGCGACAAGCGGGCTTCAGAGCGCAAAGCTGGTCGACCTGGCCGAACGCGCCCCCGGCTCGACCAACGCCGAGACCACGGCGTCTCTGGCAGACGCAATCGAGGCCGAGATCTTCGAAGGCGAGGATCGCCGCGAGAAGTTCATCCCCGTCACTCCGCAAGCCCTGATGGATCGCCTCTCCCAGCCCGCCGCCTGGGCTCCCGGCGAGGCGGCTCACGTGCGCCGCTTCTTCAAGTACCTCGCCAACTGGCGCCAGCAGCGCTACGGCGCTCAGCTTCTCGACTTGGCCCGCGTCTACGAGCCCTTCAGCCCCGACAGCGACCTGCTCATCACCCGCAAATACTCCGACGCCGACAAGAAGGTCCTCGAGCGCCAACTCGTAACCGGCGTCTGCCGCCTCATGCAGCAGGCGAACTACACGCGGATCGATCCGAGCCAGATCGACATCATCCTGACCAAGGAGAGTCACTACGGCCTGGACCTGCACGTCGACCTCGACGCCTTCGACGAGCTGGAAATCTATTATCGAGGTGCCGTGGTAAAGAAGGGCGAGCGCCGCTCCGCCCGCAAGTTCTACCTGCGCAAGGAGGAGTTCGACCTCCCCGTGTTCCAGCGCCTCGCCATTCTCTTCAAGCTGAAGCCCGCCGAAAAACGCGTGCTCGAGCTTATGGCAAAGGAAGGCATCGACCGCCCGGCAGCCGAGCGGCGCGTCCGCAAGATGCGCGGCCCGATCGCGGCACACATCAACTCGGATTTTGTCTACATCAAGCTGTTCAAGAACATCCCCCGCGCCGACCTCGAGATGGTGTTTCCAAACACCCGCATCCGCTTTCGGCTTTTCGACAAGATCAAGCTCGGTGTGACGGCCGGCGGGGGCCTCGGCGTCGGCGTCGCGGGCACGGTGTCGAAGATCGCGGTCGCCTCGAACCCGATCGCGCTGGCGGGAGCGCTGGCCGGCCTCGGCGGCATCGCCGTGCGCCAGGTCGTGAACTTCGCCAACCAGCGCAACAAGTACATGGTGACCATGGCCCAGAACCTCTATTCGCACGCCATGGCCGACAACCGGGGCGTCATGACGCTTCTCGCGGAGCGCGCCGCCGAGGAGGACACCAAGGAGGAGATCCTTCTCTACAGCCTCCTCGCCAAGGAACGCGTGCACGCGAGCGAGCTTGCCGACGCCGACCGCGCCATCGAGCGTTACCTCACGTCGACGTTCGGCCTCGACACGAACTTCGATGTCGAGGATGCGCTGGAGCGCCTGCTCGCGGACGGCATCGTGCGCCAGACGGCCGACGGAACTCTTGCGGCACTGCCGCCGGCCCAGGCCGCAGCCCGCATCGACGAGTTGTGGGACAACTATCTCGATCAGCTTGTCGACGAGCCGTCGACCGAGGGCGTCGAGTACGAAGGAGAGGCCCCGGTGAGACTGTCATGAGCCCCACCTACCCGCGAGACGTCTTTCCGGCGGGCCCTGCCCGATGCTGATACGCTTGAGAGCCGCCGCGGCCGACGCCAGCGCGGCACGACTGATGGCCGAGCGCCTGGCCGACGACAGAGACGAATCGACCGTCGCCCTTGCGACCTCCGCCTTCGAGGAGCCCGGGCTCGGCATCTGGTACGTCGATGCCTACTACGCCTCTGCCCCGGCGCTGATCGACATCGTCGCGCGGATCGGCGAGCTGATCGACCCGGACCGCCCTCCCGTGATCGAGGAGGTGCCGGACGAGAACTGGGTCGCCGTCAGCCAGGCGGCCCTGCCGCCTGTCGGCGCCGGCCGCTTCCTCGTTCACGGCGCCCACGATCGGGACCTGATCGGGCGCCGTCTCTTCGCGATAGAGATCGACGCGGGCGAGGCCTTCGGCACGGCCCATCACGCGACGACGCAGGGTTGCCTCGAGGCGATCGACCGCCTCGCCCGGAGGCGCACCTTCGCGCGCGTACTCGACCTCGGATGCGGATCGGGACTGCTGGCGATCGCGGCGGCCCGCGTCTGGCCGCGCGCCGGGGTGGTCGCGAGCGACATCGATCCCATTGCCGTCGATGTGGCCCGCGCCAACGCGAGGCTGAACGGCGCCGGCACCCGCATCCGATTCGTCGCTGCCTCCGGACTGGACCACCCGCGACTGCGCGACAAGGCCCCCTACGATCTCGTGCTCGCCAATATTCTGGCTGGCCCGCTGATCAGGCTGGCACCGCGCCTCGCGCGCGCGGTAGGACCTGGCGGTACGGCGGTGCTGTCCGGCATCCTGGGCGAGCAGGCCCGCGAGGTGATCGGGGCCTATGCGATGGCGGGTTTCCGGCTGATGGAAAAGCGTATCGATCACAACTGGGCAACGATGGTTCTCGTGCGCTGCTCCGGTCGATTCGAACGGCATCGGCCGGATCGTTGACGCCCGAGACCTTGGCCGCAAAAGCGAACGGCCGACGCTGAGCGCCGGCCGTCTGCCGTGATGATTTCGTGACCGGGCGATATCAGGCCCAGAAGCTCGTCGGAACCGAGCCGGTCTTGCGAACGTCGCGCACCTGCTCTGGCGTCAGGCCGAGGTCCGCAAGCTGCGTGTCCGACATGCGAGCGAGGGCCGCACGGGCATGCGCCGCGCCCTGACGCAGACGCGCATCGATCATGCGCTGAAAGAAGCTCTTCCGCGGAGCGGCCGCGGCAGCCGAATGATGGCCAAAAGTGGCGGTCGTGGTGCTCATGATGATCCTCAACTCTTTCGTGAGGTTTGCAGTGCCGGTCGCTCGTTGGTGGCGCTCGGCGCGAGACGCCCCCTTTGGGGCCCGTCCAGCTGAACAATAGATAATCGAGGCCGCGGATCCGAGGTAGTCTTCACACCGCAGCGCAGCATTGCAATTAACGCATGGGAACTTCGCCATAGTTTCATCAACTTGTCGTCAAGATCTAATTGCTGCGCTGCAACAATCAACACCCGATTGCCGGCTTTGATGCGACGGCTTACACAATCTTCATGTTCCAGGATTTCACCTCCCCCGCGAACCCCTCCGAGGGCGCTCAGCGCACCCGCCGTCTTCAAGCCATGCTCGCCGAGCTCGGCCTCGACGCCTTCGTGGTGCCGCGCGCCGACGAGCATATGGGTGAGTACGTGCCGGCCTCCGCCGAGCGCCTGATGTGGCTCACCGGCTTCAGCGGGTCGGCCGGCATGGCGGTCGTCGGCCGCCGCTTCGCCACCCTCTTCGTGGACGGGCGCTACACGCTGCAGGCCGCCACCCAGGTCGACGCGAAGCTGTTCGATGTCGTCCAGATCCCGGAGACGAGCCCAGCCGAGTGGCTATCGGCCAAGCTGGGCACCGGGGCCGTGGTGGGATTCGATCCCTGGCTTCACCCGACGAGCTGGGTCAAAGCCTTCGAGACGACGCTTGCCAAGGCAGGCGTCAAGCTGAAGCCCGTCGGCCGCAACCCGGTCGACCGGCTCTGGGGCGCGGAGCGGCCCTCGCCGCCGCTGGGCGCCGTGACCGTGCAGCCGATCGCCTACGCCGGCCTCAGCGCGGAACACAAAATCGCCGAGTTGCAGAAAGGGCTGAAGGCCGAAGGCCGCGATGCCGTGATCCTGACGCTGCCGGACAGCATCGCCTGGGCCTTCAACATCCGCGGCTCGGACGTGAAGCACAACCCGACCCCCCTCGCATTCGCCATCGTGCACGCCACCGGCAAGCCCGAGCTCTTCCTCGACAAGCGCAAAATCGGTACGGAGACCAAGGCCCACCTCGCTGGCCTCGTGCGTCTCCGCGAGCCGACCGAGCTCGCTGCCCGGGTCAAGGCGTTGAAGGATGCAAACCGCAAGGTCCAGCTCGATGAGGCGACGGCCGCGCATTGGTTCCGCCGCAGCCTCGGCGGGAAGAGCCCGCACGTCATCGATGCACGCGACCCCTGCATCCTGCCCAAGGCGAGGAAGAATGCGGCGGAGATCGAAGGCAGCCGCACCGCCCACGAGCGCGATGGCGTCGCCATGGCCCGCTACCTCGCCTGGCTCGACCGCGAGGCGCCGTCCGGCCGTGTCGACGAGATCGAGGCGGTCAAGCGCCTCGAGGCCATGCGCGCCGAGACCCAGGCGCTGAAGGAGATCTCTTTCGACACAATCTCGGGCGCCGGGCCGAACGGCGCCATCGTGCACTACCGGGTGACGGAGGCGACGAGCCGCAAGCTGGCCAAGGGCGAGCTGTTCCTCGTCGACTCGGGCGCGCAGTATCAGGACGGCACCACCGACGTCACGCGCACCGTCGCCATCGGCAAGCCGACGCAGGAAATGCGCGAGCGATTCACGCGCGTGCTGAAGGGCATGATCGCCATCTCGATGCTGCGCTTCCCGAAAGGCACGACCGGCGGCCACATCGACGCCTTCGCTCGCAAGGCCCTCTGGGACGCCGGCCTCGACTTCGACCATGGCACCGGCCACGGTGTCGGCAGCTACCTGTCCGTGCACGAAGGCCCGCAGTCGATCTCGAAGCGCGGCACCGTCGCCCTCGAGCCCGGCATGATCGTCTCGAACGAGCCCGGCTACTACAAGACCGGCGCCTACGGCATCCGCATCGAGAACCTGGTGCTGGTGGCGGAGGCCGCCGAGATCGCCGGCGGCGAACGCCCCATGATGAGCTTCGAGACGTTGACGCTGGTCCCGATCGACCGCCGCCTGGTCGAGCCGAAGCTGATGAGCCCCGACGAGCTGGCCTGGCTCGACGCCTACCATGCCCGCGTCCGGGGCACGATCGGCCGCCATCTGACCGGGCCGGATCGTGACTGGCTCGAGGCGGCAACCGCACCCATCGGCAAAAATTAGCCCGCGCGGCGAGGACAGGTCATTCGAGACGCCGGGCCGCGATCATCTCCATGGCGCGCCCGAAGCCCGCCAGCAGCGAGCCGATCGCGAAGAGAACGACCACGATCACCTGCAGCGCGTTCTCGACCCACTCCTTCTCGAGCACGTAGTTGGCGACGTTGGCATCCGCCGTCTTGTATTTCTCGACGATCCTCGCACGCTCGGCTTTGGCCTTGTCGATCTCGGCCTGGCCGGCCTTCAGAGCCGTCAGGAGCGAAAGCCGGTTGTCGAACACCGCTTCCGCCAGCACCTGCCCGTTCTGCTGCATCGTGAAGGCCGCAAGACGCCACTCGATCTCGCGTTTCACCGGGTCGACATAGAAGATCTGCGTCGCCGTCGAGGCCAGCAGGAACAGGACGCCGACCAGCTCTCCCCATTGATAGGCACGCAACCTCACGCTTCCCCCTCCCTGCCAGGCTCACCCCTGCGCGCGCCTGCGCGCCACCATCCGGTGCACGATCCGCCCCGAGGACGCGCTGACCGAGCGCTCGTCGAGCCTGATCTCCATCCCCGCCAGCGCATCGCGCACCAGCGTCGGATCGAACGAGGCGTAGAGCCGCCCGGCCTTGTCGCGCGCGTCGCCCCCCTCGGTCACCCGCCATGTGAGATAGAGCGTGCCCCCCGGAGCCAGCAGCGCCGCGAGCCGCCGCACCGCGGGCGCGATGTCGGCACGATCGAGATGCATGATCACCGTCTCGCACAGCACGTTGGTGAAGCGGCCGCTCCCGAGGCTGGCGAGCGCCGGCAGCGCGTCCTGCTCGAAACGGACACCGGGATGACGGCGGCGCGCCTCCGCCAGCAGCCCCGGCGACGCATCCACGCCGAACGCATCGAAGCCGGCCTCCACCAGCCAGGCCGTGTCGCGGCCGCTGCCACAGCCGACGTCGACCGTCGGCCCCGGCGCGAAGTGGGTGCGGACGGCGGCGCGGAGGTCGTCCGGTGCCGCCTGCGCGTCCTCCCAGTCGGCCGCGAAGCCGGCCGCCCCCTCGTCGTAGACCCGCAGCGTCTCGCGATCCATCGGCCAAACCTCACATCACGCGGAAACCGCCCGCCGCAACGCCGCCGGGCCTACCCGACGATTTTCCAGTACGAGTCCTTCCGGACGACCTTCCCGTCGCGGAACGTATAGAAGTCGCAGCCGCGAACCTGCAGCGGCTTGCCCCCGGCCGGCGTGCCGGTGAGCGTCCACCGCGACATGCCGGTGCCGGCCGCCGCGTCGACGAAATGCTCCGCATCGCCGTAGTGAACGTCCGGCAGCCCCTCGAAGCGTGTCGCGAGCGCGGCCCGGACGGCGGGCTTGCCCTCGAACCGCGCGCCCCAGGGCTTGTCGCCGCGCGGCATCTCGAGAACACAGTCGTCAGCGAACATCCCCATGATCCGGTCGAGATCATGCGCATTGAACGCGTCGCAAAGCTCGTCGAGCAATTCCCTGATCGTCGCCATGCCAATCTCCACGACTACGCCCGATGCACCCAATGGAGCGTCGCCAAACTGCCGCCCCTCTCCGACGTCGCCACCTGGCCCCGGAACACTAGGCCCACCCCGCCGACCCATACAAGCCGCCGAGCGCTGCGGCGCGAGGCTGAATTGGAGAGGGCAAGCGTCATCCCGCCCCGACGCGATCCGGGGCGGGGATGATGGTGGAGATGGGGAGGGAGCGGACGTCGCGGTTCCAGGTCACCCAAGGTGCTTGAGTCAGCTTGGCGGTGTCCGCTCGACCTCGGTGACCTATCATCTCAAACGTCGATCACGAGGCGCCTTCGACGATCCGTATATCGCGATCGGCGCCATCGCCGAGTGCCGCAAGCGCCGCTTGATAGGCTGGGCTGTCGTGCGCATTCACCGCATCCTCGACACTGGCGAACTCGATCACGACAACTCGCTGCATGACTCCGTTGTCATAAGTCTTGCTCGGCATTCCCCGCACCAGGATCTTGCCGCCCGCCGCCACAATGGCTGGTCCAGAGAGAGCCGCGTAAGCAGCCATCTTATCGGGATCGTTGATTGCGCGGTACGTCGCTACCCAGTACGCCTTCGCCATGTTCCATCTCCAGCCTGACCCTGTCTGATCGGTATTCATAGGCAGTCTAGCGCAAATTCACGCTGCATTCGATGGTGGGCGGTGGGGGCAGACATGAGCGCGCGCAGCATGATCAGTGCACGTCATCGTCCAGAGTGACCCGAAGGCGAAGTCACGACATGACTCGAAAGTGTTGCCTGGACGTACTTCGTCGTATCGAGCTGGCAACATTTACGCCCAAGAGCCGCCAACACAAGAACGATTGACCGATGGCACGCCCCGCTTCATTCTCGATCCGCACTTGGGAAGGAACTGTCGGGAAGAGTGGCCGGCATGCAAGTTTTCATTTCATGGTCTGGGGATCGAAGCCGCAGTCTATCCGTCGGTTTGCACGATTGGCTTCAAATGATCATCCAGCGCGTCGAGCCATGGATGTCCGACAGAGATATCGAAGTTGGCCAACGCTGGACGACAGAACTTGCCGCAAAAATTAAACAAGCCAATTTTGCAATACTTTGCTTGACGCCAGAAAACGCGAAGGCGCCCTGGCTGCATTTTGAAGCCGGAGCCTTGGCTGAGGTGATCGGCTCGGCGCGAGTTGTTCCTTTGTTGCTGGATATGGAAAAAAGCGCGCTAGCGTTTCCATTGGCACAATTCCAGGCGGTTGAAGCAGATCACGAGGGTGTATTCCAACTGGTGCGATCGATCAATCGGTCCTTACCAGGTACTCAATTAGGTGCGGATGTCTTGAGCAATGCATTTAACATGGGATGGCCCAGCTTGGCCCGAACCATCGACAGGTGCAAAGCGTTGAATGTGCCAAACGGCGCTCAACCCCCACCCTCAGATCGAAGCTTGCTTGAGGAAGTCCTGAAGAGCGTTCGTGGCATTGAGAACCAGATATCAGCCGGCAGCCAAGCCGAAAGTTCTTCGCCCGCAGACCCATTCCGCGGCAGTTGGGAGGAGCACTACGTTCGGGGTGTCAATCGTGCGAACTCGAGAGGTGGAACGGGATCAGACCTTGCGGCTATTAACTCCTTCAGTGTGGCGATTTCATGTTTTCCAACCTATCTGCATAAAAATACGCTTGCTCGACTTTACACCTATCGAGGCGCGATGTTTAAGCGCCTTGGTCGGCTCGATGAGGCAAGAAGTGACTTGGTGCTTGCTACGAAATGGGCTCAACAAGAACGCGAGATAAACGATCTAACGTACAATCTGGCTTGTATTGCTGCTATGTCCGGAGAACATTCAGAGGCAATGAAGCTACTGTCGACGCTCAAGTCGCGAGATAAAGATTATAAGAAATGGATACGCAGCGGTATTCGCTATTTTGAATCATTGCAATCAAATCCAGAGTTCAAGGCGCTCATCGGTTGAACCATGGAGTTGGGCCACGCCAACGTGTTGCCGATCAGCCACGCACGATGGATACTCGACCGCATGATGTCACCTTACGGCCCATGGCGACGTTTCTGCAGTGCAGCAGGCCGGCCGACCGCTACGACGGCTCCTGTATAGCCTCGACGTTTTTGCGTTTTATCATGTGCTGCAATGCATACGTCCGCGAGTGGCCCATCGCGTCGGCGCGGCGCCTGCAGTCGCTCCGGCCCTGTTCCGTCTCCACGCACGCGACCCCGGCTCTCGTGTCCCTTTGACCGCACAGTCCGTTCCGAGCGTGCCGAAGAAGGAGACGGACTTCGCGGTCGGGACACTAGGCTTTCGCCGTCGCCTCGCCGCTGCCGCGCCGCGCGGCCTCGATCGCCGACCAGACGCGGGCAGGCGTGGCGGGCATCTCGATGTCGCTCACGCCGAGCGGCTTCAGCGCGTCGCGGACGGCGTTCATCAGTGCCGGCAGCGGGCCGACCGTGCCACTTTCGCCGACGCCCTTCACGCCGAGCGGGTTCGATGTCGCCGGGGATGGGGCCAGAATGGACGTGAAGCGTGGCAGGTCGCGAGCGCGGGGAAGCGTGTAGTCCATCATCGAGCCGGCCAGGAGCTGACCGGTCGCAGGGTCGTAGGCACCGTGCTCACAGAGGGCCTGGCCGAAGCCCTGGGCCAGCGCACCATGCACCTGGCCCTCCGCCAGCTCGTGGTGGATGACGCGGCCGCAGTCGTCGACGGCGACGAAGCGATCGACACGGACGACGCCGGTGTCGGGATCGATCTCGACCTCGGCAATATGACATCCGGACGGGAACGTGGGCTCCGCCTCGATGCGTACCTCGGCCTCCAGAGGCGGGAGGCCGTCGGCGGCCAGCTCCTCGATGCCGAGGGCGAGGTTGGTGGCCGGGACGCTCAACCGGCCGGCCTCGTAGCTGACGGCCTCGGGTGTGACGCCGAAGCGCTCCGCGGCGCGAGCCTTTGCGACATCGATGAGCTTCAGAGCCGTGGCGCGAATGGCGTTGCCGGCCATGATCGTGGAGCGCGAGGCCGACGACGAGCCGCCATCCTCAAAGCCGGTGCTGTCGCCCTGGGCGACGGCGATGCGCTCGGTGCCGAGACCAAGCTGCTCGTTCGCGAGCATGGCGAAGACGGTCTCATGACCTTGCCCTGTGGCTCCGATGGGCGTGCTCAGGCGGACCACGCCGTCGCCGCCGAGGCGCATGCGGGCACGCTCGTTCGGGACGCCTCCCGCAATCTCGACGAACATGCCGATGCCGGCGCCGCGGTAGCGACCTCCGGCGCGCGATCGACGCTTGCGCTCGGCGATGCCGGACCAGTCCGCGGCGGCGAGGGCCTGGTCGAGAAGGCCGGGAAAATTGCCCGAGCAGTATCTCATGCCGACCGCCGTGGTGTGCGGCATGGCTTCGGGCCCGAGCATGTTGCGGCGGCGGATCTCGACGGGATCGAGGCCGAGCTTCTGCGCAGCGGCCTCGATCAGGCTCTCCATGATGTAGGCGGCCTCGGGTCGGCCGGCGCCGCGGTAGGGCGCGGTCGGAACCGTGTTGGTGAGCACGCAGGTGACGGCGGAGTGGACTGCGGGAACGCGGTACGGGCCGGTCAGGCAGCGCGAGAAGTTGGCAGTCGCGATGAAGTAGCCGACATGATGCATGTAGGCGCCCATGGCAGCCTTCGCCTCGACGTCGAGGGCCAGGATGCGACCGTCGGCATCGAGGGCGAGACGGCCGTGCATGACGGAGTCGCGGGCCTGGGCGTCGGAGACGAAGGCCTCGCTGCGCGTCGCGGTCCAGCGTACCGGGGAGCCGAGGAGACGCGCGGCGTGGAGCAGGGAGGGATACTCGGGGTAGGTGCCATTCCGGATGCCGAACGCGCCGCCAACGTCGCGCGAGGTCACGACGAGGGCATGCTTGTCGATGCCGAGGGTGCTCGCGATCTGATCGCGCACGATGGTCATGCCCTGGTTGCCGGTGTGCAGCCGATAGGTGCCTGTGGCCGCGTCGAACGTGGCGATGGCGGCACGCGGCTCCATCGGGCAGATGACGACGCGCTGACTGGTTCGGCGCGCCTCGACGACGTGCGCGGCCTCGGCAAAGCCAGCATCGACGGCCTCTCGGTCGCCGAGTTGCCAGCGGAAGACGACATTGCCGGGGGCCGACGACCAAAGCTCAGGTGCGCCTGGGGCCAATGCGTCTGCGATAAGCGGTACGGCCGGAAGCGGCGTGTAGTCGATGGCCAGAGCGAGAGCCATCTCCTCCGCGGCTCGCTGCGTGTCGGCGACGCAGAGCGCCACCGGCTCGCCGACGTGGCGGACCTTGGCGTGAGCGAGGATGGGCCAGGGCGCGGCGCGCGGCGGCTTGCCATCGGCATCGACGAGACGCTGCTGGACCGGTACGGCGCCATAACCCGCGGCGCGCCAGTCCTCGCCCGTCAAGACGAGGCGGGCGCCCGGAATGCGCATGGCCGCAGTCCTGTCTATCGGGCCAAGACTGGCGTGGGCATGGGGAGACCGTGCATAGGCGGCCCAGAGCGCGCCCTCGACCTCGGTATCGTCCGTAAACGCTCCGCTGCCGGTGATGAGGCGATGATCCTCGACCCTCATTCGGTCGCTCCGTCGTTGGGTTGATGGCGCGATGTGCGATGATCGGCAGTCTAGGATGCGATCTCGAAGGTCGCCAAGGCCCGGACCGTCGGCTTCAATGCAGCGCAGGCTCGGGGTTGGGGCAGAGGGTGCGCTCTCGCAAAATTGCCGTCAACGCTCGGCAATGTCGGAGCCCATCCAGAATTGCGGGCTCGGGCCGGGCTGCCGGCGCGAACGAGCGGGGTCGAAAAGATGAGGCGAGAACGCGGTCGCGTGGCGGCCGGACGATCTGGGGCGGGGTTGAGGCGCGGGCTCGGCGGCGTGCTGGGGATAGCTGCGAGTCTCCTGATAATGGCTGGTGTGGCCGACAGCGCGCGCGCGGACGCGGCCTTCCAGACGTTTCTCGAGCGGCTGCGCCCCGACGCGGAAGCGCGGGGAATCTCGCGGGCGACGTTCGACCGCGAGACGCGCGGACTCGAGCCGGACCTGTCATTGCCGGATCTGGTGCTTCCAGGACAAAAGAAGGCGGCGCCGAAGGGACAGGCCGAGTTCACGGTCGCTCCGCAGGCCTACGTGTCGGCGAAGCGGATTGCGCAGCTTGCGGAGGAGGGCCGGGCGCTCGCCAAGTCGCATGCCAAGGCGCTTGCCCGCATCGAGAAGGAGATCGGCGTCGATGCGCCGGTCGTGCTCGCGATCTGGGGCCGGGAAACGGCGTTCGGCAAGCACAAGTCGCGCCACGACGCGATCCGGGTGCTCGCGACGCAGGCGTATCTCGGGCGGCGCAAGGATCTCTTTCGGGACGAGCTTCTGCACGCGCTGAAGCTGATCGAGGAGGGACGGCTCAGGCGGTCCGAGATGCGGGCTTCCTGGGCAGGTGCGATGGGACTGACGCAGTTCATGCCATCCGAGTTCTTTTCCTCGGCGGTGGACATGGACGGTGACGGGCGGATCGATCTCTTCGGCTCGGTCGACGATGCGCTCGGCTCGGCCGCGAAGCAGCTCAAGAACAAGGGCTGGATCGGCCGTTTGCCATGGGGCATCGAGGTCGATACCGGGGCGCGTGTCGACTGTGCGAACGAGGGACCCGACAACGCGAAGCCGGTCGCGGAGTGGGCGCGTCTCGGTGTGCGCCGGGTGGACGGGAAGCCGTTTGCTGATCGCTATCGGTCCGCATCTGCCTACCTGATGTCTCCGGGTGGAACCTACGGGCCCCAGTTTCTCGTGACAGAGAACTTCAAGGTGTTGCGCGCCTACAATACATCCGATCTCTACGCGCTGTTCGTCGGCCATCTCGCGGATCGGATCGCGGGCGGCGGCTCGTTCCGGACGCCGTGGGCCGAAATCCGGCAGCTCGATCCGGCCGGCATCCTCGAAGTGCAGCAGCGTCTCGACCGGAGCGGACTTGCGATCGGAAAGCTCGATGGGCGGATCGGGTCGGAGACGCGGCTCAAGATCGGGCTCTATCAGCGCAAGGCCGGGCTCAAGGTCGATTGCTGGCCGAGCGCGGGCCTGCTTTCGGCGATGCGCCGCAACGGCAAGCCATGAGCGTTCCGGCACTTGTCGCGGCTTGCGCTTGCGAGGGGCGCAGGCGCGTCTAACATGCCGATCGTTGTCCAGCTCGCCCCGGGAGATGCGCCATGAAAACCCCCGCGAAGCCTTGCATTGTCGGTGTCCTCGGGCTCGGAGCGATGGGGGCGGGCGTTGCCGGCGACCTGAAAGCCTCTGGCTTCGATGTTGTCTCGACGGCAGCCGGGCGTTCGAAGCGCAGCCGGGAACGCGCCGAGGCAAGCGGTCTACGGCTGCTCGGCAGCCTCGATGCGGTTGTCGCAGAGGCTGATACATTCCTTTCCATCGTTCCGGCCGATCAGGCCGAGCCCCTGGCGGCCGCCGTGGCAGGGGCGCTGCAGGGAAAAGCGCTGCACTACGTGGATTGCAACTCGATCACGCCCGCGAAGACGGCTCGGATCGCTGGCACCGTCGAAGCGGCTGGCGCGGTCTATTCTGACGGGGGCATCATCGGCCCGCCGCCGGGCGGCAAGGTGAAGACGAGGCTTTATGTTTCCGGGCCCCATGCAGACGTGCTGTCGGCATTGCAGTCGGCGAAGATGCCGGTCATCCGGCTGGGCGAGAGCACGACGCAAGCGACCGAGATGAAGGTGCTGTTCTCGGCCGCCAACAAGGGGACGGTCGCGCTGCTCGCGAACATCATGGCGGCCGCAGCGAAAGTCGGGCTGCTCGATCGCGTGATGGGGGAGCTCGATGCGGTGAAGCCCGGGCTCACGGCCGTGCTCACGCAGGCGGCGCCCGATCTCGACGACAAGGCACTGAGGTGGGCGATCGAGATGGACGACCTCGCGCAGGGCCTCGCCGATCTCGACGCGCATCCGGGCTATCACCAGGCGGCGGGCGACGGCTACCGGCGGCTTGCGGCGAACCTGCCCGATGCCAAAGGCGAACACGCGCTGGGGCGGGTGCTCGCCGCGTGGATGGGGCCGAAGCGAGAGTGAGCGGTCGCGCCTCGGTGGCGGACCGCGGCGGGCTCAATCGTCGAGAACGGCTACGGCCCGCGTCCAGCCGGCGCTGCCGGCTTTCACTTTCACCGGGAAACAGATCACCGTGAAGCCCGTCGCCGGAAGCTGGTCGAGGTTGGCGAGCTTCTCGATCTGACAGTAGCCGATTTCGCGGCCGGACTTGTGGCCCTCCCATATGATCGAGGCATCGCCCGTCTCGGCGAAGCGCTTGGCGGTGTAGACGAAGGGCGCGTCCCAGGACCAGGCATCGGTGCCGACCACACGGATGCCGCGCGAGGTGAGGTAGAGTGTCGCCTCGCGGCCCATGCCGCAGCCGGTCGGCACGTAGTCAGGCTCGCCGTACCGGGCGGCAGCGGCGGTGTTGACGACGACGATCTCCAGCGGCGACAGCGTGTGGCCGATGCGCTTCAACTCGGCCTCGATGTCGGCGGCGCTGACCACGTAGCCGTTGGGGAAATGGCGGAAGTCGAGCTTCACGCCCGGCTGGTGGAACCACTCGAGCGGTATCTCGTCGATGGTGGCGGCGCGCTTGCCGCCATCCATGGTGGTCGCGTAGTGCCATGGCGCGTCGACGTGGGTGCCATTGTGGGTCGAGATCTGGCACTGCTCGGTCGCCCAGCCCTCGCCGCCGGGAAGGCGGTCGGGGGTCATGCCCGGAAAGTGGCGGAGCATGCGCGGAATCGATTCCTGGTGGGTCTCGTAGTGGATTTTGGGCTCGCCGCCTGGCGGATCGGAGGCAATGCCGGCCTGGAGCGTGACCGAAATGTCGACAATGCGGCGTGCCATATGCTTTCTCCCGTCGGTGTGCCGTCGGGAACCAGTATTGTCGCAATCCGATATCCATACCAACAGGGAGCCGGGCTGACCGGCATTGCGGGATGGCGACAGCAGCGTAATAGTGCGCGGCCACGACAGCCTCGGCGCGAACGGAGCACGAACGCGGAATGGTCACCGACGTCGCAACAGGACCTACCCCATCGTCGGAGCAAAGCAGCGAGTTCAAGACGCTCGTTGCGGTGTCCACGGCGCACTGGGTGAGCCACTTCCATATCCTCGTGTTGCCACCGTTGTTCCCCTATCTCAAGGAGCGGCTCGGAGTCGGCTTCGTGGAGCTCGGGCTGGCGCTGACGGTGTTCGCGGTCGTCTCGGGTCTGACGCAGGCACCGATGGGCGCGGCGGTCGACCGGTTCGGCGCGCGCCGCATCCTGATCGCCGGCCTGTGCCTCGGCGGGGCGGCCTTCGTGACCATGGGTATGACGCTCAGCTATCGGTGGCTCATCGTGTGCGCCGGCCTGGCCGGTCTCGCCAACAGCGTCTATCACCCGGCGGACTACGCGCTGCTCGCAGCCGGCGTGAACGAACGGCGCGTGGGGCGGGCGTTCTCTATCCACACCTTCTCGGGCTTCCTGGGGGGCTCCATCGCCCCGGCCACGTTGCTGCTTCTGGTCTCGGTCGTCGGACTGGAAGGCGCCCTGATCGGTGCCGGGCTGCTGGGGCCTATCGCGGCCCTGCTGGTCGCGCTGATGCCCATGCCTGCGCAAGGGGCCAATGCAGCCGGGGGAACAGCGAGCGCCAAGAAGGCCGGGACCGGCTCGCTCGCCAGCGTCCTGACCCCCGCGATCCTGATGCTGACGCTTTTCTACGTGCTGCTCAGCCTGTCCAATGCGGGACTGAACAGCTTCTCGGTCGTGGCGCTGATGCAGGCCTACGAGGTCGAGTTTGCAACGGCCAACGTCGCATTGACGGCATTTCTGGGTCTCGGCGCGCTCGGCGTGCTTGCCGGAGGTTTCCTGGCAGATCGGACGCGGCGGCACGCGCAGGTGGCGGCGGCGTGCTTCGGCGTCAACGCGCTGATCGTGCTGGCCATCGCACTGATGTCGTTGCCGCACTGGCTCATCGTGGGAGCGTTCGGCGTTGCCGGTTTCCTGGGAGGGGTCATCGCGCCTTCGCGGGACATGCTCGTGCGGCAGGCGGCTCCCGCAGGTGCGGCAGGACGTGCGTTCGGCATCGTGTCGACCGGCTTCAACATCGGCGGCATCATCGGGCCGATGATGTATGGGTTCATCATGGACAGCCATCTGCCGCGCTGGGTGTTCGGCGTGTCGGCAACATTCATGGTGCTGACCGTGCTGCTGGCACTGGCAACGGACCGGAAACGCACATCATGAGCGATCTGCCGATCGTTGCCGAGGGGCTGGGTTGGGAAGACGCGCAAGCGATGCTCGACGAGGCCGAGCTCGGCGACGGGCTGCCACTGGTGCCGCCCACCGAACGGCGCATTGCCGCGATGCTCGAAGCGGTCACTGAGCCGGACGCCTCGCTCGGGTTCGTGCCGCCGCTGTTCGGCGAGCTGACACCGCGAGCCGTCGCCTACAACGCGGTGCTCGCGGGATGCCGGCCGCGGGAGCTCAAGGTCGTGGCCGCTGCGGTCGAAGCATGCCTGGAGCCGGAGCTCAACCTGCTCGGCTTGATGACAACGACCGGGTCGGCTGCGGTTGCAACCATCGTGCATGGTCCGGTGGTGCAGGAGCTCGGCCTCAATGCAGGTATCAACTGTCTGGGCCCGGGAAATAAAGCAAACGCGGCGATTGGAAGAGCGGTCAGCCTGTGCCTGCGCAACATCGGCGGTGCTCGCGCCGGCTCGGGCGACATGGCGACCTGCGGCCAGCCGGGGAAGTACACATTCTGCTTTGCCGAGGGCGAAGAAGGTCCCTATCCACCGCTGCATATTCGCCGAGGTGTCGCGCCCGGAGCCAGCGCCGTAACGGTGGCCGGGGTCTCGGGCACGGCCGAGGTGCTTCCGCTGCGTGATGGCGAAGGAGGCGATGCGGGCGCAGACGCGATCCTCGATGCGCTCGCCACCATCATGAAGGCATCTGTCGAGACCACAGGTGCAGCCCGCCAGCCAGTGCCGCCGCAGCAGTTGTTCATCCTGCCCCTGGAACTCGTCGAGCGGCTCTCGGCCGCGGGCATCGGGCTTTCCGACGTGCAAAAGTATCTTCTCGAAGCCGGCGCTGCCGATGGCGCGCGGCTCGCTCCCTCTCCCGAAGAGATCCATGCCGTGGTGACGGGCGGGCCGGGCGTGAAGATGGCCTACCTGCCGCTTTGGGGCGGTGGCTCGCGAATGGTTACGCGGGCGCTTTAACCTTTACGCCCGAGGGGGCATCGCCAAGCCGATGCCAGCCTATCAAACCGCCAACGGTTCAAGCTAATTTGTCTCGTCCGAGGGACGTTCGCCAAAACGTCGGCGGCACGCGTCGCTGCTTGCGTACCGGCTGCTTGCGGAGAAGTGCGGGAGCATGTCTCGGCGGATCACATATCGACCGAGAATACCGTTGTTTCGGTACGCTTGCTTCGTGCATGGGGTAGTTGTTTGACCGGCACCGATCACACCGAAACGATAGAGGGTCGACCGGGGCAGGCGTCGCCGGACAAGTACGAAGAAGGCTGCGCGCATGCCGCGCTCGATCCGGGCTTGATCTGTCTCGCCCTGATCGCAGGCCATTACAGGATCTCCGCCGACGCACAGCAGCTGGCTCACGATCTCGGCCTGGGTGGTCGCGCAAGCACAGGCCACGACATCGTGCGGGCAACGAAGCGGATCGGCCTCAAGGCACGGGTTGCGACGGGGTGCGGGCAAAGTCGCCTCGAGTCGTGTCCGCTTCCAGCAATCCTCAAGGTCGAGGGGGGAAACTATCTCGTCCTCCTGCAGCGTCTGCCGGACGGACGCGTGCGAGTCGGGGACCCCGTCGCGCGAACGCAACGTGCGCTCAGCGTCGAGGAACTGGGCACCCGCTCGCAAGGCGAGATCGTTCTCGTCACGCGCCGCTGGGGAGGGCCGGGCATCGAGCCTGCCGAGTTCAGTTTCCGGTGGTTCATCCCGTCCGTATGGCGCTATCGCAAGCCGCTCGCGCACGTTTTGATCGCGTCGTTTTTCGTGCAGATCTTCGCCCTGGCGACACCCCTCCTGTTTCAGGTGATCATAGACAAGGTGCTTGTGCACAAAGGATTGTCGACACTTATCGTGATTGTTGCCGGTATGGTGCTGATCGCGATCTTCGATGGCCTGTTGCAGTTCCTCAGAAGCTATACGCTAAGCCACACGGCGAGCCGTATCGACGTGGAGCTGGGCAGCCGCCTTTTCGATCACCTCCTGAGGCTGCCACTCGCCTATTTCGAGACGCGGCCTACCGGGCAGACCGTGGCGCGCGTGCGTGAGCTCGAGACGATCCGCAGCTTTCTCACGGGCCAAGGGCTCTCGTCGGTCATCGACCTCCTATTCACGTTCGTCTTCTTTGCCGTGCTGTTTCTCTACTCGGCCAAGCTCACGCTGATCGTCCTTCTGTCGGTGCCGGCTTACATCGCGATTGCCGTCGCGGTCCGGCCGATTCTGCGCAGCAAGATCAGCGAACGCTTCAACACGGGAGCTCAGAGCCAACAGTTTCTCGTCGAGTCGGTGTTCGGCATGCAGACGCTGAAGGCGGCGGCGGTCGAACCCATTCTCAGGAACCAGTGGGAGGAGCGGCTCGCTGCCTACGTGCGTACTTCGTTCGAAGCGGTCGTCGTCTCAAGCGGCGGGCAGATGGCAATCCAACTCGTGAGCAAGCTGACGACGGCGGCCGTGCTGTTTTTCGGCGCAAGCGCCGTGGTGAACAACGAGCTCACGATCGGCGGGCTGATCGCTTTCAACATGATCATGAACCAGGCGACGCAGCCGGTACTCCGGCTGTCGCAGCTCTGGCAGGACTTCCAGCAAGTCCAGATCTCAGTCACGCGCCTCGGCGACATTCTCAACGCGCCGACCGAGAGCCAGAGACTTGGTGTCGCGCATCTTCCGCCAGCCCGCGGGGCTTTGCGGATCAGCGGTGTGACCTTTCGATACCGGCCCGATACGCCGGAAGTTCTCAACAACATCAGCCTCGACATTCCAGCCGGGCAGGTGATCGGCGTGGTCGGCGCATCGGGATCGGGCAAGTCGACGCTGACCAAGCTCCTGCAGAGGCTTTATCGGCCCGAGCGTGGCCAGATCCTGATCGACGGTCTCGATATCGCGCAGGTGGACACGGCGTGGCTCAGGCGACAGATCGGGGTCGTGCTTCAGGAGTCGACACTTTTCAACCGCTCCATCCATGAGAACATCGCGCTCGCGCATCCCGGCATGTCGCGGGCCCAGGTGATCATGGTCTCGCGGTTGGCGGGGGCTGACGAGTTCATTTCGAAGCTTCCGCTCGGTTACGATACGCCGATCGAGGAGCGTGGCGCCAACCTGTCCGGCGGGCAAAGGCAACGCATCGCCATTGCGCGCGCGCTCGCAACGCAACCGAGGGTTCTGATCCTCGACGAGGCGACGAGTGCGCTGGATTACGAAAGCGAGCGCATCATTCAACGGAACATGCGCCATATCGTTCAGGGGCGCACGGTGATCATCATCGCCCATCGCCTCAACGCCGTGAGGCGGTGCGATCGAATCATCGCGATCGACGGAGGAAGGATCGTCGAGCAGGGTACGCACAACGAGCTCGTGGCCCGGCCGAACGGCCTCTATGCGCGCCTCTGGCGCCTGCAATCATCGGACGAGAGCTGAGATGGCAGGGAGCTTGCGTTGATGCCTGAAACGAGAAGCCTGCTTTGGATCTATGTCGGTGCGCTTGCGCTGTTCGTGGTGACGGCGCTCGCTCTCGATGCGTTTCGCTCGCGGAAGCGCGAGCGAAACCTGGTGCAGGGACAGGCGACGGCCGGTCGTGCAGGCAGGCAAATCGCGACGGGCAACACCGAGTGGAGCGCAGGGGACCTGGCGCTTGGTGCATCGGGCAAGGTGGACGCCAGATGCGAACGAGCAGACGAAGGGCCGCCTCAGGCTGCCCCTGCGACAGTGCAACAACCGGCCACCCGACGGACTGATGCGTCCCGACAGCGAGGGATCCGGATTGCAGAAGACGTCGAATTCCTACCGGCGGCCCTCGAGATACTCGAAACCCCGCCCTCGCCCACGGCCACGGCGCTGATGCTCGGCATTTGTCTGGTGTTCGCCACTGCGCTCTTGTGGGCCACTATCGGCAAGCTCGACATTCACGCTGTGGCGATGGGCAAAATACAGCCGAGCGGGCGAACGAAAACCGTCCAGCCGCTCGAGCCCGGCAGGATCGCTGCAATCCGGGTCGAAAGCGGTCAAACCGTCGAAGAAGGGGAGGTTCTCGTCGAACTCGATCCGACCGAGAGTGCGGCGGACCTCAAGGCTCTGGAGCGCGAGCTCGAAAGCACAACTGCCGAGGCCTTAAGACGGAATGCAGCGGTCGATGCGGCTCGCTCACTCGCCGCGGGGCTGCCCACTGTCATCTTCCCGAAAGGCATCGGCGATCATGTCCGGCGACGGGAAGTCGAGCTTCTGGCGGCGGATCTGGCACAGTTCCGGACGATCCTCGATGCGATCAGGGCGCAGATCGCCGAGAAGCAGGCGACAAAGCAGCGCCTCACGCTCAGCATCGAAGCTCGCAAGAAGCTGCTCGGGCTCTCCAAGGAGCGTGTCGGCATGCGGGAAGAGATCAAAACCCGCGGTGCGGGATCACGCGCGCTCATCATCGAGGCCGAGCTGCAATACGAGAACTTCCGAACGACGGACGCGAGCGAGCGCGGACAACTGATCGAGGCCGATGCCTCGATCATCTCGCTCGAGAAGAGACTGCGGCAGGTGCAAGGCCAGTTCGTCGCAGAGCAGGCCGAGAAGGCGGCCGATGCGGACCGCAAGCGCGACCGCCTCGAGCAGGAGATCGTGAAGGCGAGGTCCAAACGAGACCGTACGCAACTGCGTGCGCCAACGGCCGGCATCGTGCAACAGGTCGAGGTGACGACGCTCGGCCAGGTGGTGACGAGCGGACAGTCGCTGATGACCGTCGTTCCTGTGGATGCGCCGCTCGAGGTCGAGGCGATGGTCGCGAACAAGGACATCGGTTTCGTCACACCAGGCCAAAGAGCGGTCGTGAAAGTCGAAGCGTTTCCGTTCACGCGCTATGGCTCGATCGAGGCAGAGGTGGTGCGTGTCTCGCGCGATGCAGTGGAAGATCGGAACGTTACCTCCATGATGGATGCCGCAAGCGCGGCGCGGCCGCAGGGCGGGGGTTCGTCGAACGGTCCGCCGGGGCAGAACCTCGTGTTCCCGGCGGTGGTGAAGCTTTCGCGACGTACGATAAACGTCGACGGCAAGGACGTATCGCTATCACCGGGCATGGCGGTAACAGTCGAGATCAAGACGGGCGAGCGCCGGGCCATCAGCTATGTGCTGTCGCCGCTGAAGGAGCTTTTCTCGCAATCGGCGCGCGAGCGCTGAGACCATCAGGTCTCTGCGCCGCCGTTGACCTGGATCATCTGCCCGTTGATGAAGGCGCCGGCGTCAGATGCGAGAAGGGCAACCGCGGCTGCCACCTCGTCCGGCGTGCCGAGGCGGCCGACCGGTACGCGCGCCGCCATGGGTGCAATATGCGCGGCCTGCACGGCGTCCTGTGCCTCGCCCATGATGGGCCCAGGGGAGACGATGTTGGTGGTGATGCCTTTCGCCCCGAACTCTTTGGCAAGAGCCTTGGTGAGGCCCCAAGCGGCATGCTTCGAGGCCGAGACGTGGGCGCGCCCATTGTAGCCGTGGATCGCATTCATGCCGGCGAAATTGACGATGCGCCCCCAGCCCTTGGCAATCATTCCCGGCAAGCAGCGACGCGACAGCCAGTAGGCCGCATCGAAGTTGACGGCCATCGCGTAACGCCAATCGGCCTCGGTCATTTCCAAGAACTTGCCATCCCGGCGGATCGCTGCATTGTTGACGAGGATATCGACCGCGCCAAATTTTGCGAGGGCCTCGTCGGCGATGCGGTTCGCGTCCTCGTTGAGACCGACGTCTCCCATGGCAACGAGCGCCTCTACGCCCAGGTCGCGGGCCTCGGCGGCCGTCCGCTCCGCTGCTTCGCGATCCTTCGCGCCGTTGACGACGACATTGCATCCGGCCCGCGCCAGGTGAAGTGCGCAGGCGCGACCGATGTTCTTGTTAGACCCCGTAACGAGCGCGGTGCGCCGCTGAGACATGATCGATTAACCCCAAGTCCAGATCCATTGGATTGCCCATGCTAGAACGCCAATTGCCTAGGCCGCAACGCGGGACAAGCGGCGCCGGCGTGAGCTAAGCTCGGACGAATTGCCAAGCCGCGACCGGCCCTTCTTCGGAGGACACCAGCGATATGTCTACCGCCAAGCCCGATACGACACGTGGTCATTGCATGTGCGGGGCCATCGAGTACGAATTCTCGGGCCCCCCGAAGTGGGTCATGTACTGCCACTGCGAAAGCTGCCGGCGCGCCGTGTCCTCGCCTGTGGCAACCTATGTCGGCGTCAATATCGACCAGTTCCACTACCTGAAAGGGACGCCGGCGGTGTACGAATCTTCGCCCGGCGTGAAGCGCTACTTCTGCCCGACGTGCGGCTCTCCCATGGCCTATGCCGGTGCGCGCTGGCCAAAGGAGGTGCACCTGTTCATCGGCACGCTCGACGACCCGGGGAAGTTCACACCGACCGGCCACGCCCACATCGAGGAGCGGGTCAACTGGTTCGACGTCCACGACAGCCTCCCCCGTTTCAAGGAGACGGCCAGCAAGGAGGCAAAGCCGGTTGCGAAGGGGCCGGCCAAGGCCTGACGGGACGCTGCGCGATCGTGTGGGCAACTCGACCCCGGAGCGTGCGTTCGGGGGCGTCCTCGGCTATCGTCGCGGTATGAGCAACACGACTCTCACGCCCAATCGCGACGTCGTCGTCGGCAATGTCACGTTCGCGCAACATCGCCCGATTGCAGTCTTCGCGGGCCCATGCCAGATGGAGAGCCGCGCGCATGCCCTCGAGGTGGCGGCGGCCCTGAAGGAGATTGCCGGGCGGCTCGGCCTCGGGCTCGTCTACAAGACGAGCTTCGACAAGGCCAACCGGACCTCGCTCAAAGGCAAGCGTGGCATCGGCCTCGAGGGCGCCATTCCCGTGTTCGCGGAGATCCGCGAGTCCCTCGGGCTGCCAATCGTCACGGACGTGCACGAGATCGAGCAATGCGCACGCGTCGCGCCGGTGGTGGACGTGCTGCAGATCCCGGCCTTCCTGTGCCGGCAGACGGATCTGCTCATCGCAGCAGCCAAGACCGGCAAGGTGGTCAAGATCAAGAAAGGGCAGTTCCTCGCGCCATGGGACATGAGGAACGTCGTCGCCAAGGTCACCGAGAGCGGTAACGCCAACGTGCTGGTGACAGAGCGTGGCGCTTCGTTCGGCTACAATACGCTGGTCGTCGACATGAGGTCGCTGCCGATCATGGCCGAGACCGGTGCGCCGGTGATCTTCGATGCGACGCATGCCGTGCAGTCGCCGGGCGGACAAGGCACGTCGTCGGGCGGTGACCGCAGTTTCGTGCCGGTGTTGGCAAGGGCGGCGGTGGCAGTGGGCGTGGCCGGGCTTTTCGTCGAGACGCATCCTGATCCCGACAAAGCGCCATCGGACGGGCCGAACATGGTGCCACTCAAGGATTTCGAGGGGCTCATGCGAAACCTGATGGCGCTCGACAAGGTGGTGAAAGGGCAACTGGCGTCCTAGGCGGGCGGTGCGACGCTGATGAGGCCGAAGCAACGGAGGCCGGGCGATGAAAAGCGGTCGCCAGCGCAGGCAGGAGATCCGGTCGCGCCGGCTGTTGCAATTCGAGAGGCAGAACCGCTTCGTTTCAACGCCACGGGTGGGCCATCGCCTGCCGACGGGCTCGAAAAAACCGCGGCGCGGCTGCGGATCGCGCCCGATGTCCTCGCCCGCATGTGCGAACGCTGGGAGGCGCTTCGATAGGCCGGATCTGATGCCGGCAGGCGCGAAGCCGGAGACAAGGTGGCGTGGTGGAGTTTGAACGGTGAGACTGTGATGTCGACGATGATTCCTGTGGTGCTCGCCGGCCTGATGGGTGCCGCCGGTGTCGTGCTGGCCGCTGTCGGCGCTCATGCCGCTCCGGGTGCTGGTCTCGACAGCGCTTCGCAGATGCTGCTTTTTCACGCCCTTGCCGTCATCGGGACTTGCGCGCTTTCCGGGGCTGATCGATTGTGGAGGGCGGCCGCGGTTCTCGCCATGGTCGGTTGGATCGCAGGCGGGACGCTCTTTGCAGGTGACATTGCGCTCAGGGCGACGATCGGGCACCGCTTGTTTCCGATGGCGGCGCCGATCGGAGGATCGCTGCTGATCGCGTCGTGGCTGATATTCGTTCTGGCGGCTGCCGTGCGGCGCAGCTAGGCCCGCGCCCCGTGCTCTAGAATGCAGATGTGATCGCACCCAATCCTGCTGCCAGGAGAAGCAGGTAGAGGATCGGGGCGAAGTGGCGGTCCGAGATCCAGCGTGTGCTGTGAAGGCCGGCATAGGTGCCCGCAAGCACGGGCGCCGCGAGCCATGCGATCAGTGCAGCTGAACTCGATGTCAGAGCGCCCGACAGCGCGTGAACCGTCATGACAGCCGCGTAGCAGGCGGCGAAGAACGCGATTGAAAGCGAGCGAGCATTCGTGGCTGGCATCGGATGTCGCAGCAGATGCAGCATCAGCGGCGGCCCAGGCATGACGAGTACGGCGGTCAATGCGCCGGAGAGAGAACCGGTGACAACCTCGGATGCCGTGCTCGCGGGATGCCGACCGGTTGCCTCGTGGGCCTGTACGGCCGTCGCGCCATGCGAGCGGCGCCACGCCATCAAGGCCAGCACCAGAAGAATGACGAGCCCCACGCCCAGCTTGAGTTGGCGAACGTCCAGAGAGCGGAAGAGCACGAGGCCGATCGGGCAGCCCACCAGCGCGCCGACTGCGAGGCGATACAAATGCGACCATGGGATGCCGTTCCAAATGCGCGGCACGAGTACGATACACTGCACGACGTGAAGGGCCACGAGGATGGGGACGGCGGAGGTGGAATTCAGGACGGCCAGGAAGACAGGTGCCGAGAGGATGGCAAATCCGAAGCCCGTCGCGGCCTGCATGGTCGCTCCGGCGGCGACTGCAACGGCCAGAATGGCCAGATCGGCGAGGGGCGTCGGCATCGATCGTCCTCAGCGGGCCAGGAAGATGACCGCGACGCCGGCTGCGATGAGCGCAAACCCGACGGCGTGACTCCAGCCCAGCGGTTCCTTCAGAACGAAGGTCGAAAAGCCGGCGAAGACAAGCAGCGTGATCACCTCCTGCAAGGTCTTGAGTTGCGGGGCAGTGTAGACCGCATAGCCATATCGGTTGGCGGGCACTGCGAGGCAATACTCGATGAATGCGATGCCCCACGAGGCGACGACGACGAGTGGAAGCGGGTAGTCGCGGAACCGAAGATGGCCGTACCAGGCTAACGTCATGAAGATGTTCGATGCGGTCAAAAGCAAAATCGGAACGATGTAGACCAGCAGACCGGTGGGATTCATCTATCGCCTCGCTCGAAGGGGCTTGGTTCAGGCCAGCTCGCTGATACGCGACGAGGAGATGGCCGGTTGCATAAATCAGACATTCGGTCAGGAGTATTCCGTTCACTTTCGCGACAGAGGTTGCCGGGGGATGGCGTCCGTATCGCAATTGCGGCTGGCTCGACGAAAGGGTATTTCGCCCCTCCATGCACCGACTTCATGCCGATCTCCTCCTGCTCACGGCCGCTGCCATCTGGGGCTTCGCGTTCCTGTTCCAGAAATCGGCCATGGAGCACGTGGGTCCGATCCAGTTCGTGGCCTCGCGGGCCGTGGTCGCGAGCTTTGCGCTGGCACCGCTGGCGTATCGCGAAATGCGGGGCGGTGGTGTCCGGTGGTTGCAAGTCTGGCCGGCGGCCCTACTGGCCGGAGGAGCGTTCTTCATCGGGGCCTTGTTGCAGCAGTGGGGCCTCGTCACGGCGACGGTCACGAATACCGGATTTCTTACGGCGCTCTACGTCGTCATCACGCCGTTCATCGCTTGGGGGTTGCTCGGCCGGCGGCCCGGCGGATTGGTCTGGCTGGCCGTCGCCCTCTCGTTCGCCGGAACATGGCTCCTGGGCGGCGGCACGCTCTCCGCATTCTCGAGCGGAGACCGCCTCGTCGCGCTTTCGGCGGCCTTCTGGGCCTTGCACGTCGTTCTCGTCGGTCGTGCCGGCCCGCTCGGGCGGCCGGTCGCCTTCACGACGTTGCAGTTCGTCGTGGTTGCCGGGCTCGGGATGCTCGTCGCGCCTCTTTTCGAGACGGTCACGGTGACCGGTCTCGCCGCGGCGTGGCGCGAGATCGCCTATGTCGGCCTGTTGTCGAGCGCCTTGACGTTCACGTTGTTCTCGATCGCCTTGCGCTACACCGAGCCGAGCGAGGCGACGATCATCGTATCGACAGAGACCCTGTTTGCGGCCTTCGGGGCGTGGCTGCTGCTCGGCGAGCGACTGCCATGGCTCGGCTGGGCCGGGGCTGGCCTCATTCTCGTTGCAGCGATGATCGTGCAACTGGCGCCGCAACGCAAACACAGAGAGACGCCTCCCGTTCGCAGCCAGCCTGGGCTCGAACGGGGAGATTGACCGCGTAGCGCAAGGTGCCGCAGACACCCTCATCCCCGTTCCCTGTGTGGATCATGCCGGCGGGCGCTCCGTGATCGGCGGCCGGACGTCGGCCGGAATCGGGCACTGATAAGGGCGGCCGCCCGTTCGCTTCGCGTGGTCTGCCTTGGCGGCGTCGATGAGGCCCGGATTGCGCAGCGCTTCCATCGCCGTGCCGGCCATCACCTTCGCCGCGTGGACGAGGCCCTTGTGAGCGGCCGGGACAACGCCCTGGGCGGTGATCTGCCAGGAGTGCCCGGGGGTGCCGATGGCGTGGGTCGCGATGCGGGCCTGCACCGTCGGCACCTTCCAGGAGACGTCGCCGACGTCGGTCGATCCGATCATCGGCTCGCCGCGCTGGTCTATCGGCAGGACGTAGTCGCAGAGCGGCTCGGGTCGCGGCTCGAGGCCGACCTTGCGATAGGCGGACGCGATGTCCTCGGGGCCAAGGGTGGCCTGGATCTTGGCGGCGAAGTCGAAGTCGGTCTTGTCGAACCCCGGACCGCCGAGGCGATCGAAGACGCGCTGCATGGCTTCGGAGAGGGGCGTATTGTAGAGGAGGTTCGAAACCGCGCTGACGACCTGCATTTCGACGGTCGTCTCGGTCATCATGGCGGCGCCCTCGGCCACCCGCTTGACGCGCGGCACCAGGGCGTTCAGGGCCACGAGGTCGCGCGCGCGAATTGCGTAGCGCACCTTGGCCTTCGCCTGCACCACGTTGGGCGCCACGCCGCCGGTGTCGAGAATGGCGTGGTGGATGCGGCTGTCCTGGGGCACGTGCTCGCGCAGGTACTGCACGCCCACGCTCATCAACTCGACCGCGTCGAGTGCCGATCGTCCGAGATGCGGCGACGCCGAGGCGTGCGAGGCGCGGCCATGGAAGGTGAAGTCAATGCGCATGTTGGCGAGGCTTTCGGCCTCGTCCACTCGGTTGAAGGCGGCGGGATGCCAGGAAATGGCAATATCGACGTCGTCGAAGGCGCCGGCTCGAACCATGAATCCTTTCGCTGCTCCGCCTTCCTCGGCCGGGCAGCCGTAGTAGCGAACGCGGCCCTTGATGCCCTGCTCGGCGAGCAGGTCTTTCACTGCGGTTGCCGCCAGCAGTGCCGCCGAGCCCAGCATATTGTGGCCGCAGCCGTGTCCGTGGCCGCCCGTGACCAGGGGTTTCGGCTCGGCGATGCCGCCGACCTGCGAGAGGCCCGGCAGCGCGTCGTACTCGCCGAGGATGGCGATCACCGGCCCTTCGCCCGGCGTTCCCGCCTCGCCCATCACCGCCGTCGGGATGCCGGCGACGTTCTCGGTGATGCGAAACCCTTCGGCCTTCAGCATCGCAAGGTGCTCGGCCACCGACTTGTGCTCGGTGTAGGCGATCTCCGGAGTCGCCCAGACGCGATCCGAGAGCCCCTGGAACGGCTCGCGCTTGGCCTCGACGTAGGACCAGATGGGATCGGTGTTGGACGTGGGGGACGACATCGTCGGGCCTCGGCTGGTTGGGACTCTCTCTGCCGGCGAACCTAGCGCAACGCCGCGTGCGAGGCGAGCGGCCGGTCTGCCGCGACGGTGCGCAGGCAAGTCCCAATTGGTCTCCGGCTTCCCGGACGGAACGTCGAGCCGAAGGCCGATGCGCAGATCCGGGGTCTTTCCGCGTTGCCAACTCCCGCCCGGGAGGGATCGCGCCTGCCGGCGCGAATGGGGCCGGCCCCATACCCCGCCGGGAGGCGCAGCCTCCCGGACCCTCCAGTTTTCTCGCGAGGGCGGCGGCCCGCAAGGCTGGACGAGCCGGTGCTGCTCGGGCCCGCGGGGCCTCCCCGCGCGTCGACGAGCATCAACCTTCTCCGTCCGCGCACCCGTGCCAAGGCGCCCGGCAGCGCTCGGCGCTCCAGTCGTTGTCGAGTTGCACGGGGGGAGGACGCCGTCCGGCCACCGTTTTGATATTTTGAGGCAGCTCGCGGCGCCCTCCGACGGCATTTTCGCGTTGCGGGAAGCGCGCCCTGGGTGGTTCCCCGGCTCATCTCCACGCGACGCCCGGCTTGCGTAGTGGCGCTCACCTCTCCAGAGGCCGGATACCGCCTCCTGCCCTCGCTCTCGGCACGCCTCGCGACAGCGACCCGCGCGAACAGGATGCCGGGAGGGCGCGACGCCGGAGGGCCGTGATAAGTTCTGACCGAAAGCGATCCAGCCATCCACAACAGTGCTGATGTGTTTCGCTGACCTCGCGACACCCCAAACTGTCTCCCGGGCCTTGCGCCCGACCCATCGCGGCCGCGCGCTCCTTCCGGAGATGCTGGCCAAAACTTCAGCGGATTTCGTGCTGTGCGCACCCGCGTAGCGTCCTAACCCGCGCACCGAACGAGCTGACGAATGGTCCGTAACTCGGCCTTCGGAGGGGCAGGAAGCACTGGGATGACAGGAGCGTGAGCCGCAAACGCTTCGGTCGTTCGCGACCCATCCCTCACCTCACCCCGTCATCCCTGCGAAGGCGGGGACCCACGTCGGGCTCTGGTGCGTGCATTCGATGCCTGTCGCTCGCCGCAGTTCACCCGGACCCGATCCGGGACAGGCATGACGGCGAGATGCGGAGGAAGCAGAAGTCGGGACAGGTAGCCAGCACCAAACTTAGTTGCGGGCGCGGGCTGGGGCTATTCTCCCAGAACAGACGCGTACATGCGCGGAATGCTTCCGCGGGGCAAAGAGAGATCATCTTGACGGTTGAGAGGAGGGCGCAGGTGCTGGTGCGTCAGCAGATACGATACAAAACGACGCACGCGCTAAGCATAGAATAGTGCGTCGGCCTCATCCAATTGAGCCTCGTCTGCGAACACAAGTGCATGCTGCACGCCTTCCTCGTCGCTTGAGTAGCCATAGAGCGAACCGAAGGGCTGCCTTGAGACTGCCGTGGAGGTGGCTGCGCTTTTCGAGCACCTTGAGCGCTGCCCCCAGGTATCTTTTGTGCCCGGCGCGAGGCTCATAGCCATCGCTTCAACGGCGTGGATGCTTTCGCGCACGCTGCCCGCCCAATCCGAGTTGCGTAGCGCGACGCCAGCCGCGATGAGCGCCGCTTGACGCGGCAGCCGCGTCTTCTCTCTGCGTCCGCGAGCAGCGCGCTCAAACGCCGCCGCCTGCTCTTCCGTACCGATGGCAGCGATATATAATTGTTGTCGAAGACGCGATATGCGGCGCGCGCCATGACGAACGCATCTGCTAGCCTCGCGTTTGAGTTCGGCGCTGCATCCACTATGTCGGACGAAAATTCGATCAGATTTCGAATAGTCTTCCGATGTCGGGCGCTCGATGATTACCTTAATGCGCCGGCTTGTTCTCACAGTCGTAGTTGAATTCGTCGGCCGACTCTCGAAGAATAGGACGTTCAGGTCCATCGCGACCCGCCGCCATCTTGTCATTAAATGAGGCGGCTCATACGACGCACGGTCGCGCGGTCCATTTCAAGGCTGGACGTAGTAGTGGCCAGGAAGTCGGCGCAGCTCGGCAGACACCTCGCCCAGCTTGAGCTGCGGTAGGATTGGCCTGCTGCCGACGCGCTGAGAAATTTGGAACGTAAGGCTTCGAATCGCTTGTCATCCGCCCATGATATACGGTATCGCCGCCCCCTGAATGCGGACCGCTCGACTTCGTCAGGAAGCGCCAGAAACAGACTTTGCCGTTGACCTAGGCCACTACATCAAGCCGGGACGCCCGGACAGCCGCTCCTGTATAAAACCCGAGAAAAGGAGCGGTTTGGGGGACGCTTCGAATGAGCCCGAGGGCAAGCACGTGCCCCAAACGGGGTGGGGCGCGCGGATGCCATGTGGGCATCCGATGCGCCGCGAGGGCGTGGCCCGCTCGCGCGCCGGGCGCGACGAGAGCGGCCAGCCAATCACGAACGCGCGCAGCTCCCCACTACCTCATCACCGGTATCGAGAACTCCGCGCCCTCCTTCACGCCGCTCGGCCAGCGGCTCGTTACCGTCTTCGTCCGCGTATAGAAGCGCACCGAATCGGGCCCATGCTGGTTGAGGTCACCGAACGCGCTCCGCTTCCAGCCGCCGAAGGTGTAGTAGGCGAGCGGCACCGGGATCGGCACGTTGACGCCGACCATGCCGATATTCACTTTCGCCACGAAATCGCGGGCCGTATCGCCGTCGCGCGTGAAGATGGCGACGCCGTTGCCGTACTCGTGGTCCATGGCGAGGGCCAAGCCCTCGTCGTAGTCCCGGGCGCGCACGACCGAGAGCACGGGGCCGAAGATCTCCTCCTTGTAGATCTTCATGTCGCGCGTCACGTCGTCGAACAGGCAACCGCCCATGTAGAAGCCGTTTTCATAGCCTTGCATCTTGAAATTGCGCCCGTCGACCTTGAGGCTGGCGCCTTCCTTGACGCCGGTCGCGACGTAGGCCTTCACCTTCTCCAGGTGCGCCTGGGTGACGAGCGGCCCCATGTCGGCGTCGAGGCTGGTGGAAGGGCCGATCTTCAAGCCCTCGATTTTCGGAATGAGCTTTTCGACCAGCGCATCGGCCGTCTTCTGGCCCACGGGAACGGCCACCGACACGGCCATGCAGCGCTCGCCTGCCGAGCCGTAGCCGGCACCAATGAGCGCATCCGCCGCCTGGTCGAGGTCGGCGTCGGGCATGACGATCATGTGGTTCTTGGCGCCGCCGAAGCAGGCGACGCGCTTGCCGCTCTGCGCGCCGCGGGCATAGACGTAGGCCGCGATCGGCGTCGAGCCGACGAAGCCCACCGCCTGGATGTCCTCGTCGTCGAGGATGGCGTCGACGGCCTCCTTGTCACCGTTGACGACGTTGAGGATGCCGGGCGGCAGTCCTGCCTCGATCATCAGCTCGGCCAGCATCAGCGGCACGCTCGGGTCTCGCTCGGACGGCTTCAGGATGAAGGCGTTGCCGCAGGCGATCGCCGGCGCGAACTTCCACATCGGGATCATGGCCGGGAAGTTGAACGGCGTGATGCCTGCCACGACGCCGAGCGGCTGGCGCATGGAATAGACGTCGATGCCGGGCCCGGCGCCTTCGGTGTACTCGCCCTTCAGGAGATGCGGGATGCCGGTCGCGAACTCGGCCACCTCGAGACCGCGCTGGACGTCGCCCTTGGCGTCGGCGATGACCTTTCCATGCTCGCGGGCGAGGACCTCGGCGAGTTTCTCCATGTCCCGGTTCAACAGGTCGACGAATTTCGCCATCACGCGGGCACGGCGCTGAGGGTTGACAGCGGCCCAGGCGGGCTGTGCAGCCTTGGCGTTCTCGACGGCGGCGCGGACTTCCGCCTTAGAAGCCAAGGGGACGCGGGCAGCGACCTCCCCCGTCATCGGCCAGAAAACGTCGGCGAAGCGGCCCGACTTACCGTTAATCCTTTTGCCGCCGATGAAGTGGCTGAGCTCGTCCGCCATGGTTTGCCCTCGCTCTATCCGTGCTGGCCGTTGGCATCATCCTACGAGTGGCTCATGCGCGAATCCAGGGGCGCGAAGGGCGGATCGCCGGTCACGCAGCGTTCGCTTGGTGGCTCGATCCTTGCTTGGCTCTGGGATCAGCCGGAGTTCGAATGTCATGCCGTCTTTGCTCCCACGCCGCACGCTGTTGGTGACTGCTGCAGGTGGCCTCATGGCCGGGCTTGCTGCGCGGGCCTCCGCTGCTCCGCGCCAGAAAGCGGCGGCTCGCGCCCAGCCGGCCAGGATTGCCCTGGCTCAAGAGTTCGGTCTCGGCACGGATACGAACGGCGATCAGTCCGTCCTTTTGCAGACGGCGATCGATCAAGCCGCCTTGAATGGGGTGGCCCTGCAACTCCCTCCTGGACGCATCAGGGTTGCGGGCGTTGCGCTACGCAGAGGCACGCATCTCTTGGGGCAGCCGGGAACCGTGCTGCAAGGGTTTGGATCGCGAGCCGTGCTGCATGCGGACATGGCCAATGCACTCAGGATCGAGCGCATCGCCATCGAGGGAGAAGGAGCCGGTTCCGGAACCGAGGCGCCGATCTCCCTGCTCGAGATACGCGCCTCGCGCGACATCGTCATCGCGGACGTGACAGTTCGCCGTGCACCACGGAACGGGCTGCACCTCGTCGGTTGCTCGGGACGTGTCCAGGCCAGCCGTATCGAGCGCGTAGGCGCCGCAGCGCTGTGGGCGCTTGACTCGATGGGGCTCGAGATCGTCGGCAACACGGTCTCGGATTGCGCGGACAACGGCATCCTCGTCTGGCGCTCGAGCGCGGGCGAGGACGGGACGCTGGTTTCCCAGAACCGCATCGCGCGGGTCGCGGCCGCGTCCGGCGGATCAGGGCAGAACGGCAATGGCATCAACGTCTTCCGTGCCGGTCGGGTACGCGTCGTGCACAACGACATTGCGGACTGCGCCTACTCGGCCGTGCGTGGCAATGCGGCTTCCAATATCCAGATCGTCGGCAATTCCGTCGCGCGGATCGGCGAGGTCGCGCTTTATGCCGAGTTCGGGTTCGAGGGCGCGTTGATCGCTCAGAACATCGTCGACGGGGCTGCCGCCGGCATCTCGGTCACCAACTTCAACGAGGGAGGGCGCCTGGCGGTGATCCAGGGCAATCTCGTGCGCAATCTCCGCCGCAGGGAGGCTGAGCCCCAGGACAAGCGCGGAGAGGGGATCTCCGTGGAAGCCGATGCGGCCGTAAGCGGCAATACGATCGAAGGGGCGCCGACCGCCGGGATCGTGATCGGTTGGGGCCGATTCATGCGGAACGTCAGCGCGACGGGAAACGTCATCCGGCGTGCGCGCGTCGGCATTGCGATCACGGCCGATGCGGCGGCCGGTCATTGTCTCGTCGCACAAAATGTCATTGCGGATGCGACGGACGGGGCGATACGTCACGTGGACCATGGACGGCCAACAGGTGACGACTTGGCGTTCGCGCCGCCGCGATCGGATCGCATAGTCGTGAGCGGCAACGTCGTCTCCGGCGACGGCGCCTGATACGCTATGGTGCGTGCCTGCGGCGGCAAGCAGGAAGAAGCGCATCTCGCCATGCGACTCAAGTCGGAACTCTGGGTGAAGGCCTATCTGCGGCGTGCCTCGGTGGCCGGGGCTCCCGGCGTGGTCGTGCGTCGTGGCGATGCGGATGCGGGCATCATTCTCATCAAGATCGCGCGTCTCGATGGTCATTGCGACCTCTACGGTCCGCAGCCGGCCGGTCTTGCCAGCGATGACGGCGAGCGCAGATGGATCCGAATTGCCGAGAACGTGCCCGAGGGTGACGTCGAGGCTCGCTTGGCCGCAGAAGTGCGTCTCGATCCGGATCTATGGGTCGTCGAGATCGAGGATCGGCAGGGACGGAGTCATCTCGAGGGATGGCTGGGTGAGTCATAATCCGTTGCCCGATAGTCACGCGCGCCGGCTCGCTGCGCTGCATTAAGGGTTCGTTAAGGGGATCAGACGCCAAATCATTGTATCGAGCCTGCAGTCGGAGCCGTCCCGAGTGCGACCAGCGTCCGGACAGGGCCGAGTGCGCCGAAGGACAGGAGGGTCCCATGGCAACCATACTGGAGTTTCGCGCGTCAGACGCAGGTACCAAGCGTTCTCGTCATCGCAGCGGGGGATCCGCCGAGATCGTCATTTTCCCTGGAATCCGCTATGAGCGCTGGCTCGAGCGCGATGGTAGCCAGGATGCACGCTCGGCTGGTCCGGTGCGGGATGTTCTGAAGCTGGTCGACTGAGACACATGCGCAGCGAGATCGCCTGAACCGGCAGACCGCTGGACCGATTTGCCGTCACAGCACGTCCGAGCAACTCAGGTCGAGCTTGGCCAGTCCGGCCTCCAAGTGATCACCAAGCATGGGCGTCCCCAGAAGATAGCGGGCCGTGGTTTCCGTTCCCGCACGTTGTGCCTCTTCCCGCAACGTTTCCCATTCCTCGACCGAGCTGTCATCACGGCCGAGCCACATGAGGGTGACGAGGTCGATTCTCTCGTCGTCCGTCATGCCCTCGATGAAACCGGCAAGCTCCTGCATGGTCGGATCGTCTGGCAGATCCTCCAGCACATCGAGCATGTTGTCGTCCGAGGCGTTCGAGCCGCTGTCGACGTCCGTGGCCACGTCTTTGACGTCGAATTCACGCGCCTTGACGATGACGTAGCAGACCTTGTCGAGCGCGATCTCCAAGTCGGGAATGTAGGCCATGGCCCGGCTCCGTGATGGGGGAGAGTGATGTGCATTCGGCCGAGACGGTTGCACCGAGCGAGCGCACAAGGCATGCCATAGAAACGGGATTTGGTTCGTCGATTGACGTGTGTCAACCGGTGCGGGCAGCCGGAACAGCATCGGCTGGTGTGGCGCGAGGTTTCACTCTCTTCTGACGCCGCAACCGGCCAGCTTCAGAATTTCCTCGATCTCTCCCGCGAAGGCGCGGCCTCGCATCGGTGCGCGGACTACAGCAAATCCCGTCTTTTCCGGAACCTCGATCTGGGAAATAGAGGTCTGGGTGGTTCGTCCGCCGAGTGTGAGAAGGCTGAATGACCGCTCTCCGCGAGGAATGAGGGTCAGTGTCAGCTCCGTCGCGCGGCCTTCTTGCGCCGGCAGCACGTAAAAGTTGTCGCCCGACGTCGTGTAGAGGCCGAGCATCCAGCCTGGATCCGGCAGCGCAACCTTCACGGCCACCGGTCCGTCGCTCACATCGAACTGACAAACCGCCAGGCGAACGTCTGGACCGAGGTAGGGCAGTGGCTGGCTCTTGGCGTCGACCGGCGGAAGAATGCGCATGCGATTGACGGGCAGCGATTGTGAAAGGCGCTGGAAGGCACTTGCCTTGGCGAGTTGAGGCAATGCCATCGTTGCCGATATGTGAATGATCCCGCCGGCGACCAGTGCCACCAAGGCCGTGTACCAACTCAGTCGTCGCATCCAGGCCGGGATCATCGGCAGGCGATCCTGCGTATGTGGGGTGGGTGGAAGGGTTTCGACGGATCGCTGCCTTCCAATCCAAGGGTCAATGAGATGCGACCTGCTCCTGTGGTGGGCAGCCAGTTCCCGGGCCGTGCGCTTCGCGACAGGGCGATCCTGAATCCTCCGCCGGCCGACCTCAGCAGCGTTGCGCTGTTGTATGCATAGCGTTCCGCCGCGTTGGGGATCAGGCGGCCGTCCTCATCGAACACGGAAATGGACCAGAAGCGCGCCGTCGGTTCCTCACCTTCGATCAGATACTCGCAGGAAGAATGCAGGCGCTGGCCCTCGCTGTCGGACATGGCCTCGTACGTGACCGCAAAGACCGACGAGACCGGCAGCATGCCGCGCCGCATGAAATGTGCCCGGGTATAGGGGTCGGCGTCGGCGCGGCCGGCGGCAGTCCAAACGGTCCAGGGGCCAGCACGCGAGGTCGTCAACGAGCTGCCACGCTCGATCATGTACCAGGAGGATCCGAGTCCGCCGACGATAGCGATCAGCATGAACATGATCATATTCGCGATCATGGCTCAAATCTCCGCGGTCTCATCGGGTTGCGCCGCCCGTTGTCGCAGCTCCCGTCGATAGGGCCGGGGCCGTCAGCCGCGCATTCTGGGGTGCCGGATCGCCGATGGCAGAGGAGGCGCCGAAACGAGATCCCGTCGAGGCGTTGCTGCGCTGGTCTGCGGCCGGCTCAGGAAGCCCTCCCGCCGTGCGCATGGTCCGAGCGACCTTGCGCAGGGCCGCTTTCAGCTTATCAGACATCAGGCGGTCCCGACCCGTCCCACGCGCCGCAAGCTCCTGGGCCAGCTGCGGTTGAGTTCTCTTCAGCTCCTCGATGCGCGCGCGCTCTGCAACCTGCGTCGGGTGAAGCGGGAGGCCAGGGATCTGCTTGATGTTCATGCTCGCGTGGGCGACCTGCATGAAGTTGTGCCACGTGGTCGCTGGAATGCTGCCGCCGGTGACGCGATCCATGGGGCGGAAATCGTCGTTCCCGATCCAAACGCCGGTCACGTAGTCGCCGGTGAAACCCATGAACCACGCATCGCGATAGCTCGATGATGTGCCGGTCTTGCCGACCGCATTGGTGAAATCCAGCGCGGCGCGCTTGCCGGTGCCCTCGGTCACCACCATCTGCATCATCTGGTTCATGTACTCGGCGTGCTTCGGCTTCATGACCTGGGGCGCCGGCGGCTCGTCACGCTCGCGCGAGTAGATCACCTCACCACGCGAATTCATGAGTTCGAGCACGGCGTAAGGTCTGGCAAGCTTGCCGTCGTTGGCGAATGCTGCATAGGCGCCGGTGTGCTCGAGGACCGTGACGCCGCCATCACCCAATGCCATCGAGCAGGTCTTCTTCACACCCTCGATGCCGAGGCGCCGGGTGAGCTTGATGACGTTCTCGCGGTCGTACTTGAGTGAGAGCTCGACGGCCGTCGTGTTGATCGACTTGGCGAAAGCAGTGCCCATCGACATGGCGCCCCTGCCACCGCTGCTGCCGTCGTAATTCTTCGGCGACCAGTTTCCGCAGCTAACCGACCTGTCGTAGACCGTCGAGCTGGGCGTGAGGCCGTGCTCGACGGCGTTTGCATAAACGTAGAGCTTGAACGAGGAGCCCGGCTGGCGTCGCGCGTGAGTGGCGCGGTTGAATTGGCTTTCGCCGTAGTCAAGGCCGCCGACGAGGGCGCGAACCGCGCCGTCAGGCTCCATCGACACGAGGGCACCGGATTTCGCGTGATGCGACCGGCCCTCTTGCCGTATCGCCGAGATCAGCGCCTGCTCTGCCGCCTGTTGCAGCCGAAGGTCGACTGTGACGCGCGCGGTCAACACGTAGTAGCCACGGCCCTCTGCGATCCGCTGGACCTCCTCGAAAGCCCAGTCGAGATACCAATCCGGGCTGTAGGCGAGGCGATTTTCGATGGGGCGAGCTGGATTGAGGCGGGCGTTGTGGACCTGGCCCGCCGTCATGAAGCCGGCCTCGACCAGATTCGAGAGCACCTCATTGGCGCGGGCACGGGCCGCGGGCAGGTCGATCAAGGGGCCGTACTTTGTCGGGGCCTTGAACAGTCCCGCCATCATCGCGGCCTCGGCAAGCGTGACGTCGCGGACCGACTTGCCGAAATAGAGCTGGGCTGCGGCCTCCACGCCGAAGGCGCCGCCGCCCATGTACGCTCGGTCGAAATAGAGCTTCAGAATCTGGCGCTTCGTGAAGCGGGCCTCGAGCCAGAAGGAGAGGAAGAGCTCCTTTATCTTGCGGGTGAGGGAGCGTTCGGACGACAGGAACAGGTTCTTCGCGAGCTGCTGGGTCAGGGTCGAACCGCCCTGCACGGTCTCGCCGGCGCTCAGGTTCGTCACCAAGGCGCGCAATGTTCCCAGGACGTCGATGCCGAAATGCTCGAAGAAGCGCCGGTCCTCGGTCGCCAGTGTCGCCTTGATCAAGTGGTCGGGGATTTCGTCGAGCGGCACCGCATCGTTGTGCAGGATGCCGCGCTGGCCGAGCTCCTTGCCGTTCTGATCGATGAACTTCACGCTGTACTTGCCGGTGCCGAGGATTTTCGATTCATCCATTTCCTGGAACGCAGGCACCGCCAATGCATACATGAGTGCGAGCCCGCCGGCGGTCAGTGTCAGGCCCTCGGACATCGCTTCGTTGAGCAGCCGGCGCCAGCCAGTGAGGCGAAAACGTGCGAAGAAGCTCGATCCGGCATTCCAGCGATCCAGCAGCCCCTGCCAAAGGCCAGCGAGCGTGGAGTCGAGCCAGGAATCGATGATGCCCAGCCGGCGCCAAAGCCGACCTCGCGTGTTCTGCTTGAAGAACCAGTCGCTCAAAGGCTATGTCCCACCAATACCGGCCTCGCGTCGCGCCAATGACGCAGGTCGGCTGTCATTCGGTCTCTCGACCGATGCCCCTGCCAGGCGCACATGTCCGATCACGCGAAGGACGGACGACACGGCGGAGCACTCGAGGGCATTACTAACTGCATCGCGGTTCGAGCGCGAGGGGCACGTTGAACGAGGTGGAGGACAAATTCTGGGTTGGCCGAAGCCTCGACACATTCAGCGAGGCTGAGTGGGAAGCGTTGTGCGACGGCTGCGGCCGTTGCTGCCTCAACAAGCTCGAGGACGAGGATACGGGCGAAATTCTGCTCACCCGGCTTGCGTGCCGCCTGCTCGACATCGGATCGTGCCGCTGCTCCGATTATGCTCATCGCAAAGAAAAAGTGCCGGAGTGCGTGAAGATCGACGCCGATACCGTCCGAACCGTGACATGGCTGCCACACACCTGCGCCTATCGCCTGGTTGCAGAGGGGCGTGATCTCGCGTGGTGGCATCCACTGGTGTCCGGAACACAGCAGACCGTTCACGACGCCGGCATTTCGATCCGGCATTTCGCGCGGAGCGAGAAAGGCATCAGGATCGAAAACTATTGGAAGTACATCATCGACGACTACCAGTAGAGTGAGCGGACGCGCTCGTCGCTGCCCGCCGGCCCATTCAACGCTCTCCACCGAGCGCAATCGCTGCGGCGGCGACCATCAGCAGGCATGCGACGCCAAGCGCCACGCTCGCCTCAGCAAGACCAAAGCCGATCAGGAGGAGCGTCGAGATGATCGGCGAGGCGTAGGCAAGCACGCCGAGCGTCGCGATGCTGCCTCGCTTCATGCCGATGTCCCAGAGAAGAAAGGCCGCGCCGACCGGACCTACGCCCAGTAGCCCGAGTGCGATCCAGGAGCGCGCCGAGGGTATCTCGGTCCAGCTTTCGAATGCCAAGCTGGAGGCCAGCGCGAGCGCCGACGTTGCGAGACAGGGCAAGGCGAGACTTTCGCTCGGGATGGCCGCGACCAGACGCGACAGAACCGAATAGCTCGCCCAGACGAATGCACAGGCGAAGGCCAGTGCGAAGCCGAGGACGGGCGCTCTGGCGGTCTGCGCCGATGCACCGCTGTCCTTGACCAGCAGTGCCGCCGCGGCGAGCCCGAGCACGGCTGCGAGTATGTGGCGAGGGCGCAACCGGTGGCCCGGCAGAAACCCCGACATGAGCACCGTCAGCAGTGCCCACAGCGAGGCGACGAGATTAGCCTCGGCGGCTGGTGCCAGGCGCAGGGCGGCGAAGTAGAGCGCGTGATAGGCAAAGAGGCCATAGAGGGCGAGCGCGAATGCTTTCGGGTGAGGGGCGAGCGCCTGCCGACGGCCTCGGACCAGAGCGAATGCCAAGAGCAGCAGCCCCCCTATCGCGAAGGTGATGGCGGTCGTCTGAAAGGGTGGGATGGCCGCACCTTTCAATGCCGTCAGCGTCGCCAGCGTGCTCCAAAGCAAGACGGCGGCGAAACCGAGCGCGGTCGCCGCGGCCGGTCGCAGCGCTGCGCGTCCTGGGGCATCAGCGGCTTCGGGACAGCCTGCCGACGCGCTCGAATGACGGTCCATGCGATCGATTGTTCTCCGCGCAGCCTTCCCGAGACGGGAGGGTCGTAGAGACCACAGGCGATCCGTCGGTGACAAGACGAAGTGTACGCGGGCGAAGCGCTTTGCTAGCGTGGCGGTCTGAACAGTCGCAACCCGGTGCTAGTGTAGGGTGAGGCGGTGCTGATTCGTGCCGAGACGGGCTCAGGCAGGTCATGGAATACTTCGTACAGCAACTCATCAATGGCGTGACGCTCGGATCCATCTACGGGCTGATCGCCATCGGCTATACGATGGTCTACGGCATCATCGGGATGATCAACTTCGCCCACGGCGACGTGTTCATGGTGGGCTCGTTCATTGCGCTGTTACTTTTCCTTCTGATCGGCCTGACGGCGGCGACGCCGCTCGTCATCATCGTGCTCGCGATCATCGGCGTTCTGCTCCTGTCGATGGCTCTGACCGCCGTGTGGGGATGGACCGTCGAGCGGCTTGCCTACCGGCCCTTGCGCGGGTCGTTCCGCCTGGCGCCGCTGATCACGGCGATCGGCATGTCGATCGTGCTCTCGAACATGGTGCAGATCGCGCAAGGTGCTCGCGTGAAGAACTTGCCGCCGGACATCAAGGACCGGTTGTCGGGCGGTTTCAAGGTGATGGAGGCGAACGGTTTTGCGGCCGTCATCTCCTACCGGCAGTTGATCATCGTCTGTGTCACCATCGGGCTGATGGCGCTGTTCACATGGATCATCACCTCGACACCGCTGGGGCGCGCGCAGCGGGCCTGCGAGCAGGATCGCACGATGGCCGCGCTGACGGGAGTCGACGTCGACCGGACGATCTCGCTCACCTTCGTCATCGGCGCAGCGTTGGCTGCCGTCGCGGGCGTCATGTTCCTCGTCTATTACGGCGCGATCGATTTCTACATCGGGTTCGTGGCCGGCATCAAAGCGTTCACGGCCGCCGTGCTGGGAGGTGTCGGCTCTCTGCCCGGGGCCATGCTGGGCGGGCTGCTGATCGGACTCATCGAGGTGTTCTGGGCCGGCTACGTGGGCTCGGAATACAAGGACGTCGCGGCGTTCTCCATTCTCGCGATCGTGCTCATCTTCCGGCCTGAAGGGTTGCTTGGCCGGCCCGAGATCGAGAAGGTCTGAGCCAATGGAGGCGGCAACCGCGAGCCCACAGGTCGAGATCGCAGAGCGGCGCCCCGCCCTCGGTGCGGCGCTCGCCGATGCTGCCATCGCTGCCGTCATCGCGCTTCTGCTGGCGATTCCGATCCTGGCCTACAAGTCGGTCGAGGAGTTCACGTCGCTCAGAATCGTGTCTCGCTGGCCGCTGGTTCTCACGGGGGTCGCCGCCGTGTTCGTCGGGCGTCTCGCGCTCAATTTCCTGGCTCCGCATTCGGCGGGGTGGAGCGCACGCCTGTCCGACCTCGGCGCGAGTGCTGCGCATCTGTTCGAACGGCTCGGCGGGTGGCGGACCGTGCTCGGTCTGCTTGTCGCCGCTGCGGTGGTTGCCAGCGCTGCCGGCCAGCTTGCGCAAAGCCGCTGGCTCGATCTTCTGCTGATCGTGCCGCTCGCGATCGGCGCCTGGCGACGCTCGCCAGTTTGGCTGCTGCTCGGGGTAGCGCTGTTCTTCCCCTTCTCGCCCGGCTCGACGCGCTATTACGTCGAGAATTTCGGCATTCTGGTGCTGATCTACGTGATGCTCGGCTGGGGGTTGAACGTGGTCGTGGGGCTCGCCGGGCTGCTCGATCTCGGGTACGTGGCCTTCTATGCCGTGGGGGCCTATTCCTATGCGCTGATCGCCCAGAACTTCGGATTGTCCTTCTGGATCTGCCTGCCGCTCGCCGGGATTCTCGCTGCGTTCTGGGGGGTGTTGCTCGGTTTCCCCGTTTTGCGGCTGAGGGGTGACTATCTGGCGATCGTGACGCTGGCGTTCGGTGAGATCATCCGCATCGTGCTGATCAACTGGCAGAGCCTGACCGGCGGGCCAAACGGGGTGTCCGGCATACCACGTCCGACGCTATTCGGATTGGAATTCAAGGCTGACGGCGGGTTCGCCGACTATTTCGGGCTCGAGTACTCGTCGCTGCAGCGCATCATCTTCCTCTACTACATCATTCTGGGGCTGGCGCTGATCACCAACTGGGTGACGATCCGGCTCAGGCGGCTTCCGGTGGGCCGTGCCTGGGAGGCCTTGCGCGAGGATGAGATCGCCTGCCGGTCGCTCGGGATCAACGTGACCAACACGAAGCTCACGGCTTTCTCCATCGGGGCCATGTTCGGCGGTTTTGCAGGCGCATTCTTCGCGACGAAACAGGGCTTCATCTCGCCAGAGTCGTTCACATTCTGGGAGTCGGCCATCATCCTTGCGATTGTCGTTCTCGGCGGCATGGGCAGCCAGGTGGGCGTCGCTGTCGCGGCTCTCGTCATGATCGGAGGAACCGAGCTGTTCCGCGATCTCGAGATCTATCGAATGCTTGTTTTCGGTGCGGCGATGGTCGCGGTGATGGTGTGGAGGCCGCGCGGCGTCGTATCCGGGCGCGTGCCGACGATCGCGCTCGGCGAGACGCGGCGCATCGGGGGCGATCTCGTCAAGGAGGGGCACGGATGACGGCGGCAGATCCGGGTCCTGTGCTCGAAGTGGACGCGCTCGGCATGCGTTTCGGAGGTCTCGTCGCGGTCGACGAGCTGAGCTTCGCGGCCGAGCGGGGGCAGATCACCGCGTTGATCGGCCCGAACGGAGCAGGGAAGACGACCGTCTTCAACTGCATCACGGGATTCTACAGGCCCACCTCCGGCGAGATCCGGGCGCGCCATGCTGACGGCCGTGTGTATCCCCTTCATGCTCTCGCCGGCCATCGAATCTGCGAGGAGGCGAATGTCGCCCGCACGTTCCAGAATATCCGCCTGTTCGCAGGGATGAGCCTGCTCGAGAACCTGCTGGTTGCGCAGCACAACAAGCTGATGCGCGCCTCGGGGTTCACGATCGGCGGCCTGATCGGACTGCCAGGCTATGCGCGCGCCGAACGGCAAGCGGTCGACCTCGCCAAGCATTGGCTGGACCGGGTGGGTCTTCTTCACCGGGCGGACGACGCTGCGGGAGACCTTCCTTACGGGGATCAGCGACGGCTCGAGATCGCGCGCGCCATGTGCACTGGGCCCGTGCTGCTGTGCCTGGACGAGCCGGCGGCGGGGCTCAATCCGCGCGAAAGCCAGGAACTGAACACTCTATTGTTGTCGATGCGGGGCGAGGACGGTCTTTCGATCCTGCTCATCGAGCACGACATGGGGGTGGTCATGGAAATCTCCGACCGTATCGTGGTGCTCGATTACGGACGCAAGATTGCCGAGGGCCAACCGGCCGAGGTACGTCGCAATCCGGCGGTCGTGGCTGCCTATCTCGGTGTGGAAGACGAGGAGGTTGAAGAGGTCGAGCAGGAGATCCGGCAGTGACGGAACCGCTCCTGCAGATTCGCGGTCTCGAGACCTTTTACGGAAAGGTGCAGGCTCTGCGCGGCGTCGATCTCGATGTGGCCGAGGGCGAGATCGTGACGATGATCGGCGCAAACGGGGCTGGCAAGACCACCCTCATGATGACCGTTTGCGGCACACCCAGGGCGCGTGCTGGTCGCATCCTTTTCGATGGGCAGGACATCACTCAGATGCCGACCCACCGCATCATGCGCCTGAGGATTGCGCAGTCACCGGAGGGGCGGCGCATCTTTCCTCGCATGACGGTGGTGGAGAATCTGCAGATGGGCGCTCTGCTCAATCCGGAGAGCGAGCGTACGTTCGAGCGTGACTTGAAGCGCGCCTTCGAGCTGTTCCCCATCCTCGAGAAGCGAAGGGATCAGCGCGGCGGTACGCTCTCCGGGGGCGAGCAGCAGATGCTCTCGATTGCACGGGCGCTGATGGGGCGGCCGAAGCTGCTCCTGCTCGACGAACCCTCGCTCGGCCTCGCACCGATGATTGTCAGGCAGATTTTCGACGTGATCCGGGATCTCAATCGGGAGCAAGGCCTTACGGTCTTCCTGGTCGAGCAGAACGCCTACCACGCGCTCCGGCTGGCGCATCGCGGTTACGTCATGGTGAACGGTCAGATTACGCTTTCTGGCTCGGGAAAAGAGCTGCTGGCGCGCGAGGAGATCAGGTCCGCCTATCTCGAAGGCGGCCGGCACTGACCAAGGAGTGGTTTTGCAGAATGCCCAAACCTTCGGCGCGTAGTCGGCCTGTTGCCGCCTTCCTGCCGCTGAATTTGTGGTATGACTGCTCTTCTGCCGCCCACGGTCTTCACTGGGCGCCGCAACTGTTCGGGAGGCTCGAACTCATGAAAAGATTTCTCGCAGTCACTCTTTTCGGCGCCGGTATGGCCGCGCCGGCTCTCGCCCAAGAGGTGCACATCGCGACGGTCGGCCCGATGACGGGGCAGTACGCGAGCTTCGGCGCCCAGATGAAGGCCGGCGCCGAGATGGCGGTTGCCGACATCAACAAGGCCGGCGGCATCACGATCGGCGGCAAAAAGATGAAGCTGAAGCTGACGATCGGCGACGATGCGTGCGATCCGAAGCAGGCCGTGGCTGTGGCAACGAAGCTTGCAGGCGAGAAGGTTCGGCTTGTTGCCGGCCACTTCTGCTCGGGCTCGTCGATCCCCGCCTCCAAGGTCTATGCCGAGGAAGGCATCGTCCAGATCTCGCCCGCCTCGACAAACCCCAAGCTGACCGACGAACGCGCCGGCCCCAATGTGTTCCGCGTGTGCGGCCGCGACGACCAGCAGGGTTCGGTCGCGGGCAAGTACCTGGCGACGAAGTTCAAGGACAAGAAGATCGCCATCGTCCACGACAAGTCGGCCTACGGTAAGGGCCTTGCCGACGAGACCAAGAAGGCGATGAATGCGGCCGGCAAACAAGAGGTGCTCTACGAGGCCTACACGGCCGGCGAGAAGGACTACACGGCGCTCGTGACGAAGCTGAAGCAGGCCGGCGCCGACATCCTCTACGTGGGCGGCTATCACACCGAGGCCGGCCTCATGGCTCGCCAGATGCGCGACCAGGGCCTGAAGACGATCCTCGTTTCGGGCGACGCGCTGGTCACGCAGGAGTACTGGCAGATCACGGGCAAGGCGGGCGAGGGCACGCTGATGACCTTCTCGCCGGACCCGCGCAAGAACCCGGCGGCGAAGGGCGTCGTGGAGAAGTTCCGCGCGGCAAAGATCGAGCCCGAGGGCTATGTCCTCTACACCTACGCGGCGATCCAGGCCTGGAAGCAGGCGGCCGAGAAGGCGAATGCGGTCGACACCAAGAAGGTGGTCGAGCAGCTCAACAAGCTGCAATTCAGCACTGTTCTCGGGAAGTTCAAGTTCGACAAGAAGGGCGATCCGACGCTGCCGCCCTACATGTTCTACGTCTGGAAGGACGGCAAATACGCGCAGCTCTGACAGAAAGCGCGTAAGAGCGTCAGGGGCCCGCGCTTGTCGCGGGCCTTTTTTGTTCCGGAATGATGTGGGAGGTGAGCGGGCCAGCGCCGTCACAGGGGCAGCGGGGCGCCGCAGCGAAGGATCTCGTCGACCGACCGCAAGTAGCGGCCCTCGGCGTCCTGAAGAACGAGTGCTGGTCTCAGCTCGAGGGCAGCGCGACTGCCCTTTACGGCACCTATGACGATGCGTGACGCGGGCGTGTCGGCTCGGGGCTGAACAGGCAATATGCGAACGCGACCGAACCGCGGTGCCAATGCGGCCAGAACGTCTGCCAGCGCGTCTGCCCGGTGGATCATCGTAAGCGATGCATCCGCTTTGCCCGCCGTCGCGAGGAACGCGATCCAACGATCGAGGCTGCCCGAAGGCATCTGGCGGGCGCCCGCATTCGCGCTCACCGACGGCGGCGTGCCGGTTCCCGAGGCAAAGTAGGGTGGGTTGGTCACGAGGTGGTCGAAGCTTGCCGGAGCCAGTCCTTCGGGGCGTGACGGGTCGTGGAGCGCGCGACCGCCGGCGGCGATGTCGGCCGCAACGATGCTCACACGATCGGCAAGTGAATTGCGCTCGATGTTACGGCGCGCCACTGCCGCCATGTCCGTGTCACGCTCGACCATCGTGACATGGGCGCTTGCCTCTCGGGTGCCGATGGCTAGGCCAATGACGCCGACGCCCGAACCGGCATCGAGCACGCGAGACGGCCGGCCCGGCCGGACAGGCACGGCCGCGGCGGCGAGGATTGCGTCCAGGCCCGACCGGAAGCCGCGCGCCGGCTGCAGGATGGCCAGGCGGCCCCCCAGGAACGCATCGTCGGTAAGTTCGGCAGGCTCCATCGATCCGGGCTCAGGCTATGCCGGGCGCGAAGGGCCGGTAGGCGGTTTCCCGCGGCGGCTTTCGTCCGGGAGTTCGCTGCCGAGGCCTGCATCCACCAGCAGGGCGCGGGCGACATCAAGGGCCGCCTCGACCACCAGAACGCGGCGAGGAAAGACGCCGATCGATCCTTCGACGGCACTCGTATTCAGATCGGCCACGTGGTAGTCGATCCGCTGTTCTCGAAGCAAGGCTTCAACGAAGCTGACGAGGACGGGATCGCTGGTACGCAGCAATTCGAGCATGAGCTTTCCTTCGAACGGCGCATTCGAACGAATGCCGCGACGGGAAAGTGGCTTGACCCGTCCCGGCTGATCGGGACTATAGGCGCGGAAGGCGATAAACGGCCATAGAGGAACAGTATTTTGGGTGCGGTTGTGCAAATCGGCGATGCGCGCGACGCCAGCGCAGGCCTCAAGGGCATGCTCGACCTCGTCGCCGAGGATATGGGCGCGGTCAATCGCATCATCCTGGACAAGGCGATCTCCGACGTCGACCTCATTCCGACGCTTGCGCATCACTTGATCGATTCCGGTGGCAAGCGTCTGCGGCCAATGCTGACGATTGCCGCGGCGAAGCTCGTCGATGCGAAGGGCGACGGCCCCGTCCGCATGGCTGCGGCGGTGGAGTTCATGCACACAGCCACGCTTCTGCATGATGATGTGGTCGACGAGAGTGACGTGCGGCGCGGAAAGAAGTCGGCACGCATCCTGTGGGGCAATCAGGCGAGCGTGCTGGTCGGCGATTTCCTCCTCGGGCAGGCATTCCGCATGATGGTGGACGTCGGGTCGCTCCCGGGGCTCAAGATCCTCTCGCATGCGGCGGCGGTGATCGCCGAAGGTGAGGTGATGCAACTTGCCGCCGCCAAGAACATGGCGACGACCGAGGACGAGTATCTCGCGATCATCAATGCCAAGACCGCGGCTCTTTTCTCGGCCGCGGCCGAAGTTAGCCCAGCTCTTGTGGGGCGGCCCGCCGAAGAGCAGGCGGCGCTGAAGTCGTACGGCCGAAATCTTGGGGTTGCTTTCCAGCTTGTCGACGATGCGCTCGACTACGCAGGCGACAGCGAGCGGCTCGGCAAGTCGGTGGGAGATGATTTCCGGGAGGGCAAGATCACCTTGCCCGTGATCCTTGCCTTCCGCCGAGGGACGGAAGCCGAGCGCGAGTTCTGGCGGACATCGCTCGTGGAAGGCCAGAGCGATGAGGAAAATCTCGCTCGCGCCATAGGGCTCATCAAGCGGCACCGGACGATCGAGGCCACCTTCGAGAGAGCCCGAACGTACGGCGCCATGGCCAAGGACGCGCTCGCGATTTTTCCGGACAGTGTTGCGCGACGCGCGCTTCTCGATGTCGTGGATTTCTGCGTCAGCCGGGCTCACTGACAAGGGCGTCCTCGGAGGCCGGGTTGCCAGCCGCCCGACGCCCGACGGCTGCTCCGTGCGAGGTGGCGACGTAGCGCTTATCGCTCCCTGAAACAGAAAAGCCCTCTCGCACGCGAGCGAGAGGGCTTTTTCTCGTTGTGTACTTCCGGCGATCAGTTCTTTTTCGCGGGCGCTTTCGGAGCTGCCGCCTTGGGGGCTGCCGCCTTCGCGGGGGCCTTGGCTTTCGGGGCCGTGCGGCAGTAAGCCTTCACCTGCTTGCCGGCCTTGGTCTTGGTGGCGGCAACCCACTGACAACCTGGCCCACCCGTGCAGGCCGCTTCGTCCTTCAATGCATTGCAAGCGGACGACGCCTTTGCGGGGGCCGCTTTTTTCGCCGCGGCCTTCTTTGCAGGCGCGGCTTTCTTGGCGGGAGCCGATTTCGCGGCTTCCGGAGCCTTCTGCTGTGCGCTGGCCGCACCGCAGGTCAATGCGAGGGCAAGCGCCGCCATACATGCGCTGGCAGTCCAACGAAGAGTCTTCATGACCGATGCATCTCCGCAGCTAATAACTCAATGATTCTTAGCATTGGAATCACTTTGCAAGATACGGAAAAGTGATGAATGGATATTCATTCTCAATAGCTTGTCCTGTTCTACCCAAATATCACCGGAAGACTTTCTTTCGACGTTATCGCGCCCCGCGTTTTTCGCAGCGTTCAAAACAGAGGTGTGCGACCGCTTCCGGTATCGACCTGCTCGCCGACAAGCCTGGCTTCATCGGTGTCGCATCAGGGCTTCGCCGCGCTCCTCGTGCGCGCGTCGATCCGCGCTGCCATGGCGAGAATACGCTCCGCCCTGATGACTATCGGAATGTCGATCATTTTGCCGTCCAACTGGACGGATGCCCGACCCTGGCTTTTCGCTTCCTCGTAAACCTCGATGACGCGGCGCGCCCACGTCAGCTCCTCGGCTTTGATGCCGAATTCCTCGTTGAGAATGGCGACGTGGTTCGGGTGGATGCACGATGCTCCTCGGAACCCCATGCGCCGGGCCAGGCGAGCGGAGGCGCGATAACCCTCGAGGTCGCGGAAATCGGCGACTGAACCGATGATTCCCATGGGCATCAAACCGTTTGCGATCGCTGCTATGGCCACGCGCTGCTTTGGGTAATGAAGCACGTCCGTCGCGGCGTCGCCGCCGATCTCCATGGCAAAGTCCTCGGAGCCCAGGCCGACCGAGACGAGGCGCGGGTGGGCGGCGGCGATCTCATCGGCGCGGGCGAACGCGGAGGGTGTCTCGATCAAGGCCATGAAGCGCGTGTGCCCGATGCGCATGCCCTTCGAGGCTTCGATGCGATCGGCGAGCTCGGCCAGCAGCCGGACGTGGCTTGCGCCGTCGATCTTGGGAAGAATCAGCGCCGCGATAGCTGGCGAGATCGCGGCCTCCATGTCACGGACGCAGAGCTCGAGCGGCTGGTTGACGCGGACGACGACGTCGGCGCCGCTCTGCGCGACCTTCGGGGCGGCCGCCGCGATCAGCGTTCGCGCAGTCTCTTTCTCGCCGGGCGGTACGCTGTCCTCGAGGTCGAGAATGATGGCGTCCGCGCCGCGCTTGTGGGACGTCTCCACGAATTTCGGGACGTTGACGGGAACGAACAGCATCGAGCGCCAGACCGGGAGGTCGTTGGCTTGGGAGGGCGTCGACATGGGAGGGCTCCGGGCGGGCGTTGCACTGGACTGGGCCATGGGGTCGGATCGACGGCCGGGGCGGTCGGCAGGCTGTCGATCCGGTCGTGATGTGCCTCGGACGAGGCCAAGATCACTTCGTGATCTTCGTCTTCGCGCGCTGCTCGAAGTCCTTGACCAGGATGTTCGAGCAGGCCTGTGGTCCGTGGTTGTTCATGGCGACGTTGTGCAGCTCCTCGACGATGCGGCCGAGAATCATCGGCACGCCCGTGTCGCGGCCGAGCTGATTGGCCAGACGCACGTCCTTCGTCATCAGGCCAAGCGCGAAGGAGGCGGGGAACTTGCCGTCGATCGTGTCGGCGAGCGACCGCTCGGTAGTGCCGTTGCGGCCCGAGCTCTTGTTGAGCACTTCCGTCGCCAGCTTCGGATCGAGGCCGTTCTTGACGGCGAGGGCCATCGCCTCGAACGCGATCGCGCGTCCGGTAGCCAGCATCAGATTGTTGACGAGCTTCATCGTCTGGCCAGCGCCGACGTCGCCGACGCGAAACACGTTGGGTCCTACCTTCTCGAAGACCGGCTTGATGCGCTCGTAGACGTCCGCGGGTGCGCCGACCATGATGGCGAGAGTTCCGGCCTGGGCGCCGGCCGGTCCACCCGAGACCGGTGCATCGATCAAGGTCACCCCCTGCTTGGCGAGCTCAGCGGCCATTTCCTTGGTCTGCAGGGGATCGCCGGTCGTCATGTCGGCGACGAGGGACCCGGGCTTCAGCCCCTTCGCCAGTCCGTTCTCGCCGAAAATGGCCGCACGAACGTTGTCTGATGTCGGGAGGCACAGGCAGACGATGTCGGACTGCTCGGCGAGGGCCGCAGCACTTTGCGCGGGCTGGCCACCGGCCTCCGCAATCTCGGAGACCTTTTTCGGATCGAGATCGAAGACGCGCAGGGGCTGCTTGTTGAGGAGCATGCGCTTGACGATTGCGCCGCCCATACTGCCTAGACCGACGTAGCCGACGTTCATGATCGAATTGCTTTCCTGGCTGGAGTGGGTGGTTTGATGGCTGATGATCTGGTTCGTGCCTTACGTAATGACGGCGAGGCTGCGCGAGGGCAGGCCTTCACGCCTCCCCGCGTTTAGGCTCGGCCTTGCACTTCGTCATGCGGCCTGCTGATCGACGGTCGGGGCATCTCCCATGAGTGTGGTGCGACGGACGTCGCGTGGCTCGTTGGGGGGGAAGGGACGTGCGCGATGCATGGTCGAACGGTTGTCCCACATCACGAGGTCGCCGACCCGCCATTTGTGGGCATACGTGAACTCGCGCTGGGTCGCCATCTCGTTGAGGTCCATGAGGAACGCCTTGGCCTCGGGCTCGGGCCAGCCGACGATCTTCCCCGCGTGGGAGGAAAGAAAGAGCGACTTGCGCGCGGTTGTCGGATGGGTGCGCACGAGGCGCTGCAGAACCGGCTTGAACCGCTCGCGTTCCTCGGGTGTGAACTCGGTGAAGCCATGCTTGGCGCGCGAGTACATCTGCGAATGCTCGCAGACGAGATTCTCGACGAGGGCCTTGGTCTCCTGGTCGAGCGCGTCGTAGGCCTGACGCATGTCGGCAAACTCGGTGTTGCCGCCCTTCGAGACGACCTTGCGTGCGTGCAGCAGCGAGTATTTCGCGGGAATGCGCTTGAACGAGCTATCCGAGTGCCAAAGCTGATTGCCGAGTGCGTAAAGCCGCCGGCGATCGTCGCGCGCGAAAGGCTTGCCGCTCTTGTCCAGGTTGGACACGTCGGCGAACGTGTTGGGCAGACGCTGCTCCTCCGGCTTGCGCAGACTTACGCCAATGGCAAGCTCAATTGGGCCGAGAGACTGGGTGAAGGCAAGCTGCTGCTCATCGGTCAAGGGCTGGTCGTGGAAGATGAGAACGGCATGCTCGTCCATGCCGGCGTGGATGGCGGCGATGTCTTCCGGCGACAATGGTCGGGTCAGGTCGATGCCGGATACCTCTCCGACAAATCCCGGGCCGATCTGGCGAATTTCGATGGGCATGTTGGGTTCCTGAGATCTGATAGCGGGAGCCGTTGCCTTACGCGGCGTGCTGCTCGACGGTCGGTGCATCTCCCATCAGTGTGGTGCGACGGACGTCGCGCGGCTCGTCGACAGGGAAGGGACGTGCGCGATGCATGGTCGAGCGGTTGTCCCACATGACGAGATCGCCGACGCGCCATTTGTGGGCATAGGTGAACTCGCGCTGGGTCGCCATCTCGGTGAGATCCATGAGGAACGCCTTGGCCTCGGGCTCGGGCCAGCCGACGATCTTGCCCGCATGGGACGAGAGGAAAATGGATTTTCGTCCGGAGGTGGGGTGGACCCGGACCAGCCGCTGGAGGACGGGCTTGAACCGCTCACGCTCCTCTGGTGTGAAGTCCGTGAAGCCGAGCTTTGCGCGCGAATAAAGCTGGGAGTGCTCGCAGATCAATGGCTCGCAAGTGTCCTTGATTTCCGCGCTGAACGCGTCCCACGCCTGGCGCATGTCAGCAAACTCGGTATTGCCGCCCTTCGAGGGCACCGATCTCGCATGCAGGAGGGAATACTTGGCGGGGATGCGCTTGAAGGAGCTGTCGGAATGCCAAAGGCGGTTGCCGATCGCGAATTGCCATCGCCGATCGTCCCGCTTGAACACCTTGCCGTCCTTGTCGATGTTCGAGACGTCCGCGAAATGGGGAGAGGCGAGGCGGTGCTCGCCGCGCAGGCTGGTGCCGATTGCTACCTCGAGGGGGCCGAGGCTCTGCGTGAAGGCAAGCTGCTGATCGTCGGTGAGGCGCTGATCGTGGAAGATCAGCACGGCGTACTTGTCCATGCCGGCATGGATGGAGGCAATGTCGTCAGCGGAAAGCGGCCTGGTCAGGTCGAGGCCGGACACCTCGCCGACAAAGCCTGGCCCGAGCTCCCGGATTTCGAAGGTCATTGGGGGTCTCCGTTCCCTGGTCTCAATGGTTTTGGAGCAATCCTAGGACGGGTCGGGAAGGCCTGTCACCCGACAGGCTCACTGATCGCTCCTCCGAGATCCCTCGAGTCGAGACACTTGGCACGTCGGGCACAGACTGGGCTATGGTCGGCAACATGCGGTCGCTTGTCCGTGCCACGGCGGCATGGGAGCATCATGGGCAGGGCCTGTTCGAGGTTTCCAAGCGATGGTGACGAGCGCTAAGGACGAGTTGCGTGCCATAGCCTTCTGGGCGGACGCATTGACGGAGGCGGAGGCCGAACGGGCGCGTCGCGGTGTCAGCGAGCGGCAGTTCCCGGCCGGGGCCTATATCTGCCACCGCGGCGACAAACTCGATTCATGGACGGGCGTCGTTTCCGGGCTCGTAAAAATCGGGGCGATCTCGGCTTCCGGCAAGGCCATCACGTTTGCCGGCATCGGTGCCGGGGGATGGCTCGGCGAAGGCTCGGTGCTGAAGGGGGAGCCGCGGAAATACGATCTCGTGGCACTGCGGACCACCCGCCTCGCCATGATGAACCGTTCAACTTTCATGTGGCTGTTCGATAACAGCGTCGGCTTCAACAAATTCCTCGTGACGCAGCTCAACGAGCGGATGGGGCAGTTCATCGCAACGATCGAGCACGACAGGCTGCACGATCCGACGGCGCGAGTCGCGCGGAACATCGCGTGGCTGTTCAATCCCGTTCTCTATCCGCGTCTCGGCGACCACATCGAGATCACGCAGGAAGAGCTAGCGCTGCTTGCGGGCGTATCCAGGCAGATCGTCAGCCGGGCTCTCAAAATCCTGGAAGAAAAGGCAATGATCCGGGTCGAGCGAGGGGGGCTCACGGTCGTGAACGTCGACGGGCTCGCCACGTACGAAGGGGATTGATGCTCGATGTTGGTGGCTGCGGTCGTCGCGTGCCATGAGGCCGCGCGCTGCCCCTCTGAAGGCGGCACTGATCACACAATGCTCGGAACGATAACATAGTTTTGTCGGCTGGTCTGTCCAGCCCAATCTTGAGGTCAGGCTCGTTTCGTGAGCATGTGCCCAGGCGTCGGTCGGTTCGGACAGCAGGCTGTCGGAGGCCGCAGACATCGGTTTCTCCCCCAATGCGACGAGCATGGTTGAGAGACGAAGTCGTGGCGAAGCCGCTGTCTCGACGTGCGAGGGACCGAGCGAGCCAATGACTTGAGACAAGGCCCCGCCTCGAATGCGGGGCTCAAGAGGATGACGGAGCACGGCGAGACCGGGTGCTTCTACATCTCGGGTTGGCCAGGGAGGAACGACACGTGACCGCTGGGACTTCCCAGACGCAAGCCGACACGATTCCCAAACTTCTGTTGCGCAACGCGGACCGGTACGGCGCCCGTCCTGCCTTCCGGGAGAAGGAGTTCGGCATCTGGCAGACCTGGACCTGGTCCCAGGTTCTAGAAGAGGTGCGCGCTCTCGCGCTCGGATTGGAGAGCCTCGGGCTGAAGCGGGGCGACACGATCGCAATCATTGGGGACAACAGGCCCCATCTCTATTGGACGTTTACCGCGGCGCAGAGCCTCGGTGCCATCCCTGTGCCTCTCTATCAGGACTCGGTTGCCGAAGAGATGGCCTACGTGCTGGAGCATGCCGAGGTCCGCATGGCCGTGGTCGAAGACCAGGAGCAGGTGGACAAAGTCCTGTCGATCGCGGATCGACTGCCGCGTCTCCAGCGCATCGTCTACGACGATCCACGGGGGCTCGAAGATTACGATCCATCGCGGCTGCATGCTCTCGGCGACGTCCAGAGGACCGGGCGCGAGCTCTTGTCGCGGGATCCGCAGGTCGGCGCCGAATGGCTGAAGCGCATTCATGAGGGCAAGGGCTCCGACGTCAGCGTCATGCTCTACACGTCGGGCACGACCGGCCGCCCAAAGGGCGTGATGCTTACGCATACCAATGTCGTGGTGTCGGGCAGCAATGCGAACGTGTTCGACCATTTCACATCGGACGACACGATGATCGCCTACCTGCCGATGGCCTGGGTGGGAGATCACATCTTCTCCTATGGGCAGGCGTTTGCCGGCGCTCTGACGGTGTGCTGCCCTGAAAGTCCCGAGACAGCGATGGATGACCGGCGCGAGATCGGGCCAACCTACTTCTTCGCTCCGCCCCGCGTATTCGAGACAATGCTCACGCAGATCATGGTGCGCATGGAGGATGCGGGGGCCGTGAAAAAGCGGTTGTTTGCCTATTTTCTCGAGGTGGCGAAGCGGGCGGGCGAGAAAGTGCTCGACGGCAAGCCTGTCGGGTTTGGCGATCGTCTGCTCTATGCCCTGGGCGATTTCCTGGTGTATGGCCCGCTGCGCAACCGAATGGGGTTCTCGAACCTGAGGGTTGCCTACACGGCTGGTGAAGCGATCGGGCCGGAGCTTTTCTCCTTCTTCCGGGGACTCGGCATCAACTTGAAGCAGCTCTACGGGCAGACCGAGGCGAGTGTCTTCATCACGTTGCAGCCCGACGGTGAGGTCTACCCCGAGACGGTCGGCAAGCCCGGGCCACAGGTGGAGATCAGAATCGAGGAGGGCACGGGGGAGGTGCTCTTCAAAAGCCCTGGCGTTTTCTACAAATATTTCAAGAACGAAGAGGCGACGGCAGCGACGAAGACGGCCGATGGCTGGGTGCGTACCGGCGACGCGGGATTCATCGATGGCAACGGCCATCTCAGGATCATCGATCGCGCGAAGGACGTGGGGCGGTTGACGAACGGGGCGCTGTTCGCTCCGAAGTATGTCGAGAACCGGCTGAAGTTCTATCCCGAGATCAAAGAGGCCGTGGTTTTTGGGAATGGTCGCGATTATGCGACAGCCTTCATCAACATCGATTTGACGAGCGTCGGTAGCTGGGCGGAGCGCAACAACGTCATCTACGCCAGCTACCAGGAGCTCGCCGGCCATCCCATGGTGCGCGAAATGGTCGAGCGGCGCGTCGACGAGATGAACCGTGCGCTCGCGAACGAACCTCTGGTTTCCGGCTCTCAGGTGCGCCGTTTTCTCATCCTGCACAAGGAGCTCGATGCCGACGACGGCGAGCTTACCCGTACACAGAAGGTGCGGCGCGGCTTCATCGCCGAGCGCTACGAGCCGCTGGTGACGGCGCTCTACGACGGATCGCGCGAGGCGCACATTTCTGTCGACGTGACGTTCGAGGACGGGCGGAAAGGCAAGATCGAGGGGAATGTCGAGATCGTCGACATGAAGGCCTATCCGAGCTCTGAAGCAACGGCAAAGGAGGCGGCAGAATGAGCGTAAAGGCCGATTTGCCGAATTTGGCCGTGGAAAGCATGCCATCCCTTGGTGCCGCAATGGCGGCGGCCGAGAACAGGTCTCATGACGAAAGCGAGCGGCGGCGTATAGGCGAAGTCCTGTTGTCGGTGGAGAACGTGTCGCTTTCATTCGGTGGTGTGCGTGCCATCACGGATGTCTCGTTCGACATCAGGAAGGGTGAGATCCGCGCGATCATCGGGCCGAATGGCGCCGGCAAGACTTCGATGCTCAACGTCATCAACGGCTTCTACTTCCCCCAGCAGGGCTCGATCACCTTCAAGGGCGAGAAGCGGCAAGAGATGCGGCCGTACCATGCGGCGACCTCCGGGATCTCGCGAACTTTCCAGAACGTCGCCCTCTTCAGAGGCATGACGACGCTCGACAACATGATGGCGGGGCGTACGCTCAAAATGCGGCGCGGCCTCATCTGGCAGGCATTGAGGGTCGGGCCTGCCGAAAGAGAAGAGATCGAGCACCGCGAGATCGTGGAAAAACTCATCGACTTCCTGGAGATCGAGCACATTCGGAAAGTCCCGGTGGGGAAGCTCCCCTACGGCTTGCAGAAGCGGGTCGAGCTCGGCAGGGCGCTGGCGATGGAGCCTGAGCTCCTGCTCCTCGACGAGCCCATGGCCGGAATGAACCTCGAGGAGAAGGAAGACATGAGCCGCTTCATCCTCACGGTCAATCAGTCTCTCGGAACAACGATTGCGCTCATTGAGCACGATATGGGTGTCGTGATGGATCTTTCGGATCGTGTCGTCGTGCTCGAATACGGCCGCAAGATTGCCGACGGGACGCCCGACGAAGTCAAGAGCAACCCGAAAGTGATCGACGCCTATCTGGGCGTATCGCACTAGTTTCCGCTACGAGCGCTCGAGCCAACAATGTCGGCAATAACATTCGCAATTCCTGGCGGTATCGGTGCCCTGCTTGCCGGTCTGATGTTCGTCCTGCTCAAGGGCGACAGACGGTCGGGCGTCGATATGGTCGTGCATGTCTTTCTTGCTCTCGTGACGGCGCTCTTCATCGGCTTTCTCGCCAGCAAGGCGATGGACAACCCGGGCGGCTTCACGGAAATCCTGGTCGGAGGGTTGCTTTCCGGGGTCCTTTATTCGCTCGTGGCGCTCGGCTTCGTGCTGATCTTCAAGGCGTCGGGCGTATTCAACTACGCTCAAGGCGCAATGGTGCTCGTGGCAGGGCTTGCTCTCGTGCGCTCGCTCGACTTCCTGACTGCCAAGGGCGTGGCGACGCTCGCCGCTATTCCGCTCGCCATCCTGTTCTCGGGCGCGGTCATGGCGCTGTGCGCCCTTGTCATCGAGAAGTGGGTCTTGAGACCGCTTCTCAACCAGGACGGCCTGACGCTGTTCATGTCGACGATCGGTGCCACCTTTGTCCTCGAGGGGCTGGCACAGATGGTTTTCGGCTCAGAGGTCTATCCGCTGAAGCTGTTCCCGACCGATCCGATGATCCTCATGGAGAACGTGTTCCCGGGCGGGATCTTGATCAACAAGCTCGACGTGTGGGGCGGGATCATTGCCGGCGTACTGGTCGTCACGCTCGCGGTCTTCTTCCAATACACGAAGACGGGCCGTGCTTTGCGCGCTGTCGCTGACGATCACGCTGCGGCCCAGTCGGTCGGGATTCCGATCTCGTGGATATGGTTCATCGTCTGGCTGGTGGCAGGGCTCGTGGCGCTTGTGGCCGCCACCGTCTGGGGCACGAAACTAGGCGTACAGTTCTCGATCACCTTCCTCGCCCTGAAGGCGCTTCCTGTTCTCATCATAGGAGGCTTCACGTCCGTTCCCGGGGCGATCGTCGGGGGCTTGATCGTCGGAGCGGGAGAGAAGCTCGCGGAGCTCTATCTCGGCGAACTGATCGGAGGCGGCATCGAGTACTGGTTCGCCTACGTACTGGCGCTGGCAGTCCTTCTCGTCCGGCCGCAGGGCCTGTTCGGCGAGAAGATCATCGAGCGGATCTGAGAGGCAGAACACCATGCTCTACCGCGAGACAGGCCAGTTCAAGTCGACATATGCCTCGGATATGGCGATCTTCCCCCTGCGGCAGGATCGCAATGCCCTCCTGTTCGTATTTGCTCTCGCCCTCATCGGCGTGCCCTTGCTCGCACACTTCCACATTTGGCCCTTCGGCAGCGAGTACCTGCTGCGGGCGATCCTTCTTCCGTTCCTGATTCTGGCGCTGGCAGCGATCGGCGTAAACATTCTCATCGGCTACTGCGGTCAGATCTCGCTCGGCTCGGGCGCGTTCATGGCGATCGGTGCCTACATGGCCTACAAGTTCAGCAATGGAATTGGCGAGATCGGGCTGCCGCCGCTGCCGGTGCTGGTGTCAATCCTGCTCGGTGGCTTGTGCTCGGCGCTGGTCGGCATTCTGTTCGGCATTCCATCGCTGCGCATCAAAGGGCTCTATCTCGCCGTTGCGACGCTGGCGGCGCAGTTCTTCTTCGACTGGGTGTTTCTGCGCATCGGATGGTTCACGAATTACGTGCCGTCCGGGTCGGTCAGCGCGCCCGAGCTCAATTTCTTCGGATGGGTGGTCGACGATCCTATCGAGCGCTACGTGCTCTGCCTTCTTTTCGCGGCCGTGTTCGCGTTGGTCGCGAAGAACCTCGTGCGCGGCAGCATCGGCCGGCAGTGGATGGCGATACGCGACATGGACATCGCGGCCGAGCTGATGGGCATCCGTCCGTTCTTCGCAAAGCTCTCGGCATTTGCCGTATCGTCGTTCATCGTGGGCGTGGCAGGGGCGCTCTGGGCGTTCGTCTACCTGGGCTCGTGGGAGCCGTTGGCGTTCGACATCAATCGGTCGCTGCAACTGCTTTTCATGGTCATCATCGGTGGTCTGGGCTCGATCCTCGGCTCGTTTCTCGGGGCCGGCTTCATTCTGATCCTGCCGATCCTGCTCAACCAGTTGCTGCCCGTGCTCGTCATTCCGCTGCTCAGTCTCGGCAACAGTCTTGGCGCGCACTGGCTCACCGAGTTCGCGCATCACATCAGCTCGACCGAGACGATCTCGCATCTGGAGTTCATCATTTTCGGTTCGCTGATCTGCTTTCTCTTGATCAAGGAGCCGCATGGCTTCGCGCGGCTGATTTCTCTCGGCAAGGAGAAGCTACGCTTGTGGCCGTTCCCCTACTGATGCCGGACGGCTTTCGAGGGCCATGCGGTCGGGCCTGAAGAAGCGGTAAGACGACGACCAACGCCCGCACCTGCCGCGACCCTTCAGGATGGGGCCGCCAACGACGTGGAGGAAAGCTTATGAAATTCTCGCTCGGCATTGCCGCGATTGCGGCCGCAGGGCTTCTGGGCGCGCCGCAAGCGCTGGCCCAGGGAGGCGAGCAGTTCATCCCGGCGCTCGTCTATCGGACCGGTGCCTATGCCGTGAACGGCGTGCCGTGGGCCAATGGCACGGCGGATTTCTTCGAGATGCTCAATGCCCGGGACGGCGGGATCAACGGCGTCAAGATCGTCTACGAGGAGTGCGAGACGGGCTATGCCACCGACAAGGGCGTCGAGTGCTACGAGCGCCTCAAAGGCAAAGGACCGACCGGTGCCGCCTATTTTGCGCCGCTGTCCACCGGCATCACGTTTGCGCTCACCGAGAAGGCGCCCGTCGACAAGATCCCGCTCCTGACGCTCGGCTACGGGCGCTCCGAGAGCCGCAACGGTGCCGTGTTCCCGTGGAACTTCATTGCGCTCGGAAGCTACTGGACGGGCGCCAGCGTGGCCGTGCAGCACATCGCCAAGGAACTCGGTGGCGTGGACAAGCTCAAGGGCAAGAAGATCACCCTCGTCTATCACGACAGTCCGTACGGCAAGGAGCCGATCCTCGCCCTGGAAGCTCTCGCGAAGAAGCATGGCTTCATCTTCAAGGGCGTGCCCGTTACGCATCCGGGCGTCGAGCAGAAATCGCAGTGGCTCTCGATCCGTCAGGACCGGCCCAATTACGTGCTGCTCTGGGGCTGGGGTGTCATGAACGGCACGGCCATCAAAGAGGCGGCTGCCGTCGCATTCCCGCGAGACAAGATGATCGGCATCTGGTGGTCGGGCGCCGAGCCTGACGTGGCACCGGCCGGCGACGGCGCCAAGGGCTACAAGGCCCTGATGCTGCAGCATCCGCCCGGAAAGTTCAAAGTCCACGACGATCTCAAGAAGTTCGTGCTCGACACGGGCAAAGGCCAAGCCAAGGACGACTTCGGCCAGGTGCTCTACAATCGCGGCCTGATCAACGCCTTCATCGGCACCGAGGCCATCCGGACGGCACAGGGCAAGTTCGGCAAGAAGCCGCTCACTGGCGAACAGGTGCGTTGGGGATTCGAGCATCTCGACATCTCCGAGGCGCGGATCAAAGAGGCTGGCTTCGAGGGCATGATGAAGCCCCTCAAGCTCACGTGCTCGGATCACCAGGGCGCCGATGTCGCACGCGTCCAGCAGTGGGATGGCAAAGCGTGGAAGGTGATCTCGGATTGGTACACGGCTGATCGCGCGGTGCTCGACAAGCTCGTTGCAGAGCAATCGGCGAAGTATGCCAAGGAGAAGAACATCACGCCCCGCGACTGTTCCAAAGAAGGCTGACCTTCAGGGGGAGCGAAGGGCGGCGGGCGCTGAGGACACGTCCTGCGCCTGCCGCCCGGCTTCGCACCTCGACGGCAATGCCTTGCTCGGGATCCATGCCATGACCGCCGCTTCAGCCTCCTCAGAGCCCTCGACGTCGCCGATCGTCGAGGTGAACAACATCGAGGTCATCTACGACCACGTCATTCTGGTGCTCAAGGGGGTCTCCCTGGCGGTGCCGAAGGGCGGCATCGTGGCGATCCTCGGGGCGAATGGTGCGGGCAAGACGACGACACTGCGTTCGATCTCCAACCTCTTGAGGGCGGAGCGCGGCGAGGTGACGAAAGGCTCGATCACCTTCAAGGGCGAGCGCGTCGACGGGCTCAGCCCGAACGAACTCGTCAAGCGCGGCTGTATTCAGGTTATGGAAGGCCGTCATTGCTTCGGCCATCTCACGATCGAGGAAAATCTTCTGACCGGCGCCTTCACGCGTCGCGATGGACGGGCCGGAATCAGCCAGTCGCTGGAACGGGTTTACGCCTACTTCCCGCGGCTGAAAGAGCGGCGCACCTCGATGGCCGGCTACACCTCGGGCGGCGAGCAGCAGATGTGCGCCATCGGGCGAGCGCTGATGGCCAATCCCACGATGGTCCTGCTCGACGAACCGTCGATGGGGCTTGCCCCGCAGATCGTCGAGCAGATCTTCGAGATCGTGAAGGACGTCAACGCCAAAGAGGGCGTGTCATTTCTTCTCGCCGAGCAGAACACCAACATGGCGCTGAAGTACGCGACCTACGGCTACATCCTCGAGAACGGTCGAGTGGTTCTCGACGGCGATGCGGCGGCGCTCAGTGAGAATGCCGATGTCAAGGAGTTCTACCTCGGCACCGGCGGCGGGGGGGAACGCAAGAGCTTCCGCGAAGTAAAGCACTACAAGCGGCGCAAGCGCTGGCTGGCCTGATCCCGGACGGGCAGGGACCAAGGGGCAACCGAGGGCATGAAGCCGACAACGGTGCAACCTGGCTCAGTGGCGACGCACCGCGGGGCCCCGCAGCGTGCGAATGTTGCGCAGCTTGGCTCCCTTCGGGGAGCGGCGTCCCGGGCTCTGATGCAAGGAAAGGCTCGCCAGGCACGTGAGGATCGCCGCCACCATCAGCAGGGCCAACACATACGGAAAGCTGTCCGTTGTGAATGGGCGGTGGGCGACGATGTTGAACGTCGCATACATGGCAGAGATGATAAGGCTCGTACCAGTCACGGATCGTCTCCGAAGTCTTTACAGATGCTGGCGGAGGTCAAACCTCCTTGGCTGAATAGGTAACACGACGTTGCCGCCTGCGGGGCAAATCGCCAACTCGTGCTTGATCATCCGTTACCAACCGTTCCAATTGTGGGGCAGATGGCCCGGCAGTTTTCCCCGGCGACGCGACACTGATCGATGTAGGGAGGAGTGATGGCCCAGCAATTTCTCGACACGCTCGAGACCCGTCCTCACGAGGCGCGCGAGGCCGCCCAGATGGCCCTGTTGCCGGGCTTTCTGGAGCGTGCCAAGGCCGAGTGCCCGGGTTGGCGGGAACACCTGGCGGGTGTCGACGTGCGGTCGGTGACGTCGCGAGAGGCGTTGGCCAAGCTGCCGTTGCTGCGGAAGTCGTCGCTCAAGGACCTACAGGCGGCCAAGCCGCCGTTTGGCGGGCTTGCAACGACAGAACCCGGGCGGCTTGGCCGGGTGTTCATGTCTCCAGGGCCGATTTTCGAACCGGAAGGGCTCGGTCACGACTGGTGGCGCTCGGCACGGGCGCTGTTCGCTGTCGGAATCCGGCCAGAGGATGTTGTTCACAATACGTTCGCATACCATCTGACGCCGGGCGGATGGATTCTGGATGCCGGTGCGCGGGCCCTCGGCTGCACGGTTGTCGCCGCAGGACCAGGTGCGACGGAGCAGCAGCTCGAAGCCATCGAGCGACTGCGGCCCAGTGTCTACGTGGGCGTTCCGGATTATCTGAAGATCCTTCTCGATAAAGCGAAGGAACTCGGCAGGGATGCCTCATCATTCAAGAGGGCGATGGTCGGAGGCGGGGCGCTGTTTCCGTCGCTTCGCAACGAGTATTCGGATCGTGGTATCGCGGTGTTCCAATGCTACGCGACCGCGGACGTTGGGCTCATTGCCTACGAAAGCCCGGGGCCGGACGGAAGCGTCGAAGGCATGGTTATCGACGAGGGCGTGATCGTCGAGATCGTCAGGCCGGGTACCGGTGATCCGGTTCCAGAGGGCGAAGTGGGTGAGGTCGTCGTCACCGCCTTCAACCGCGATTATCCCATGATCAGGCTTGCGACCGGAGATCTGTCAGCCATACTCGCCGGACAAAGCCCTTGCGGGCGCACGAACACGCGGATCAAGGGTTGGCTCGGACGCGCAGACCAGACGACCAAAGTCAGAGGCATGTTCGTTCATCCCGAGCAGATCGCCGAAGTCTCGAAACGTGTTTCCGGGGTCGGCCGCCTCAGGCTGGTTGTCGGGCGCCAGGGTGAGCAAGATGTGATGACGCTCAAGGCCGAGGCTTCGGGCGAGACGTCGGGCCTTGCGGAAAAGCTGGCCGAGGCGGTGCAGGCCGCTACCAAGCTCCGGGCGACGGTCGAGGTTGTCGCGCCCGGCACACTACCGAACGACGGCAAGGTGATCGCCGACGAGCGCAGCTACGGTTGAGTCGCTGCTGCGGCTCGCCGGAACGAGGTCACGGTGCCCGGGCATCAGGCCCAGGCTTCGTGGTCCAGGAGCACGGCGACGATGGCGTCCCGACAAACTGCCGCGAGCCGCTCGCCCTTTTCCGGCGTCGCCTTGCGGGCATCGCCGACGACGCCCGTCTCGCTGAAGGATCGGAACGAGCGGTAGCGTCCGACGCCGAGTGGGCGCGGCGTCGAATGGCTGGGGCCGACAGCCTCGGCAAGCTTGTCTCGACGCACGAGATCGGGTGCAAGCGCCATCATCATCGACGTCTCGCCTTCACAGGCATGACGTATGCGCTCCTGGTCCTCCAGGATCGGGTCGATGGCGGGCTGCGCCAGCTCGAAGTAGGTCGTGGCACGGACCTTCAGCCCCGTCTCGACGGCGAAGTCGGGCAGGAAGGCGGCGAGTGCGGAAATGTTGCCCCCGTGACCGTTGACGATCAGCACCTTCGTGAAGCCGTGGCGAGCGATGCTCTTCAAGAAGGCAAGCAATACGGATCGGTAGGTGGGGATGTCGAAGGTGAACGTGCCGCCAAATGCCATGTGATGCTCGGCCATGCCGCACCAGAGGGTTGGTGCGACGATCGCGGGGCTCGAGTTTCGTACGGCCTCGGCTGCAAGGCGGCAGACCCCTTCGCACAAGACGGTATCGACGCCGACGGCGAGGTGGGGGCCATGCTGCTCCATGGACGCCACGGGCAGGATGACGGTCGCGTCGCGCTCGGCGAGGGCCCGGATCTCGGCTGCCGTCAGCTCTTTCCACATGGGTGACTGTGCCATGCTCATCTCCATCTCACGGTCGTCTGGTCTGTCTCGCTGTCCGCCTCACCGTATCGTCGATCCGAGCGCGGCCGCAACGCGGACGAGGCCATGACCGGAGAAGCCCTGACAAGGGGCTCGCGCGACCTCTCCCATATGCCTAGTCTGTCGCCGAGGGGGTGGCTGGTCGCTATCGAGGGCAGGCTCGACTGCTCGTCACGCGCGGGGTCCCGCGCCGGTGCCGCCTCAAAATGCTGAACGTCCGAGGAATCGCCATGTCCGATCTCGTCCTCGCCCTCGATCAAGGCACCACGTCGAGTCGGGCACTCGTCTTCAATGCGAAGCTCGAGCTCAAGGGCGTATCACAGCTCGAGCTGCCACAACATTTTCCGAAGGAAGGGCAGGTCGAGCACGAGCCCGAGGAGATCTGGGCGACGACGCTCGCCACTGCGCGAGAGGCGATCGCAAGGGCCGGTGCGGAAGCCAAGGATCTTTCCGGCATCGGCATCACGAACCAGCGTGAGACAGTGATCGTGTGGGACCGCCGGACGGGGCGCCCGATACATCGTGCGATCGTCTGGCAGGACCGGCGGACGGCCACGCTCTGCGCGACCCTGAAGGAGGCGGGTGTCGAGCCGATGGTGCGCGAGCGCACCGGGCTCGTCATCGATCCGTACTTCTCGGCGACGAAGATCGCCTGGATTCTCGATAACGTCGACGGCGCACGGGCGGCCGCAGAGGCTGGTCATCTCGCTTTCGGGACGGTCGATACCTTTCTCATCTGGCGCCTGACGGGTGGGCGTGTCCACGCAACCGATGCGACGAACGCCTCGCGCACGCTGCTTTACGATATTCGCAAAGGGGCGTGGGACGAAGATCTGCTTAAGCTGTTTCGCGTGCCGCGAGCGCTGCTTCCGGAGATTCGCGATTCGGCCGGCGAGTTCGGCACGACCGAGGCCGGGCTGCTCGGCGCCACAGTCCCGCTGCGAGGGGTGGCAGGAGACCAGCAGGCGGCTACGCTGGGACAGGCCTGCTTCGAGCCGGGCATGATGAAGGCGACCTACGGAACTGGGTGCTTTGCGTTGCTGAATACCGGGGCGGCTCCAGTGGCCTCAACAAGTCGTCTCCTGACGACAGTCGCGTGGCAACTGGACGGGAGGCGCACGTACGCTCTCGAGGGCGCAATTTTCGTCGCCGGCGCGGCAGTCCAGTGGCTGCGTGACGGATTGCGCCTGATCGGCACTGCGGAGGAGACCGGCGATCTCGCGGACAAGGCCGACAGGAGCCAAGACGTGATCCTGGTGCCGGCTTTCGTCGGTCTCGGCGCGCCCTATTGGGTGCCAGAGGCGCGCGGGGCCCTTCTGGGACTGACGCGGGCTACGGGGGCGCGGGAACTGGCCAGGGCGACGCTGCAAGCTGTCGCCTACCAGACCCGTGACCTGATGGAAGCCATGCGGCGCGACTGGCCGGAGGTCGCCGACACGGTCATCAGGGTCGATGGAGGCATGGTGGCGAACAACTGGATGCTGCAATTCCTGGCCGACATGCTGGCGGCCCCGGTCGATCGTCCGACGATGCTCGAGACCACGGCGTTGGGTGTCGCCTGGCTCGCCGGGCATCAGGCCGGGGTCTGGCCGGATCAGGCCGGTTTCGCCAAGCTTCTGCAAGTCGAGCGCCGTTTCGAGCCGGCCATGTCCCGGCCCGAGCGCGAGCGGCGCTACAAGAGCTGGCAGCGGGCAGTGGCTGCCGTCACCAGCTTTTCGAGCAACGCGACGTGAACTTCGATTTTCACGGTGCTGGATCGCAAAGCCATCGTGCAAAGTTTACGATTGTTAACCTTCCGTAGCTAGAAGTGGCGAGTAGCGAAGTCTCGATTCGCCCCGATGCCGGGGACCGATTCGGCCAGACGACTGTGGCGGAAGACACGATGAACCTTCTCGATACCCGCCCTCGGCTCGAACGAGCTGCCATTCTGCGTGGTGGAACGATCTATTTTGCCGGCAAGACTGTGCCGTGCATCGTCCGCGCGATCTCGGAAACCGGTGCGCGCCTCCTCGTCTATTCGCCGGATCGTCTTCCCGCTACGTTTCGCCTCTTCGTCGAAATCGCCCATATGGACGTGGACTGCGAAGTGGCGTGGAAGAGGGGCAAGGAGGTCGGCGTCGACTTCGTGGGCTTTCCAGGCAGCCAGCACACGATCCAGAATGCGCCAGCGGGAAAAGCGCGGCCGGTCGACCCGCACAGGCCTGCGGACGTCGCTGCCAGCTCCAAGATCCCGATCCTTATCGCCGAGGACGATCCAGACGACCGGATGCTGATCGAGACGGCGTTTCGCGAGAGCGGGCTCGGCTACAAGCTCACTTTTGTCGAGGACGGCGAGAAGGCGCTCGATCATCTAGCGGCTGCGGGGGCACCAGCCGGGCCGTCGGCTCCTGCGCTGATCATCCTCGACTTGAACATGCCGAAGGTCGACGGGCGGGCCGTGCTTCGCCATCTGAAGTCGAAACAACAGCTCAAACGCATTCCGGTGATCGTTTTCACGACCTCGAATGCGGAAGAGGACGTCGAGAGTACCTACGACCTCGGGATCAGCTCCTACATCGTGAAGCCTTCCCACTACGACGGCCTCCTCGAGGTCGTGCAACTGCTCGATCAGTATTGGGGCAACAGCGTCCTCCTGCCGCGGCAGCCGTGAATTCCGGGATCCCCTGTCGACCCCGAGCTAGCATCGGACGCGACGGCAACGGCCGGGCGCAGCCGAGCTTTGCCCCGACACACTGGCGGTTGGCAAGCTTGCTGCTGACGAGGTAACGTTCCGGCACATCAGCTTTCCGTTTGACGCCCAGATCGGACCGAGCCCATGACAGAGATTACGGTCACCGTGAACCGCGCGACGCACAAGGTCGAGGTTCCGGACACAATGCTGCTGTCGACGCTGCTGCGCGATGTTCTGCGGTTGACGGGTACACATATCGGCTGTGACACGAGCCAGTGCGGCGCATGTGTGGTCCATGTCGATGGGGTGTCGGTCAAGAGCTGCACGATGCTGGCTGTCGAGGCAGATGGCGCTTCGGTTACAACCATCGAAGGTCTCGCCGACGGCGACACGCTGCATCCGATGCAAGCGGCTTTTCGGGATCACCATGGGCTGCAATGCGGGTTCTGTACGCCCGGAATGATCATGACCGCGGTGTCTCTGGCGGAGCGCAATCCGACACCGACGGAAGCGGAGGTGCGGGAAGGCCTCGAAGGAAATCTTTGTCGTTGCACGGGCTACCAGAATATCGTCGAAGCCATCATGAGCGGGGCCCGGGCGATGCAGAGTGCGAGGAGCTGACGCCGATGACACCATTCAAGCTGCATCGCGTGAAGAGCCTCGACGAGGCGCAGAAGGTTTTCGAGTCGTCCGAGGAAGCGCGCTTCCTGGCCGGCGGCCAGACGCTTATTCCGGTGCTCAAGCAGCGCCTCGCTTCCCCGAGCGATCTCGTTCAGCTGGCGACTGTCGAGGGGCTCTCAGGCATCAAGGTGAGCGAGAGCGAAATCACCATCGGGGCTATGACGCGGCATGCGGAGGTGGCGGCGAACGCGGACATTCGTCGTTCGATACCTGCGCTTTCGGAGCTTGCGGGAGGAATCGGCGATCCGCACGTGAGGAACCGCGGCACGATAGGTGGCTCGCTCGCCAACAACGATCCCGCGGCTGATTACCCGGCAGCCGTGCTGGGACTCGGCGCAACGGTGATCACCGACCGGCGAAGGATCGCGGCCGACGACTATTTCCAGGGACTTTTTTCCACGGCCCTCGAGGAAGGTGAAGTTGTCACGAGCGTCGTGTTTCCTGTGCCGGAGCGCGCGGGCTACGTGAAGATGCCGCATCCCGCGTCGCGGTACTGCCTGGTGGGGGTGATGGTGTCGAAAGGCTCCGGCGGCGTGCGCGTTGCTGCGACGGGTGCAGGGCAAGACGGCGTATTCCGGGTCGCCGAGATGGAAGCCGCTCTTTCGACAGCGTTCACAGCGGATGCCATCCGGGACATCAAGGTGCCAGCGGAGGGCCTTTTGTCGGACATTCACGCAGGTGCAGACTATCGCGCCCACCTGATCGGTGTTCTCGCGCGGCGAGCGATTGCCAAGGCCACAAGGTAGCGAAGCCTGGGGCGTACCGGGCTGCTGAATATCGGCCGCAGCCCCCATGCCGTCACCACACATTCTCGCTCAGATGGCGAGATAGCGTGCCTTGACGTCCTCGTTCGCTTTCAGGGCATCGATCGTATCGCGATAGACGATCTCGCCTTTGTCTATCACCGTCGCATGGCTCGCAATGCCGAGGCAGAAATGCATGTTCTGCTCGGCAAGCAGGACCGTGACCCCCATATCGCGAAGCTTGCGCAGAAGGGCGCCGATCTGCTGGACGATCACGGGGGCCAGACCTTCGCTCGGCTCGTCGAGCAGGAGGCAAATGGGGTTGCCCATCAGTGTCCTGCCGATGGTCAGCATCTGCTGCTCGCCTCCCGAGAGGCGACCTGCCATGCGGTCCTTCAACGGCTCCAACAGGGGAAGGACCTCGTAGATCCGCTGCAGGTTCCAGTAGTCCTCGCCGTTCGGGCCCTTCTTTGCGCCGATGAGCAGGTTGTCCTCGACCGAGTGCTCTGGAAAGACCTGGCGATCCTCGGGGACGTATCCCAGACCTGCGCGTGCGATCTGATGCGGTTTCCTTCGCTGCATCTCGTGTCCGAGCACGGTGATCCTGCCCCTCCGGGGCGGCGCGATGCCGCAAAGCGCTTTGAGGGTCGTGGATTTGCCCGCACCGTTTCGGCCCAGGAGTGCCATGGTCTGACCCTCTTCGACGGTGACGGAGAGGTCGAACAGGATCTGGCTCGTCCCGTAGAAGACGTCGATGCCGTCGGCCGAAACGATGGTTCGGCTGCCATTGCTCGTCATGCGTGCCCCGCCTCGAACTCGTCGCCAAGATAGGCTTTGATGACCTCGGGATGCTGGCGGATTTCCTCCGGCGTGCCCTCGGCAAGAACGCGGCCGTAGCTCAGCACGGTAATGCGCTGGGAAATCTTGAAGACGATCGACATGTCGTGCTCGATGAAGATGAGCGTCATGCGCTCCTGCTCCCACATGCGATGCACGGTGTCGATCATGGCCCACCGCTCTTCGGGACCCATGCCTGCGGTCGGCTCGTCGAGCAAGAGGACGCGCGGTTCGAGCACCAGGGCGAGGGCTATGTCGAGCAGCTTCTGGTCGCCGTGCGACAGGTTGCGGGAGAGCGCGTAGGCCTTTGGCGTGAGGCCAACGAGATCCATCACACGCGTCGCGCGATCCTCGGCCTCGGCCAAGGGGAACCGGCGCCGGATCACGGTGTGCTGGCCGGTATGCGCCTGCACCGCGCCGAGAATGGCGTCGTGGACCGTCAACGTCGGGAAAATGCGGGCAATCTGGAACGCTCGGCCGATGCCGCGGCGCACGATTTCCGGCGGGGCGAGGCCCGCGATGTCCTGGCCTTCGAGGAGTATGCGCCCCTTGTCCGGCTTCAGGGCTCCGGTAATCAGATTGAAAAATGTCGTCTTGCCGGCGCCGTTGGGGCCAATGACGGCGGAGAGGGATCCCTTCGGGAAGTGAACTGAGACGTCGTTGGTGGCCGCGACGCCGCCAAACGATTTGGCCAGGTGCTCGATCTTCAGCATCGCGCTACTCCCCCGCCGCGACGGGCTTGCCCGTGCTTGCTGCTGAGGCAGCGGCCCGGCTGTCAGCCATCAGCGTCGCCTGTCGACGATCGCGCCACATGTCGGCTACGAAGTCGAGGAGCCCTTTTCTCAGGCCCAGTGCGAAGAGAAGGATCACGCCGCCGAGCACGATGCCGTAGTGGCTGGTCAGCTTGGTGACGACATCATTCAACAAAAGCAGCATTACGGCTCCCACCATCGGGCCGAGGAAGACCGTCAAGCCACCGAGCATGATCATGAAGATGGCTTCGCCGGAGATCGTCCAGTAGGCGAAATCGGGGAAGGCGCCGGAGACGAACAGGCTCATGATCATGCCGGCGATCGATCCGAAAGCGCCGGCAATCACGTAGGCCATCAGCCGGACCCGGAACACGTCGATGCCGAGGAACGGTGCGCGCGACGCGTTATCGCGGATCATGCGGAGCGTGTAACCGAACGGCGACTGTACGATGTGATGCATTGCCAGGAGACATGCGACCAGCAATCCGGCGCTGAACAGATAGAGGTGGTAGTAGTCGTCGAGGCGGATGCCGAAAAACGGTGGACGTGGAATGCCGCCGGTCAACCCCTGATCGCCACCCGTGATCGGTGTCCATGCGATGATGAGACTGTGGAGCAGCATCTGAAATGCGAGCGTGAGAAAGGCGAAGTAGATCTCACTCAGGTTCACGCAGATGGCGCCCACCACCACAGCGACGACGACGGCCAACAGAATGGTCAGCAGAAACGCCACCGGGATCGGCACGGCGAAGTTCTGCATGATCAACCCGAAGCTGTAGCAGCCGAGCCCGAAATAGAGCCCATGGCCGAAGCTCTCCATGCCGGAGTATCCGACGAGAAGGTTCAGCGACGTGGCGAAGATGCCAAAGGCGGCCAGGCGAACGACAAAGTCCGTGAACCCCTTGGACGGGAAGACGAAGGGCAATATCGCGAGTACCGCGAAGACACCGATCGCGATCAGGCTGTCGCGCAACAGGGAGGAGCGGGCGGTCATGATCATGCGCCTCCCTTACCGAACAGTCCGCTCGGCTTCAGGATCAGGACGACGGCCATCATCAAGAACATCAGTCCCTCGGTGAATAGAGGAAAGCCGATGGTGCCGAAGCTTCGTACCAGCCCGATCAGGATCGATCCGACGAGAGCGCCGGCAACGGAACCCATGCCGCCGATCACGGTCACGATGAAGCTTTCGATGACGACCGAAAGTCCCATGCCGGCCGTCAGGGAGCGAACCGGCGCGGCGAGTCCGCCGGCGATTCCGGCGAGGAGGCCACCCAATACGAAGACGCTCGCATAGACGATGCCGGTGTTGATGCCGAGCGCCGAGACCATGGTCGGATTGACTGCGGCTGCGCGAACGATCTTTCCGTAGCGGGTCTTGGTGATCAAGAGACCGAGAAGGACGGCCACGACCAGCGTGACGACAATGAGAAAGAGATAGAAGACGGGAATGACACCACCGGCGAAGATGATGGGCAGCGTGCGAAACGTGTCGGGCATGCCGAACGAGAGAAAATCGGCGCCCCAGATCAGTTTCACGACGTCGTCGAGGATCAGAATGACGGCGTAGCAGACCAGGATCTGCATCAGCACGGGCGAGCCGTAGACGCGAGCGATGAGCAGACGCTCGAAGAGAAGGCCGAAGATGGCGACGCCGATGCCGCCGGCGACAACCGCGGCGAAGTAGCTGCCAGTCGCGACGTAGGCCGTGTACGCGAAATAGGCGCCCAACATGTAGAACGAGCCGTGCGCGAAGTTCACGACCTTCAGCACGCCAAAGATCAACGAAACGCCGGCTGCGACGAGGAACAGCAGCAGGCCGATGATCAATCCGCTGGTGGTCTGCGTGACCACGCACGACGGCGAGATGAGGCAATTGGCGAGTGCACTGAGATCCAAGGGGCACCTTCTCGGAGCGACGCAAATGCGGGGGAGACGACAGGGGGCAGCGCCGGACGCCAGGGCTGCGGCGTCCGGCCCGTTGCCGCTATGAGAAGAAGGCTCAGGTGTAACCGTTGGCCTTCTTCCACTCCTTCTCCAACTCGAGAATGATCTTCCAGTCGACGGCCTTCACATCGGGTACGAAGGGTGCCTTCTGGATGGTCTGGCCCCAGCCCGTCGCGTAGTTGATGAGGGTGTGATCCTCGGCGCGCATCGTGAGCTTGCCATCAATGCCGAAGGGGCTGGAAATCGTCATGCCGGCGATGGCCTCGGCCAGCTTCTTCGGCTCCGTGCTGCTCGTCTTCTTGATCGCCTCGATCACGAACTTGGCCCCCGTCGCGTTCTCCCAGGACCAGTTGACGGGGTGCTCGTTGAACTTCTTGTGGTAGGCGGCAGCCCAGTCCGCGTTCTCTTTCGTCGCCGGGAAGGTCGAGAGATAGCGGCTGCCGGAGTGGATGCCCTTTGGCAGGTTCTTGATGGCCGTCAGGATCGAGTAGTCGGCGATGTTGATGGCGAACACCTGCATCTGCGCAAAGAGATTGTAGATGCTCGACTGGTCGATAAACGCGGTCAGGTCGCCGCCCCAGAGGCACGAGTAGAGCGCCTGGGGCTTGGTCTGAAGGATCTTTGTCAGCTGCTCGGTGTAGTCAGGCTGGGCCAGCTTCGGCCAGCTTTCGCCGATCACCTCGACGTCCTTGTTGAAGTGCTTGAGATACTGGAAGAAAAGCTTGTTCGAGTCGCGGCCGTAGGCGTAGTCGGGCGAGCAGCCCATCCACTTCTTCAGGCCCTTGGCTTTGGAAACCTCGGCCGCGTAGCTGCCGCCGGCGATGGCATCATGGATGCCCTGGCGCGCGACGCGGAACGCATTCCACGACCGGATCTTCGGGTCTGCCGTCAGCGACGATGTTTCCGAATTCATATGGATCGTGAGGACGCCCAGCTCCTTGACGGCTTCCTGGACGGCGAAGGCTGCAGCGGAGCTATCCGCGTCGAAGACGATCTCGCAGCCATCCGAATTGATGAACTCGCGGACGATGCGTGTGGATTCCTCCGGCTTGCCCTTCGAGTCTCGGACGATGAGCTCGATCGGCCGGCCGTTGAGCCCGCCGGCTGCGTTGAACGCATCGATTTCCATCAAGGCGCCGTGAGACGATGTGGCGCCGACGACGGCGAAACGTCCCGACTGGATGGTCACCATGCCGATCTTGATCGGCTTGTTCTGCGCGCGAGAGACGAAGGGAAAGCCCGCCACTGCGGTAGCAGCCGCGGCGCTAGCGCCTTTGAGCACACTGCGACGACCGACGCCCGGCCGGTTGCGATGGGTCATTGATTTCCTCCCAAGACATTTTCGCCCGCGTACTTACCGGCGAGCCTGGGCGGCAAAATAGCAATTGATGGCACTATGTCCAGACAAGCCGTCGAATCTGGTCATTGGCGGCCGTCATGTTGCTCAATCGATGCGTCCGGGGCGCCTAGGCTGTCGGTAGGGCCCGAGTGTCGAGCGATCCTGGCTTCCCCGGCCCATTCGACGGCCGTTTGGCGAGGAAGCGTTTCTTCAGGGACAGCATCGGTTGCTCGATCAGGTGCCAGGAGGCAGCCGCGAAGGCGAGGGTCGTGGCGCCGGCGACGACCGCGAGCAACCTGCCGTGACCATGGAACGAAGGCCAGAGCGCGAGCAACGCCTGTGTGATGGGAAAGCCGTAGAGATAGATGCCGTAGGAATAGTCGAACTTTCGCAGCCCGGCTATCCACGCGTGATGGAAGAGGCCGAGGTATACCGTGACGTAGACGACGAAGAGCGGGGCGATGAATGCCGACGGTTGCCAGAGGAGCAACCCATACGCTGCGAGAGCGGCCAGCATGAAGAGGCGCCCGTTACGCGGAATTTCCTGGCGCCAATGGTAAAACAGGCAACCGGTGAAGAAGTAGTAGACGAGAAGAGGCGTGCTTGCCGTGGTCGGCGAGAGGCCGAACCCGAAGCCGAGGCTCGCGACGACCGCGGCAGCGGTGGCGATCGCGAAGGCCCGCGTGAAAGCGCGGCGGTCGAACATCTGGCCCGTTGCCATCAGAAGCGCGGTCACGAGATAACAATAGAACTCGCCTGGCAAGGTCCAGAGGTTGGCGTTGACGATGTTGGTCGTCCTGTTCTCAGCAAATACGCCCGGCAGCTCGAACGAGACGAAACCGAGAATGTTGCCGAAATAGCGAAAGAAAGACGTGCTCGTGAAATAGTCTGACAGCGCCATCGCGGTGAGCAAGGGGCCGAGCAGAAGGGCCGAGAGCAGGACCTCCACGGTCAATGCCGGAAAAATCCGCAGCGCGCGCAAGGTGAGGAAGCCTCCAACCTCGCGAACCCTGAGAGCGCTCGCCGTAACGAGGAAGCCGCTGAGGGCGAAGAACATCGGGACGAGCGAAACCTGGAATGGGCGGCGAAGCCCCGACCAGCCTCGCTCGGCCAGAGAGCCAGCTACTTCGGCAGGCATGGTGATCGGACCGGACCCTGCAAGCCACTTGCAGTGTCCGTAGAAGATGAGCAGGGCCAGTCCCCACCGGAGGATATCGAAGCCGGCGGACATACCCTTCTGGCGGTCGAGTATCGTGCCGACGCTTTCGCCCGACCGGAAAATGCCCATTCCGTCCCCCAAAGGCTCGTCGGCGCGCGAAGCGCCTCGTCTGTGAATTCCAACCCGGGTGGCCCCGCTTTTGCTCGCAAATCGGGCGTGGCTCTCGTGTTCCGAGTTGGCGATCGGCTGAAACCTGGTCCAATCCTAGGGTGGGGTTATTTTCTTCGCTGTTAACGACGATTCCGAGGGCTGCCTTATGGTTAAATATTGGTGTTGGGCACGTCCGCCCGTCCTTCGAGCTCGGACGCATACATTCAGGCTGCGTCGTGGAAAATCATGCCGAGCGTGTGTCGCCGACCGAAACGCACCCGACTGACGCCGTGGCGCATCTTGACGCGGTAGTCGCCGCGGGTTCCTGAAACCGGGCGTTCGTTCACGGCGAAAACGACGGCCTCTCCTTGTCCGAGTGAGATCACTTCGGCCCGGGATTGCATTCGGGGGCGCTGCTCGACGACGACAAATTCCCCGCCGGTGAAGTCGACTGCGGGGTCGGAAAGCAGGATCGCGGCCTGGAGAGGGAAAACGGTCGATCCGTAAAGATCCTGGTGCAGGCAATTGTAGTCGCCCGCCTCATAGCGCAGGAGAAGGGGCGTGGGACGGATTTGTCCTGCGGCATGGCAGAGGGACAGAAAGTCGTCGTGCCCAGTGGGGAAGGTTATGCTTGCCCCCATTCGGGCCATCCACCGGGAAGCTGTGGGTGCGAGCCGGGCGTAGAGCGTTGTGCGCAACTCGGCGATCATGCCGGGCAAGGGATAGCTGAAGTACTTGTACTCACCGGATCCGAAACCGTGGCGGGCCATGACGATGCGCGAGCGGAACGGCCCATCGTCGTCGTAGAGGGCAGCCAAGGCGCGGCATTCGTCCGCCGAGAGGATCGGCCCGGTCGTCGTCACGCCTCTGAGGTCGAGGTCGGCGGTCATCGCCACCCAGTCCAGGGCGGCGACGCGATCGGAAACGGCATGCTCAAGGCTGGTGCGCATCGGCTCGGTCCATTGCCAAACGGGCGTACGGGGCCTTTCGAACTCGACCCCGGCAGCCACGGCCTCGCGTCGGGCGTTCGCCCAGGGCGAACACCGCTAGCGGAGGGAACCGACGCAGGCGACCCGAAAGCGGACCGAGCTAGACAGCGCCGGGATCAGGCTGAAGGCGCCGCTCGACCAGCCGGGCGAACATCGCCGCGCCGAAGGGGATGGCGTCGTCGTTGAAATCATACTTGTCGTTATGAACGGGTGCGCTTTTCTCGCCATTGCCCAGGTTGATGTAGGCGCCGGGGACCTTCTCCAGCATGAATGCGAAATCCTCGGAAGCAGACGCCGGCGGCTTGTTGCGGTCGACGTTCGTCTCGCCGACGATCTCTGCGGCGGCATCGGCAATGGCCGCGGTCGCCTCGGGGGCATTGACGAGCGGCGCGAAGATCAACCGGAAATCAACGTCCGCCTTCGCACCCAGGCCTTCTGCCACGCCGGTCGCGACCCGCTTCATGCCGGCCTCGATCAACGAGATCGTTTCGCGCTTCATGGCGCGTATCGTGCCGCCCATGCGCGCGCGCTCGGGAATGACATTATAGGCGTCGCCGCCTTCGAATTTCGTAACGCTGAGCACGCCCATATCGCCGGGCGGGACGTTGCGCGCGACGACGGTCTGCAAGGCGGTCACGATCTGGCAGCCCGCCACGACCGGGTCGATGCCAGCACTGGGCCTGGCGCCGTGGGCGCCACGGCCGGTGACGGTGATGTCGAAGAAGGCGCCTCCGGCCATGCCAGTTCCAGGCGTGATGCCGAAGTAGCCGACCGGCGTGCCGGGGTGATTGTGCATGCCGTAGAGCTCATCGGCGGGAAATTTCTCGAGCAGGCCCTCGTTCAGCATGGCCAGGGCTCCGCCGGCGCCTTCCTCGCCGGGCTGGAAGATGAAATTGACGGTTCCGCTGAACGCCTTGGTCTCGGCCAGATAGCGGGCGGCACCGAGCAGCATGGTGGTGTGTCCGTCGTGGCCGCAGGCGTGCTGGATGCCGGGCATCGTGCTCTTGTAGGCTGCTCCTGTCGCCTCATGGATGGGAAGCGCGTCCATGTCGGCACGGAGCCCGATCGCGCGGGGGCCGTTGCCGTTGCGCAGCACGCCAACGACACCGGCGCCGTTCACCATGCGATGGACTTCGATCCCCCAGGATTCGAGCAAGCCGGCGACGATGTCGGCCGTGCGGTGGGTCTCGAGACCCAGCTCGGGATGGGCGTGGATGTCGCGGCGGACGGCAACGAGTGCGTCCTGGTAGGTGCGAATGCGGTCCAGGGTGGCTTTGGGATCAGTGTCGGCCATGATCTTCCTCGTCGGCACGTCGGCTCAGGCATTACTTGCGGTCCAGCGTCACAATCGCGACTGATGCGTCGTGATGCAACGCCAGAATGCGGGCAGGGAATGCTAATCGGCAGGGGAGCTTGAACGGTCGCCCGAGCGAATGGGCGGGCCCAGTGCAGCTATCGCGCTTGACGAACGTCGAGGCTGGTTCGACCATCGACGCGCGGGAGCGCAGCGGGTTGCGACCGCGTTCGTCTCCCGCGAGCGTGATCTCATTGACGTGCACAGAGGGGCACTTCCCCGTGATGGGTGTGCTCCGTTCCCCGGGAGGCAAGAATGACCGTCGCCGTCGGCATAGGCCTCATGGAGTTTCCGTTCTCGTCGGCTGCTGCCTACTGGCGATGGGTCGATCTGTGCGAGGAGGGCGGCGTCGACAGCTTCTGGCAAACGGACCGGGTCGTCAGTCGAGAGCCCATCCTCGAGTGCATGACGGCAATAGCCGCTGTGGCGGGCCGGACGAAACGGCTCAAGTTCGGAATGAATGTCGTGTCGCTGGCGTTGCGCGACCCGGTCCTCGTCGCCAAGCAATGCGCGACCATCGATGTGCTGTCGGAAGGACGGCTCTTGCCGGCGTTCGGGGTCGGAAGTCCTGCGGCGCCCGAGTGGAAGGCTCTCGGAATCGACACCAAAGGCCGTGGCGTCAAGACCGATGAAGGGCTCGAGATCATCAAGCGGCTTTGGACGGAGGAAAGCGTCGATTTCGACGGGCGCTATTACAAACTCAAGGGTGCCTCGATCTCGCCGCGTCCCGTGCAGGCGGACATCCCGATGTGGATCGGCGGGAACTCAGAGGCGGCAATCGAACGCACGGCTCGTGTTGGCACGGGCTGGCAGGCGGGCCCGGAGACGCCGGAGCAGGCCGGGAAGGTGGTGCGGGCGATCAAGGAGGCCACGGCACGACACGGCCGAAGCATCGATGCGGACCACTACGGGGCTGGATTTCCCTTCTATTTCGGTCGGGAAGGGGACCCGGTGCTGGACCGGGCACGGGAGTCCTATCAACGGCGTACGAAGAGAGACCCAGCGGGGTATTTCGCGGTCGGGGATGCAGCCGACATTGTGCAACGCATTGCGGAGTACGTGGAAAACGGTGTCGAGAAGTTCGTCGTGCGCCCGGTCGGCCGGGACGACGAGGCTGTGCTCCTGCAGACGCGTCGCCTCGTCGAGGAGGTGCTGCCGGAGGTGGCGCGGCGGTGGCCGAAGCCGCCAAAGCGGAGCGCCGCCGCCGGGTAGCGGCGCGGGCCACGGTGTGGATCGGTTCGCGGGGCTGGGAGACGAGGCTCAGCGCCGCGCGAAGCCCGCGGCTGTCGCAAGGCCCAAGAGAACCATCGTGAGCGCAGAGATCGAGATGGTCGGGACCGGGCCCAAAGAGACCAGGCCGATGCCATAGAGCACCGGACCCACGGCCTGACCCAGAAAGAAGTTGAACGCATGGAGCGCGACGGAAGCGCCTCGGGCCTCCGGAATGAGCTCTGTGACCTGGGTCTGAATGGAATTGTGGATCATGTAGAAGCCGAAGCCGACGGCTATGAAGGCAAGCGCCTTCGGCGGCCAGGCGTGCGTGAGCATGAGGCCTACGAGACCGGTCGCGCAGACGAGGCCACCCCAGCGGATCAAGTTGAGGTACGTCATGCGCTCCAACAGGGCGCGGACGCTCAACGTGTAGAGAATGCCGCCCACGGCCATGCCTGCAATGATGAAGCCTGCTTCCCTGATGCTGCCCGTGCCGTCCGCCTCCAGCATTGCGGCCAGATAGGGGAGAATGCCGAAGATGACCAAGCCCTCGACGAACACGGCGGCATAGCAGACCACAGCCCGGGGGTGTCGCAGGACACGTGCGTAGCTGGTCAGCATCCCTTGGATGGTGAACGGCTTGCGCACCGAGCCGGGCAAGGGATGAAGCCAGCGCCAGGCGGCGGCCAGCGCGACGAGGCTCGCAACGAGTGTTGTGGCGAGGACGACGCGCCAGCTCGTCGCGCTGGCGACGAGGCCCGCGCCGATGGCGCCGACGAGCTGGCCAGTGATGATGGCCGAGACGATGCGCGAGAGCGCGACCTGACGGTCCTTCATCTCGAACCGGTCGCCGACCGTTGCAAAGCACAGAGGTACGATGCCGCCGGACGCGAAGCCCGTAAGCATGCGGGCGAAAAAGAGGAACTCGACAGAAGGGGCGAGCGTCGAGCCGATCGAGCCGATGGCGAGAACGAACAGACAAACCTTGATCATCCGTGCTTTGCCGATCGCATCGCCGAGGGCGCCGAGGATCGGCTGGCCAAGCGCGCAGGGAAAAGCGAATGCGGTCGACAGCAGTGCAACGGTGGTCACCTGGGCGGACAGGTCCCGCGCAACCTCCGGCACCATCGGATCGAGAATGCGGATCGAGAACGCGCTCGAGAAGGCGGCGAGGGCGAGCAAGGCGAGAAGGGGCATGATCTCGGGCAGTCAGAAGCGTTTCGGAGAGCGGTCAACGAAGAGCCGCCCGGCGGACGGGCGGCTCGTACAGGAGGGGCCGGACGGTCATGGAGCGACCGGCGTCATGATCAGCCCGGAAACGGCTTGGCGGTGTCGGCGAGGTACTGCATGGCCGCGCCGACCCCGCCAGACTTGTGCGGGACTTTCGCCAGTCCCAGCCCCATCTCGACGCCAGCGAGCGTGCCGAGGATGGTCAGGTCGTTGGTGTCGCCGAGGTGACCGATGCGGAAGACCTTGCCAGCGACCTTCGAAAGGCCGGTGCCGAGAGAGAGATCGAAGTGGTCGAGGATGGTCTTGCGCAGGGCGTCGGCATTGTGGCCATCAGGCATGACGACGGCAGTGAGCACCGGCGAATAGTGCCGCGGGTCCTTGCAGAGGTTCTCGAGCCCCCAGGCAGCAACCGCACGCCTTGTCGCCTCGGCGTGGCGCTGGTGGCGCGCGAAGACGTTGTCGAGGCCTTCCTCGTGCAACATGTCGATGGCGGCCGACAGTGCGTAGAGCATGTTGGTCGCAGGCGTGTAGGGAAAGTAGCCGTTCTTGTTGTTGGCGATCATCTCATCCCACGCCCAGAAACTGCGGGGAAGCCTTGCGCCTTTGGAGGCGGCGAGCGCCTTGTCCGAGACGGCGTTGAACGAGAGACCCGGCGGGAGCATCAAGCCCTTCTGAGAGCCGCCGACCGTAACGTCGACGCCCCAGTCGTCGTGGCGATAGTCTGCCGATCCCAGCGAAGAGATCGTGTCGACCATCAGGAGTGCCGGATGGCCTGCTGCGTCGATCGCCTGTCTCACCTCGTCGACCCGCGTCAGCGAGCCGGTCGAGGTCTCGTTGTGGACGACGCAGACCGCCTTGATGGCGCGATCGGAATCGGCCCTCAGGCGCGCCTCGATACGGGCGGGATCGGCACCGGCACGCCAGTCGCTGTCGATGAACTCGGGCTCGAGGCCGAGCTTCGTCGCAAGGTTCTTCCAGAGCGAGGCGAAGTGACCCGTCTCGTACATGAGGACCTTGTCGCCCGGGGAAAGGGTGTTGACGAGGGCCGCCTCCCAGGCGCCAGTTCCGGAGGCGGGATAGATGACGACGGGGCTCTTGGTCTTGAAGATGGTCTTGATGCCGGCCAGCACCTTCAGGCCGAGCTTGCCGAACTCGGGGCCACGATGGTCGAGGACGGGCATGTCCATGGCGCGGAGGATGCGGTCCGGAACGGGGGAGGGGCCGGGAATCTGGAGGAAATGGCGGCCTGCGCGGCGCGGCTCATTGGACATTGGGCGATTCCTCGGACTGGTCAGGGGTTGCAGCCATACGGCCGCTTGTGCCAGCGATAGGTTCCGCCCCCGAGGCCAGTCAAGCAAATCTGCCGCGAAAGCCTTTCCATGAACGTGCACGTTCCCCCTCACCATGCGCTCGCCGAACGTCTGAAGCGCGAACTTGAAGGTGACGTGCTCTTCGATCCTGCCAGCCGGGGGCGGTACGCGACGGATGCCTCGATCTACCAGATCGAGCCGGTAGGCGTGGTGGTGCCGAAGACACCGGCGGATGTCGAGGCGGCGCATCAGATCGCGCGTGATGCGGGCGTTTCTCTGCTGCCGCGCGGCGGAGGAACCTCGCAGTCGGGCCAGACGGTGGGTCGGTCGCTCGTCATCGACTATTCGAAGCACGTCAACCGACTGCTCGAGACCGACAGGGATGCTGCGACATGTCTTGTCGAGCCAGGCATCGTCCTCGACGAGCTGAACCGGCAACTGAAGTCCACAGGGCTCTGGTTCCCGGTCGATGTCTCGACGTCGAGCCGAGCCACGATCGGCGGCATGACGGGGAACAACAGCTGCGGGACACGATCGATCCGCTACGGGATCATGCGCGACAACGTTCTGGCGATCGACGCCCTGCTGGCGGACGGAACAAAGGCTCATTTCGGCGAGGTGCCGGCCGATTTCACGAAGATCAACGCGCCCGACGCTGCCCGCGACCTCTTCCGCGATCTCCTGAGACTCGGCGAGCGGGATGCCGAGCACATCCGTCAGGCCTTTCCAGAGGTCTCGCGGCGTGTCGGCGGCTACCTCATCGATGGGCTTCTTCCTCCTGCGCCTTCGGCTGAACACTTCGCATCTGGCGCTGCCGGCGAGCCTGCGCTCTCGGTTGCCCATTCCGCGACCGGCGCGGCCGGGTACCGGCCTCGCAACCTCGCAACGATCCTGTGCGGCTCGGAGGGGACGCTGGCGCTGTCGGAGCGCATCCGGCTGAAACTTTCGCCACAGCCCAGGAACAAGGCGCTCGGCATCTGCCACTTCGCGAGCTTCCGCAAGGCGATGGAGGCGGCTCAGCACATCGTCAAACTCGGGCCCGTCGCCGTGGAGCTCGTCGACCGAACGCTCATCGAGTTGGCTCGCGACATCGCGATGTTCCGGCCTGTGATGGAGCGACATGTCCGCGGCAAGCCGGATGCCCTGCTGCTCGTGGAGTTCGCAGAGGACGATCAGGCCGAGAACCTGCGCCGCGTGGATCGCCTGGCGGAGTTGATGGGCGATCTCGGCCATCCGAACGCAGTCGTGAAGGTCGCGGATGCGGCCGAGCAGCGAGCCGTATGGGAGGTGCGTGCGGCCGGTCTCAACATCATGATGAGCATGAAGACGGAGGGTAAGCCTGTCTCCTTCATCGAGGACTGCGCGGTGCCGCTCGAACATCTCGCAGACTATACCGAGCGGCTGACGGAGGTCTTCGCGAAGCATGGCACGACGGGGACCTGGTATGCGCATGCCTCGGTCGGCTGTCTGCACGTGCGCCCGGTGCTCAACCTGAAGCTCGAGCACGACGTCAAGACGATGCGCGCCATTGCCGAGGCCGCATTCGAGATGGTGCGCGAATACAAGGGCGCGCATTCTGGCGAGCACGGTGACGGGCTTGTGCGTTCCGAGTTCCACGAGAGCATGTATGGACGCAAAACCGTTCAGCTTTTCGAGGCGATCAAGGACCGGTTCGATCCCAATGGCCTGATGAACCCGGGCAAGATCGTGCGCAGCCCGCGCATGGACGATCGCTCATTGATGCGTTTCGCGCCGGGATACGGTGTGCATGACCTCGAAACAGTGCTCGACTGGTCTGCCTGGCCCGGGGCGGGCGGAGGGTTCCAGGGCGCCGTCGAGATGTGCAACAACAACGGTGAGTGCCGGAAACTCGCCGGTGGCGCCATGTGCCCGAGCTACCGGGTGACGCGAGACGAGCGCGACGTCACCCGCGGACGTGCGAACACGTTGCGGCTTGCGATGTCGGGCCAGATCGGAGCCGATGGCCTCGCGTCCGCGGAGGTGCAGGAGGCGCTGGCGCTCTGCGTCTCGTGCAAAGCCTGCCGGCGCGAATGTCCGACGGGCGTCGACATGGCGAAGATGAAGATTGAGGCCCTAGCTGCGCGCAACAGGGCGCGCCAGGGATGGCTGCCGCCCGGGGAGCGTCTTGTCGCCTATCTGCCGCGATACGCAGGGGTGGCGAGCAAGCTCGCGCTGCTCGCAAACCTGCGTAATCGCTGGCCGGCACTCGCGCGGCTGATGGAGCGTGCGACGGGCTTTTCGGCGAAGCGCAGACTGCCGGAATGGAAGTGGCGAAGGTTCGGTACCGGTTCGACCTCGGCTCGCCAAGGCACGGCTCGCCCCGAGCGGAAAGGTGACGCGGAAAGCGCGAGGATCGTCGCGCTCCTGGCAGACACCTTCAACGGAACTTTCGAGCCGGAAAACCTCGAAGCGACGATCGAGGTCCTGGAGCGGCTCGGCTATCGCGTGCAGGTGATCGCTGCCAAGGAGGGGGGGCGACCGGTCTGCTGTGGCCGTACATTTCTTGCCGCTGGCCTCGTCGACGAAGCGCGCAAGGAAGCCCGCCGGTTGCTCGAGGCCGTGCGTCCGCATCTGGAGGCGGGGCATCGGGTCGTCGGCATCGAGCCGTCCTGCCTGTTGACGCTCAGGGACGAAATGCAGGCGATGGGATTGGGTGCCGAGGTGGAGAAGCTCGCTGGCCAGGCCGTGATGCTGGAGGAATTCCTCGTGGCCGAGGTCAAGGCCGGTGGCATCGCCAAAGGTGCGCTCGGCCGTCTCGAGACCACAGTGCATCTCCACACGCATTGTCATCAGAAGGCGTTCGGCGTGGCAGGGGCCGTCGAGCAGGCGCTGCGCCTGATCGACGGAATGACGGTGAAGCCCATCGAGTCCGGCTGCTGCGGGATGGCGGGAAGCTTCGGCTACCAGGCGGCGACGCACGACGTGTCGTTGGCGATGGGGGAGCTGGCGCTCTTCCCTGCGGTGCGCGCGGCATCCAAAGACCATGTCATCGCTGCCGACGGATTCTCGTGCCGCCATCAGATCGCCGACGGCGCGCAACGCGAGGCGCGGCACGTCGCGTTGATCCTGCGGGACGCACTCAGGGCTCGCGACGACAGTGCTAGCCGGCGGGGATGAAGTCGTAGGCGCCGACGCCCTGGATGATCATGAACTTGCAGCGTCCCCCATCCTTGCCGTGGACGGTATGTGCCGTGCCAGGCGCGACCGCGAAGCGCTCGCCCGGCTCCAAGATAGTGACTTCGTCGGGGCTCCGGGTTTCGATGACCGTGCTGCCTTCAAGGCAGACGAAGCTGTCGGTCACCTCGGTGTGGTGATGCCAGGGAACGCACTGACCGGCGGCAAGCGTGAGAACCTGGACGCGTAGATCCTTGCCTTCAGCGACGAGCTCACGGTCCTCGAGCTGGTATGCTCCTCGATTGCGGACTTCCATGGTGCGCTCCTTCCTGGAGGCTGGCGCCTGCTCAACCGGCACGTTGTTGTGACTTCATGCGACTGTCCAGCACCAATGCGCTGACATCGCGGAGAGGAACGTGCTTCAATCGCGAAAATGCCTGAAGGAGCCATCGATATGTCCCAGAGCGTCCTGCTCGAGCTGACTGCAACCGAGGCCCGCGATCGCATGGCGCGGGGGGATTTCACGGCGGAGGCCTACACGCAGGCCTGCCTCGAGCAGATCGCGAAGCGCGACGGCGAGGTGGAGGCGTGGGCCTATCTGGATCCCGTCCGGGCGCTCGAGCAGGCGAGGGGGCTCGACAAGCAGCGGGCCTCTGGTGCCGGGGTGGGCGCACTGCATGGCCTGCCAGTGGGCATCAAGGACATCATCGACACGGCCGACATGCCGACGCAGAACGGTTCGGCGCTGTTCACGGGCTATCAGCCGGAAAAGGATGCGACGTGCGTCGCAGTCTTGCGCGCGGCTGGGGCCGTGATCATCGGCAAAACCGTGACGACGGAGCTTGCCAACACAACGCCGAACAAGACCAAGAACCCGCACAATGCTGCACACACGCCGGGCGGGTCGTCGTCCGGTTCGGCGGCCGGCGTGGCGGCGCGCATGATGCCGCTGGCGCTCGGGACGCAAACGGGCGGCTCGGTGATCCGGCCGGCCTCGTTCTGCGGGGTGCATGGCTTGAAGCCGACGCTCGGTCTCATCTCGCGGACGGGTGTGACGCTGCAATCGCATACGCTCGACACGGTCGGGGTCTATGGACGGTCGCTGGCCGATCTGGCGCTGATCACGGATGCCCTCTCTCAGTACGATCCGAGCGACTCGGTCAGCTACGAGAGAGGCCGCCCGAGCATAGCCGGCACCCTTGCTGGTGGAATGGTCGGTGCGCCGCGCCTCGGATTCTTCCGCTCGCCGGCGTGGGAACAGGCGGATGCACCTGCGCGGGCTGCTCTCGAGACGTTCGTCGGGAAGCTCGGGGCGGGCGCGCGCGAAATCCAAATTCCGGCGCTCGACGGGATCATCCAGCATCATGCCAATGTCATGGCGGCCGAGAACTCCGGGTATTACGGGCCGTTCCTCGAGCGAAATCCGGAAGCGGTGAGCCCGAACCTCACGGAGCGTCTCAAAGCGGCGGCAAAGGTCACGGCGGGCGATTACGTGCGCTCGCTTGCCGCTCGCGAGGTGCTCTACGGGGCGGTCGAGCGGGCGCTGGGAGAGGTTTCGGCGCTCGTGACGCTTTCGTCGTGCGGTCCCGCGCCGAAGGGACTGGGATCGACCGGCAATGCCGTGTTCAACGCCATGTGGACCTATCTCGGCGTGCCCTGCGTATCGCTGCCGCTGATGATGGTCGAGGGCATGCCCTGCGGCGTTCAGCTCATTGGCAAGCGGCGCGACGAGGGACGGCTGTTGGCGGTGGCGCGTTGGCTCGAAGAGCAGGTGGCGGAGCGCGGCGTCATGCGCTGACGAGGCGTCCGGTTGGGCTCACGGCATCATGAGGTCGATCGCGGCTTGGGCCACGGCATGGCCGTTGCGCAGGACCTCGAACTTGCCGAGGTACCGTCCGGAGGCCCAGCGGGGCGCTGTCAGGCGTTTGCCCGCGCCTGCAACATAGACGGCCTTTCTGCTGCCCAGGGGTGGTGCGGTGTAGGCAACTCGAAGGCCGTTGGGGCCCTCGACAAGGAAGCGCAGCCGGTCGCCGTCATTGAGATTTATGGCCCGGGCGAAGACAACGAGGCCGCCGGCGGTGGGCGCGGCGGGCTGAAAGCTCCTGTGGTCTCGCTCGAGTGCCTTCCAATCGGGAATGGCGGCGGCGAAGCCGGTCTGAATGATCTCGGTGGGCCGATAGACGAGCTTGCGGGAGGTACCGCTCTCCCAAAGATTGCCGGGCAGGACGCTTTCCGAGGAGCCATGCCGGCAGGACGGATCGGGGGCTGCGCTTTTTCCCCCTGGCTGGCCCGAGAATGGGTCGAGGACGCGGCCGTCGCGACGGATGGTGAAGTGGAGGTGGGCGAAGTCGGCTAATCCGGAGTAGCCGACCTTGCCGAGCATGTCGCCCCGCTCGACCCGGTCGCCGGGCCTCACCACGATGCTGCCCCGCAAGAGATGGCAGTACTGGGTCTCGATACCGTCGCCATGGTCGATCACGAGGCCGTTGCCGCATTCGCGGCTGGCTATCCCCGAGCGACCGTGGTCGCGGGCGAAGGCGTCGGTCATGCCGTCCCGGACGCGGAGCACGCGACCCTGCGCCGGGGCGATGGCGGAAACGCCTGCATGCGCGGCTGCAGCCGAGAGGAGGCGGAAGTCGACGCCATCGTGTCCATTATACGTCGCGGTTCCGCACGCGAAGTCGCGGGCCCTGGACGAGCCGTCGATATCGACGTGGTGCTGGATGAAGCAAGTCCTGCCAAGCTCGCAGGCGACCGGTAGCGAAAATCGGGGCGATTCGGCGGCCTGGGCTGCTAAGCCCTCGAACGCGCAGACGAGGCCGAGGAGCGCGGTTTGAATGGTTCGTCTCAGCGGATCGGGCATGGCGTAGCGTTCCGGCGTGGCAGAGCTTGTCTTCATGGCCGAGGTCGTCAGGCGGTCGGCACGCAGGCCGTATTGCCAGTGGCCCGACGGACTTCAAGACGGCATTAACGCGAATCGCGCGAATTCATTTCCAACAAGATCTTAGTCTCATGCGTTAACAAAATATGGCAGCGACGCAGGGGTGTATTCGTCGTGCAATGCAAGTGTGCCACACTCCATAGCCAAGTTGTGCATGCGATCCCAGGGGCCGCACCGCCCGATTGGGTGGATCGGGCCGAAGCTTCGAACCGATGTGGAGTGAGCTCGTGACAACCAGGACACGGCGATCTCGGCAGAAGGCACCGCCCAAGCGACGGGCGGTGAGGCCGTTGCCGTCCAAGGCCGTGGCGCCTACGCCGGTGCAGATGGCGCCGAGCCGTTTCACCAACCGCGAGCTATCCTGGTTGCAGTTCAATGCGCGTGTGCTGGAAGAGGCCGGCAATCCGAAGCATCCGCTGCTGGAACGGCTCAGGTTCCTGTCGATTTCCGCGTCGAACCTCGACGAGTTCTACATGGTGCGCGTTGCGGGCCTGCACGGACAGGTGCTCGCGAATGTGCGCACAGTTAGCCAGGACGGACTGACGCCGGAACAGCAACTGGCCGCGATCAACCGGTTCGTCGCAGAGCTGTCATCGAAGCAACAGGCGGCATGGCTGGAGCTTAAACACCAGCTTGCCCAGGTCGGTCTCGAGGTGATCGAGCCTATCAGCCTCAAATCCTTCGAGCAGGATTGGCTCGATGCCTACTTCCTGAACCACATCTTTCCCGTGATGACGCCGCTGGCCGTCGATCCTGTGCATCCGTTTCCGTTCATCCCGAACAAGGGCTTCACTCTCGGTCTCGAGCTGGAGCACGAAAAGTCGGGATCCATCATGCACGCGATCATGCCGATTCCGGCCCAGGTGAAACGCTTCATCCGGCTTCCTCAAGATCCCGTCAACGATGATCCGAGTGGTCTTTCCGCGCCGATCCGTTTCGTTCCGATCGAAACACTGGTCTCGCACTATGTCGGCCGATTGTTTCCGGGCTATCGGATTGCGCGGCAAGGCGCTTTCCGGGTCCTGCGGGACAGCGACATCGAGGTGGAGGAGGAAGCGGAGGATCTCGTCCGGTTCTTCGAAAGCGCGCTGAAGCGACGGAAGCGGGGATCGGTGATCCGCCTGCAGGTCGAGGCGTCGATGCCGCGGGAGCTTCGCGAGTTCGTCGCGGGGCAGCTCAAGGTGCGCGAGGCCGACGTCTACATGAAGGAGCAGCTGCTCGGCCTGGCCGACCTCAGCCAGCTCATCGTCGCCGACAGGCCGAAATTGCTGTTCCAGCCGTTCAATATCCGCTTCCCCGAGCGAATCCGCGAATACGACGGGGACTGTTTCGCGGCGATCGGCGCCAAGGACATCGTCGTTCACCACCCTTACGAGTCGTTCGACGTGGTCGTCCAATTCCTGCGGCAGGCGGCGCTCGATCCGGATGTGATGGCCATCAAGTGGACACTCTACCGGACCTCGACCGACAGCCCGATCGTCAAAGCCCTGAAAGACGCGGCCGACCTCGGCAAGTCCGTGACGGCGGTCGTCGAACTCAAGGCGCGCTTCGACGAGGAGGCAAACATTCGCTGGGCGAAGGACCTCGAAAGCGCCGGCGTGCACGTCGTTTACGGCTTTGTCGAGCTCAAGACGCACGCGAAGCTAGGTCTCGTCGTGCGCCGCGAAGGCGATGGCGTGGTGAGCTACTGCCATATAGGTACCGGCAACTATCATCCGCAGACGGCGAGGGTCTACACGGACTTGTCCTTCTTCACGGCGAAGGCGGCGATCGCACGCGATGTCGCGCGGATCTTCAACTTCGTGACGGGGTATGCGGAGCCGGCGGATCTCGAGGTATTGGCAGCGAGCCCCAAGGGCATCCGCCAAAGGATGCTCATGCACATCGCGCAGGAAGCCGAGCATGCCCGTGCGGGACGTCCGGCTGCGATCTGGGCAAAAATGAATTCGCTCGTCGACGGACAGGTGATCGAGGCCCTCTACGCGGCCAGCAACGCGGGTGTTCAGATCGATCTGGTCGTGCGCGGGATCTGCTGCCTGAGGCCCGGCGTGCCCGGGCTCTCCGACAATATTCGAGTGAAGAGCATCGTCGGCCGCTTTCTCGAGCACGGGCGCATCTATTGCTTCGGAAACGGCTACGGTCTTCCAGACAGGCACGCGCTCGTCTACATCAGCTCTGCGGATATGATGCCTCGGAACCTTGACCGAAGGGTGGAAGCCATGGTTCCCATCCTCAACCCCACGGTGCACGAGCAAATCCTCGATCAGATCATGGTGGCCAATCTGAAGGACAACCAACAGAGCTGGCGCGTGCTCGCGGACGGGAGTTGCGAGAGAATCCAGCCCGGGCCAGGCGAAGAGGCCTTCAATGCCCACACGTATTTCATGACCAACCCATCGCTTTCCGGGCGTGGTCAGTCGCTGGCAGGGAGCTTCCCGCCACGTGTGCGGTTTCGCGAGAAGAGCTGAGCACAGATCGAGGCCGACTGAGTGGCGGAATTCGGGAGCATGCAGGCGGGTCGAGGTCGTTTGAGCGACCTGGAGCCGATCGGAGTGATCGATATCGGGTCGCACTCGGTGCGGCTCGTGGTGTATGAAGGCGCGGTTCGCAGCCCGGTTCCACTGTTCAACGAGAAGGTTCCCTGCGGTCTCGGTCGCGGACTTGTTACGACCGGACGCCTTAGTGCCGAGGGCGTGGAACGGGCGATCGGTGCTATCAGGCGCTTCAAGGGCGTCGCGCGAAATCTTCACGTCAAGAACATCCGCGCAGTCGCAACCGCGGCGGTGCGGGAGGCGAGCAACGGGCCTCAGTTCATCGCGGCGGCGGAGGCGGTGCTCGGTGAGCCGATCCAGGTGCTGTCGGGCGAGCGCGAGGCCGAGCTTGCCGCCTATGGCATCGAAATGGGCTTCCGGAGTCCCGACGGCATCGCCGGAGACCTGGGTGGCGGCAGTCTCGAGCTGATCGACGTGCAAGGCGGAAGACGGAGAGCCGCCGTTACGCTGCCGCTGGGTGGATTGCGGCTTATCGATCAATCGGGGGCGCGCGTCGACAAGGCGATCGAGATCGTCGACCAGCAACTTGCCAAATTGCCATGGATCGATGCCGGGCGTGGGCGAACATTCTTTGCAGTCGGTGGGACATGGCGAGCCTTGGGCAAGCTCCACATGACGATGACCGACTACCCGCTGAGGGTGATGCATGGGTATCGGCTCACTGCGCGGGACACGCTCAACGTCACCGAGGCCATTCGCAAGGCGAAACGGCTCGCGGACCTCAAAGGCGGACAATCGGTCTCGCGGGCGCGGCGGGAGGTGCTCCCGTTCGGGGCTCTCGTGCTCGAACGCCTGGTGCTGCGCATGCAGCCCTCGGAGGTCGTGTTCTCGGTATTCGGTATTCGCGAAGGGCTGCTCTACTCGCTGTTGTCGGATTTCGAGCGGCGGAAGGATCCGCTGCTTGCGTTTGCCGAGGACTATGCCCGCCTCAGATCACGATCGCTCGAGCATGCACACGAGCTCGCGGCGTGGACGGACACGTTGTTCCAGCCGCCGGGGCCAAAGGAGACGGAGGAAGACCGCCGGCTTCGCTATGCGGCATGTCTTCTTTCCGATATCGGATGGCGGGCCATGCCGGACTATCGGGGCGAGCAGAGCCTCAACGTCATCGCTCACTCTGCATTAAACGGGATCGACCACGTCGGGCGTGTCTTCCTGGCTCTCACCGTTTATTACCGACACATGGGGACGGGTGACGGTGACGCGTCAGACGATTTCTCCGAGCGGCTCAAGATGCTCGTGCCGAGGCGCGTGATCCGGCGCGCGCGCGTTCTCGGCGCCGCCATCCGAGCGGCGCACATGCTTTCCATTGGCATGCCGGGGACGATCGACGAGACGCCACTAAGCTACGAAGGCGATCGGCTGGTGCTCCATCTGCCGCCCCAGCACAGGCTGCTCGACGGCGAGCGGCTGCAACGCCGGTTCGGCGCGCTGGCCGAGCTTCTGGACCGGCGGGCCGAGATCCGGCTGGAGTGAAGGCCTGCTAGCGGCTCGCCTTTGGCGCAGGCACGGGAAAGGCACGCACGGTGCGATCCTTATCCCTTCAGCTCGTCGACGAAGGTGGTGAAGACCTCGACCGGCTCGCGGTCGGTGCGGAACGTGTTCACCTTGGCGTCGGGGTCCGGATAGCCGATGGCCATGCCACACACCATCTGCTCCATCTCGGACATGCCGAGGCGCTTGCGAAGCAGCTCGTGATAGTTGGCCAGAGCCGCCTGCGGGCACGTTTCAAGGCCGAATTGACGTGCCGCGATCATGAGGGACTGGATGAACATGCCGGTGTCGATCCACGAGCCGAGCTCCATGTCCTTGTCGATGGTGAAGAAGAGGCCTGTCGGGGCGCCGAACAGCTCGTAGTTGCCTCTGCGCTGACGCCGCATGCCTTCCTTGTCGTCGCGGCTGATGCCCAAGGTGCCGTAAAGACCCCAGCCGCAGGCGCGACGACGGCCGATGTAGGGCTCGCGCCATTCCTGCGGATAGTAATTGTAGGGGCGCGTCGGCTCGGGAGCCGTGTCGTAGGCGGCGCACATCTCGGCGACGATCTGGTCGCGAACGGCGCCGTCGACGACGTAAACCTTCCATGGCTGGATATTGGTGCCGGAGGGGGCCCGGCCGGCGGTCTCTATGATTCGCGCCAGAAGGGGACGAGGAACCGGCGTCTTCAGGAAGCCGCGGATCGACTGGCGACCGCGGATGGCCTCCTCGACGCTGATGTTTCGTCGTTCCTCGGGGGTCGTGCGCCAGCTTCCGGCACCGGTCTCCGACTTCGCTTCGCGCTGCATTGGCTTACCTCTTGGCTGGGGCGGGCGGCTTCGCGGCCGGTCTCGACGCCATAGATAGTCCGGACATGCGAGTCTTGCCCAGCGGTCGTGCGTGTTTTTCGGGGAAGCCAGCCGCGTCGATTGGCCAGATTGCGGGAGAGGGGCGCTGGGCCCACTTGCGCAGTCAGGTTCCGTCCCGACACTCCAAAAGCCTTCGGATTCCGCCGAATGACCGACGTTCCGCCCTCACCGTTCGTGGTTGGACTGACATGTAAATGCCCGCGCTGCGGCAAGGGGCGCCTTTTCAACGGGCTCGTGTCACTGTCGATCAGGGAGAATTGCGACGCTTGCGGGCTCGACTATGCGTTCATCGACTCTGGCGACGGCCCTGCCGTGTTCGCGATCTTCATCCTGGGGTTCCTGGTCCTCGGGGGGGCGTTGATCGCCGAGTTCAAATTCGGGGTTCCCGTCTGGGGGCACATTGTTCTCTGGGGAGTTCTCACGCCTGTGCTGGCGATCGGGCTTCTCAAGGTCTTGAAGGCGACGCTCGCGGCGCTGCAATTCCACTACAAGGCGCGCGAGGCCGGTGGTGCCGACGTCAAGGGGCCCCGTGTCTGATGGTGGACCGCAGGACCGGACTGCTATGGCCGACGATTGCGAGCGCTCTTGCGTTCGTGGTTTTGATCGGGCTCGGCACTTGGCAGGTGCAGCGCCTCAAGTGGAAGAACCATCTGATCGAACAGATCGAAGCTCGTGTGAAGGCGCCGCCGATCCCATTCGAGGAGGCGCTGAAGCGAGCGCAGGCCGGGGCGGACCTGGAGTATACCCACGTGCGTCTCAGGGGGCAGTGGCACGAGGGAGGCCCGGAACTCTATCTCTGGATGCCGACGCAGGCGGGGCCCGGATTTCACGTCTACGCGCCTCTCGATACGGCACCGCTGGATGCGGGCAACCGGGTGGTGATCGTCAATCGCGGTTTCGTGCCGGAGGCTCGCCGCGATCCGGCGACGCGACCGGAGCCGAAGCCCGATCCGACGAAAGCTATAGAGATCGTCGGGCTGATCCGGATGCCCGAGGCCAAGGGTATGTTCACGCCGGAAAACAACCCGGCAAAGAACATCTGGTATTGGCGCGATCTGCAGGGAATGGCCGTTGCGATGAAGCTCGACCCGGAAGTCCTGGCCCCGTTCTTCGTCGAGGCCGAGAAGGGCTCTGCTGCCGGTCCCTTTGCACCCGAAGGCGGAGTTACGCGGCTGGAGATCCCCAACAACCATCTGCAATACGCCCTGACTTGGTATGGCATTGCGGCAACACTTGTTGGCGTATATGTCGCATTCGTTAGGTCCCGATTGCAGCGTGGCAGCGAGGACGCGAAGTCTGCAACTTAAAGTTTTGATTTGTGCTGGGGACTGCTAGGGGTGTCGTCCCACGCGGCCTTGTCGAGGCCAAGCTTCGCCGATAGGGTCGCGCGGCCGTCGGCACCGTTTCCACAAAACTCCCAAGGCGAGGCCCATCGCGCCGTGAAATACGTCAGCACTCGGGGACAGGCCCCTTCGCTCGGCTTCGAGGACGTGCTGCTGACCGGGCTTGCCCGGGACGGGGGGCTCTACCTGCCAGAAACCTGGCCGCAGTTGACGCCGAGCCAGATCTCTAAGATGGGCGGATGTTCCTACGAGGAGGTTGCGCTCGACGTCATGCGGCCCTTCGTGGACGAAGATGTCGACGAGGCGGCGCTGGGGCGGATTATCAGCGAGGCCTACGCGACGTTCCGGCACCGAACGGTGGCACCGCTCGTCCAGATCGGGGCCTCGCACTGGGTGCTCGAGCTCTTCCACGGGCCAACGCTCGCCTTCAAAGACGTTGCCATGCAGGTGCTAGCGCGCCTGATGGACCGCGCGCTGCTGCGCCGGGGACAGAGGGCGACGATCGTCGGCGCTACCTCGGGCGACACGGGCGGGGCTGCCATAGAGGCTTTTCGCGGCCGGGACTCGATCGATATCTTCATCCTCTACCCGCATGGCCGCGTCAGCGACGTGCAGCGCCGGCAGATGACCACGCCGGCGGATGCCAACGTGCATGCCGTGGCCGTCGACGGCACCTTCGACGACTGCCAGAACATCGTGAAGGCGCTGTTCAACGATCTGGCGCTGCGCGACCGACTGGGGCTCGCCGGAGTCAACTCGATCAACTGGGCGCGGCTCGTCGCGCAAATCGTCTACTACTTCACCTCTGCGGTGGCTCTCGGGGCACCGGAGAGGCGGGTCAGCTTCACCGTCCCGACCGGCAATTTCGGTGATATTTTCGCTGGATATGCTGCGGCCCGCATGGGGCTGCCGATTGAGCGTCTGGTCGTGGCGACGAACGTGAACGATATTCTGGTGCGCACGATCGAGACCGGCGTTTACGAGCCGAAAGGGGTGGTCGCCACGCATTCGCCGAGCATGGACATTCAGATATCCTCGAACTTCGAGCGACTCTTGTTCGAGACGGCGGGCCGCAGCGCCGAGCGCCTCAATGAACAGATGGCGGCATTGAAGAGCGCGGGTCGGTTCGCCCTCCACGCGGATGAGCTCGGCCAAATGCGGGCCCTGTTCGAGGCCGGTCGTACGAGCGAGGCAGAGACAATCGACGAGATTCGCCGCCTTTCGCGGGAGGCGGGATACGTTGCGGATCCGCACACGGCCGTCGGCACCGCCGTGGCGCAACGCTCGGCGCGAGACCGCAGGGTACCTATGATCACCCTTGCAACTGCGCATCCGGCCAAGTTCCCCGAGGCGATCCGCCAGGCGCTGGGAGAGGCGCCGGTCGTCCCAGAAGCTGTGCGCCGGCAAGCGGCGCTGCCCGAGCGCATCAATCGTATGCCCGCTGACCAGGGTGCGATTGCCGAGTTCATAGAGTCGCATGTAGGCAGAAGGAGCGCACACCGATGACGACCAATCAGTCTCGTTTGTCGAACGGGCTGCGCGTGGTGTCGCACGAGATGCCGCATCTTGGCACTGTAGCGCTTGGGCTTTGGGTTGCGTCGGGCGCCCGGCACGAGGCCCAGGCCGAGCACGGCATCTCTCACCTCCTCGAGCATATGGCGTTCAAAGGCACCCGGCAGCGGTCCGCCCTACAGATCGCGGAGGAGATCGAGCAGGTCGGCGGCGATCTCAATGCGGCAACGAGCCTCGACACGACAAGCTACTATGCACGCGTGCTCAAGGATGACGTCGGGGTGGCTATCGAGATCCTTGCCGACATCATCCAGAACTCCCTTTATGACGAGGAAGAGCTCGAGCGCGAGCGCGAGGTGATCCTGCAGGAGATCGCCGCCACGCGGGATAGCCCGGACGATACCGTCTACGATTTGTTCCAGGATGCCGCGTTTCCCGGACAGGCGCTGGGTCGGCCGATTCTCGGCACTCCGGAAAGCGTCACGGCCTTCACGGCGAGCGATCTGCGCGCATTTCTCGGGTCTCGGTATCGGGCCGGGGGCATGGTGCTATCCGCTGCGGGCAATATTCGCCACGAGACGTTGGTGCGTCACGCCGAGGCCCTGTTCGGAGGGCTGCCCGGTGGCGATATTCCAACGGCATCCCCGGCGCTCTATGTCGGCGGCTCGCGGGTTTCCACGCGCCTGTTCGAGCAGGCTCACGTCGTGCTCGGCTATCAGGGTCTTTCCTATCGTGATCCGGATTTCTACGCCCTGCAGGTTCTGTCCGGGATCCTGGGCGGAGGGATGTCTTCGCGCCTCTTTCAAGAGGTACGGGAGAAGCGCGGGCTTTGCTATTCGATCTACTCCTCGGCCTGGGGGCTCGGGGATACGGGCCTTTTGTCAGTGCATGCCTCAACGGGACCCGAGACGCTCGCCGAGTTGGTCGACGTGGTGCGACAGGAGCTTTCGGGGATGGTCTCGGAAAAGCCCGACGACCGTGAGATCCAGCGGGCGAAGGCGCAGCTCAAGACCGGGCTCTTGATGAGCCTCGAGAGCTCGGTTTCCCGGGCGGAGCAGATGGCGCGGCAGCTGCTGGCGTTCGATCGCCTGTTGCCGGCTGACGAGCTCATCGGCAAGGTCGACGCCGTCACTGCAGAAGGTGTCCGGGCCGTTGCCGAACGCCTCATGACGGGTTCTGAGCTCTCGATCGCGCTGGTCGGGGGGAGTGAGGACGGGGAGCTGCGGGGCGTTGCGGATCAGTCCGCGGCGGCCGCGGGTTAAGAGAGGCGGATGAGGGCGCGGCTCTAGGCCATGGCATGGACGCTCAACAGGCTGTTCGCCAGATCGGAGCCGGGGCTCCGGTCCGGACGTGTGCGGCTGGTCGTGCCTGCCACACGCCATTACGAGGCCTGGTCGCTGCTGCGCGAGACGAGCCGGCAGCATCTGGAGCCATTCGAGCCGTCGTGGTCGGCCGATGAACTCTCGTGGGCGGCTTTTCGAAGGCGGCTCAAACGTTACCGAAGAGACTGGAAACAAGGGACGGCTGCACCGTTCCTGATCGAACGGGCGGAGGATGGCGTACTGCTCGGGGGAGTGACCTTGACGAACATCCGGCATGGCGTCACGCAGTCGGCGTCGCTCGGATACTGGATCGGTCTGCCGTACATTCGCAGGGGTTATGCGAGAGAAGCCGTAGGTGGGGCGTTGGCGTACGCCTTCGACAGGCTCGAGCTCAATCGCGTCGAGGCGGCCTGCATGCCCTCCAACCGTGCATCCATCGCAGTGCTCGAGGGGGCGGGGTTCTGCCAGGAAGGACTCGCCCGCCGCTACCTGAAGATCAACGGCGTGTTCGAGGATCACTTGCTGTTCGGGCGGTTACGGCAGGAAGCCAGACGTGATGCCGAGAACGGTGCGGGCGATCGTGATGAGCAACGGCTCGAGCTGGACGGTGCCGCCGATGCGAGCGGGGGGCGGCAGATAGGCACCGGACCGCCGTCGATCGTCGCGGAGGGGCACGCGGCATGAGGGGGACCTGGGGGACGAGGGGGAACTCGAGACGGGGACAGCGGGCTCGCTGGTGCTACCGTCTCGTTTCTGTCGGCCGCTCGACGTGGCCGGAATCGCCCTTGCGGCCTGCAATCCTGAGCAGCCTCGCCTTGCTGTTGCTGCTGATGCAGACAATGACCGCGGCTGCGCTCAAGGCGATCACGCTCACCGGGGAGCAGGAGAGGCTCGAGATCTCGGCGCTCGGTGAAGCTTACGAAGGGCGTGGAGATACTCTCCAGATCGAGATGGCGCCCGGAGCCGACGGTGCCGCGGCGCGTATGGCGGTGAGGGCGACGACACCAGGCTCGAACCCCAACTGGCTTGCTTTTGCGCTCAGCAACCCGACCAACAAAGTGATCGAGTTGTGGCTGACCGCCGACCGCTACACGCCGATCGCGTCCGGAGTGGTGTGGCCCGACCTCGATGCGCGCCGCATTACTGCGGTGAGCCACTCGGCAGGCTTCGCGCCCGAGCGGATCAAGAACGATCGCGTCGACATCTTTCGCCTGACCATCGAGCGCGGCCAGACGGTCACATATGTGGCCGAACTCGCATCGGACCGTTTCTCCAGGATCAATTTGTGGAGGCCGATCGAGTTCGAGCAGCGGCAGCGAGAGCGACAGCTGTTCAACGGCATCATGCTGGGCATCACCGGCCTGCTCGCTGTCTTCCTCACTGCTGTGTTTGCTGCCAACCACAAGTCCATCTTCCCGATGGCGGGCCTTGTCGCGTGGTGTGCTTTGGCATTGCTCTGCGTCGACTTCGGATTCTGGCACAAGCTCTTCCAGATGAAGCCCGAGGACAATGCCCAATACCGGGCGGCCGCCGAGGCAGCACTTGCAGCCAGTCTGGTCATCTTCCTCGCTGCATTCCTGCGCGTGAATCTATGGGGGGGCTTCGCGAGGACCCTCTTCGTCGTGTGGATCGCCGCGCAGCTTGCGATCGTCGGAGTGGCCGTGCTCGATCCCCGGCTCGCCGCAACGGTGGCGCGGCTATCGCTCGCCCTGATCGGTGGGCTTGGCTTCGTCTTGATCGGGGTGCTGGCGCTCAGAGGCCTCGACCGCGCCCTGGCGCTCATGCCGACCTGGATCCTCTATCTGGTGTGGCTATTCGGTGCGGCGGTGACGCTGACCGGACGCTTGTCGGGTGAGTTCGCCATATCGGGGCTGGTCGCCGGGCTGGTGCTCATCCTCGTCCTGATCGCCTTCACGGTGACGCAATATGCGTTCCGATCAGCCGAGCCCTTGCTCGGAGTCGGCCATGGCGGGCAGCAGCTCAGAATCGCGGCCATGGACCGGGCGGGTGTGGCGTTCTGGGAATGGAACGTGCGTCGCGACGAGATCCGGCTCGATCCGGAGATCGAGGCGGCGCTGGGGCTGGGGCCCGGTGAGCTGCCAAGTAGCGCCGACGACTTTCTGGCCTATGTGCATCCGGCGGATCGGGAGCGGTTCAGGCTCGAGCTGCTCGCCATCCGTGAGCGCGGCGGCGGAACGCTGAGAAGTGGCATCCGGCTCCGCCATGCGGACAGCTCGTATCGATGGCTCGAATTCGAAGGGGCGAGTGTGCCGACGACCGATCGGCGCAATCTGCGCTGCGTCGGGTTGGTGCGCGACACGACGGATCAGAAGCGCGCCCAGGAGCGCTTGCTGCACAACGCCGTCTACGACAGCCTCACCTCGCTTCCGAACAGGGAGTTGTTCCTGGACAGGCTTGCAGGTGTCTTGCGGCGCGAGCCATCCGGCGCTGCCCGGCGGGTGGCCGTGATTTTCGTGGACGTCGATCGTTTCCGCTCGGTCAACACCGATTTCGGGCTGGTGGTCGGCGACAGCATCATCCTGACGGTGTCGCGCCGGATCGAGCGAATCATTGGACAAGAAGGGGCCCTGGCCCGGATCGGCGGGGACCAATTCGCCTTGTTCCTGGCAGACCAGATCGATCCAGCGGAGCTCGCCGCGTTTGCCGAGCGCTTGCGCCTGTCGCTGCGGTCGCCGATCCGCATCGCGGGCCAGGAGATCGTGCTCACGGGATCGATCGGCATCGCGATCCATGATGGGTCCCAGGAGAGCGCACGGGAACTCATGCGCAATGCCGAAGTGGCGATGCATCGTGCAAAACGCCTCGGAAGCGACAGGGCTGAGATCTTCAGTCACGAGATGCAAAGCGAGCGCGCCGAGCGCCAGCAGCTCGAGCGCGATCTCGCACAAGCCATTCAAGAACGGCGCCTGACGCTGCTCTATCGTCCCGTCGTGGGCCTTTCCAACGATGATCTGATCGGTTTCGAGGCGGTTGTCAGATGGCACCATCCGAAACTCGGCATTTTGTCACCGTCGGATCTGATGCCAATGGCAGAACGTGCCGACGTCGTCAGCCAGCTCGGCGCATTCATTCTCGATCGTGCCGTCACGGACATCGCCCGCTGGCAGCAGGAGCTGCCCCGGCCAGAGAACCCCCTTTTCGTGACCCTGAGCCTCTCGAGCCGTCAGCTTCTCTCGCCGGATCTGATCCAAGAGGTTCGGCATGCCCGATCCCGCTCGGTGCTGCCTGCCGGAACACTCCGGGTGGCTGTTCCCGAGAGCCTGGTGATGGACAATCCCGAGCAGGCGACGCACGTGCTCGAGCTGCTGCACGAGGCTGGTGTCGAGCTCTGGATGGACGGGTTCGGCACAGGCTACAGCTCGCTCGCCTATCTGGGCCGCTTTCCGTTCGAAACCTTCAAGATCGACAAGGCGCTGATCGAATGGTCGAGCCAGGGCGAACGGGATGCGGCGCTGGTACGATCGATCGTGGCCGTGGCGCATGAGCTCGGCCGGAAAGTTCTCGGCGACGGCGTCGCGACGGCGGAGGACGCGACCTTCTTGCGGGCGATCGGGTGCCACTACGCGGAAGGGTTCCACTACGGCGAGGCGATGGGCGAGGCCGAAGTGCTTCGCCTGCTCCGGCTGATCCGGAAATCGGAGCGGCGGATGCGTCGGCGGGGCATGGTTCGCGGGCAGGAGAAGAAAAAGGGGGCAGAGACGGCTGCCGATACGGTCATGGCGCCCCAAAATGGTCCGAGCCCCTCGGGTGCGATCGCGTCACCGGCCGGATCCCCGCCAGGGCCCGCGAACGGAGGCTTCAGCACGCCTGCAGCATCAGGTTGGCCGCCGGTCTTGCCGGCGCATCCAGCGCAACAACCTCCACCCGGCCTCAGGACCCAGCCGACTGGTCCTCCTCAGATGAGGACTGGGCAGCCACGCAGCGAGCTTTCCGGAGGTCCACTGGGGGGCACAGCGGCACAGCCCGGGCCTGTCGCGGTGGCGCAGGGGGATGGGGCTGCTCCGGGGTTCGGAAACGGGTATGCCGGCGCTGCGAAGCCGGGCGGAACGCAGCAGTCACAGACCCGTGGGATGCCACCTCCGAGCAGCCTGCCTCCGGGAGGTCCCCAGACGAGTGCGGCCTCCACCGCGAGTCCTGCACATGCGCGGCCGCCGGTAAGCGGTGCCTCCCGGCCGCCAGCGATGCGGGCGCCGCCGCCCCAACCAACGATGCGTAGCGATGAAGTGGTGCCCACGCATGCCCTCCACAGCAAGGGCCCATCGGCGGCTCCCGTGGCTCAGTCCCCGGTGAGCGGTGCAGGGGCGGGCGCCTCGGGAGCGGCGCGCGGCAATGGACCGCAACCTGAGCGTGGCCCTGCGCCGGAGCAGCCCGGGGCACGCAGGGCCGGCATTGCCTCTCTCTCGCCAGCTGTCGCGGCAAGTCTCGCCAAGCTTGCCGGCAAGGCTGATCCTGTCCCTGAACCCTCGGGGGCGCCGCAGCCCGAGGCGAAACGTCCGAAGGCGGCGGGATAGAGAGCTTCGACGAACGCGATTCGGTTCGTGGCGCTCATGCCGGCTTCACGCCGGGATTTTCGGACGAGAGGAACGACGACCAGTCAGGCGTGCCCTGCATTCGACACCAGAAATGTCGGATCGATGCCGAGCGTGGACAGCGCGCGGTGGTAAACCTGTTCGATGTCGTCGCTGAACACCAAATTCCGGTCGGCGGCGCAATGCAGCCACCCATTGGCCTGTATCTCACTCTCGAGCTGGCCGGGGGCCCAACCTGAGTAACCCAGAGCAAGAATGCTTTCCGAAGGGCCTTTGCCCTCGGCGATGGCCTTGAGCATGTCGACCGTCGCGGTCAGGCATATCCCGTCCGCTATCGGGAGCGTCGAGTCCTCGATGACGAAATCGTCGCTGTGCAACACGAACCCGCGCTCGGTCGAAACGGGCCCACCGATGTGGACGGATTTATCGCCAATCTCGTCGACAAGACCGGCAGCCTCCTCGCCATTGAGATCGAGCTGTTCGAGAAGGGAGCGGAACGTCAGCTCCGGAGCCAGCTGATTGACGATGATGCCCATCGCACCGTCGTCGGAATGCCGGCACATGTAGATGACGGCCCGGCGAAACCGCTTATCGGTCATCGTCGGCATGGCCAGCAGAAGCTGGCCTTCGAGGTAGTTGTCCGTGCCCGACAAAGCGGGCCTAGCCTTGGCGTTCATCGTTCGACATTAACCTTGGGATTGTCGCGCTGTGAAGCCATCAATCCGACGTGAGCGGGGTCTTCAAGCATTGGCGCCTCACGCGCTGCCTACTAGATAGGAGCGTAGCGGCTGAACAAAAGGGTGCATCTGATTATGTGGAAGCGCATGGGGCGACGGAGCGGCGATTGGCGCGTACTGCTCGGGTTCGGGCTCGGCATGCTGTGCCTTCCGGTCAGTGGGGCCGAGGCATCCGACCGTTCTGCTCCTCCGCTCGCCTCGTCCTGGACTCGCGAGCAAGCGGCGCAGGTTCGCCTGATCGCAGGGTCGGTCGCGGCGCCAGGGCATGCAACCCGCGTCTATGCCGGCCTCGAGATCGAGCTCGACGATGGCTGGAAGACCTATTGGCGCAATCCGGGAACGTCCGGTGTTCCGCCGCAGGTCGACCTCGATGGGTCGGAGAACCTGGCCAAGGCGGAGCTCATGTTTCCAGCGCCGATCCGCTTCAAGGGGCGAGACGGCGACACGATCGGATACAAGAAGCACGTCGTGCTGCCGGTGGCGCTGACGCCGAAAGACCCCTCCAAGCCGATTGTCCTGAAGGTCGCCGCAGAGTTCGGGCTTTGCCGAGAGGTTTGCATTCCGGTGACGCATACGCTCGGGCTGACCGTGCCGCAGAATGCTGCGGTTCTGTCGTCGACGGGTCGTCTTTCCGAGGCGCTGTCGAAAGTTCCGGTCGAAGGAGCAAGCGGGGCGAAGGTGCCTCGGCTGGAACGCGTAACCGCGCGGCTGACGGGAGAGAAGCCGGAGGTCGTCATTGACGCCCGCTTTCCTGGGCAGCCGGAGAAGGGCGATATTTTCCTGGAGGCACCCGAGGGACGTTGGATCCCGCTGCCGCAACCAGCCGGACAGTCGGCCGACGGATCGCGCCGCTTCGTGGTCGATCTTTCCGACGGAGCGGACGTTGCCGATTTGAAGGGGCGGCCCATCCGGGCGACGCTGGTCGGAGCCGAGGGGCAGGCCGAGGCGACGTTCGATCTCGTCGAGGCGCGTTGAGGGGCGAGGCAGCCTCAGCTTCAGTCAAGTTGCAGAAACCTACGAACGGCATTTCCGTTACGGACGATTATTGCTCTGTTTTGACTTTTTCGGCCGGCACAGGGTGTGTACCTTCGGGGTACGGTGTGCGGCCTCTGCGAAGGTGGTGATCGATGCATATTCTGACGCGCGGTGACATTCCGCAAAGGCTCAGGCTGATCTCTGGCCTGATCCTGTTTCTTTTCGCGCTCACGCACTTCCTCAACACGGCCGTCGGTCTCGTCAGTCTCGAGCAAATGGATCAGCTCGATCGGTGGCGGGTTCTCGTCATCCGATCGCTGCCGGGCACGATCATCCTCGCGGCGGCGCTTGGGATTCACATCTTCTTCGCGCTCTGGAAAGTGGCGCGGCGAACCACCTACAGGCTTCCGTGGTGGGAGCTCCTGCAAATCGTGCTGGGCCTCCTGATCCCGTTTCTTCTGTTTCCACACATCGTCAACACCCGCGTCGCCGCCAATTTCTTCGGCGTAGAGACCAACTACCTCTACGAGCTGTCGCGCCTGTGGCCAGCGAGCGCCATTCTGCAGAGCACGTTGCTCGTGATCGTGTGGATTCACGGCTGCCTCGGCATTCACTTCTGGCTCAGGCTGCATACTCCCTATCGAGCCATGCAGCCGGTGCTGCTGTTTCTTGCGATCACCATTCCACTGGCATCGCTTGCCGGCTTCATGGTTTCGGGACGCGCGGTCTCTGCGCTGATCGAGAACAAGGACGCCTTCGACCGCGTGAAGGAGCTCACGCGTTGGCCGAACGCCGATGCGAACGCGCTGCTCGCGGAGTATCGCGTCTGGGTGCGGCTCGGGTTCCTCGCCGTGCTCGGCTTGATCGCCGCCATTTTCGCGATCCGGTATCTCTCTTGGCTGTCGGCGCCAAGGGTGCAGATCAGCTATTCCGGCGGACCCAATGTTACGGTGCCGATCGGGCCGACGCTGCTCGAGATCTCCCGCATCAACAAGATCCCCCATGCCTCGGTGTGCGGTGGGCGGGCGAGGTGCTCGACGTGCCGCGTGCGGATCGAGGAGGGCGCGGAGAATCTTCCGCCCGCCGTGTTCCCAGAGTCCGTGACGCTGGCTGCCATCGAGGCACCGGCCAATGTGCGGCTCGCGTGCCAGATCCGGCCGGCGAAGCCGCTTGTGGTAACGCGGCTTCTCAGGCCGGTCGGGACGGGACCGGAAGCTGCGGGTGTGCCAGAATCGGATTCGAGCGGCACCGAGAAGCCGCTGGCCGTGCTCTACGTCAATATGCGCGAGTTCAACGAGCTGACGCGGACCAAGCTGCCGTATGACGTCGTGTTCCTGCTCAACCAATTCTTCACGGCCGTCGGAACGGCGATCCGGTCTCAGGGTGGGACGATCGACAAGTACATCGGCGATGGGGTGATCGCGGTGTTCGGCCAGAGGCACGGGGTCGAGGGGGGCTGCCGCCAGGCATTGCGGGCGATCCGCGCCATCGACCTCGCGCTCGATCATCTGAACTCGGTGATCGGCCCCGAGCTCGGCCGCCCGGTTCGAATCGCTGCGGGGCTCCATGCCGGCCACTTGATCCTGGGGCGCATCGGTCACGGGGCGACAGTCGACCTGACTGTGGTCGGGCCGGCCGTCAAGATTGCGCTGCAACTCGGGAGCATCGCCAAGGAGCGGGATGTGCAACTGGTGCTTTCGCACGACGTCGCACGACTTTCCGGATGGGAGCCCGAGGACGAGTTGATCAGCAGCGTCGTCGTGGATGGCCTCGAAGAGGCACTGGAAGTCGTGGATGTGCCTCGCGGGCGCGATCTGGCAGTCACGATCCTTGCGCCGGTGCAGGGCGAGCGGCAGCCGCGCGTGTCGGAGCCAGCGGAGACTTGATCCGAGGTGTCAGGAGAAAGCCTGACACCTGGTTGCCAAGTCGTTCGACCAAGGCATCAAAGGTCAGGCCTTGGCCTTTGCATACTTGCCGGAAAGCTGCGGGGGGATGGGATCGAGCCCTTTCTCCTGCCGCTCGAGACGCGTCACGCATTCCCACTTCCTCTCCAGGTCGTCGCGCACCGAGAACGCGAGCCGGCCGAGGCCATCCGTCTCGAGTTCGATCCTGTCGCCATTCTGGAAGGGATGCAGCCCGCGATGGTTGGTCCCGGTCGCGAGGATGTCGCCGGGTTCGAGTGTGTGGATCGAGGTGGCCCACTCGATGCATCGCCTGATATCGTGCGCCATGTCGCTGGTATTAAAGTTCTGGCGCAGCACGCCGTTGTTCCAAAGGCGGACCTGCAGCCGCTGGGGATCCGAGATCTCGTCGGCAGTGACGATCCATGGTCCGATCGGCGCGAAGGTGTCACGTGACTTCATCTGAAAGAAGACGTTGTTCGGGGGCGGCAAGCCGCGGGCCGAGCCATCGATGAAGTTCATGTAGCCGAAGACGTATTCCATGGCGTCGGCGGCCTTGACGTTCGAGGCGCGCTTTCCGATCACGACGGCGACTTCCGCTTCGCCTTCGAATACGGTGGCAGGCACGTCGGGCAGTACCATCGTGTCGCCGGGACCGATGATGGCGCTCGGCGACTTGTGGAAGGCGTTGATCGGCGCCGGCGCATCGCGCGTGCCGTCCTCCATGTAGTTGACCGCCATGCAGTCGATCGTGACCGGCTTGGGCAAGGGCGGGCGCAGCCTGACGGATGCGAGTGGCACGGCCTTGCCGGCAGCGGCGGCGGCTTCGATCCGCGGCCGGTACTCGCCGAACCGGGCGATGACGCCGTTGATCAGGTCGCCGGGGCCGAGATGCGGGATGTCACGCACGGCGGACGTGACGTCGACGATGCCGTCGCCGATCACCACGCCAAGCTTGTAGTCGTCAAAATAGCCAAGCTTCATGAGAGCGTTCCTCGGATTTGTCCGGTGTGGCCGGATCGTTCGGGGCCGGGCGGTTTGTGGCGCGCGGTCGGCCCCATGATGGCATCGGCTCGAGGCCGAGGCTATCGGCAGCAGGATTGTTTGTGACACGAGCCGGCTCTAATGGCTCTGCCGGGGCTATGGCGAGATCCAGGGCGAGGCGACACCGATGCAGCTGACGACCGATACT